>NZ_QSTJ01000002.1:68696-669410 GCF_003438665.1 Bacteroides sp. OM08-11
AGTTCTGCGAAGACTTTGCGTGTTTCGTATGTTGGTATGCAGACACTGGAAGTAGCAATAAAACCTCATGTGAAAGTTACTTTAAAGGCTGATAGTGAAGTACTTGATGAGGTTGTTGTCACTGGTATGCAAAAGATGGACAAGAGATTGTTCACCGGAGCTGCTACCAAATTGGCTGCTGATAATGTAAAGCTGGACGGTATCGCTGAAATCAGTCGTGCATTGGAAGGTCGTGCAGCCGGTGTATCCGTGCAGAATGTGTCCGGAACATTTGGTACAGCTCCCAAAATCCGTGTACGTGGTGCTACTTCTATATATGGTAGTTCTAAACCACTATGGGTTGTAGACGGAGTTATTATGGAAGATGTTACTGAAGTAGATGCCGATGCATTGTCTTCAGGTGATGCTGAAACATTAATTTCTTCTGCCATTGCCGGTTTAAATGCTGATGATATCGAAAGCTTTCAAATTTTGAAGGACGGTTCTGCTACATCTATTTATGGTGCACGTGCTATGGCGGGTGTGATTGTAGTTACTACTAAAAAGGGTAAGGCAGGTAGTAATAAAATAAGCTATACGGGTGAATTTTCTCTCCGTATGAAACCTAGCTATCGCAATTACAACATTATGAATTCGCAGGAACAGATGAGTGTCTATCGCGAAATGGAAAGAGGAGGATATTTAAATTTGGCGGAAACTTATCGTGCATCAGATAGTGGTGTATATGGTAAAATGTATCACTTACTCAACACATATGATCCCATAACTGGAAAATATGCTTTGGCGAATACGGTTGCTGCACGTAACGCCTACCTACAGGCTGCTGAATATAGAAATACTGATTGGTTTGATGTATTGTTTAATAATTCTGTTTCTCAAAATCATGCTATAAGCATGTCTTCCGGTACGGATAAGGCTTCTTATTACACTTCATTAAGTGTGATGAACGATCCGGGCTGGTATAAACAAAGTGAAGTAAGTCGTTATACTGCAAATATCAATGCATTATATAATATCTCCAGACATTTGTCTTTGAATTTGATTGGTAACGGTTCATATCGTAAGCAAAAGGCTCCTGGTACTTTAAGCCAAAGTTTGGATGTGGTTTCTGGTGAAGTGAGACGTGATTTTGATATTAATCCTTACTCTTATGCTCTGAATACATCGCGTGCGTTAGATGCCAATGAATATTATGTTCGTAATTATGCTCCTTTCAATATTCTTAATGAGTTGGAGAATAACAATATGAGTTTGGATGTAGTGGACTTGAAATTTCAGGGTGAATTAAAGTGGAAACCTTTTAGAAAATTGGAACTTGCAGCATTGGGTGCTTATAAATATTCAACTACTACACAAAGTCATGAAATCAAAGATTATTCCAATCAAGCCTGGGCATTCCGTGCTATGGATGATGCGACTATGAGAGATGCTAACCCGTGGTTATATACAGACCCGGATAATGTAAACTCTCTACCTGTAAGTGTATTGCCGGTCGGGGGCTTCTACCGTGAAACAAAGTATTCTATGAATAGTTATGATTTCCGTGCGACAGCTAGCTATAACGATGTGTTTAATGATGATCATATCTTCAATTTCTTCGGAGGTATGGAAATCAATGCCGTAGACCGTAAAAAAACTTGGTTCAACGGTGTAGGTATGCAGTATGAGATGGGTATGCTTCCTGCCTATGATTATTTGTATTTCAAGCAAGGTAATGAGGAAAACTCACAGTATTATACGGTAGATGAGACTCGTACCCGTTCAGCGTCATTTTTCGGTACTGCTACTTACTCATATCAAGGGAGGTATACGTTGAATGGTACAGTACGTTACGAAGGAACCAATAAGTTAGGAAAGAGCCGTTCCGCACGTTGGCTTCCTACATGGAACGTGTCTGCAGCATGGAACATGCACGAAGAAAAGTTCTTTGAAAGCCTTACCCCGGCATTGTCTAATTTGACTTTAAAGGCTTCTTATTCACTAACTGCTGACCGGGGACCTGCCAGTGTAACTAATTCCAGAGTTGTAATTCAAAGTTATAATCCTTGGCGTCCTTTTACTAGTGTTAATGAGTCCGGGTTGCAAATATATGATCTTGAGAATAGCGAACTTACTTACGAAAAGAAACACGAATTGAATATTGGTGCTGAAATAGGATTTTTGAATAACCGTATCAATCTTTCTGCTGACTGGTATAAACGTAATAATTACGATTTGATAGGTGTTATTAATACTATGGGAGTAGGTGGACAGATCATGAAGTATGCCAATGTAGCTAGTATGAAGTCACATGGTGTAGAATTGACTCTTTCTACCCGTAATATCGTAACGAAAGATTTTAAGTGGAATACAGACTTCATTTTCTCGAAAACTAAGAATGAGGTGACTGATCTTGAATCTACAGCACGTGTTATCGATATGATTACCGGTACTGGTTTTACTATGGCGGGATATCCGGTACGCTCACTTTTCTCTATGGATTTTCAAGGGTTGAATGAAGAAGGATTACCTACTTTTATTAACGAAAAAGGTGAACTGACCGTAAGTGATATTGACTTCCAAGAACGTGACAATAAGGGGCACTTGGTTTATGAAGGACCGACAGACCCTACAATTACCGGTAGTTTCGGTAATGTATTCAGTTATAAGAATTTTAAACTGAATGTATTTATGACTTATTCGTTTGGTAATGTTATCCGTCTGGATCCTGTGTTTAGTAATCGCTATTCCGACCTTGATGCAATGCCCAAGGAATTTAAAAATCGTTGGACCGTTGCCGGTGATGAAAATACTACGAATATTCCGGTCATTGCCGATAAACGCATGAATAACAATGATAATTATCTGCGTTATGCCTATAATGCTTACAATTATTCTACCGCTCGTGTAGCAAAAGGTGATTTTATCCGTATGAAGGAAATCTCATTATCATACGATTTCCCGAAAAATTGGTTGAAACCTCTGAAAGTGAGTGATCTTTCACTGAAATTGCAGGCAACAAATCTTTTCCTGATTTATGCTGATGATAAGTTGAACGGTCAGGATCCGGAATTTTATAATACCGGCGGTGTGGCTGCTCCTGTCCCCAGACAATTTACACTTACTGTAAGATTAGGCATTTAAAATACAATAATATATGAAGGATATGAAAAAGAACAGTTTACTATATATATTGATTGGCTCTGCTATAACATTGGCTTCGTGTGCCGATTTTCTGGATACGATGCCTGACAATCGGGCCGAAGTGAACACTGAAAGTAAAATTACCAGTTTGTTGGTGTCTGCCTATCCGGGTAATACGGATGTGGTGTTGGCGGAAATGGCATCGGATAATGCCGTGGATAACGGTTCCAGATATTCTATAGAAGATAAGGCACAGGAAGAGGCCTATTTATGGAAAAATATTACAAGTACCGGTAATGATTCTCCCAAAAGTTATTGGGATGCATGTTATAATGCTATTGCATCTGCCAATCAGGCTTTGGCTGCAATTGAAGAGATGGGAAATCCGGCCAGTTTGCAAGCACAACGCGGTGAAGCTTTGATGTGTCGCGCTTACGGACATTTTGCGTTAGCAAATCTTTTTTGCCTACCTTATAATCCTGAAACAGCCGAACAGGATCTGGGAATACCTTATTCTGATAAACCTGAGACAGAAGTAGCTCCTGCCTATCAGAGGGGTAATATGAAAGAGCTCTATGCCAAAATAAATAAAGATATAGAAGAGGCACTTCCATTGGTAAATGATGGAATTTATAAGGTTCCTAAATATCATTTTAATAAAAAGGCTGCTTATTCATTTGCTGCACGTTTTAATCTGTACTACAAAAATCTGGATAATGTGATAAAATATGCCAATGTAGTATTGGGTACAGTTCCGCAAAAAATGTTGAAAAACTGGTATAGTATTGTGATAGAAAGCGGTACTCCTAACTGGGATAACCGTGTGGATGCTTATATCAATGCCAGTGATCCTGCTAATTTGTTACTTCTTCCGGTGACCTCTTCTTGGGGATATTGGGGAGGACCTTATGATATAGGTACTCGATATGGTCATTCTAAAGATCTTTGCATGACGGAAACCGGTCGAGCTATAGGTATGTGGGGAAACCATTATCAGTTGTTACCCTTTAAAAATGTGTGGGGTATGGACCAAAAATTTGCGGTAGGTAAAGTGGGTGGCTATTTCTTCTATACTGATAAGGTAAATGGAATTGGTTATCGTAAGAATGTTATTTTAGCATTCAGCGCAGATGAAACTTTGCTTTGCCGCGCTGAGGCTTATGCGCTGAAGGGAATGCTTAATGAGGCTACTGCGGATATCAATTCATGGCTTTCTACACATACTCGTATGTTTGCCGATCCTAATCAACCGGCTCCCGGTGATGCTCCTTTACAAGTGACTACGGAAGAAATCGTGAATTTCTATAAGGCCATCAAGTGTATGCCACTTGACAATAGCGAACGTACCATTAAGAAGGAGATAAATCCTATCGGCTTTACGCTGGCTGAAGGTGATCAGAAAGAAATGATACAATGTATTTTGCATTTACGTCGTATCGAGACTATACATGAAGGACTACGTTGGCAGGATATCAAGCGTTATCGCATAGAAATTTCGCATAATCGCGAAGGACAGGTAAATGATGTTTTGAAAGCTGATGATCCACGTCGTGCCTTCCAATTACCGGCTGATGTGATAAGTGCAGGACTTGAAGCGAATCCACGTAATAAATGACTTTTATAAACGAAACGAATATGAAAAAAATAAAATGGATATTTATGTTACTCACTGCTCTTATGTTAGGAGCGTGTAGTGAAGATGACTTGAATTCGAACAGTATCTTTGATACGGAAGATACCGGAGTTCAGAATGAGTTTGATTCATGGTTGCTCAATAACTATGCCGGACCTTTCAATATCAATTTCAAGTATCATCTGGAAGATAAAGAAACGGATATGGGGTATAATCTTGTCCCTGCCGATTATGATAAATCAGTAGCACTGGCTAAGATGGTGAAGTTTTTGTGGCTTGATGCTTACGAAGAACTGGCAGGACCACATTTTATTCGTACTTATTGCCCTAAAATAATACAGTTGATAGGTTCACCGGCTTATAACAGTAAAGGAGAAGTTGTATTGGGTACAGCAGAAGGTGGTCTTAAGATTACACTTTATAATGTAAATGCCATTGATTTGGACAATATAGACATTGATGAACTGAATTATTGGTATTTCAAGACTATGCACCATGAGTTTGCACATATTCTGCATCAAACTAAGGAATATTCTACCGATTTCGGTACTATATCCGCCAGTAACTATCAGGCTGGGAGTTGGGTGAATGTAGAAGAAGTGGTACACCCACAGTTGGGAAAGATTTCTCCTGCCGCACTTAATATGGGATTTATTTCTTCTTACGGTAGTTCTGAACCACAAGAAGATTTTGTAGAGTTCATTTCTATTTATGTTACTCATACGGCGGAATATTGGGATGCGTTGGTTAGCTTGGCAAACGATTATGGACGTGAGATCATAGATCAAAAGCTGGCTATTGTGAAAGATTACATGAAAACTACATGGGAGATTGATTTGGATGAGCTTCGTACCGTAGTACAGCGTCGTTCACAAGAGGTCTTGGACATGGATTTATCAACACTTAATTAATGGATACGATTATGAAGAAAATATACTATCTATTTTGTTTGGTTGCGGTCATGATGGCGTCTGCATGTACTCACGAGGAAGAAGATTTGTTTGACTCTTCATCTGCCGACCGTGCCGATGCGACAATCAAAGCTTATACGGATATATTGACCGGAGCCGAAAACGGATGGCTGATGGAGTATTATCCTGAAATGCAGCAAAAGTATGGCGGTTACAATACATTGGTGAAATTTGAAAAAAATGGTAAGGTTAGCGTATCGAGTGATGTTTATGAGGCAACCGATGTGGCTACCAGTCTCTATTCTGTGAAGCAGAGTGCAGGCGTAATGCTTTCTTTTGATACTTACAATGAAATTTTTCATTTTTATTCTGATCCTGACGATCCATCGGGGTTGGGAGGTCCCGGATATGGAATGGAAGGTGACTATGACTTCTTGATACTGGAAGCTACTCAAGAAAAAGTGGTATTGAAAGGTAAGAAGAGTGGTAATGTAGCTGTGATGACTCCGGTTAGTGGTAACTGGGAAGATTATATTACAGAAATCCAAACGGTGGAAATAGCTATGTTCAGCAATAAGTTCACGATGACGGTAGATGGTATGGAGATATTTGTACGCAGATCACAACGTACTTTGTCATTGAGCTATGAGGTGAATGATGAAACGGTATCGCAAAAGGTATCTTATATTGTGACCCCTACTGGTATGAAATTCTATGCTCCCATAACTGTGAATGGTACTGAATTTGCAGATTTGATTTATGATGTATCGACTGATGCTTTCACTTCTTCTACTTCTGGTGTTACTATGATTAAAATACCACCTACGGTAAATGAATTGTTTGTAGAAGGTGATTGGTTTATCGCTTACAGCCAGTTGGGTGAATACGCCAAACCTTATTTTGATAAGGTGAAAGAAATGGAAGATGGATTAGGCGAGGTTCTGCAATATGCTTTTATGGGTACTATGCTCTCTGAAACAGGTACATTTGGTTTTAACTTTATCAGTAGTGGCTATGGTGGTGTGCTGCATTTTAACTACCAATTGGTTGGCGATAACCAGATAGCATTACAATGTGCTCTGACCGGTGAAGGTAATGGGGTATGGTATCATAATGAAGGTATGTACAATGCTTTGGTACCGTTTGGTTACAGTAGTGCACGTTTGTTTACATTGACTACGGACGATATAAAAAATCCGAGTTATATTACTTTAACCGAAGATGCCAATCCTACAAATAGTATGACGTTGTTTGCTGCACAAATCTCATTTCCGCTAGATAAGTAAGATAATGTTTGATTGAATATCGATTAGATATAAAATCCCCCTGTACTGAACTATATCTCAAAAGTTAGACACAAAACTTTTGAAGTGTACTTCAGTGACAGGGGGATTTTTAGTAGGAACCTTTTATTTATGCTTTCTTTTTCACTATATTTGTCGCCATATAAATGATAATTTAGCCCAGCTAAACTCCCATTTATATGTCAATTGTTCCGGTCAGAGCCGGAGTGTGATTATATAATAAGGTATAAGGACAGAATATGGCAATGAAAGAATTTATAATTTCCGAGGTACAGGTTGAAACTGCGGTATTGGTTGGTCTTATCACGAAGACTCAAGATGAGCGTAAGACGAACGAATATCTCGACGAACTGGCATTCTTGGCTGAGACAGCCGGGGCGGAAGTAGTGAAAAAATTTACTCAGAAGTTAGATCAGGCAAACTCTGTGACATATGTCGGTAAGGGTAAGCTGGAAGAAATAAAAGAATATATCCATAACGAAGAAGAAGCTGAGCGTGAAGTAGGTATGGTGATTTTCGATGATGAACTATCGGCGAAACAGATACGTAACATTGAAGCGGAATTGAAAATCAAAATATTGGATCGTACTTCACTTATTCTTGATATTTTTGCGATGCGTGCACAGACTGCCAATGCTAAAACGCAGGTGGAGCTGGCACAATATAAGTATATGCTTCCCCGTTTGCAACGCCTGTGGACTCACTTGGAACGCCAGGGTGGTGGCTCTGGTGCTGGTGGAGGAAAAGGTTCTGTTGGTTTGCGTGGTCCGGGTGAGACACAGTTGGAAATGGACCGTCGTATCATCTTGAACCGTATGGCATTACTGAAAGAACGTTTGGCTGAAATTGACAAGCAGAAGTCTACCCAGCGTAAAAATCGTGGGCGTCTGATTCGCGTTGCTTTAGTAGGATATACCAATGTGGGAAAATCCACTTTGATGACCTTGCTTTCCAAGAGCGAAGTTTTTGCAGAAAACAAGTTGTTTGCAACGTTGGACACTACGGTGCGCAAGGTTATTATCGAGAATTTACCTTTCTTGTTGTCCGATACGGTAGGTTTTATCCGTAAGTTGCCAACTGATCTGGTAGATTCTTTTAAATCTACTTTGGATGAGGTACGTGAGGCCGACTTGTTATTGCATGTTGTTGATATTTCTCATCCTGATTTTGAAGAACAGATAGAAGTGGTAAACAAGACATTGGCCGATATCGGTGCATCCGGTAAACCCATGGTGCTTGTATTCAATAAGATAGATGCTTATACTTATATAGAGAAAGCAGTCGATGACCTTACCCCCAGAACCAAAGAAAACTTAACACTCGAAGAACTGATGAAGACGTGGATGGCAAAAATGGAGGATAATTGTCTCTTTATTTCTGCCCGCGAAAAGATTAATCTGGAGGAGCTGAAGAGTGTGGTTTATCAACGTGTCAAAGAATTGCACGTACAGAAGTATCCTTATAACGATTTTCTTTATCAGACTTACGAAGATGGTGAGGAATAATTTTCAAAACTGATAAGGATTATGAATTACAGAAACTTGACCGAAGATGAAGTGCTCCGGTTAAAGAGTCAGTCGTGTTTGGCTGACGATTGGGAGAAAGTAACCGTTGCAGAAGGTTTTACAACGGAATTTGTACATCATACCCGTTTCTCAGGGGAGGTACGTTTAGGAGTTTTTCAGTCGAGTTTTACTTTGCCGGGAGGAATTAAGAAACATTCCGGGTTGCGACATGTCACACTTCACAATGTGACGGTAGGTGACAATTGCTGTATTGAAAACATCCAGAACTATATTGCCAACTATGAGATTGGACATGACACTTTCATTGAGAATGTAGATATTATTTTGGTTGACGGTCTTTCCAAGTTCGGTAATGGAGTAGAGGTTTCTGTTTTGAACGAGACAGGGGGACGTGAGGTACTCATCAATGACAAGTTATCTGCCCACCAAGCTTATATCATGGCGCTTTATCGCCATCGTCCTGAACTCATTGCCCGGATGAAGGAAATTACGGATTTTTATTCCAACAAACATGCTTCTGATGTCGGTTCTATCGGTAATCATGTAATGATACTCAATACTGGTTCTATTAAGAATGTGCGTATTGGTGATTATTGCCGTATCTGTGGTACGTGCCGTTTGTACAACGGAAGTATTAATAGTAATGAGGTCGCTCCTGTGCATATCGGTCATGGCGTTATCTGCGATGATTTTATTATTTCCTCCGGTTCGCATGTAGATGATGGCGCGATGTTGAGTCGTTGCTTTGTGGGGCAAGCTTGTAAATTGGGACATAACTATTCCGCTTCCGATTCTTTGTTTTTCAGTAACTGCCAAGGAGAGAACGGTGAAGCATGTGCTATCTTTGCTGGCCCTTATACCGTGACGCATCACAAATCTACTCTTTTGATAGCCGGTATGTTCTCATTTATGAATGCAGGTTCGGGGTCTAACCAGAGTAATCACATGTATAAACTTGGTCCTATCCATCAGGGTACATTGGAACGTGGTGCCAAGACTACTTCCGATTCTTATATCCTATGGCCTGCTAGGGTAGGGGCCTTTTCTCTCGTTATGGGACGTCACGTCAACCATTCCGATACTTCTAATCTCCCCTTTTCTTATCTGATAGAGCAGAATAATACTACTTATCTTGTACCAGGTGTCAACTTACGTAGCGTCGGTACGATCCGTGATGCGCAGAAATGGCCGAAACGTGACAAACGTACCGATATTAACAAATTGGATTTTATCAATTATAATCTTCTCAGTCCTTACACCGTACAGAAGATGTTTAAGGGGCGGGAGACTTTGATAAATCTCCGTCATGCTTCCGGTGAACTTTCTGACATCTACTCTTTTCACAGTGCGAAAATCCGTAACTCGGCTTTGGTAAAAGGTATTGGTTTCTATGAAATTGCTATTCATAAATTCCTGGGTAATTCCATTATCAAGCGTTTGGAAGGTATCAATTTCTTGAGCGATGATGAAATTCGTGCCCGGTTGAAACCCGACACATCTATTGGTAGTGGTGAATGGGTCGATATATCCGGTTTGATTGCTCCCAAAAGTGAGATAGATGCTTTAATAGAGGGTATTGAAACAGGTGTGGTAAATCGTTTAAAGTATATTAATGCCGAGTTTGAACGGATGCACCGGAACTATTATACTTACGAATGGACATGGGCTTACGAGAAACTGGAAGAATATTACGGTATCAATCCTGAAAATATAACTTCTGAAGACATTATTCATATTGTAGAAAAATGGAAAGAATCTGTTGTTGGCCTTGATCGTATGGTTTACGAGGATGCTAAGAAAGAATTTTCCTTGGCTTCTATGACTGGTTTCGGAGCCGATGGTTCTCGAGTAGAGAAAGAACTGGATTTTGAACAAGTGCGTGGCGATTTTGAAAGTAATCCGTTCGTCACGGCTGTTTTGAAACATATTGAGGTAAAGACAGAGCTTGGAGATGAGTTGATAGGACGAATGAAGAAGGTAAGTTTTCAGACTAATTAAAGAAATATTTCAATAATAGTTGTTACCTTTGCTACACGAATCACTTTTAAACATTAAATGAACAAGTAATTATGGCAACAACACCTCCGTTCAAGTATCAACCCATGTTTGAAAAGGGGAAAGATACGACTGAGTATTATCTGCTTACGAAAGACTATGTGTCAGTAGGCGAGTTTGAAGGAAATCCTATTTTGAAGATTGAGAAAGAAGGTTTGACTGCAATGGCTAATGCGGCTTTTCGTGACGTTTCGTTTATGTTGCGTCGTTCTCACAACGAGCAGGTTGCTAAAATTTTGAGTGACCCCGAAGCAAGCGATAACGATAAGTATGTGGCGTTGACTTTCTTGCGTAATGCAGAAGTGGCCTCCAAAGGCGTACTTCCTTTCTGCCAAGATACCGGTACTGCGATTATCCACGGCGAAAAAGGACAGCAAGTATGGACAGGTTATTGTGACGAAGAGGCTCTTTCGCTGGGTGTTTACAAAACATATACAGAAGAAAATCTGCGTTATTCGCAGAATGCTCCTTTGACTATGTATGATGAAGTTAATACGAAGTGTAACCTTCCGGCGCAGATTGATATTGAAGCTACCGAAGGTATGGAGTATGAATTCCTTTGTGTAACCAAAGGCGGGGGGTCAGCCAATAAGACTTATCTTTATCAGGAAACAAAAGCTATCCTGAATCCAGGCACACTTGTTCCTTTCCTCGTAGAAAAGATGAAAACGTTGGGTACGGCTGCGTGTCCTCCTTATCACATCGCTTTTGTCATCGGAGGTACTTCTGCCGAAAAGAATTTGCTGACTGTGAAATTGGCATCTACGCATTTCTATGACAATCTGCCTACTACCGGTAATGAATTCGGACGTGCTTTCCGTGACATTGAACTGGAAAAGAAGGTATTGGAGGAGGCTCACAAGATTGGTCTTGGTGCACAATTCGGTGGTAAGTACTTAGCTCACGATATACGTATTATCCGTTTGCCGCGTCATGGTGCTTCTTGTCCGGTAGGTTTGGGCGTTTCTTGTTCTGCCGACCGTAACATTAAATGTAAAATCAATAAAGAAGGTATTTGGATTGAGAAACTGGATAGTAATCCGGGTGAACTAATTCCGGAGGAACTTCGTAAGGCAGGTGAGGGTGATGTTGTTAAGATTAACCTGAACCAACCGATGAAAGATATTCTGAAAGAATTGACTAAATATCCGGTTTCTACCCGTTTGTCATTGAATGGTACCATTATTGTAGGTCGTGATATTGCTCATGCTAAGCTGAAAGAGCGTTTGGACCGTGGTGAAGATTTGCCGCAATATATCAAAGATCATCCTATCTATTATGCCGGTCCTGCCAAAACTCCGCAAGGTATGGCTTGTGGTTCTATGGGACCGACCACTGCCGGACGTATGGATCCTTATGTGGATCTCTTCCAGAGCCACGGTGGAAGTATGATTATGCTTGCTAAAGGTAACCGTAGCCAGCAAGTTACGGATGCATGTAAGAAATATGGTGGTTTCTATCTTGGTTCTATCGGTGGACCTGCCGCTATTTTAGCACAGAACAATATTAAGAGTATTGAATGTGTGGAATATCCGGAATTGGGTATGGAAGCTATCTGGAAGATTGAGGTGGAAGATTTTCCTGCATTTATTCTGGTAGATGATAAGGGTAATGACTTCTTCAAGCAATTGAAGCCTTGGAATTGTACTAAATAAATGTATATTTATGCTGTTTTAACAGCTGATGCAAAAAAGCCGTTTCGGAATATTTCGTAAACGGCTTTTTTCTATCTTTGCATTACTAATTATTAATTAATCTGATAGTATGGAACAAACTCTTTCACGACAAAATCAAAGACAACACATTGTATGGCTAGATGTAGTCCGGTTGGTGGCTATGTTTACCGTGGTCTGTTGTCACAGTGCAGATCCTTTTAATTTCTATCCGGGGACTTCACCTGACATTGCCAACATTAAGTTTTGGGGAGCAATTTATGGTGCAATACTTCGTCCATGCGTACCTCTATTTGTTATGATTACTGGTGCGTTGTTGCTTCCGGTACATGGTGAAATATCGGTGTTTTACAGAAAACGTATTCCCCGCGTATTCTTTCCTTTCCTTATCTGGTCTGTAATCTATAATCTTTTTCCGTGGATAACGGGGATGCTGGGCATAGCCCCCCGGGTTATTCTTGATTTTTTCCCTTATTCGGGAGAAGAGGTTATGCGTCAGTCGTTTGCTGTAAGTTTGGAGTATATTGCCCAAATACCTTTTAATTTTTCCATTCTTGCTGTTCATATGTGGTACATCTATTTGTTGATAGGGCTTTATCTTTATTTGCCCATATTTTCAGCATGGGTGGAGAAAGCGTCGGAACGCGCTAAATTATGGTTTCTTGTTGCATGGGGAGTGACTTTATTATTACCTTATTATAATGAATTCATTGCTCAATACTTGTGGGGAAGTTGTTCGTGGAATGCTTTTGGAATGTTCTATTATTTTGCGGGTTTCAATGGTTACCTGCTTTTGGGACATTATCTTCGGAACCACGATTGGAGTGGTAGTAAATTGATGTTATTAGGTATTCCGATGTTTTTAATTGGATATGCTGTTACGTTCTTCGGCTTCCGCCATATTACATCGTTACCGGAATATACAGATGAGATGCTGGAGCTATTTTTCACATATTGCTCTCTGAATGTAGTAATGATGACAATTCCTATATTTATGTTTTGCAAACGGGTGAATATAAAATCAGAAAAGGTTAAGAAAGCCTTGGCTAATTTGACCCTTTGTGGTTTTGGGGTTTATATGATACATTATTTCTTTACTGGTCCCAGTGTAGTACTGATGCGAGTCATTCATGTACCGATCTGTTTACAAATCCCTTGTGCAGCGGTAGTAGCATTCTGTGTATCATGGTTTTTGGTGTCAATGGCCTATCGTTGTTTCGGTAAGAGTACAAAGTGGGTAATGGGATAGTTTATAACTTTTTTTTCCATTGCTCGTACTTTTTTAATACCTTCAGCCCTTCACTGTTGTACCAGCTGTATCCGTTACGGCGTTCATAACCGATTTCGGAGATGTCATATTTCTTGATGCCATCGCGATCACAGAAGAAGGGCCGATTATCTTCTAAGGTGTAGAATCGTGCCCAAAGCGTGGGGCAATTGAAATCGTCCTGTGGGCAAGGAACCATGCGAAAGTCCTTTTTTCCTTCACTATTGATGAAGGTTTCGCGCATAATACCTGTAATCTTGTTTTGCTTGAACCATTCTACTGCTGACTCTACTGCAGTGATAATCTCAGAGGAGGGATTGGGAATGGACATCAGTAATAAAACAATATTATCAGACTCGGCACCGCTTAGAGAAGGTAATTCATAGGCTCGGGCTTTGGCGGGAGCTAGAGTGTGTTCGTCATGTTGTGCACACCATACGGTGAGCTTTCCATGTTGTTTTACTTGGGTTTTGAGGATACACTCCACGCCTTTGTCAAATGCGGTACGTGCCTTTTCGCAAATACTGTCGGGAACATAGGTATAGGGGGGCTTTCTTTCGTAGACTTCGCGTAGCAAATTCATCACATTCACCATGGCATTGTCATTGTAGGTGATGTGTGTATAGTAACCTGTAGGGCGGGGCCAGAATTGTGGCCAGCCACCATTGGAATACTGTGATTTCAATATATAGTGGATGCCTTCCAAAGTAGCATCTTTATATTTTTCGATATTGGTGGCGAGATAGACACGGGCGAGGTAGCGAATTTCGGTACTGGTGGCATTATTGTCGATAGTGCTCTCATTGATATTACCTTTGGCGGCAAGTACTTTTTTACGTTCCTTTTTGGAAAGTTCGGCTGGCATGAAGATATTCTTAGGCCAGCCACCGGTCGTTTGTTGATATAACAATACATTATCAGCTATACGTATGGCTTCGGGAGTCTTGAAAAAAGAATCTTCCAATTTGGGAGCCATTTTTACCCAGTTTTTATAGGATTGCTTTTCTTGGTAGGTTCTTGTTTCTTGTGCTTGGATACCTATCAGGCAAGCGAGTAATACATATAGTAAAAAAGTTCGTTTCATGGTATTATTCTCTTTAGTATTCTAAATAACTTGTAACCTTTCCGCTGATTTGTAACAGTGATATCTCGCATAACTTGGTGTCGTATTCTGCCGAAAGGATACGTTCTTCCGCATCCAACAAACTTTTTTGTGCCTCGCGCATTTCGATACCTGAGAGATTACCGAGCATATAACGTTCCATGGCAATCTCATGGTTTTCTTTAGCGGCAACAAGATTTTGACGTTCTAAATTTAGCATTTGGAGATTATTTTGATAAGCTTGCCATAAGTTACTGAGATCGGCACGTAAGGCTTGTTCTAATTGTTCCCGTTCTAGCCGTGCGTTTTGGATGGCAATGCGGGCATTACGGCGTTCGCGTTTACGATTACCGTCAAATAGATTGAAACCGACGGTCAGGCCAAAATTTAGTCCGAGATTACTGCGATGGCTGTTTACAGAAATATCATATTTGTTGAGCGTGTAACCATAACCTCCGTTCATTTTTACGTACGGATAATCTCGTGAACTTACTTTTTTATAATCTAAACGTGCCAAATTATTGTTCTGTTCGGCTTTCAGCAGTGAAGAGTTAGTTTGCAAAGTAGCATCCCAAAGTTCTGCAAAATTGAGCTGGGCATGTACATTGATGAGACTATCCTGAATATTGATGGGCTGGTCTACATCTTCGTTCGCCATCAGTTCATTCAGCTGAATACGTGAAGTATGCAGTAATTCTTGTTGCTTCATATATTTGGCGCTGTCGGCATTGAAGTCTACTTTGGCCTGCTGATAGTCCAGACGGGAGAAATTACCGATATGATAACGTTCCTCTACGATGCGTAAACGTTCTTTGGAGAGAGAGACTGCATAACGGAAGTTCTTTAAACGGATTTTTTGCTGAACATAGTTATAGTATTCGGCTGTAAGGTTGGCTATCAGGTCTTCAATTGCAATGCGGGTATTGGTTTCTCCCTGCCGTTCCAATTCTTTCAATTTCTGATAGTTGGTAGTAATATTGAAACCGTCGAAAATTGTCCAATTCAGATTGATACCTGCATTGAATGTTTGGTCAAAGACACCATTTTCAGAGGTTGTTTCTCCAGTAGCTCTCACTTTTGTGTCAGTATTGTCTAATGTCCCTTTATATCCGGCAGAGAGGTCTAGAGTAGGTAGATATCCGGCATTTCCAAGAGTGGCATTATTTTTACTCACCTGTTCTTCATTACGGGTGATACGTAAAGAGTAATTATTTTGAAGTCCCAGTTCAAGGCATGACTTCAAAGTATAGGTCGGTACGGACTGTGCCTGAAGTGTAAAGGTTATACAGAGGAGGACGATGACTGATAAAATCGTACGTTTCATACTTTCTTTAGTTTACTTCGGTTAGTAGATATATAACTGTAAATGGCGGGAACGATATACATTGTCAACAAAGTAGATACTACCATACCACCTACAACGGCAGTACCCATAGCAATACGTTGGTTACAACCTTCGCCTGTGGCAAATGCTAACGGTATCAAACCTAATACGGTGGAAGCGCTCGTCATCAGAATGGGACGCAGACGTTGCAAGGCTGCATCTTTGATCGCTTGCATCTTATCTTCACCCACTTCTTGCTTTTGATTGGCAAACTCCACGATAAGGATACCATTCTTTGCTACCAGACCAATCAACATAATAATACCGATTTGGCTGAATATATTCATTGTGATATCTCCAAAAAACATAAAGACCAAAGCACCTGCAATGGCGAGAGGTACTGTCAACATGATAATCAGCGGATCTTTGAAACTCTCAAATTGTGCGGCAAGAATAAGGTAAATCAATAAGATGGCAAGTACGAAAGCAAACATCAGACTGGAGGAGCTTTCTCGATACTCTTTAGAGTCACCGGTGAGGGCAGTACGGAAACTTTCGTCCAATGTTTCTTTTGCTATTTTGTCCATTTCGTCCAAGCCCTGGCCGATAGTCTTACCGTCAGCAAGTCCGGCAGATATGGTGGCAGAGACAAAACGATTGTATCGATACAGTTTCGGAGGAGCAATACCATTTGTCAATTCGATAAGATTGTCAAGTTGTACCATATCGCCTTTGTCACTACGAATATAAATACCTTTCAGATCAGAAGGCTTATTACGTTGCTGACGGTTGATTTCTCCTAATATTTCGTATTGTTTTCCATTCATGTAGAAATATCCCATACGCTGGCCACTTAATCCATACTGTAAAGTCTGCGCTATATTTTTAGTACTGACCCCCATAATACTTGCTTTATCACGATTGATGTTGATACGTGCTTCCGGTTTACTGAACTTCAAATCGACATCCGCCATTTGGAAAACAGGATTTTCATAAACCTTTGACATGAATTTGGGCAATACTTCTTGCAACTTTTCGATATTGGTAGCCTGTAATACATATTGCACTGGCATTCCACCACGCCGTCCACCGAAAGAAGAGGACTGCTGTACAAATGAACGTGCGTCGGTTTTCTTTCGTACTGCTTTTGATAGCTTCTCGGCAACTTCCATCTGTGTATAGTCACGATCTTGCATATCTTCCAAAGTAATACGCACATTTCCACTGCCATTGGATACGCGGGCAGTTACAGCTTTGGCATCCGGAATGATAGAGTCAACCAGTTGGTTGATATCTTCTGTATAGTCACGAATAAATTCATATGTCACACCTTCTGCTCCACGTGTGTTGATACTGATTTGCGAACGGTCCTCCAACGGTGCCATTTCAGCAGGGATGTAATTCCAAAGGAAACCAATAATCAAAATCGTTATCAAGATGAAAGGCATTGCGATCCAGCGTTTATTCAAAAATGCTGCCAGTGACCGACTATATAGACGGTTCATTCCTTCAAAGAATGGTTCGGTTTTACGGTAAAACCAGCTTTGCTTATCTCTCTTTATTAAGAGTTTGGTAGCCAACATCGGAGTGAAAGTCAATGCGGCGAATGAAGAAATAATTACTGAACCGGAAACAACGATACTGAATTCACGGAACAGACGTCCTGTCATACCATCCATAAATACAATGGGGAAGAACACCGCTACCAACGTGATAGTCGTTGAAATAACTGCAAAGAAGATTTCTTTGGCTCCTTCGATACCTGCCTCTTTGGGGGGCATTCCTTTCTCAATACGGACATAGATATTTTCCGTCATTACAATGGCATCATCCACCACCAATCCTACGGCAAGTACCACGGCAAGCATGGAAAGCACATTGATGGAAAAGCCTGCCAGATACATTACAAAAAAAGCTCCGATTAACGAAACGGGGATTACGATACAAGGTACTAGTGTAACACGCCAGTCACGTAAGAAAAGGAAGATGATAATGATAACGAGTACAAATGCTTCATATACAGTTTGTTTTACTTCATTGATGGAAGCACGGATAAACTTGGTATTATCAAAACCGTATGTATAGTGCACATCTTCAGGCAAGTCTTTCTGCATTTTCTCCATACGGGCGTACACGGCATCGGCAATTTTGATATGATTGGCACCCGGCTGCGGAATAACAACGATACCTACCATCGGTACACCATTCATTTTCATGTAGCTTTTTATATCTGCAGGTCCTAGTTCGGCACGGCCGATATCACTGAAGCGGACAATACGGTTATTCTCTTCTTTTAGAATAAGATTGTTAAACTCTTCTGCCGTATGCATCAGCCCGAGTGTACGGATGGTAAGCTCAATGGTATTTCCTTCGATACTTCCGGACGGAAGTTCCACGTTTTCCTTGTCTACCGCATTCTTAACATCGATAGGAGTGATGCCATAACCGGACATCTTGATAGGATCGAGCCAAAGGCGCATGGAATAACGCTTCTCTCCCCAAATACTTACACTACTGACATCGGAGATTGTTTGCAGCTGTTCTTTTACGGTAAGGTCTGCTATCTCGCTCAATTCCAGTAGAGAACGTTTATCACTTTGTAGAGCTACCATCAGGATAGGCATGGCGTCTGCGTCAGCTTTGGATACGGTAGGAGGGTCACAGTCACGCGGCAAATAACGTTGTGCACGCGAAACCTTGTCGCGAACGTCATTAGCTGCCGTTTCCAGGTCAACGGAAAGTTCAAACTCCACCGTGATACGTGAGGAACCTTGTTGACTGACACTAGAGAGTGAACGGATACCTGGAATGCCATTAATGTTTTGTTCCAATGGCTCTGTAATCTGGTTCTCGATAACGTCTGCATTGGCACCTGGATAAGAACAGGATACCGAAATGATAGGATTATCTACGGAGGGGTACTCTCGGACACCGAGGTAATTGTACCCGATGAAACCAAAGAGCAGGATGATTAGCGTCAATACAGTGGATAGTACAGGGCGCCGTATGCTAAGTTCGGATATATTCATGTTTTTTGATAATGGATAATTGATAATAGATCGTTCTTAATTAACGGCGTCTAGTGTCACCGGCAATCCCGTACGGAGTTGGAGAGTTCCTGAAACGATAATGGTATCTCCGACCTGCAAGCCTTGTAATACTTGTACTTCGGCTTCGGTACGGATACCGGTTGTTATCTCTACTGGTTGAGCCTTACCCGATTTATAAAGGAATACTTTGTCTTTGCCCATTTCCGGTACAATGGCCTCGGAAGGTACGGCAAGCGCATCTTTTATCTCATCTTTGTTCAATCTGATACTGGCATAACGCCCCGGCAGGACACTACCATTGGTATTGGGATAGAGAGCACGAATGGTCAATGTATGTGTGGTCGGGTCTATTTTAGACTCGCGGGCATAGACTGTAGCGTAAAAAGCATTTAACTTTCCTTCAAGTGTAAAGTTTAGTCCGGCGCCAGTCTTTACGTCGTTGGCATATCGTTCGGGTACGGCGAATTCTACCTTTAGAGGAGATATCTTAGTAAGTTTTGCCACAATAGTAGAAGGAGAAGCGTAGGTTCCCACACTGACCTGGCGTAAACCAATCACCCCGTCGAATGGGGCGCGAAGTTCTGTTTGTAGAATATTAGCTTTTACTAATTCAATATCTGCGTTCAAGGTAGCGAGGTCTGTCTTTACTTGTTCATAAGCTTCTTTACTGACAGCATCTCTTTCTAGCAGTGCATTTTGACGGAATACACGATCTTCAGCTAATTTCAATTGAGAAACCAATCGTTGTAATTGCGCCTGTAAAGGACGGTCGTTCACTTTTGCTAACAATTGTCCTTTCTTGACAAAAGTCCCTTCTTCAAAATTGATTTCGACAATCTTACCGGATGTTTCGAAAGATAAGTCTACCTCTTCATCAGGTAATAAACTACCACTGATTAGAATTTCGTCTTTCAATAGCTGTGGTTTTACTATTTTAGCGTTGACATTCAGTACCTGTTTCCCTTTCGGTCTACTTGTCATCACTTTGTCGGCAGCTGTTAATTCCTCATTTTCTTTGGGAAGTTGAGAATAAATTCCCCCTCCTATTAAACTGGCACCTACAATAATGATGATGCCCCATTTTACTTTTTTATTCATATAGTATTAGTATATATTTATGCCTTTGATTTTGGACTGAAAAGGTACGAAAAGGTTTAAAAAAGGAAGAGTTAAAAAAAGTGATAGAAAAATGAGAAATTCCATCACCTTTGCCACTTTGTCATTTTATCATCTTCAATACGCTGCCCTGTATTTTCCTTCCTCCTTATCTTCCAGCATGTTCAGATAGGAAGTATAACGTGATTCGCTGATATAATGATTTTCTACAGCTTCACGTACGGCACATCCCGGCTCGTGGCGGTGTGTACAATTATTATAGCGGCAATCGGCAGAAATTTTGAATATTTCGGGGAAGTAGTGTCCTATTTCTTCTTCCTCCATATCAAATGTGCCGAAACCTTTAATACCTGGAGTGTCAATGATATATCCGTCACCTGTTACAGGGAACATTTCAGAAAAGGTGGTGGTATGCATACCTTTATTATGATATGTAGAGATTTCACCAGTCTTGATGTCAAGTTCCGGTAAGATGGCATTAATAAGAGTTGATTTACCCACTCCAGAGTGTCCAGAGAAAAGGGTTATTTTTTCTTGAAGTTCTTCTTTAATACTATCAATCCCTTCGCCTGTCTTGGCGGAAATCTTGAAGCAGGGATAACCGATGTAAGTATAAAGATTGGTAAGTCCGTCTAAATAACGTAATTCATCTTCATCGTAAACATCCACCTTATTAAATATAATTTTAACGGGGATGCGATAAGCTTCGGCTGAAGCTAAAAAACGGTCGATGAAGATAGTGGATGTTTCTGGATAATTCACTGTTACCACTAACATGCATTGGTCAAGATTGGCGGCAAGTATGTGGGATTGTTTGGATAAATTGGAGGAACGGCGGATAATATAATTCTTCCGGTCTTCTATTTCGCAGATAAAGGCTGTGCCTTCTTGGTTTAGTATGATTTGTACATAATCACCTACAGCTACCGGATTAGTACTTCGGATACCTTTTAAACGAAAGTTTCCTTTGATCTTACACTCGACGTATGCTCCTTCGTCGGTCTTTACCAAATACCAACTTCCTGTGTTTTTAATAACAAGTCCTCTCAATTTAATTCATAATTGATAATTGACAATTGGCAATGAATAATTTGACACAAATATATCCTATTTTTAGGAGGAAACGAGTTATCAGTTATTCATTGTCAATTGTCAATAAATAGATTATACTGTCATAATTTCCTTATCTTTTGCAGCTAACATATCATCAATCTGCTTGATATATTTATCATGGATTTTCTGCAACTTTTCTTCACCGCCTTTTTGAGCATCTTCTGCAAGACCTTCTTTTACAGCTTTCTTCAAAGCATCGATTGCATCACGACGAGCGTTGCGAACGCTTACTTTGGCCGTTTCACCTTCAGCTTTACACTGTTTGGCAAGCTGTCTACGGCGTTCCTCGGTCAATGGTGGTATACCGATACGAATGATTTCACCGTTGTTTTCAGGCATGATACCCAAAGAAGAGTCGATAATAGCTTTTTCAATAACACGGAACATGCTTTTATCCCATGGTTTGATAGCGATACTGCGTGCATCGGGAGTATTAACAGCCGCTACGTTATTGATAGGTACCATACTACCGTAAGAATCCACACGGATACCATCCAACAAACGGACGTCGGCTTTTCCTGCACGAATATGAGCTAATGCCTCTTCCAGATACATCACTGCCATATCCATACTCTCTTGCGCTTCGTCTAAGATGTCTTTTACGTCTTTCATATTTCTATAATTTGAAGTTGCTTGATTTGAAACTTTGCAAATATAATTATTTCACTACAGAGGACACAGAGGACATAGAGTTTTTTTTTCTTTAAAACGTTATTACCAATATTTTGTTATCACTTTATGTACTCTACGCTGAATTGTCAGTTGTGTACGAGTGTACCGATTTCTTCGCCTTGCATTACTTTTTTCAGATTGCCTACCGTATCCATATCAAACACGATGATAGGCAGATTGTTTTCCTTGCACATACAGGTGGCTGTGAGGTCCATTACTTTCAATCCGCGCTTCAGCACCTCATCATAAGTGATGTCGTGGAACTTGGTGGCAGTCGGGTCTTTTTCGGGGTCGGCGGTGTAGATTCCGTCAACGCGGGTACCTTTCAGCATAACGTTGGCTTCAATCTCGATGCCTCGCAGACTGGAACCGGTGTCGGTGGTAAAGAATGGATTTCCTGTTCCGGCGGACATGATGACTACTTCGCCTGCTTCCATACACTCAATGGCTTTCCATTTATTGTAGAACTCGCCGATAGGTTCCATGCGGACAGCCGTCAGCACACGTGCTTTTACACCGGTAGCTACCAATGCCGAACTTAGTGCCAGACTGTTGATTACCGTAGCCAGCATACCCATTTGATCGCCTTTTACACGGTCGAACCCTTTATTGGCACCGCTCAGCCCACGGAAAATGTTTCCGCCACCGATGACGATACCTATTTGTACACCCAATTCATGAATTTCCTTAATCTGTGCAGCATATTCGGCAAGACGCTTCTCGTCAATACCATATTGCTTTTCTCCCATCAGACTTTCACCGCTGAGTTTCAATAAAATTCGTTTGTATGTTGCCATAATTTTAAAGTTTGTTCTCTTTAGCGACAAAGATAACGGAATTTGGGTGCAATACAATCAAGTTGACCTGAATTTGTATCAGTTATTCTTTGAGTGTATAGTCTCCCGCCTTGTCTGTTACCACAGCCTGTAACTCGCTCAATGGTTTTTCTTCTTTTGAAAACTCAACGATGGCTACCGGAGGGTTAAGGGTTACTGTGGCGTGTACGCCTTCAATGGTGTTCAACGCATTTTCTACGTGCATGCGGCAGTGGTTGCACGTCATGCCTTCTACTTTAAATTCTTTCTTCATGATTTCTTCTGTTAATGGTTTTACATCTTCTTCGGCAACTTGCAACTCTGAGGCGGGAGTTTCCGTGACTTCTATCTTTTTCCTTTTCAACCTCAAGCTGTTGGTTACTACACTGACACTGCTGAATGCCATGGCAGCACCTGCTATCATCGGGTTTAGCAGGAAACCGCTGATGGGATAGAGTACACCGGCGGCGATGGGCACGCCGATTACGTTGTAGATAAATGCCCAGAACAGGTTTTGATGAATGGTTTGCACGGTCAGCTTGGAAAGTTTGAGAGCTTCCGGTATCTTGGTCAGGTCGGAAGATATGATAGTCATCTTGGCTACATCCATGGCTATATCACTACCGCCCCCCATGGCAATGCTTAAATCGGCTTGTGCCAAGGCGGCACTGTCGTTGATGCCGTCGCCAACCATGGCTACTTTTTTGCCTTCCTGCTGCAACCGGCTGATAAAAGCCGCTTTGTCTTGTGGCAATACGCCTGCTTTGTAGTGCGCGATTCCTGCTTTACCGGCTATCTCCCTGGCGGTGGCTTCATTGTCCCCCGTCAGCATATAAACCAGAATACCGGCAGCCTGCAATTCACTAACGGCTTGCACGGAAGTCTTCTTGATTTGGTCTGTAATACCTGCTATCGCTAACGCTCTTTCCTCATCGGCAAACCAGATGACGGTCTGGGCATCCGCCGTCAGGCGGGCGGCTTCATCGCTGAGTGATTGCCCCACTGCAATGTGGTTCTCGTCCAATAGTTTGCGATTGCCGGCATAATAGGTTTTTCCGTTTTGTTCACCCTTCACGCCTTTGCCTGTGATACTCTCGAAGTTGTCTATATTTACACTTTGTGCCTCCCGGAAGTAGTGTACCACTGCTTCGGCAAGCGGATGCTCCGACAACTTCTCCAGGCTATAAAAGATATTTTCGGCATTTTCGGCCTGCGTAGCCCAGATTAAATCGCTGACTACCGGTTTGCCTTCCGTCACTGTTCCGGTTTTGTCCAGTACCACCGTATCAATCTTCTTGGCAATCTCCAGGCTTTCGGCATCTTTTATCAGGATACCTCTTTCAGCGCCTTTGCCAATGCCTACCATGATGGCGGTAGGAGTGGCAAGTCCCAGGGCACACGGGCAAGCGATGATAAGTACCGTAACCAGTGCCAGCAGTCCGTGCGTAAATCCGTTTTGCCCGTCCAGCAACATCCATGCGATAAAAGACAGCACGGCGATGCCTATAATGACAGGCACGAAAATTCCTGCAATCTTATCAACCAACTGCTGCACGGGCGCTTTGCTGCCTTGTGCATCCTGCACCATGTGGATGATTTTAGCCAATAGAGTATCTGTCCCGACTTTCTCGGCACTGAACCGGAAACTTCCTTTCTGGTTAATGGTTCCGGCAAATACTTTAGCCTCCTTTTGTTTGGCTACCGCTACCGGTTCGCCACTCAACATGCTCTCGTCTACATACGAGGTTCCTTCCGTCACAATGCCATCGACCGCAATCCGCTCTCCCGGTTTCACCAGAACGATGTCTCCGGGACGGATTTGTTCAATCGGGATTTCTACTTCTTCGCCTGAGGGAGTAATCATTGTTACCGCCTTAGGTTGCAAGCCCATTAGTTTCTTGATGGCAGATGAGGTATTTCCTTTTGCCTTTTCTTCCAACAAACGTCCTAAGAGAATGAAGGCGATAATGACACTTGCCGCCTCAAAATAGACATGCGGATGAATACCTCTTGACATCCAGAAGTCGGGGAAAAGCATATTGAACAGGCTGAACACGTAGGCAATTCCGGTACTGTTGGCTACCAGCGTATCCATATTGGCGCTGCCATGCTTCAGCTGCTTCCAGGCACTGACGAAGAAACTTCTTCCCAGCCAGAAGACGACAGGGGTGGAGAGTATCCACATAATGAGGTTGGCATACGGCATATTCATAAAGAACATGCCGATAATCACAATCGGTACGGACAGGATGATAGCCCAGGTAGTGCGGAACTTCAACGCCCGGTATTTCTTGTTGTGCACTTGCTCCACTTCATCGAGTGTGTTCTCGTCTTGCTTAATCAGCAAGTCATATCCTGCCGCCTGTACTGCTTGTTGCAAAGTCTCGGGCGTGCATTGCGAACGGTCATATTCCACCGTTGCCACTCCCGACGCATAGTTGACGGCAGCTTTACTGACCCCCGGTTGATGATTGAGGGTTTTATCTATCCGCGCGGCGCAAGAGGCGCAACTCATTCCTAATACGGGAAATGCTTCTTGAACAGTATTCTTGTTTGCCATAATGATAGGTTGTTTTTCTTTGTTATTTCTGGAACAAAGATACGGCAAAGAAGTTGTGAGAGGTTATGGAATTATGGATTTGATTTATAGAATTACGGCAGGTGTTGCTACGGGCAGATTTATACTTCGTCGAGCGGTTTGCGCTTATGCTCTTTTATCTTTTTGAAGTAACTGGGAGTCAGTCCCGTTACACTTTTGAACTGGGCGCTGAGATAGGCGGCACTGGAGTAGTTCAGCTTGTCGGCAATCTCGTTCAGGGAGAGTTCTCCGTATACCAGAAGTTCTTTGGCGCGCTCTATCTTCTGTGCAATGAGGTATTTCTCGATAGTAGTATTGGTAACTTCCGAAAAGAGTTTGCTCAATGAACTGTAATCCCGGTTGAGCTTGGATGCCAGATGGTCGGACAGATTGACCTTCAAGTCACTGTCTTTGTAGTGCACCAGCTCGATAATCGCATCTTTTATCTGCTCTATCACCTGCGACTTCTTGTCATCCATCAGCTCAAAGCCGAAAGGTTCCAATGCTTCCTTTACGGAATGATAGACTTCATCCGTTACCTGCGTCTGCAATATGGCAACGCCCAACTCTACCGATAGAGGTTGTAACCCTAATCTTTTAAGTTGGTCTTCTACCACCATGATGCAACGGTTGCACACCATATTTTTGATATGGAGGATATTCTCCTGATGGATATTTGTCTTTGTCATAGTCTTTTTGTTAGTTGGATGTAAAGATAGCGAATATTTTTTTGCTGAGTAGGGTCTGTGCCACTCCTCTCATGAAAAGATAAGTGAGGAAAGCCAGCCACAGGGCATGGTTTCCCAGGACAGGACGCAGCCCGTAGTACAAAGTAAAGAAGCAGATAGCTGCTATTACCATAGATAGAAGCATGCCTCGTGTTGCCGTGGCACCGATAAAGATGCCGTCCCATATAAAGGCGGCAATTCCGGCTACCGGTATGGCGAGTGCCCAATAGAAATAGGTGTCGGCGGCGGCTATCACTTCTTTGTCATCAGTCAGTAGTCCGAGGAAAGCATCTCCTCCCAGAGCATAGACTAATGTAAAAAGTACTACCATTACTCCGCCCCAGGCGAATAAACGGCGGGTTGTATCTGTAAATGCTTCCCGGTTTCGGGCTCCGATATACCGTCCGCTCAATGCCTCTCCCGCATAGGCAAAGCCATCCATCACATAAGAGAACAGTGTAAAGAGTTGCATCAGCAGCGTATTCACCGCCAAGATAATCACTCCTTGCGAAGCTCCTGCCGAAGTAAAGAACAACGTAACCGCCACAAGGCAAAGCGTCCGCAAGAAGATATCCCGGTTTACCCGGAAGAAACGGCTCATGGCTTCTTTTTGCAATATCCCTTTCCAGATAATGTACTTTTTCAGTTTGCCGTATTGATACATCCATAGAGCCACGCCCATGAAGAATCCGGCATATTGGGCAATCAGCGTTCCAAGGGCAACACCCTCCACTTTCATGTTGCACAGATATACCAGGCTGAGGCTGGCAGCGATGTTAACTATATTCTGGGTAATGGCAATGTACATGGGGATGCGTGAATTTTGCATGCCGATGTACCAACCGGAGAGTCCATAAAGCCCCAACATGGCGGGAGCGCCCCAAATGCAGATATGGAAATAGAGCGTTGACAGTTCTCTGACCTCCTCCGTCGGATGGATGATTAGGAAAGCTGCTTGCCGGATGGGTATTTGCAACAAAATAAGCAGGATGGCTACTGCCAGACCTATTCCGACTGAGCGCAGGAGCAGGCGAACAATTTCGGGTATATCTCGTTTTCCGTAGGCTTGTGATGTCATACCACTGGTACCCATACGTAGAAAACCGAAAATCCAGTAGATGATATTGAACAGCATTCCGCCCACGGCAATGGCACCTATATAAGCAGGTGCACCCAGGTGTCCGACAATAGCGACGTCAATCAATCCCAGTAATGGGACGGTGATGTTCGATACAATCGAAGGCAATGCTATTTGCAGGATTTGTTTATTTCTGGAATTCATATTGTTTTTATAGTCAGCAAAGGTACATATAAAAGAAAAAACAGTGAGAAAGATTAACTATATTTCTACTTTCAGCTGTTGACTGTTGTGAGTAAAGTTTGTACATTTGTAGATGTATCTTTATGAGACTGTATTGGGCTGTAAACTATTTATATATTTTAATAATGAAAACCTTAGCTTTATTTGTTACTTTATTATTGACATGTCCTCTGTCACTTTGGGCACAGTCGGCAGAAATTTTGTTGCAGAAGGTGTCCGATGCACTTTCGGTTGATAAAAGTGATTATGCGGTAAGTCTGTTTCGGCAGGCTGTGAATATCAATGTAGACCTGGTAGAAATGTACTATTGGACGCATGTTGACAAACGTTCTGGGATAGCCCCACGATTAGCAAAGGAAATGGCCATATATTATAAAGAAAAACGTGACTATGATAAAGCTTATCTTTTCTATAAAGAGCTTCTTCAATATTTTCCTGAAGATGTGTCCGTACTTGTACCGTGTGCCGAAATGCAGATGATGCGTGGTAAAGAGAAAGATGCTGTAAACCTTTGCGAAAAGGTATTGATGCTTGATGCGAATAATCTTCAGGCCAATATATTCCTTGGTAATTACTATTATCTTCAGGCAGAACAGGCCAAAAAGAAAATAGAAGAAGATTATAAGAAAATATCTTCTCCTACGCGGATGCAATATGCTCGATATCGTAACGGACTTTCAGATATCTTTTCTACGAGATATGTCAGAGCAAAATCCTATTTGCAGAAGGTACTTCAGCTCTTTCCGTCCACTGAGGCGGGAAAAACGCTGGAGAAGATAAAGAAAGTAGAAATAGAGATGAACAACTATTAAAGAATATTTTTTAAGTAGGGAAATTCCCTACGTATTTTACTTCCTTGAACAGGTATTCCCGGATGTATCCTGCTTCATCTTTTAGAATAAGTCTTCCGTCCGGTTTCACGCGTTCCAGAAAAGCACGGAACTGGCCGTTGCAATCTTCGTAATGGTGAAGACCCTCCCGACGGAAAAGATGGAGTCCGTAATTGGTAGAAATTAAGGTTGATGTAGTTGTTTCATCTGTTTGCAATAGGGTATAATATTTTTGAATACGTTGCATAATACCGTCCAATATAATTCGCCGATTGTACTCCTGTCCAGTGATTTGTTTCAAGGATATTGGGTTAGGGGCATTACTGTAAAACTCTTCCTGATTAATATTTATTCCGATACCAGAAATACTTCTTTCAATGAAATGGCTAGATAAATCATTCTCTATCAGTATACCACAGATTTTCTTATCCTTCCAATAAATATCATTAGGCCATTTGATGGAAACATCATTTATCCATTGGTCTAGTTCTTCTTTAATGGAAAGGGAAACAATTTGTGAAAGAATGAACTGTCGACGAGCTTCCAGAAAAACAGGATAGAGTACGAAACTAAACAGAAGGTTTTTCCCTTTGGACGCTTCCCAACTATTACCGCGTTGTCCCTTACCGGCTGTTTGAAATTCAGCGGTAACTGTTGTAAACTCAGCAATAGTTTCCGGTTGTTCGTTACAGATATGACTGAGATATCGGTTTGTGGAATCGGTCTCCTGCAAACAGATTAAGGGGTATGTGAAAGTATCAGGGGAGGATATCATATTCGGTACGCATCTTTTTAGTAAACTTCTTCAGAACTTCTTCGTAGGAATGATCTATCAAATGTTTTATCAACTTGTCATCCGCATCACTATCTAGAAATACTTGGTTCCAATATTTCTTATTGAAGTGCCAAGCACCTTCAATGGCATTGTAGTGGTCACGTAACTCTAGGGCATATTCAGGGTCACATTTCATTGTGATACGGTCCGGGGTATTGAGATTAATGCATAAATACATTTTTCCCATCACTCTAATGACAAGAATGTCTTCACCAAAGGGAGTATCTTCTGTGGTGGCTTTTTTACTGAGACAGTATTCACGAACAGTTTCTATATCCATGATAGTAGTTACGATTTAATTATTAACATTCAACGATTGAAAATTTTCATTTCAAGTTCTCAAAATATGGGCGGATAAAAGGCTTCTTTGATATGTTCTATCTCAAGATCTCCTTTCTTGCCGACAGCGGTAACAATATCAAAACGAACAGGAGCGTCAATATTGTAATGCTTTATATAAGCATCTGCGGCAATAACGATACGTCGCACTTTTTGCCAATTGACAGCATCTTGTGGCTCAATATAGTCCGTATTACTACGGGTTTTCACTTCTACCACAATTAATACTCCGTCTTTGGTTGCAACGATGTCCAGTTCCAGATGATTTTTTCGCCAATTACGGTCGCGTATGGTGTAACCATTACTTTCCAAGTATGCTACTGCCGCGTCTTCACCGATTTTCCCGAGGAGGTTATGTAGTGCCATTATTCTTTTGTCCTAATTTTTAGTTGTTTCGATACAAAATTAAGCTTTTTCTGCTTTGTTTTTACAGAAGTAAAAGTAATTTTGCATTGAAATATGAGAAAGAGAGATAAAACCTGTACTAAAGCGACGCTTGAAGAACCAAAACGTGAACAACGGATGGTATGTTTGATGAGCGAAGAGGAGCTGCGGATTGTAGATCGTTATCTTGATAAATATAAGATAACGAATAAATCGCGCTGGCTAAGGGAAACTATTCTTATGTTTATCCATAAAAATATGGAAGAGGATTATCCTACTCTTTTTGGAGAGCATGATATGAGACGGTGACAGAAAGTGGTAAGGTGCTAAAGTGATAATGGTAATGTGATAATGACGGATACGGATTATATGAAGCAAGCGCTTCTTGAAGCTCAAAAGGCAAGTGAGAGGGGAGAAGTGCCCGTTGGTGCGATAGTGGTGTGTAGAGATCGTATCATAGCTCGTGCACATAATCTTACCGAAACTCTGACAGATGTCACTGCTCATGCTGAAATGCAAGCTATCACTGCTGCTGCCGCTACTTTGGGGGGGAAATATCTAAATGAATGTACATTATATGTAACTGTAGAACCTTGTGTGATGTGTGCAGGCGCTATTGCTTGGGCGCAAACCGGACGTCTTGTTTTTGGTGCGGAAGATGAAAAACGAGGATATCAACGCTATGCTCCACAGGCGTTGCATCCTAAAACAGTCGTAATAAAAGGTATACTTGCAGATGAATGTGTCGGATTGATGAAAAACTTTTTTGCCGCCAGACGCCGTTAATCTTTAATTTCTTCAAAGTCTACATACTCTCCTTCATCCTCAGAGAATAGTTTCTTGCGTTTGGAATATGTTGTATTGTCATCTGGTTTCGTCTTTTTCTGAGAAAAATCGGAGGAGTGGTCTTGATGGCTTTTGGATGAACGATGCCCCCCGAAACCGAAAATGCTACGGATAACGGTACCGACAATGCTAAGTCCAATAAGTAGAATAGCAATTATGATAATAAATAAGAAACCTAAAATATGAAACATGGGCTAATGTCTTTAATGTGTTCGTTTTCTACGAACGATAGTACAACAACCGTGCCAAGAAATTGTTTATTTACTTTTTCTCGTAAACAGTGACAGTAATATGTACCATACGATGATGGCTGCAAAGCCACTGACTTGCAAAAAGGCAAGAAGTGGAATACATACGGTAAGAAAAATAAAGCTTACTTTATTATCTTTCCAGGAAAGACTTTTGAACTTTAGGGAGAACATAGGGATTTCAGCCACCAACAACCAAGAAAACAGGCAAACCAATACTAATAAATAAAACGGATTGAAAGCGTCTGAAACTAAAAAATCGTGTGTCCCCACCACTAAAGAAGCCCAAAATAATGCATTTGCTGGAACTGGTAATCCTACAAAGGAGATTGTTTGGCGGGTATCATTATTGAATTTTGCCAGTCGTAATGCTGAAAATATGGACAATAAGAATGCTAAATATGGAAATAAGGTTGCCACACAGCCCATTCCGGCAGGGTAGTGCATTTCTTTGAAAACGGAAAATACAATAATTGAAGGTGCTACACCGAAACTAACATCATCTGCCAAAGAGTCCAGATCCTTACCAATAACAGAATGAGCATTCAACAAGCGAGCCATCATTCCATCAAAAAAATCAAAGACTGCACTCAAGATGATAAAAAGAAGTGCGGATTCATACTTGGCTTCAAAGGCCATGACGCAAGCAATACACCCGGAGAATAAATTCAGGCAGGTTAGAGTATTGGGAATAGGACGGGTGATGCGATTTGCCATTATATTATTTAAGTTTTGCTATCACGGTTTGATTACCGGTAGTCAGTTGTCCTAGTTTTACAAATATTTCCGTACCTAACGGAAGAAATACATCTACACGGGAACCGAATTTGATGAATCCCATGTGCTCGTCGATGTAACATTCTTCACCCGGTTCGGCATAAGTTACGATACGCCGTGCCATGGCTCCAGCAATTTGTCGTGCCATGATCTCTACACCTTCAGGAGTTTCAATCACTACAGTAGATCGTTCGTTATCCGTACTGGCCTTTGGAAGCCAGGCTTTCATGTACTTACCATTCTGATGTTTCACCATCTTTACGATACCATCCACTGGATACCAATTGGCATGTACATTGACAAGGCTCATGAAAATAGAAACCATGATACGGCGGTCATGGAAATATTCATTCTCTTCCACCTCTTCTACGACTACTATTTTTCCGTCAGCGGGTGCAACGACTATTTTCTCGGTATCTTCTTGGCCGAATAAACGTATTGGGCAACGGAAGAAATTTACCAGTATACCGTATACAATAATACTAATAACGGCTACTATATAGAAGGGTATTTTACACTCCAAGCCGAAATATAATACGGCATTGACGGTAAGTATCAGTAGAAGGCTACCTGCCAGTGTATGTGTTCCTTCACGGTGAATACGTATCTTTTTTAATTTTTTTAGTCGGCCCATGTATCTTGTTTTATTCTTTTTGAATACAAATTATCGGCAAAAATAGGCTTATTTTGAAAATCTAACAAGGATTTGAGCATAGAAATGCAGATGTTGATAACTTTTTGAGGAATATTTTTGTTAGGTGTTACATACATCGTACCTTTATGCTCACTTATAGAAAGGATATATTTATGCAGGATTTTGTTCATTTACACGTTCATACCCAATATTCTCTTCTCGATGGTCAGGCCAGTGTAAGCAGACTGGTGGACAAAGCTATGAAAGATGGTATGAAGGGTATCGCCGTGACCGATCATGGTAATATGTTCGGTATTAAAGAATTCACCAATTATGTTAATAAGAAGAATGGCGGTCCGAAGGGAGAAATAAAAGATCTTAAAAAGAGAATTGCCGCTTTGGAAAGTGGCGAAATAGTCTGTGGGGATAAAGAAGCGGAGATTGCTGATTGTAAGACAAAGATTGTTGAGGCTGAAAATAAATTGTTTAAGCCTATCATAGGCTGTGAGATGTATGTAGCCCGCCGTACAATGGATAAGAAAGAGGGCAAGCCTGATCAGAGTGGATATCATTTGATTGTGTTGGCAAAGAATGAAAAAGGTTATCATAATCTGATAAAGTTGGTTTCACGTGCCTGGACGATGGGATATTACATGAGGCCACGTACAGACCGGAATGAGTTGGAGAAGTATCATGAAGGCTTGATTGTATGTTCTGCCTGTATAGGAGGCGAGGTACCGAAGAAGATTATCAATGATCAATTGGAAGAAGCTGAAGAGGCTATCCGCTGGTACAAGAACCTTTTTGGGGATGATTATTATCTGGAATTGCAACGGCATAAGGCTACCGTATCCCGTGCCAATCACGAAGCTTATCCTATGCAACAAAAGGCAAATGCCAAATTGCTGGAATATGCCCAAAAATACAACATTAAAGTTATCTGTTCCAATGACGTTCACTTTGTGGACGAAGAAAATGCGGAAGCTCACGACCGTTTGATTTGTCTTAGTACGGGTAAGGATTTGGACGATCCCACTCGTATGCTCTATACCAAGCAGGAATGGATGAAGACAAAGGCGGAGATGAATGAACTCTTTGCTGATGTACCCGAGGCATTGTCCAATACGTTGGAAATCTTGGATAAGGTGGAGTATTATTCCATTGACCATGCGCCTATCATGCCTACCTTTGCTATTCCCGAAGGCTTCGGAACGGAAGAGGAATACCGTAGAAAATATACAGAGAAAGATCTGTTTGATGAATTTACGCAAGATGAAAATGGAAATGTCGTACTGGATGAGGAAGCTGCTAAAGCTAAGATTAAACGTCTGGGTGGGTATGAAAAACTTTATCGTATCAAGTTGGAAGCTGATTATCTTGCGAAATTGGCATTTGATGGTGCCAAACGGATTTATGGTGATCCTTTGTCTGATGAAGTAAGAGAGCGTCTGGTTTTTGAATTGTACATCATGAAGACAATGGGTTTCCCTGGTTACTTTTTGATTGTACAAGACTTTATCAATGCGGCTCGTACACAGTTAGGTGTTTCTGTTGGTCCAGGGCGTGGTTCGGCTGCCGGTTCGGCAGTGGCTTACTGTTTGGGTATTACTAAAATCGATCCTATCCAATATGATCTTCTGTTTGAGCGTTTCTTAAATCCTGATCGTATCTCTTTGCCCGATATTGATGTGGATTTTGATGATGACGGACGTGGTGAGGTGTTACGTTGGGTGACTGAGAAATATGGGCAGGAGAAAGTAGCGCATATCATTACATACGGTACCATGGCAACTAAATTGGCCATCAAGGACGTTGCCCGTGTACAGAAGTTACCTTTGTCAGAGTCCGATCGTTTGGCAAAATTGGTTCCAGATAAAATACCGGACAAGAAATTGAATTTGCCCAATGCGATTGCATATGTGCCCGAATTGCAGGCAGCAGAAGCGTCACCAGATCCTTTAGTACGGGATACTTTGAAATATGCCAAGATGCTCGAAGGTAATGTACGCGGTACAGGTGTACATGCCTGTGGTACGATTATTTGTCGCGATGACATCACGGATTGGGTACCTGTAAGTACAGCCGATGACAAGGAAACTGGTGAAAAGATGCTTGTTACCCAATACGAGGGTTCGGTCATCGAAGATACAGGTTTAATCAAAATGGACTTCTTGGGATTGAAAACATTGTCTATCATCAAGGAAGCCGTAGAAAATGTACGTTTACATCGGGGGATGCAGTTGGATATCGATAAGATATCCATCAATGATCCTGCTACTTATAAACTCTATTGTGACGGACGGACAATCGGAACCTTCCAGTTTGAATCCGCCGGTATGCAGAAATATCTGCGTGAGTTACAACCAAGTACTTTTGAAGACTTGATTGCCATGAATGCACTCTATCGTCCGGGACCTATGGATTACATTCCGGATTTTATCGACCGTAAATGGGGACGTAAACCTATTGAGTATGATATTCCTATCATGGAGAAATATCTGAAAGACACGTATGGTATTACGGTTTATCAGGAACAGGTCATGCTTTTGTCACGCTTGTTGGCGGACTTTACTCGTGGTGAGTCCGATGCTTTACGTAAGGCGATGGGTAAGAAACTGCGTGATAAGCTAGATCACATGAAACCGAAATTCATTGCGGGGGGACAGAAGAATGGACACGATCCGAAAGTCCTTGAGAAGATTTGGACGGACTGGGAAAAATTTGCATCATACGCATTCAATAAATCTCATGCTACGTGTTACTCTTGGGTTGCTTATCAAACAGCATTCCTTAAAGCTAACTATCCGGCAGAATACATGGCAGCAGTGATGAGCCGAAGCTTATCGAACATAACGGATATCACTAAATTGATGGATGAATGTAAGGCGATGGGTATCAATACACTTGGTCCGGATGTAAACGAGTCGAACTTGAAATTCACTGTAAATACCGAGGGTAATATTCGTTTTGGTTTGGGTGCTGTGAAAGGTGTAGGTGAAGGTGCCGTACAAAGTATTATGGAAGAACGTGAGAAGAACGGTCCGTTTACCGGTATCTTTGATTTTGTACAACGTGTCAATCTGAACGCCTGTAATAAAAAGAACATTGAATGTTTGGCATTGGCAGGTGGCTTTGACAGTTTTCCTGAATTGAAACGTGAACAATATTTTGCCGTGAACTCTAAAAATGAGGTGTTTATTGAAACATTGGTACGCTACGGAAACCGGTATCAGGCTGATAAGGCGGCTGCCGCAAACTCTCTGTTTGGTGGTGAGAATGTGGTCGATATAGCTACTCCCGAAATACCTTTGGCTGAACGTTGGAGTGACCTTGACCGTTTGAACCGTGAACGTGATTTAGTGGGTATTTACCTCTCTGCTCATCCTCTGGATGAGTATTCTGTAGTTTTGGAACATGTTTGTAATACCCATATGGCGGAATTGGAAGATAAAGCAGCCCTTGTAGGTCGTGAAATTACGATGGGGGGAATCGTTACTTCCGTTCGTCGTGGTATCAGTAAAAACGGTAATCCATACGGTATTGCTAAAATAGAGGACTATTCCGGTTCGGCAGAACTTCCTTTCTTTGGTAACGATTGGGTGACTTATCAGGGATATTTGGGAGAACGGACTTTCCTTTATATAAAAGCACGTTGTCAGCCCAAGCAATGGCGGCAGGACGAACTGGAACTAAAGATTACGTCGATGGAGTTGCTGCCTGATGTTAAAGAAAAACTGATTGAAAAAATAACCATTTTTATTCCGTTAAGTGTGCTAAACAAGGCATTGATTACCGAACTTGCCGAACTGATGAAAGAACATCCTGGAACGACGGAACTTTATTTCAAAGTTACCGATCCGGACAGTAAGATGACAGTTGATTTGATATCCCGTCCGGTCAAACTTTCAGTAGGACGTGACCTTATCTCTTATTTAAAAGAGCGTCCCGACCTTGGATTTCGGATAAATTAGTTATCTTTGCTCTAAATGACGGATATAGTAAACATTAAACAATTAATAATTAATCATTAAAGAAATGGCATTAGAAATTACAGACAACAATTTCAAGGAGATCCTGGCAGAGGGTAAACCTGTAGTGATTGACTTTTGGGCACCGTGGTGTGGACCATGTAAGATGGTAGGACCTATCATTGATGAATTGGCCGGAGAATACGAAGGGCAAGTTGTCATTGGTAAATGTGATGTAGATGAGAATGGTGATGTTGCAACTGAATTCGGTATTCGCAATATTCCTACCGTACTTTTCTTTAAAAATGGCAAGTTGGTAGACAAGCAAGTTGGTTCTACTCAAAAAACTGAATACGTTGCTAAAATAAAAGCATTGTTATAATCTTTAAATAATAAAGTTATGGGACTAGAAGACGATTTTTTGAAGAATGATGTCGATGACGAAAAGACCATTGAGTACATCAAAAACTATTTGCCACAAGAGTTGAAAGAGAAGTTCTCTGACGACGAGTTCTATTATTTTCTCGATTTGATTGACGAGTATTATTCAACCAGTGGTATCCTTGATGTGCAGCCTGATGCCGAAGGATATATCGACATTGATCTCGGAAAAATCGTGGACTACATTATCAAGGAGGCTCATAAAGATGAGATAGGTGACTATGAACCGGAGGAAATTCTTTTCATAGTGCAAGGTGAGATGGAATATACCGAATCTTTGGAAGATGAGTAGCCGGGCGAAATAGTGCCTGTTTCTATTCCTGAGGATGAATAGAAAATATTTGTATTATGCGCATCTTCTCCCTGTATGGGGAGGAGGTGCGTTTTTCTATATAAATAAGATAAATGCAGTATTCTTTTGCTAAAAAGTGGATGTATATTTAACTTTCACATGGTTAGTGCCATTAAAGTGGCACTACTGTGCCAATATAATGGCAACGTTGTGCCAACATAGTGGCATAAATGTCAGACCTATATATGAATACAGGGAATAAGGTGATTGTCTTTTACCGTGTTTCGGGCATATTCAGGAAAAAGAATAGAGCTGTACAGATAAGTATAAGGCCCAATACGCCATAGAACCAGCGGGCTTGCTTTCGACCTACGTTGCGCACGACAAATTGTGTGTTCTGAGCTGTAAAGAACCATTCCCAGTCGAGAAGCGCCGCCAGTAGAGAGATGATGCCTGCAGCGGCAAAGATGCCTTGTACGATATATTGGCTCATTAGAAATAAAGAATTAGAATGAAAAATAGAGAGAGATAAAAAAACACTTAGGAAAGAGCTGGAAATTTTATTCAAAATCCTCCAATGTAACCTTGCGTTCTCCGTTTTCTACTTCTTCAATCGTAACCTTGATGGCATTACCCGGCAGAAGTTCTTCAATCAGTTCCGGCCATTCAATGAAACAAAGCGCACCGCTGTAGAAATAATCTTCGTATCCCATATCATAAACTTCTTCCAGTTTTTTGATACGGTAGAAGTCGAAATGATAAATTAATTCACCGGCAACATCGGAACGATATTCATTAACAATGGCAAAAGTGGGGGAGGTGATGACGTCGGATACACCAAGTTCCTCACAGATTGCTTTGATAAAAGTTGTCTTACCGGCTCCCATTTTTCCGTAGAGAGCAAAAACGGTATTGTCACCCATAGCTTCGATGAATTGGCGGGCGGCTTCATGAATTTGGTCTAATGACTGAATTTTGATTTCCATTGTTACAGTTTTTGATATTCACCACAGAAAACGTATCGATTGCAGAGGTTTATTTGTATATATCTATGTAATCAATCTGTGGTATGAAGTAATTTCTTGGGCAAAGATAGATAAAAACTTTTTCCGGCCTTACAAACTGCGTAAATAATAATGGAGAAGAAAATAATGGCAGCACCGGAGGGCACGTTGAGATAAAACGAAATCATCAGTCCGCCCAGGCAACTGAGGTAGCCTATACCGATGGACAACCAGATGATACGATGAAAACGGTGTGAAAAGAGATTAGCCGTCATCTGCGGTATGGTAAGTAATGAAATCACCAACACAATACCCACCATGCGTAGACAGGCTACGATAGTCAACGCAATGAACATCATCAATACATATTCGAACAACTGTACAGGGATACCTTGCGAACGTGCAAATTCGCGGTCGAACGCTACATAGATTATCGGTCGAAGATATAGTATGAAGAAAAAAGCAAGGACAAGGGCAAGTCCACATAACAGTGCAATGTCTCCTACCGTTATTGTAAGTATATTACCGAAAAGATAAGCTGATAAATCGGGTGCAAAACCTGGAGAAAGAAAAGTGAACATGATACCCAATGCCATTCCCAATGTCCAGAACACGGCAATAGCAGAATCTTCACGCATATCTTTCCGCTTACTGAGCCACTCTACTCCGAAAGCCGACAGCACTGCGAAAATTGCGGCTGATAGGATAGGTGAAATACCAGTATAAAGCCCTAAGCCGATACCTCCGAAAGAAGCATGTGTCAATCCTCCACTGATAAATACCAACCTGCGGGTGACGATATACGTACCAATGAGTCCGCAAACGATACTTGCCAGCAGACTACCTATAAGGGCATGTTGAAAGAATGTATATTGCAGGAGCTCCATTGTTCGGTTAAAAGTTAAGAATTAAATTTAGTTAGGTAACTTCAGGCATGAGGAGTGATACGGCGTTCTCCTATAATCAAAAACACCTCATCTTTTATATTGTCAGGTAATGCAATACCTCGTAACTGCAAGCTACGCACCCATCCGGCAACATCGATATCTTGCATGGTATAAAAGATGTCACGGAATTCATCTTCCTGTTCTGGAGTATAGGCTTCGGGGGCGATACCGATGTACTTGTCTAGTTCCTCGTCGTCGTAATATTCTATCTTTCTACTTACAGCAGCCAGCAGACTGTCACGTTCGCAGATTTCATGTTGTCCGCAACACTCCGCATCCACTTCACGTACTTCGGGCATAGCATCCAACTCGCCACGGTCAATCTTCTTTTGAAGTCTCCAGTTGCGCAATATTCCTGCCGCGGCAGCTACTAGGGCAAGGACGATCAGACTAATAATCAGTATCCACATGAGTTTCCTTTCTCTGAAAAATATGTCCTTCTAATGAACGGACAAAGATACATATTGTTTTACTGATTGCAAAATCACGGCTAAGATATTGCTTGAATCTGGAAACCGGCTTTTTGTAAATCTTCCCAATAAGCGGGATATGATTTGGAAACCACTTGTGGCTCATCAATACGAATTTCAGGAAACATGAGACTGGCGGGGGCAAATGCCATTGCCATGCGATGATCTTCGTAAGTGGATATCACAGGGATTTTCTCTGTGGGACAACGTTCACCATTCCACGTCAGAATACTGTCTTGTTCAGAACGTACTATATATCCCAACTTATGTAGTTCAGTGATGAGTGCCGTGATACGATCGGTTTCCTTTATCTTAAGACTTTGTAATCCGGTGAAGCGGAAAGGAATATTCATCAGGCAACAAGTTACAACGAATGTTTGTGCCAGATCAGGGATATCTACCATATTTTCTACAAGATGAGCTACGGGAGTCCCTTTGGGAGTAAGTTTTACACCCCGGCCGGTATATTCGGTACAGACACCTAGACGTGAAAAGATTTCCGCTCCGCGACTATCACCTTGATAACTGTGGAGAAATAAACCGGACAATTCAATTTTAGAAGTTACCGGTTCTGTCTTTGCTCTCTTTTTCATGCCTTCAAGTGCCAACATTTGATACCAGTAGGAGGCGGCACTCCAATCACTTTCCACAGTGAATGGTACATCCTGGTAACCACCGGGTTGCACGGTAATACTGTTTTCTGAGGTCCATTCAGCGTGTCCGCCGAAGTCACGCATCAATTGCAGTGTCAAGTTGATGTAAGGGCGAGAAATTATGTTCCCCGTAAGGTACAGGTGTAATCCCTCAGGGAGTACGGTTCCTATCATCAGCAGGGCAGATATATATTGTGAACTGACATTTCCGGCGAGATAAATCTCATTCTTTTGCAGCTCAGTGCCGATGATACGAAGAGGTGGAAAACCCTCATTACCGATATACTCGATATTTGCGCCGAGTTGGCATAAGGCATCTACTAAAATACGGATAGGGCGCTGTTGCATACGTGGTGTACCGGTAATAGTATGTGTACCGGGTGTTACGCTAAGGTAAGCGGTGAGGAAACGCATAGCTGTTCCGGCTGCCATGATATCTATGTGTTCCGGATTATCTTGCAGGGCACGTATCATAACACGGGTATCGTCACAATTACTCAAATTGCATGGTATCTGTTTGCCATGGGAAAGAGCATGCAAGACAAGTACACGATTACTGATACTTTTGGACGCAGGCAACTGTATAGTGGTTTGCAACGGTATTTCGGGAGCGGAAATGATATAGCGCATAATTGTATTCGTTAATTTATAAGTGATATTCTACTACAAAAGTAAAATAAATCTTCGGAAAATGGAAATTTGATTATTAGGCATTTTCCTTTGCTGTATTCCAGAAATGTGTCGGAGACAGATAGAAGCTAAATATGTCTGCCGTTTCTTTAAATAGCGGAGTTATCTGCATAGTCCTGAAGCTTGTAATACTGTACCAGATTTTGTTAAGGAAAAAGGTAGTTCCAACTCCCCCCAGTCTATCATGGCATTAAAAAGGCGGATGGTGGAATAAGACGGTATGTCTTCAATACAGATATTCCTTTCCACAAGGATCCCTTTATCCAACAATTCGGTACGTTTGGTACCTTTCATCAGAGGGTATTGCGGAGTGTACCAACACTTGCTGTCGGAGAAGGCAATGTTGGCGATGCTGGTATCTGTAAGCAAGTTATGTCGGACAATCAGAATGTCGTCACAGGAACCACGTTGTGTGAATAACTGATTAAGTACATCACGGTTCGTATTTTTATAGGCGTAGTCGATGTTGTCTGCTTGTATCAATGCCAGTGAATGGACAGGTCGTATAGTGTAGGGGGTACAGGTTATTTCTTCGATACCATCCCGGCTGTAAATTACCCGTAATTTATATATACCGTTTTCGGGAACGGAAGGCAGATAATTTGTCAATTGTAGAGCAGGGCTTTCCGGCCAGAAGTGGGTACGGGTATTATTCAGCCGTTGATTATGGTAGGATAGATTACATATCTTGCCGTGGTCTATACGTATGGTTTCAATAAATCGGTACATATATCTTTTGTTTCATTTCGTTATATTCGTTTTCCCAATGGCTTTTGGCTGTAATACCACCTCCTGCTTTGAAATAGAGGCGGTCATTCTCTTGTTCGATAAAACGGATCATGACGGCACTGTCCAAATGTCCGTTATCATAGTAACCCATGACCCCGGTATAGAAACCTCGTTCGTAACCTTCTGCTTGAGTAATGATTTGCATGGTGCGGGGTTTGGGAGCACCGGTAATGGAGCCGGCGGGTAATAATTTGAAAAGAATGTCACCGATATGCGTTGTATAATCATCAGGCAGTATACCGCAAATTTCGGAACTGGTCTGGAGGATACTTCCTCTATTAGTTTGTAGGCGGTCTATATAGCGATAAGATTTGACCATAACATGGTTGGATACCATACTTAAGTCATTCCTTATCAGATCTACGATGGTGGCATGTTCGGCGGTTTCTTTTAAATCGTTCAGCAATGTTGTTTCGGCATGAGGTAAGGTCGCGTCAATTGTACCTTTCATAGGGAAAGATTTTATTTTCCCTTCTTCGATCCGAATGAAGATTTCAGGGGAAAAACAGACGAACCTGTCTTTTAGCCAAAGTTTGTATAGAGCCTGAGAGTGGAGAAATATATCTTTCAATGCCAGATTGGTACTGATGGGAACTTTACATGTTAGATTGGTCAGATAACTGTTTCCTGCCAGTATATTTTGTTTTACATGATCGAAAGAACGTTTGTATTCACAAGGAGCCGGTGCACTGTATTTCCAGTCTATTGCTCCGGTATATGGCGGTACATCATTACCGGCATTTCCTGTTTCTCTGAACTGGAAGAGACAGGATGCCGCATCTATTTTGTTGATTTCCTCGATGAAAGAATGCTCTTGGAGGTAATCAATAATAAAGAGAAACGGAAGATTGTGTCGGGCTAATTTATTTATTCTATTGATAGCTTCTTCTTTACTATATGTTTTCATCTCTTAGACCACTGTCGCAATTATTTGTATAAACAGAATAAGGAATACCATGGCAATGGGATATACCGTTGCATAAGCTACACTGGGAATATTGCTGTCTGTCATAGAGTCGGCGGCTGCAAGTCCTGGTGTACTGGTCATTCCACCGGTAATGGTTCCCATTAAATCAAGAATGCTGATTTTGAAAATGAACCGTCCGGCAAGTACGGCTATCAGCATGGGAACCAACGTAATGGCGGCACCTACTCCGAACAGTAACCAACCGCTTTCTTGAAAAGTCGCTACAAGATTTTTTCCTGCCGATGTTCCTACCTCAGCAAGAAACAGTAAAAGACCTAACTGACGTAATAATTGGTTGGCATGGCCGGACATCGACCAGATGATAGGACCGGTTTTACCGATTGCACTCAAGAAAAGGGCAACCATCAGGATACCGCCTGTCAGCCCCGGAGAAAAGGACAAGCCGCCAGGAAAGGAGATATTCAATTTACCAAACAATACGCCAAGTACGATACCCATAGCGATAGGGAAGAAATCGGTGTCGGATAATTTCTTGGCATTATTTCCCAACAGGCGCGCCAGGCCTTTAATGCCTTCTTTTTCGCCTACTACCATCAATTTGTCGCCGAATTTCAAAGCAAGGTCGGGTGAAGGTGACAGGTCGATGCCGCTTCGGCGGATACGTGTCACCGTACAACCAAAATTTTTCATCAGGTTGAGGTCGCCCAATTGTTTGTTTATCATATCTTTTTTAGTTAGTAGCAAAGATTCAATTTCCTGTGTGTTTGCCAACGGTAACTCACCTTCCTCCCTTTCTCCTACCAGTACTGCGAGCTGATTTAAGGCGTCTTCACTGCCTACAGCTTGTATGTAGTCTCCTTCGTGGAGTACGGTATGGGCAGTCGGAATGGATATTTGTTCTCCGTGTTTATGGCGGGAGATTACTGCACCGGTCATGGCGCGGGCGTTGATTTGTGCCAGACTACGACCGAAGATTATAGCATTAGTGATACGGTAAATGCAGGTATTCAGTTCTGGGTATTGACCGCGACGCTCTTTTTCAAGACGACGTGCTTCTTTATCCAGATCGATATGCATAACACGGGGAAGTAGTTTTACAAACAAGATAACCCCGATAACGCCAAACGGATAAGCGATACCGTAGGCAATAGATGCCAACGGAGAGTGGGTACTGTCTATGGCGACAGCAAGTCCGGGAGTACTAGTCAGTGCACCTGCTATCAGTCCTACAACACTAGAGGTGTCAATATCGAAAGCATATTTAAGTCCGACAGCTGTCAGCGCTGCGGAACAGATGATCAGCATGGTAATGATGATAAGTGTCTTTCCTTTACTCCGGAAGGAATCAAAAAAGCCAGGCCCTGCCTGGATGCCTATAGTGAAGATAAAAAGTACAAGGCCGAAGTTTCCAAGTTCTTTGGGAATGACAACGCCAAAGTGTCCGAAGAGTAGGGCGATGAAAATTACTGCGGAGACATCAAGGGATAATCCTTTGATTTGAATTCTTCCCAACATGAAGCCTAAAGCCACGATGAGGAAAAGGGCGAAATAGGAGGAATTGAGCAGGTCTGTAAACATAGGTTTAGAGAGTTGTTTTTTAGGAAACAAAGATAAGGCAAAAAAGTGAGATGGAAAAAGTATTATCTTCTGATGATAAACATGTCGTTACATTCTTTCGTTTATATTTGCAGATACAAACTTAGAAACTGATTCTTATGCAAATAGATCTGACTACTCCCGCTTTGCTGTTTTCGGCAATTTCTCTGATTATGTTGGCATATACTAACCGTTTTCTGTCTTATGCCAGCTTGGTACGTACTTTGAAGGAACAACATCAGAAGAACCATTCCTCGGTGACTGCCGCACAGATTGCCAACTTGCGAAAAAGACTATACCTGACACGTGCTATGCAGGTATCAGGTATAGCGAGTTTATTACTGTGCGTAGTCAGTATGTTCTTTATTTATATCCGGCTTTATCTTGCTTCGGTCTATATTTTCGGCCTTGCTTTGGTATTGCTGATCATTTCGCTGGCCATTTCGGTGTACGAGATTTATATTTCGGTGAAAGCGTTAGAAATACACCTCAATGATATGGATGAGTAAATCCATATCATTGAAACCTGTTTTTTTACTTATTTTCATCCAACTCTTTCAACAGCTCTTCCACTGCTGTCTTCAATTGTGTGTCTTCTCCTTTGACGATAGCTTCAGGGTCATTGGCCACTTTGATATCCGGTTCCAATTGGGTGTTTTCCAGATAATTGCCATCAGGCAGACGATAACCTATCACCGGAATACCGAAAACAAGTGATGTGTCTTGTAAGCGTTCCCATGATACACTAGTCATGGTTCCTGGAACGGGCATACCTACCAGCTTACCTAATTTCTGATGACTGTACACCCACGGTGTACCATGTGCGTTGGAATAATTGGCTTCGCACGTCAACATGATGGAAGGTTTGTTCCAACGGCGACTGGGCATATCGCAGGCTTCACGTCCACGAACTACCTGCGTGAAATACTTTTTACCACTGAACAACACCTCTATATCTTCGTGTAGACGACCACCACCGTTGAAACGAGTGTCAATGACGATACCCTCACGATTGTTGTATTTTCCTAAAATGTCCGAATAAACGGAACGGAAACTGTCATCGCCCATCGACTCGATATGGACATAACCCAAACGACCGTTAGACCATTTATCCACATCGGCAGCACGTTGTTTCACCCAACGGGTATAGAGTAAATCGTTTAGTGTACCGTTACTGATAGGGATTACCACTTCTTCCCAGCGTTCTTTGGTTTGTGGATTGTAAAGTGAGACGAGGGTTTTCTTCTTTGTCTTATTATTAAGTAAGGTATAATAGTCCATTTCGGGAGTGATTTCCGTACCATCAATTTTTTCGATTACCATACCCGGTTTTACTTCTGTATTAGCTCTGTCGAAAGGACCTTTCTCTATCACTTCCGAAATAAGCATACCTTTACCTATGTAATTCCAATCGAAGAGTAGTCCCAAGCTTGAAGTCGGTTCACTTTGTCCACTTGGATAATAGCGTCCTCCAGTGTGCGATACATTCAGTTCACCCAACCATTCACTCAGTAGTTCGGCAAAGTCATAATTATTGTTGATGTGGGGTAGGAACTTACGATAAGCAGCACTCATGGCATCCCAATCTACACCGTGCATATTGGTGTTGTAGAAACGTTTTTGCTGTTGTTTATACACATGGTCGAACATATACTCGCGTTCAGCTTCCAAGTTCATCTTCACATTGGCACGATAAGTGATAGGTTTCAGGCTATTGGAGACCATATCCATCTTCTTCATGTTACTGCTACCCAGCAGGAAGAGATTCTTTCCCCCCTTATCCAGCTGCATAGAAGCCCATCCTGTGTCCATCTTGTGGAGTAATTTGGTGTCTTTTTTTCGAATATCCATCTTCCAGAGGTCATATCCCCCTTCAAAAGCTGCGAAATAGTAGAGGGTTTCACCGTCTTTGGAAATGATGGCATTACCCAGATCGGAAGAATTTGGAGTGAGACGTACAATGCGGTCTTCGATGTTCTTCAATTCTACAACGATCTCCTTTACTCTTGTTTCGGCATCATTATCTTCTTTTTTGTTTTCTTTCTTTTTATCTTTACTGTCAGCATCTTTCTTCTGTTCTTTTTCCAGTTCCTTGCGCAGTTCGTAATCTTCTTTACTCAGGCTATATTTGTCGTAAGCATCTTGATTGAGGAATACCAACATGACGTCGTTTTGCGAACCCCATGACGCATGAGCGCGCATACCGTAACGCTCAGTGATGAAGAGAATGGCATTGCCGTCAAGTACGAAACGGGGAGAACCACTCATATATCCACTATTCGTTAGATTGGCAATCTCACCTTTACCATCTGCACTGACAAGACCTATATCAGAGTATGGGTCGTGCTTGTTTCCTGTAAATTCAAGGGTAAACCATTTGCCATCGGGTGACCAAGAATAGTCAAACCCACCACCGGTACTGTACCAGGTTGATCCGTCGGTAATTTGGCGCACTTTCTTGGTTTCCAGATTAAGTACCATCAATCGGTTACGGTCTTCAATAAATGCTAGTTCTTTACCATCAGGAGAGAATTGCGGATACGCACGCTCTATGGTAGCGGACGGTAGCAATATTTCTTCGTTGATAATAGTTGCATTGGGGAAATTGGGGTCTTCTTTCCGGGCGATTTTGGCTAAAATCAATTGCCAGTTACCATTACGCTCGCTGGCATATGCCAAAGTGCGATTATCCGGAGCAAAGGTAAGCCCGGCTTCACGTGCTGCAGTATGCGTGATTTGCTTGGTAGTGGTATAGTCTGTCGAAGTAACGAAAACTTCACCACGAACGATGAAAGCGACCTGTTTGCCATCCGGAGAAATGGTAGCCGAAGTTGCTCTGTCCGAAAAGACCAGATTGACTGATTGGGGCTGGTCGTCGCGTATCATTTCTATCTGTACCTTTTGCGGGGCGGAACCGTTCTGCTGAGTATAAATCTCACCATTGTATCCATAACACAATGTTCCATTGTTACTCATAGAAAGGAAACGTACCGGATGAGTCTTGAAGTCGGTTATCGCTTTTACCGATTGCGGTCGGTCGAGTGGAAAAGAATATACATTGAACGAACCGCCATCTCGTTCGCTCAAAAAGTAGATGGTTTGTCCGTCGGGAGCCAGTACCGGATTACGGTCTTCGCCGGCATGTTGGGTAAGGTTGATATGTTTCCCGCTTTGAATATCGTACATCCATACGTCACGGGTGATGGACGATGTGTGATGTTTTCGCCATTCATCTTCGAAACCTTTACGATCTTGATAGAAGAAATGATTACCGGATTTATCGAAGCAGACTGCTTCGGCAGGTGTACCCAGTATTTGCTCCGTTCGTCCGCCGGTTACAGGAACTTTGTAAAGTTCAGTCATGGCACCGGTGGGAAACAAGGCACTGCTTGCCGGATCTTGAATAGAGGCTGAAAACAATATGTATTTACCGTCTGGTGTAAAAGTGGAAGGAAGTTCACCTGCTGAATTGGTAGTCAGGCGTTGTGCCGTTCCTCCATTGGCAGACATTACGAATACATCGAAGTTGCCGTGCCTGTCGCTGGCAAAAGCGATCTGTTTACCATCGGGCGACCATACAGGTGTACATTCGTATGAGTTTTGGGTTGTCAGTTGGATAGCTGTTCCGCCTTTTGCAGGCACTTTGTAAATATCTCCTTTGTAGCAAAAAACGATTTCCGAACCGTCGGGTGAGATACGTACATCACGCATCCAGAGAGGAGTGGCGGCATGGCCGGTCATTACTGTGAGAAGTAATGTAATGGTTACGAGAAGTTTTTTCATAAATACTGATTGATATTGTTATTAATGGCTTTTACTATTTCATACCTCTTGCTTTGTAGATTTGTTCTTTGGCATTGTTAATATTCTGGAACTTTTCTTCGGCAGCCTTCTTTATATCTTCTCCTAATGTTGCCACTTTGTCGGGATGATGTTTCAAGGCTAAGCGGCGGTATGCGGCACGTACTTCGTCATTGGTAGCAGTGGATTCTATTTCGAGCACTTTGTACGCTTCTTCAAGTGAGTTTCCACCCAGATTGAGCATGGAATTTACTTCGGCTGTCGAAAGCCCCATATATGTGGCTATTTCCTTTAGTGCTTCTATTTCTTTCAAGCAAACGTGACCGTCACTTTTGGCAATTTCTGCCAAGAAAACAAGCAATTGTAGACGTTCCTCGTATGTGAGGTTTACGGCAATTTGTTTTCCACAGTCACGAATGGTATTTTTAAAGGCAAGAGGATCTTGTTTTTCCATCTGTTTACTTTGCTCAAAAAGGTTGAGCAGTATCTGCTCACCTTCATTTACTGCTTCTTCACCGAAAGTGGTTCGCAGGAAACGGCGGACAAATTCCATTTCGCTGTGCATAATACGTCCGTCAGCCCTGATGATGTACGAAGCCATAACGAGCATAGAGAAAAGAAAGCTGTTACGTTGTCCGTAGTATCCTTTGGCCTGTTCGTCATTATAGCGATTATAGTAGTTATTGTCACTGTTGTCAAAAAGCGAACCAAAGGCATAACCTGCCAATGCTCCCAGTGGACCTCCGGCCATGAAACCGATGATACCACCAATCCATTTTGCTGCTCCCATAAATTTGTTTTTTACTTTTGCAAAAGTAACTATTTCAGTTAAATTATAGAAAGACGGGACTGATAAAATCCTATATATATAATTTGTTTTAAGTAAACTTTACTGTCTTTTTCAAGTTACAAATAGTGGCAAATGTAATAGTGGAAATATTTTGTTTTTATCCGGTATAGAAAATCTGTCAGTTCCAATAAAGTGTTCTATAAAGCAGGGATGGATAAAATAAAAAAGGAATCAAGTTTTCACTTAACTCCTTTTATTCAGCTTTGTCGGGGCAACAAGATTCGAACTTGCGACCACACGCCCCCCAGACGCGTACTCTACCGGGCTGAGCTATACCCCGAATTGCGGTTGCAAAAGTACGGCATTTATGGAAAACTTGCAAATTTTCTGGCTTCTTTTTTAGAATGAAAAATAGACTGTGGTTGAAGAAAGTGTGATAATACTTTGTTTTATAGTGGATTTGTGAATGATTGAAGATAGAACTTTTTTATGTCGACTGACATTTTGTATTTTCAACCGTAACGAGAATTCTTTGTTTGTGGGTAGAAAGACAGTTAGCAGAAAACAAACGAATGAAATCTGATAAGTTTCTGTAAGATAGGTGAATATAAAAATATATACAATTCTGTAATCTGGAATGAAGCGTTTTTGAATGGACAAATGAGAGACGAACAGTGAAATATATACTTTTTTTTCAGTAGATGTATATGTCCGTTTGGTGGCATCTATATGTGGATCGCGAACCGTATATAGATGGGACACGTTACCTATATAGATAGCACGTGTTCCATCTATATGCACCACGTCTGAAGTAAGTTTATTCGTGGAAGAAAATGCTTTTCTTGTCCGTTCGGATAGTTAATACCTATATCTGAAAGTTGTATGTAAAGGGGCTGAGACTTTTTTTAGGAGAGTTTTAGAAAATAAGTATGTCAGCAAAAAGGGGATTTTGCTGACATATTGAGAGTGGCAATAAAAAGGTGGAATGTCATACCCCCATACATTCCCGATAGAAATCAAACATTTCGAAAATAGTGGCTTTATCTGTCGTCTGGTTGAGACAGATTTCACCGACTTCTTTCAGTAAAGTAAAGTTGATAATTCCGGCAGCGTTCTTTTTGTCATGTCCCATTAGCTCGTAAAGGCGATCGTACTGCTTGCAGTTAAAGACAAAACCACCATAGTTCTCGTTGACGAACTGAATGACTTGGCGCATTCTGTCTTTCGGGAAACCGACTTTTATATAGGAAAGATATAGTTCGCAAACAAGCCCCCATGCCACGGCATAGCCATGTAACACGGGACGGTTCTCTGCCAACGCGAGACTTTCGAACGCGTGTCCTACGGTATGTCCTAAGTTCAGTGCTTTCCGAATGCCATGCTCTTGAGGGTCTTGTTCCACGATATCTTCTTTTACCCGGACAGAACGGCCTACCATTGTTTTAAGACCTACATAATCTATTTTTTCGGTATCAAAAGAAAGTAATTCGGCAAGGTGTTCCGGAGTACTGATAAGGCCGTGTTTCAACATTTCGGCATATCCCGAAAAGAAGTTGTGCGCATCAAGGCTACGGAGGAATTCTGTTTCTAACAATACGCTGGTAGCAGGGGCGAAGACACCGATTTCATTCTTCAATCCGTTAAAGTTGATACCGGTTTTGCCACCTACCGAAGCATCGACCATGGCAAGCAGGGTGGTGGGAATATTAATGTAAGCAATTCCCCGCTTAAAAGTGGAGGCGGCAAAACCACCCAGGTCGGTTACCATGCCACCGCCCAGATTAATAAGCAGAGAATGGCGTGTGGCGCCTTGCTCGCTCAGGGCTTGCCAAACGGAAGCCAACGTTTCCAGGTTTTTATGCAAGTCTTCTGCACCAATGATGATTTCTGTGGCATTCTTTAAAACGGCAATGTCTTTCAGTTGTGGCAAGCACAAACGATGGGTATGTTCGTCAGTGAGAATGAAAAGCTTATCGTGGGGACATTGTTCAATGGCAAGCGTCAGGCTGTTTCCCAGTCCTTCGCAGAGGATTACTTTTTGTTTACTCATTCTTGATTATGGATTACGGATTACAAATTATGGAAGGAAATAAGGGATTTCCTTCATTTATTGTGGTACAAAGATAGCTCTTTTGACAATAAAATGTTATCTTTGTCCACTGAAAATCTATGGATTTGTAAGATGTGGTTATTATCTGCATTTCATAATCGGTAATTTATAACTAGTAATTTGTAATTGAATTGATGAGAGCTTTACTTCCTGCATATTGTCGCCCACTTGGGTATTTTGTGATTGCATTGGGTTTGTTTATTCCCTTCATCATGGCGATGATGGGTAAAGTGACTGATGCCAACCTGTTGTTTTATAAAGAATGTGCCAAACTTTTGATGATGATGGGAGCATTGATGATTTTGTTTGCTTTGACCAAATCCGAAAGTAAAGAAACGGAACAGATACGCAATAAAGCAACGCGGAACGCTATCTTTCTGACTGTACTTTTCGTTTTCGGTGGGATGCTCTACCGGGTGGCGCTGGGTGATCTTTTGACTGTAGACTCTTCTTCTTTCCTGATATTCCTCATATTGAACGTGCTTTGTCTGGAATTTGGTATAAAGAAAGCAACGATTGACGGCCTCTTTAAACGTAAATAACGTAGATTTTAAGATCGCATCGTGTTATCCTTATCTGAGTAGAAATCCGTTTAATTTATGCCTAAGAATTAAAATAACATCCCCAAATTCGCATTTGTCTTTTCAAAATAGTCCTTAGTAACATTTCAAGCTTCTGTTTTAATCTTCAATAGTTCACGATATCTGAACCTAAAAGGTAAATATGATGTATTTTGGAGATAATTGTGGTATATTTTAAACCTTATGTAAGAGATTAGTGCCTATATTTGTATCCGCAATATAAACACTAATACTACATGAAAAAACTTATAGCCGGGATGTTGTTATTACTTTTTACTCCCGGAATTGCTTTGGCGCAAAAGAACACAGTTGTTGTCTCGGGGAAGGTCATCGAGAAAGAGACAAAAGAGCCTATTGAAGCTGCTACGATTCAGCTGCTTGCTTTGCGCGATAGTTCGCAAGTGGCAGGAAATATCACCCAAGAGAAGGGTTATTTTACATTGCCCCCTGTAAAGGCCGGAACCTACCTTCTTAAAGTTTCCTTTGTGGGATATAACACTCATTTTCAGTCAGTAGCATTATCTGCTAAAGTACCGTCTAAGAATATCGGTGTCATAGCTTTGGCATCTGATGGAGTGTTGCTTGATGAGGCGCTTATCACAGCAGAAGCTCCTCCGGTAGTGGTGAAAGCCGATACGACAGAATATTCTGCGTCTGCCTATCGTGTTTCTGCAGGTGCTATGCTTGATGAACTGATAAAGAAAATTCCCGGTGTGGAGATCGACGAGGAGGGAAAGATAAAGTTGAATGGTGAAGAAATAAAGAAAATCATGGTGAATGGTAAGGAGTTCTTTGGTGGAGACACGGAAATGTCGCTGAAAAACCTTCCGGCAGACGCTGTGAAGAAACTGAAAGCTTATAAAGAGAAGAGCGACCGCGAACGCCAGACAGGTATTAAAGATGGAAATGAAACGGCGGTATTAGATCTGGTATTAAAAAAGAACAGTGGTTGGATGGGAAATGTGATTGCCGGATATGGTAGTAAAGATCGCTATGAAGAGGGAGTCAATGTTAATCATTTCACGGATGAAGTTAATTTGTCTTTTATCGGTTCTGCCAATAATACCAATGGGAAAGGTTTCTCGGAACTTGGAGAAGCTGGACGGGACTTTGGTAGAGATCGTAGTTGGGGCGGCGGGCAACGTACTAACCAGAACGGTGGTCTTACGTATGCGCGCAAAGGGAAAAAGCTGGATTTGCGAGGAAATGTCCGTTATCGGCATAATGAGGTAGATTCGGATACGGAATCATCTACAGAAACCTTTCTGGGAGAGGAATCTACTTTTTCTAATAATAGGTCGAACAGCAAGAATGGTAGTCACGATTTGAAAGGAGACATGTACTTGGAATGGAAGGTAGACAGTTTGAATACAATTTCCGTAAGGTCGGCTTTGGGCTATCAGAAGAATGACTCTTGGGGCAACTATTGGAACAAGAACCGTGACAATGAACTGAAAGATATCAATGAAACAACTTCGCAAAATTATGGGGATAGCAGGAATTTTAATGTCAGTGGTTCATTCACTTACAATCACCGTTTCAAGAAACGGGGGCGTAATTTTCATGCCTCTGTAAACTTTGGTTATAGTGATAACCAGCGGGATAATTTCAATGATTCTTATTCGCAGTTTTTTAAGCAGGACAGTATCTCGGACATTGAACGTAGGACGGCTGGTAACGGCGATAATCGTAATTGGGGAGTTTTTGCCATGTATTCAGAACCACTTTCCAAACATTATACACTCAGTCTCAGTTATAATTATTCCCATCAAAGCGGCTTGTCCCAATCATTGGTCTATGACAGTATCAACTACGATAATCGCTTTAATCTGGACTATAATAATGGATTGAGTTCGCGTGTGGAGAATTTTTATAACAACCATTATGTAAATCTTTCTATTCAAGGTAACCACCTTAAGCAAGGCGATAACTATAAGGGATTGTTGTATAATGCCGGAGTGGCCTTAAATCCGCGTACTACGGAGAGTAAGACAACAATTGGTCCTAATGCTTTCAAGGATTTACCACGGCAATATGTAGTGAATTGGACGCCTACATTATGGTTGGAATATGTATTTTCTCAACGTGAGAGGCTACGGCTCAATTACAGGGGGAATAGTGAAGCACCTAATATGTGGGACTTGCAGGAGGTGATTAATGTGACTGACCCGATGAACATGCGGTATGGTAATCCGAACCTGAAATCTTCGTTTACAAATAATGTGGATATCAATTATAATCGTTATTCGCCTAAGAGTATGCGAAGTATCTACATGAGTCTGTATTTCAGAAATACAATGAATTCCGTAGCCGACCGTATGACTTATGACAAGGAAACAGGCGCGCGTACCTATCATAAGGTGAATGTGAACGGTAACTGGAATATCGGTTCATGGGGCTCTTTTTATATGCCGTTGAAAAACAAGAAGTTCAATATCGGAGTGAATATGGATTTCAACTATAGAGATCAGGTGAGTTATACTACTGTCAATCAAAAGGGGGAGGATTGGGAACTGAGTACTACACATAATTTTTCGACGGGTGAGACTTTACGTAGTAGTTATCGTAGTGACAAATTCGATGTGTCTTTGAAAGCAACTTTCCGGTATAACAGTATATATAATAGTAAACAGACCGACAGTAACCGCGAAACATTTGACTATACATTGGGTGGGGATACCAACATCCGGTTACCTTGGGATATAGAGATCTCTACAGATTTAAACTGGAGGATACGTGACGGATACAGCGGCAATGCTAACAAAGATGAACTGATGTGGAATGCGCAGATATCTAAGAAATTTCTGAAAAGGAAGCAGGCGATGGTACGTGTCAAAGTATATGACATCTTGCAACAGCAGAATAATCAGTATCGCTGGACAAGCGGTACAAATGTTACGGATATCCGTTTTAATACTTTGACCAGTTATTGCATGGTACATCTTGTCTATCGTTTCGACACTTTGGGAGGTAATAAGAGTGGTAACCGAAAAGATAGATAGTATTATTGTGAACAGTGAACGGTGATACTGCAGGAGTATGCTGGCTACAATGATTTTAGTATATAAAAAATGCAGATTGGTAGATGCTTTGGGAGGAATGGTCGATAATTAAGATATTTCAACATGTAAGGTGTTAAACCTTTTGTGTAGAAGTTTGTCAAATGAAGCAGTGTACAAATAAACATTGTTAGTCATTTATAAAAATAGGGCATGAAAAAGATTATCACCGGACTGGCGTTGCTGTTAATAACGACAGTTTCCGCTTTCTCACAAACAAAGAACATTACCGTTTCCGGTCGTGTAGTTGAGGACACGAAAGAACCTGCGGCACAAGCTACTGTCCAATTACTCTCATTACCGGACAGTACGTACGCAGCCGGTATTGCTACTACCGGGCAAGGCTATTTTACCTTACCGAAGGTAAAAGCCGGAAAATATGTATTGAAGGTTTCCTATATTGGTTTTAAAAATAAACTGGTTCCCTTGCAGTTGACTGATGCCAATCCCAACAGGAAAATAGGTACGTTGACGTTGGAAACTGATGCCGTTATGCTGGCAGAGGCAGTGGTTACTGCCGAAGCTCCTCAGGTACAGGTTGTGGAAGATACGATTGCGTTTAACTCTTCTGCTTACCGTACTCCCGAAGGTGCTATGCTTGAAGAGTTGGTAAAGAAGCTTCCTGGAGCCGAAGTCGATGAAGATGGTAACGTGAAAATAAACGGTAAAGAGGTAAAGAAAATCATGGTTGGTGGCAAGGAATTCTTTGGCGGTGATGTGAAAACCGGTTTGAAGAACCTTCCGGTCGATATGGTTGACAAACTGAAAACATACGATAAGAAGTCTGATTTGGCACGTATTACCGGCATTGATGACGGTGAAGAGGAAACAGTACTTGACCTCACGGTAAAGAAAGGTATGAATCAAGGTGTTTTTGGTAATATAGATTTGGCAGGAGGTACGGAAAGCCGTTATATGGGACGCGCTATGGTGAATTATTTCCGTGACAAGACGCAAGTGTCTCTGATAGCCGGTGCGAATAATGTAAACGATCAGGGCTTTTCTGGTGGTGGCGGCGGTCCCCGTTGGCGCCGTAACAACGGATTGACTGCAACTAAGGAATTGGGTGTGAGCTTTGCTACAGAGACTGATAAACTGGAGTTAGGTGGTAGCGCACGCTATAATTATCGGGACAATGATGTGATTAGTCGTGGATATTCGGAAAATTTCTTGTCCAGTGGAAGTAATTCTTCTTTCTCAAATTCTAATTCTTTGAGTAGAAGTAAGAGTCAGAATGTAAATGTGGATTTCCGTTTGGAATGGAGACCCGATACGTTGACGAATATCATTTTCCGTCCTAATCTTTCGTATGGAAAGACGGAAAGCTATTCCGATGGAAAGTCTGCTACGTTCAATGATGATCCTTATAAATATTTCACTAATCCTAATGATTCGCTCAATATCTGGATGAAGCTGATGCGTGCCGACCTGACGGACGATGACGATCCGTTGAAAAAGATTTTGGTGAATACTAATAATAGTCTTTCTAGTAGTAACGGTAATTCTCTTTCCACTAATGCGACGCTTCAGATAAATCGTAAGCTGAACTCAAAAGGACGTAATATTACCTTTCGAGGTCGTTTTAGTTATGGTGATAATGATAGCGAACAGTTCAGTTCTACGGATACGCGATATTTCCAGACGGATAACATTCGGGATGATGATGTGATACGACGTTATATTACTTCACCTGCGTCAAATTACAGTTATAGTGGGCAGCTTACTTATAGCGAACCTATTGCGTGGGCAACTTTCTTACAATTCAGCTATCAGTTTCAGTATAACTATACTGAGAGTGATAAAAGTACATATGACCTTTCTAAGCTGGGATGGGAAATGGGTGAACAGCTTCCGGCCGACTATATAAATAATAAGGATATGGATCAAAGTAAGTATGCTGAATATAAAACCTATAATCATGATGCTATGGTGGGATTGCGGTTTATCCGTCCGAAGTATCAACTGAATGCTGGTCTGTCTTTCCAACCACAGAATACGGAACTCACTTATAAGAAGGGTGAAATTGATACGATTACTACTCGTAGCGTTTTTAATTTTGCACCGAATGTGGATTTGCGTGTACGTTTTTCTAAAGTAAGCCAATTGCGTATGACATACCGTGGACGTAGCAGTCAACCTAGTATGGAGAACTTGTTACCAGTGACAGATGATTCTAATCCATTGAATATCAGAATTGGTAATCCAGGATTGAAACCTTCTTTTACGCATAATCTCCGTGTTTTTTATAATACGTATAATGCGGATAAACAACGTGGCATTTTTTCACATGCGAATTTCCAAACCACTCAAAATAGTATCAGTAACAGTCGTGTGTATAATGAAACGACTGGTGGATGGACTACGACTTCCAAAAATATAAATGGTGATTGGCGTGCGTCTGGTTTGTTTGGTTTCAATACGGCATTGAAAAACAAGAAGTTCACTATTAGTTCATATACCAATGCCGATTATACTAATAATGTGGGTTACCTGACTTCTGGTAGAGGTACTGATGCAGTGGAACAAAAAAATACTACTACAAATCTTACTTTGAATGAACGATTGAATGGTACTTTTCGTAATGACTGGCTTGAGTTTGGTTTGAACGGTTCGCTCTCTTATTCAATTGAAAAAGACAAACTGACACCAAGTAATAATCAGGAACCTTATACTTTTTCTTACGGTGCTAATACTACAGTGAGTATGCCATGGAATATGAGTCTTTCTACTAATATTGCCAACCAAAGTCGTCGTGGTTATACGGATGCCAGTATGAACCGTAATGAATTAATTTGGAATGCGCAGCTTTCACAAACTCTCTTCAAGGGAGCGGCGACAGTTAGTTTTGAGATGTATGACATACTGAAGCAACAGAGTAATATCAGTCGCTCATTGAATGCTAACGGTCGTTCGGTTTATGAATACAACGGTGTCAATAGTTATTGTATGTTGCATTTTATCTATCGTCTGAATATCTTTGGTAATAAATCAGCTCGTGAGAGTATGCAAGATGGTGGCAGACGTGGCTTCGGAGGTCCTGGCGCTCCTGGTGGAGGACGCCATGGAGGTGGTTTTGGAGGTAGAAGGCCATTTTGATAAGGCGCTAATATATAGTTAATGTGCTAATGTGTTAATATGTGCATATTAGCACATTAACTATATATTAGTATATTAAATTATCATTTCTTTTTTTTATATTTGCTTGCATGATAGACTGGACTTTCATAGCAAGTGAAATCGCTGCCGTAGCTTTTAATATTCTTTATTTTGGAGCCATTATCGGAACGATTATTGTCATTGTCCTCGATAACCGTAATCCGGTGAAGACGATGTCGTGGATATTGATACTGATGTTCTTGCCGGTAGTGGGATTGATCCTTTACTTTTTCTTTGGTCGTAGCCAACGTCGTGAACGTATCATCGGAAAGAAAAGTTACGACCGCCTATTGAAAAAACCGATGGCGGAGTATCTGTCTCAGGACTCCTGTGCTCTTCCTATGAATTATAGTCGTCTCATTTCCTTATTCCGTAATACTAACCAAGCTTTTCCTTTTGATGGTAACCGTGTAGAAACTTATACATTGGGACTTTCAATGTTGCAATCTCTTTTGCGTCAATTGCAGAAAGCGGAAAAACATATTCATATTGAGTTTTATATCTTTGAGGACGATGCAATTGGACGTATGGTGCGCGATGTCCTGATAGATAAGGCAAAAAAAGGAGTAGAAGTACGTGTCATTTATGATGATGTAGGTTGTTGGCATGTACCCCATCGCTTTTTTGAAAAAATGCGCGAGGCAGGTGTCGAGGTACGCAGTTTTCTGAAAGTCCGCTTTCCACTGTTCACTAGTAAAGTGAATTATCGTAATCACCGGAAAATTGTTGTTATTGACGGATGTATTGGTTTTATTGGAGGGATGAATTTGGCAGAACGTTATATGCGTGGCTTCTCATGGGGGATTTGGCGGGATACTCATCTGATGTTGGAAGGAAAAGCTGTACATGGATTACAAACGGCTTTCTTACTCGATTGGTATTTTGTAGACCGTACTTTAATGACTTCTACCCGGTATTTTCCGAAAATAGACAACTGTGGCACTTCGTTGGCGCAGATTGTTACCAGTGAACCGATAGGGCCATGGAAAGAAATTATGCAGGGACTTTTAACAGCAATTTCGGGGGCAAAGAAATATTTCTATATACAAACTCCTTACTTCTTGCCTACCGAGGCGGTAGCTGTTGCTATGCAGACAGCTGCTTTGTCTGGTGTGGATATTCGCTTAATGATCCCTTATCGGGCTGATAATCGGCTGACGCATTTAGGGTCTTGTTCGTATCTTGCAGATATGTTACGTGCCGGGGTTAAGGTTTATTTTTATAAGAAAGGTTTTTTACACTCCAAGCTGATGGTTTCGGATGACGAATTGTCTACGGTAGGGTCTACGAATGTAGATTTCCGTAGCTTTGAACATAACTTCGAGGTAAATGCTTTTATATACGATGCGGAAACTGCTCTCCAGATGCGCGAAATCTTTTTACAGGATCAGCGAGAGTGTATACAAGTATTCTTAAAAAGTTGGAAGAAACGCTCTTGGTATCTTAAAGCTGCCGAGAGTGTGATACGGCTTTTGGCACCGCTCCTATAATTGGAAAAAAGAGAAGTTTACACTTCCGTACACTCTTTTTTCTACAAAATGCTGGTGATTCTCAAAATTATCTTTCTTACCATGTTCCAGGATAAACAGTCCGTCTTCTTTCAAAAAATTATTTTCAAAAATCAGATCAGGTATAGTTTCCAATCCGGTAAGTTCATAAGGAGGGTCGGCAAAGATGAAGTCGAACTGCTCTCGTCCGCTTTTTATGTATTTGAATACATCGCCACGGATAGGCAAGCACTTATCGGTCTTCAATTCTTGTATGATTTTGCAAATAAAAGCATAATGATCACGATCTTTTTCTACACTGATAACTTGATCACAACCTCTGGATACCAGTTCAATACTGATACTACCTGTTCCCGCAAAGAGATCGAGAGCGCGTATACCGTCTTCAAAGTCAATATAATTGGATAGTACATTAAACAGGTTCTCTTTAGCAAAATCTGTGGTCGGACGTGCCTTGAAAGAGTGGGGTACATCAAAACGTCTTCTTTTGTATATTCCGCTAATTACTCGCATAGGTTAATGGCTTGGAGATCAATATTAGTGGCAGGATTCATGATGAATACCTGTCGGATAAATTTTCTCAGTTCGGATAATAATTGGTTTTTGTCAGATAAGTATCCTGTAAGGTGTAATTCGTCACGTTCCTGTTCCATACCAAGCTGTTTCCAAATATAAAGTAGATAATAGATTTGATCGTTGATCTCCTTACAGGCAAAAGAATTGGCAAGTAACAAACGTCCACGTTCGTAAGTATAAATGTTTACGGCATCTTTGCACAAATGAGCATACATCTTTCTACTATTTCCTAAACGGCTTTTGGTTGCAAAGAACTCTATGAGTGGACTGGTTTGAGAGTAAAATTTAATGTTGGGATATTGTTCATTCAAGAAAGTACAAGTACTCTTATCCATACCAAATAATACTACGATATTGTTTTTTTGTAGAATATTGTATTGCACTGTTTCGTTTTCCTTTCGTGGATGGTTATGATAGAATACCGTTTCTGCTTGTTCATCTTCAAAAAACTCCAAAGGAATGAATGTAAATCGCTTGTCTGCCATTATCACATTGACACGGCGGAAGGGATGCTTTAACCATTCCACATCACGGAAAGTTTGTTTCAGATTGGCAGTGAGGGATAGGGACTTGTTTACATCATGTTCATAGAAAAAAAAATTACCATCATTCAAGGGATTGAATACAGAAAAAGAAAATCCATCCGTACTAAGACGGATGGATAAGGTATATTGTTCCGATTTACTAAAATCAGTTGTTTCTATCATACGTATGATGGAAGATTATTCCCAGTTACCAGCGTTGTTGTTAGCTGTTTCCAAACTACCAATCATCAAACCGGAATATTTACCCAACTTAGTTTGTACATCTTTCAGGTTAGCGATTTCTTGTTTATCCAAACCATTCAGGTAAACTTCGTATGGAGTCTTAACTTCGAGCAGACAGAAAGGAGCACCGGATTTTGCTGTATCATTTTTGATAGCCATTTCAAACTGTACACCGTTTCCAAAAGGAACATATCTCATAGAGTCTGCATTGAAACCTTTTGGGAAGATTGTATCCAAAACAGCTACCCACAAAGTATCACGTTTGAAGTTTTCCAATCCCCATTTTTTTACATCCGCATAATTACCGGTTTTCTTAGCTTTATTGATGATATTGATAGCCTTCTTTTCTGTAAGACCATCTTCCAATTGTTTATCACTCAATTCACCTTGTTTATAAATGAACGGAAGTTTCTGGTTTTTAACGAAATCAATCAATGTGTCAAAGCTTGCTGTGTATTGCTGATTGTGCAAACCGCGATACTCCAACTGTGCCTTACGGATGTCAATCAAACGAGCGATGACTGCCGCATCTCTGTGCTTTTTAGCTTTTTCAAAGTTTATAGGACCCATAATGCTGGTATAGCAGATATAAACTAAGGCCAGAGCACATAAGCCTAAAACGATATTAAATACTGTTTTCATGATAAATATGTTTTTTAGTTGTTATATTCGCACCGCAAAAATAAAAGAAATAAATTTAAAAACGATAGTTACCGTTACTTTTTTCTCTTACAAAAATGATAAATAACTATTTAGAAAGGCAAATTAAGGAAAATTTTCCTTATCAACCAACTCCCGAGCAAGAAATTGCTGTAAAATCTTTATCAGAGTTTCTTCTGTCGCCCCGTAGTGAGGTGGTTTTCTTGCTTCGTGGTTATGCCGGAACGGGTAAAACTTCGTTAGTAGGGGCATTGGTCAAAACATTGGATAAGTTACAACAAAAGTCAATTTTGTTGGCTCCAACGGGACGTGCGGCAAAGGTTTTTTCAGCTTATGCGGGGCATTCAGCGTTTACAATTCATAAAAAAATTTATAGACAACGATCTTTTTCTAATGAATTGAGTAATTTTTTGGTGAACGATAATTTGACGACACATACCTTATATATAGTAGATGAAGCGTCGATGATTTCCAATGAAGGGTTGTCCGGTTCGGCTTTTGGTACGGGGAGATTACTGGATGATTTGGTACAATTTGTTTATTCCGGACAGAGATGTCGTTTGTTGCTGATGGGAGATACGGCACAGTTGCCGCCGGTTGGCGAAGAACAAAGTCCTGCTCTCTATGCCGAAGCTCTAAAGGGGTATGGGCTCGAAGTCGTTGAGGTGAATTTAACTCAGGTGGTAAGACAAGAACAACAATCGGGGATTTTGTGGAATGCTACCCGGTTACGCCAATTGATAACAGAGGATAACTGTATCTCTTTACCGAAAATAAAGGTAACAGGTTTTGCAGACATAAAGGTACTACCGGGTAACGAGTTGATTGATGTTCTGGAACAGTGTTATAGTCGTGATGGAGTGGATGATACCATTGTGATATGCCGTTCCAACAAGCGAGCTAATATTTACAATAACGGTATTCGTACCCAAATACTCTGGCGTGAGGATGAATTGAATACAGGCGATTTACTTATGGTTGCGAAAAATAATTATTATTGGACGGAGAAAGAGAAAGAATTGGATTTCATTGCTAATGGTGATACGGCTGTTGTTCGGAGAGTTGGGAGTACACGTGAATTATATGGTTTCCATTTTGCAAATGTCACTCTGTCTTTTCCTGATTACAATGATTTCGAATTGGATGTAAATCTGTTATTAGATACTTTACATAGTGATGCACCGGCACTATCCAAAGTTGACAACGACCGCCTTTTTTATATGGTGTTAGAAGACTATGCTGATATTACCATAAAGCGTGAACGAATGAAGAAGATGAAAGCGGATCCTTATTATAATGCCTTACAAGTGAAATATGCATATGCTGTAACTTGCCACAAAGCGCAGGGTGGGCAGTGGAAGAATGTTTTCCTTGATCAGGGATATATGACAGATGAGTATCTGACACCTGATTATTTTCGTTGGCTGTATACCGCATTTACACGAACTACAGGTACGTTGTATCTAGTGAATTATCCGTCTGTACAGGTAGAATAAAAATTATTTGTCCCAATTATATACTTTAATGTACTAATTTTAATTCTATCTATTTATATCTTATTTCAATAGGGAAATCTTTTGGGTTTCCCTATTTTTTATGCCCGTTTTCAAGTGAATCAAAGAATTTTGTTAAAGAATCCTAAGTAGATAACACTTGAGATTGGATTGGGGTATAATTCGCCAAAGTAGTTTTCATAGTAGTAAAAACCAAGTGTTCCAAGTATCATACTGGAAGCACTTGGTTAATGTTTAAATGAGCAATAATTACAGGATATATGTATATGATAATTATACCCAATTGGCTTATTTAAGTATCTAATTTTTAATCACTTATGTTTTATGTGTTAGGATTTTTTATTATATTTATATAATAAAAATAACATGTCAATTGGAAACAGAAATAATCAATATTGTAGAAATAATAAAGAAGAATAAACAAATGCGAGAAGTAAAGTCATTTATTGATTTGATGAAATCCTTTTATGATGAAAAATCATGCAGAGAATTTCTTGAAGATGTTAAATGGCGTGGAGAACCGATTTGCCCACACTGCAATTGTCAAACGAAAGAGCATTATAAGTTAAAGTCTAATGGAGAATTTAAAGGACTATATAAATGTAAACGATGTAAGAAAAGATTTACGGTTACTATTGGTACAATGTTTGAAGGTAGTCATGTGTCATTAAAGAAATGGTTCTATGCATTGTATATATTCTTAGCCCATAAGAAAGGAATAAGTAGCATACAATTATCTAAAGATATAGATGTAACACAGAAAACAGCTTGGTTTATGTTGGAACGGATAAGACATAATTTGAAAGACAAACTTGTAGTTCAATTTAATGATATGACACAAGTTGATGAAACCTATGTCGGTGGTAAGAATAAAGGTAGAGTAAAGAATGCACAAGGAAGAAGTCTTAAAGTTAAGACTCCCGTAGTAGGTCTATTATCTGATGGAATGGCATATACAACCGTTGTTCCAAATACCGGTGGAAAGGTTTTGAAAACGATAATCAATACTTTAGTCAAGGAAGGTTCTACCGTTATAACAGATGGATGGAAAGGTTATGCTGGAATATCGAAAAATTATATTCATAAAGTTGTTGAACATAGTACTGGTGAATATGTAAAAGACGGATTTCATACCAATAGTATTGAGGGATTTTGGTCACACTTGAAACGTGGAATATTAGGAATATATCATAAAGTAAGTCCAAAGCATTTGGATAAATACTGTGATGAATTTGCATTTAGATATAATACGAGAGGACTAACAGATGTTGAAAGATTTACTTATTTTACGATGTCAGCATATAAAAGATTAAAGTATCAAAGTTTGATTTCCCCATAAGAATAGGTAAATTTGAATTGAAAATAGAAAAAGAGCAGTTCACGAAGTAGCATTTTTGCTAAATAGTTCCTATATTTGCATTGTCCCAAGAGGGACAGACATAGTTTAGGAAGCGTTTAGCTTATTCCTTGTCAATGAATCTGGACAATTCACCTGCACTGAGGAATATGAAAGAATGCTCCCTTTGGTTTGCATATATAGCACTGATGTGTTGATATACAGCCAAAGGCGTGAGCTGTTTTCATTTTTCGGTGCAGAGGTAGTCCAGAACCCATTGACGGAATTTGATAACAGTCTTGCGCCTTCCCTATTTTAGAAAATGCTTTCTTTGAGACTGGGGGAGCGCAAAGTGATTGTGTATGAGAACAGTCTTCTGCAATGATTGTCATTTGTCGGATGATATTCCAAAGTTAGTTGCTGATGAATTGTTGGGTATTCAGCAATTAGATATGTTAAAGGCTCGTTATAAGCAAATGAGAAAGTGCTATGACTTCTCGTATGCAGAATGGCAAAAAGAGTTTTCCGATGATTTGAAGCCTTTTAATGGATATACAGATACTACCTCTGTTTGTATTCCCATTTTGAATCCATTGTTTAGAAAAGATTTTGTGGATAAAGGTGCAATAGGTTTAGATTTGCCGACCTGGTTTAATGTTCAAGTCGATAATGTCCGAATTATGCTTATTGCGCAAGACCCGTTACGTGATGCGAAATGGTATGAAGAATGCCATGATGCGATAGTGTCAAGTCCATTTGGGCTGCATGATGCAGCTCATAGAAAAAGTGGAAGTGGTGGCAAAATGGCTGGCTTGTTGGTTAATGATCTGATTAAGAAAGGGGTTGCAATATACCTGACTGATGCGAATAAGTATTTTGTACATGATAGAGAAATGTCTAAGACTTATGCTGAAAGTAGATTAAAGACATATACTGATATATTGCAAAAAGAATTAGACTTGGTGAGACCAAATCTTTGTGTTTGTTTAGGTAAGAAAGCGAAAGAAGTTTTGGATAAATGTACGGTAAATGCCAAATCAATAGTGTTGCCACATTTGTCGGGAACTGCACGAGGAGCAATAGTCAAAAGGTTTCCAATATTAGAAGACATTAAAGCAACAGCCGAAAATGTTGCAAATGTATATGTAGATGAAATTGTTGAATCATTAAAATAGTAGAATTATGGGTTGTATAACATTCGTATTATTAGTATTGAATATCATTGCATTAGTTGCAATAGATATTATGTTTTGGGCTGAAAGTGCAGCTTCGGGACTTGCTGGAGTATTTGGTATTATAGCATTCTTTATAGGATATGCTTTGAGTGTGGAAGTAACGATTGCTCCAAGAGATTTTTGGGTAAATTCTGCATTCGGTATCTTTATAAAGAAACTTGGTGTAGCCAATATGACAGCTTTTGCAGTGTGGTTTATTGGAAATTTGATAATTGGGTAAAAACATTAAAATGAGAAGATATGAGCAATAATGAAAATTCAGTTTTAGAGTATTTAAAAGCAAACAATGAAGTATTGTTTGATAAAATCGTGAATGCTTTGCGTAAAGGAAAGCAAGTTAATTTTACGGATATTAATCAAAGTGATATTATCATTTTGAGTCCGCAGAAAGCATTTGAATATGCGGGAGAAGAAGGCGATAAGTATTTTAAAGTTTGGATGGTAGGGAGTACTATTGCTTGGTGTACTTGGGCTAATTCAATGGTTGATAGCGATTTCCGTTGGAATGCTAAGGCGAGAAATGAAAATAAAAGAGATAACAAGGACATTTTGGGTAATGAGCCTTATGTTTCTGCTTATTTGAAGTCTAATTCTGCCATTGAACAATGTTCAGTAGTTTATATGTTCCCGTTTGAAGCCTTTTCCAAAAAGAAAGTAGAAGTTATGAAAAAGGTGGAAGAAAAAGAAAGTAAAACAGAAAAGTCTGTAAAAAAGACGACAAGTGAACCAAATAGTAAAAAGGTTGAAGATATTATTGATAGACTTTCATGGTTAACGAAAGATATTTCAGAAAAATTTGCACCTAGTCCTACTGTTCCAGGATTAGGTATGCTTACAAGGGCTATGGATAAACAAGAACTTCTTAGGAAACGTGCTGATTTTGATACTAGCTTAATGCGTTTGAAATGTTTGGATGAGCATAATAAGATGATACCGTATTTTGAGAAGAAAGCACAAGAGTGGGATGAGAAAAAAGCTGGACTATTTGGAAAAATAGCTAAAGTGTTGAAGAAATGATTTGAATATAGAGAATTTTGGCAAGACCGTATCAAAGTATAACCATTGAGATACGGTCTTTGTTTATACATATATAAATCATAAATTGAAATACAGGTTTATGTATAAAGAAAGATTCCTAATATCCCCCCCATTTAGGTAGTCAAGTGACGAAATCCACCATTGGTGTACCACCTCGTAAATGTGTTGAATTGTTTTTGAGAAAGGAGGTACAGTATGGCTTGGTCTAGTTTATCGTCAAATGAGATACCTACAAAATCGGAAGTACAGGAAGCTATAAATTCTGCTGGATTTTTAGTATGGAGAGGTAATTCATTAGTACCAAACAGGGATGGAGGTTCAACTGATATAGCTAATAACAATAATGCGTTTAAATCAGCTTTAATTTCATTGGAAGCAGCTTCTAATACTGGTGTAAAGACCCCACGAACTGTTTATGCAGAAAAATATGTTACACATAAGTACCAAATGAATGCAGGAGATCCATATTACTTTTTTACTGTTTATATGTCAAGTACTTATATACGAGTAACTAAAAATAGTTCAGGGTATATGGATAACTTATATATTAGGCAAATACTTTATTTGCCATAGTTAGGATAATGTATATAATTGTGATTTAAGAATAGCCGCACCTAAGTTTGAATTTGGGTACGGCTTTTATTTTTGTGTGATTGGTGCATTAAAGTATATAATTGGGTTATTTGTTTTATTTTTCTTTATAATTAGCTTTATTTTATTTTTTTCCTTTATATTCGTAATATTATTTTTATTAAACAACAAACACGAATATTACGATGAAACATTCTACTCTTTTTGGGGAAGGGAAGGTACTATTCTTTCTCTTTTTAGTGTTGCTTTTTGGGGGGAGTTTGCAGGCTTGTTCTGATGATGAAACACCTCTTACGTTAGAAATCAGTGATGAAGAACTGGTATTTGGTTCTGATGCGTCTTCGAAGAAGATAGAAATTAAATCTTCTGCTGTTTGGGAAGCTAAAGTAGTTTCCGGTGCTGATTGGTGTAGTTACAAAGATGAAACTAATGGGGTTGTTTCGATAACTGTAAAAGCTAACGACTCTGGTGCTAAGCGTGAATCGAAAATACTTTTTACATGTGGCACGTTAAAGAAGGTACTTCTTGTTATTCAGGAAAATATTGAACCTATGCTTGAAATTACTGAAACTGAACTTTCATTCGATGTGGCCAGTGGCAGTAAGGAAATACAGGTACAGAGTAATATACAATGGAAAGCAGGAGTAATGACTGCCGGAGCAAGTTGGGTTACATGTGTTGTGAAAAAGGAGAAACCGAATATACTGGTCATCGCTGTGGAGTCAAATTCTGCCATGCACCAACGTAAGGCTATTGTCAGTGTTACAGCTGGTTCTTTGAAGAAAGAAATTTCTGTAATTCAAGCCCCTTATGTCCCCTCCGTATTATACTCGCGTATAGAACCTAACTTTGATTTTTCTTTGCTGGAGGATGATTTTGGGAATACTCTTCCTGATTTTAGTAATATAGGCTATAAAGGTGGTGAAGTTGAGATACCTGAAGCTCCTGTTGTCAAAGTCCTTTCTGCACCAATGCAGGGTGTGGATGCTACTTCCATGATTCAAAATGCTATTGATGAAGTTTCTCGGATGCCGCTTACGGACAATATCCGTGGAGCAATTCTTTTGCAAAAAGGACAATATGAAGTGTTTGGGTCTTTGGCTATAAAGGCTAGTGGAGTAGTACTTCGTGGTGAAGGCGATGGAGAAGATGGTACCATATTGGTAGCTGCCGGTAAAAAAGCAGGTTATGATGCACATCATAGGCTCATTAAAATAGCAGGTTCCGGAAAATTGACCCCATCTGCGCCTTCTTCTAACAATATCAAAGAGGCTTATGTTCCTGTAGGGCGTTTCTGGGTTACAGTAAATAACCCTGGTTCTTTCCAGGTTGGTGATGATGTCACTATTTATCGTCCCGGTACCAATGAATGGATTCATGACCTTAAGATGGATCAAATAGAAGGTGGCTCAGGTGTTAAGCAGTGGGAAGCCAGTGGCTATAATTTTGCTTATGAACGTGTAGTTACTAAAATTATTGACGACACTCTTCATTTTGATAATCCTATTATGATGGCTATGGAAACTCGGTATGGTGGTGGAGCTGTGTATAAGTCAACTTTTTCGGGACGAATAAACCATTGTGGTGTAGAAAATATGCAGATTATCAGTGAATATGACAAAACCAAAAAAGATAAGACTGGTTATTATAATGATGAAGATCATAGTTGTACGGCTATTGATATGACAAAGACTGAACATAGTTGGATACGTAATGTTACTTCCAAATACTTTGCCTATGGTTTGGCTGAACTGAGAGATAATTCTCGTTATATTACGGTGAAGGACTGTAAATGTTTTGATGGGGTAGCGGTGCGTACCGGAGGGCGACTTTATTCCTTCTTGATGGATGATGTGTCATCATGTTTGGTGATAGATTGTGAAACTACTGAAGGACGGCATGATTGTGTTACTGGTAGTAAGGGAGTAGGACCCAATGCTTTTGTAAGGGTGAAAATACGAAATTCTCATGCCGATGCAGGACCACATCACCGCTGGAATATTGGTACACTCTACGATAACATTGACAGTGACGGACAAATCAATGTGCAAGATCGTGCCGATATGGGTTCCGGACATGGATGGGCAGGTGCCAATCAGTTTCTTTGGAATTGTAAAGGAGGTAGAATTACCGTTCAAAATCCATGGGTATCTGCCAAAAACTTCAGTATCGGTACCAAGGGAAACAAGCATGAAGGAGCTCGTAAGGGAAGACCCGATGGCGTATGGATTATGCAAGGAAAAGATGTCACTCCGGTGTCACTCTATGATGCACAATTGGCATTACGTAAACAAGACGGACGATTGTATCATACTGGAAAATAAGTGGAATATCTATTTCTCAGTGCAGTATTTGTTGCTATTTTGCATTCCTATATATAAGGAACAACTAAAATCTAAGACAATGAAACATGCTTATTACATATTAACTTTGATATGCTTGATGCTGGTTGGTGCCAGTTGTGAAGAGGATTATCGGGATATGGTAATCTTTGAGGGGATTGAACCTATCTATCAAATTGGGACTTGTGATAACTTGATTTCTTCTGTTACATTATATTTGGCAAATACAAAAGAGATAGTATTAGGAATTGATGGAGGAGATGGTAATTATAACCTTATTAATGAACATGAGTCTGTGGCAAATGTAGCGTTTACTAAAGATGTTAACGGTTACCGGCGTATTAAGATTCAACCTCTGATGGAAGGTGAAACGATATTGCGTATCATGGATGGCTCGGGTACTGGAACTAAACTTTTCATTACAGTGAAAAATCGTCATCAGTGTAAAATGATGAAAATGGGCTTTGAATATGGAATTAGCGAAGGTGCATCTATGGATTTGCTGGCTAGTGTGCAGAAAAATCTGGCCGAACGGCCTTGGTTGAAAGACAACGGATATTACTTGTTGGTACCAGATGATGACTCTTCTTTTTGGGAGAAAGGTATACTGGAGATTTATCCGGAAGGGAAAGAAAGTATACCTTTTATTGGCCGTTACGATACAATTTTCGTAGAAGATGAAGAAGGAGATATGCGGGTCGTGTGGCAATTTACTTATGGTAATGAAAAGAGGTTTTATACCCGAACTCTTCTTTCTTCTTCCGGTAATACGGCAAAGTGTGTACTTGCTGAGAATATCACAGAATTTTGCCCTTCCGGTTTGTTGCCTCAGGGTGTGACAGTTGTTTTTCGGGAATTGTTTAGCCTTGGTATAGAATAATATCAGATTATATTTTGTCTGTAAAAAAGGACTCCGCTTTCGATATTTAGCCGAAAGCGGAGTCCTTTTTATTAGGTAAGATCAGTTAGAGGCTGTTTATAGCCCTGCCAATTCCATAATTTTATCTACTGCAGCGTTCAAACCATCAGGGTTTTTACCACCTGCAGTTGCAAAATGAGGTTGACCGCCACCGCCACCTTGTATCAGTTTAGCTGCTTCTTTCACCAAGTTACCCGCTTTAAGACCACCAGCTACGAGGTTATCGCTTAACATAACTGTCAACATCGGTTTACCTTCGAATACTGTTCCGGCTACGAAGAAAAGATTTTCCGTAATTTCTCCACGCAATTGGAAAGCGATATTTTTAACGGCATCGGCAGGTATCATTGCTGCACAGAACTTAATAACCTTTATACCGTTTACTTCTTGAGCGTTTTGCAACAATTTTTCTTTCAGTTGTGCTTCCTTTTCTTTCATGAAGTCTTCCACCTGTTTCTTTAACCCTGCATTTTCTTCAATATACTTACGGATTGCACCGGATAAGTCGGGTGCATTGTTGAAAAGTGCTTTCAGGTCGCGCATGGTGTCTTGGAAAGTATCCAACATTTCCTCTACACGTGCTCCTGTGTATGCTTCGATACGACGAATACCGGCAGCAACAGAACTTTCGGATACAATCTTCACCATTCCGATGTTTCCGGTAGCGGCAACGTGTGTACCACCGCAGAATTCGATGGAAGAGCCGAACTGGATAACACGTACATGGTCGCCATACTTTTCACCAAAAAGTGCGATGGCACCCAGTTCTTTAGCTTCTTCAATAGGAATATTACGATATTCTTTCAAAGGAATATTAGCACGTATCTTGGCATTTACAATGTGTTCTACCTGACGAAGTTCCTCATCTGTTACTTTTTGGAAATGGGAAAAGTCAAAACGCAGAGAGTCAGGAGTAACTAAAGAACCTTTCTGTTCTACGTGGTCACCTAATACTTCACGTAATGCGGCATCCAGCAAATGGGTAGCAGAGTGGTTAGCGGCACATGCGGCACGCTTTTCTGTATCCACGCAAGCCATCATCGGAGCTTCCAAATATTCGGGCAACTTCTTGGTAATATGAATAGGAAGATTGTTTTCTTTCTTCGTATCAATTACTTCGATAGTTTCAAATTCATTCACCAATACCCCCGTATCACCTACCTGACCACCACTTTCGGCATAGAACGGAGTCTTGTCCAATACAATCTGATATAAAGTCTGATTCTTTTGTCTCACCTGGCGATAACGCAGAATGGATGTTTCATATTCCGTATAATCATAACCCACAAATTCTGTGGTACCCTCCTTCAATGTAATCCAATCACCGGTTTCAACGGCTGCAGCATTGCGAGCACGTTGTTTCTGTTTCTCCATTTCGGCATTGAATTCCTTGATATCGGCAGTCATGTCATTTTCGCGCAAGATAAGTTCCGTGAGGTCGAGTGGGAAACCGAACGTATCATATAATGTAAAGGCATCTTTACCGCTGATTTCAGTCTTACCGGCAACTTTGGTATCTGCCATTGTCTTGTCGAGTAAGCGTATACCGGTTTCCAGAGTGCGAAGGAAGGAATCTTCTTCTTCTTTAATCACTTTGGTAATCAATTCTTTTTGCGCATTCAATTCGGGGTAGGCACCACCCATATTTTCAATCAGCACGGGGAGAAGTTTGTACAGGAATGCCTGTTTTTGTCCAAGAAATGTATAGCCATAACGTACTGCACGGCGGAGGATACGGCGAATTACATAACCTGCTTTTGCATTACTCGGCAATTGGCCGTCTGTGATAGAAAAGGCAATAGTTCGGATGTGGTCGGCAATAACACGCATAGCAATGTCTGATTTTTCATCTTCGCCATACTTTTTACCTGCCATGTCACCGATGGCTTTCAATATCGGTTGGAATACATCTGTATCATAGTTGGAAGTTTTACCTTGTAATGTACGTACCAAACGTTCAAATCCCATGCCTGTATCAATTACTTTGGCGGGAAGTCCTTCGAGGCTACCGTCCGCTTTACGGTTGAATTGCATAAATACAAGATTCCAAATTTCAATAACTTGCGGATGGTCTTTGTTCACCAACTGGCTACCGGGAACTTGTGCTTTCTCTTCTTCCGAGCGGGAATCAACATGTATTTCTGAACACGGACCACAAGGCCCCGTATCGCCCATTTCCCAGAAATTATCGTGTTTGTTCCCATTAAGGATATGGTCTTTGGGTAAGAATTGTTCCCAATAAGATGCAGCTTCGTTGTCGCGTTCCAGACCTTCTTCAGGACTACCTTCAAATACGGTGGCATAAAGATCCTTGGGATCCAGTTTCAATACGTCTACCAGATATTCCCACGCCCATGAAATAGCTTCTTTCTTAAAGTAGTCACCAAACGACCAGTTACCTAGCATCTCAAACATGGTGTGATGATAAGTATCATGACCTACTTCCTCCAGGTCGTTGTGCTTTCCGCTCACACGAAGGCATTTCTGTGAGTCGGCAACTCTTTTATATTTTGCCGGGTGGTTACCCAAAATAATGTCTTTAAACTGGTTCATACCCGCGTTGGTAAACATCAACGTGGGGTCATCTTTAATCACCATCGGTGCCGAAGGCACAATCTGATGGCTTTTACTTTCAAAAAAACTCTTGAACGAGTCTCTGATTTCATTTGCAGTCAACATACTCTATATATCTATCCTTGAGGTTAATATTCTTGAAAAAACTGTGCAAAGATAGCGTGTTTTTATTACTTTTGTCGCATTGACAAGCGAAATATTTCCTAAGATGCGCAAAGTTTACTACATTTATAATCCAAGGACACAGACTTATGACCGAATCTATCCTACTGTACGGCAACGGGCATTAAGTATTTTGCGTCGTTTATTTTTTGGTATGGGACTGGGTGCGGGTAGTTTCATCATACTGTTATTAATTTTCGGTTCTCCGTCGGAGAAGGAGTTGAGAAAAGAAAATAGTAAGCTACAAGCGCAGTATAATGTACTTTCCCGTCGGTTGGATGAGGCGATGGGGGTGTTGCAGGATATACAGCAGCGTGATGACAACCTTTATCGTGTCATCTTTCAAGCCGATCCGATACCTTCGACCATTCGTAAGGCGGGTTATGGCGGTACAAACCGTTATGAGCACTTGATGGATATGGCGAACTCGGATTTGGTTATCAACACTACACAGAAAATGGATATGCTGACCAAACAGCTTTATATTCAATCACGTTCTTTTGATGATGTAGTGAAGATGTGTAAGAACCATGATGAGATGTTGAAATGTATTCCTGCTATCCAACCTATTTCCAATAAAGATTTACGGAAGACTGCTTCTGGCTATGGAACGCGTATAGATCCTATATACGGTACTGCTCGTTTCCATGCAGGGATGGACTTCTCTGCTCATCCGGGTACAGATGTCTACGCTACCGGTGACGGAAAAGTGATAAAGATGGGGTGGGAGACCGGATATGGTAATATAATTATTATAGATCATGGTTTTGGTTATCAGACTTGGTATGCCCACTTGCAAGGTTTTCGTACGCAACTTGGTAAGCGAGTTGTACGGGGTGAGGTGATTGGTGCAGTTGGCAGTACAGGTAAAAGTACCGGACCGCACCTTCATTATGAGGTACATGTAAAAGGCCAGGTTGTAAACCCCGTCAACTATTACTTTATGGATCTTAGTGCCGAAGATTATGACCATATGATTCAGATTGCGGAGAACCACGGTAAGATGATGGATTGATGGATATTTGACAATGGTTAATTGAAAGTACTGATATGCTGAATACAGATAAAAAGCTGAAGTTATATTACTCTATTAGTGAGGTCGCGGCGATGTTCGATGTAAACGAGTCGTTGCTTCGTTTTTGGGAGAAAGAGTTTCCTCAACTCAATCCTAAGAAGGGGGGGCGTGGTATACGGCAATATCGAAAAGAGGATATTGAAACGGTAAAACTTATCTATCATTTGGTAAAGGAACGTGGTATGACCCTCCCTGGTGCCCGTCAGCGAATGAAAGATAATAAGGAAACAACTCTTCGCAATTTTGAGATTGTAGATAGGCTGAAATCCATTCGCGAAGAGTTGGTAGGAATGCGTGATGCCTTGGACACGTTTACTTATCAACAAGTAGATGATTTGAAAGAAAATCTCTTTTAGTCTTCTATTCTCACTACCTGCTTGATGTTCTGTATCTGTTTCAAATTATTACAAATAGAACGTACGTCATCCACATCGTGTACATAGAGTTGTATCTTGCCTTCAAAAATACCGTCGATGGTTTCAATTGTCAGTTTACGGATATTTACATTCAGCTGACGCGAGATAACTTGAGTTACTTCATTCAGCAATCCCATACAGTCTATACCTTTTATATATATGGTAACCAAGAAGGTGAGATCTTTGTGTGTATCCCATTCTGTGGCAATGATCCGGTTGCCGTAGCTGCTCTTTAAACGGGCGGCAACGGGGCACTGGCGTTTATGAATAATAACATGGTTTTCTTCATCAATGTAGCCCAGTACGTCGTCTCCGGGAATGGGATGGCAACAGTCTGCCATGATGTAGTTCTTCGAAATAGTTTCTTCTGTCAGCTTTAATATCTGCTTTGTATTGATTTTCTCTTGTGAAGTCTTTTCTTCAGGTTGTTCTTTACCATCTTTATTGTCCTTGTTTTCTTTGCTTCCAAAAGAGAAAGTGAGATATTTTTTCCAATTACTACTTTGCTTTTCTTTAAATATATTCTTATCCGCATCGCCCAATACAATTTTTTTACTTCCGACGGCGATGAGAAGTTCATCGGGAGTATGGAAATTATGTAGCTTGGTTAGTTTGTTCAGTGCAGCATCATCCATACGGATATCTTCATTTTGGAAGAACTCAGCTATCATTGTTTCGCCCTCTTTCTGATAAGCTTTCGCCTCTTTACGTAGAATGGAGGCAATTTTGGCACGAGCACGAGCGGTGGTGGCATACACTTCCCATTCCGGTTGAACACGTTGCGATTTGGAGGTTAATATTTCTACTTGGTCGCCACTTTGTAACTTATGGCTTAAGGGAACCAACTTATGATTGACTTTAGCACCTATACAATGGCTGCCAATATCAGTATGCAAAGAGAATGCAAAATCCAGTGCAGTGGAGTTTTGCGGCATGGTTTTAATTTCACCTTTCGGCGTAAATACAAAGATTTCCGAAGCGAAAAGATTTAATTTGATAGTATCAAGAAAGTCGATAGCATCTGGTTGAGGGTCATCAAGTATTTCCTTAATGGTACGTAACCATTTTTCAAGTTCACCTTCATCTTCGCTACCGCCACCTTCCTTATATTTCCAGTGAGCGGCGAAACCTTGTTCGGCAACGTCGTTCATGCGTTCACTCCGGATTTGAACCTCAATCCACTGTCCGTTGTTGCCCATGAGGGTGACGTGCAAAGCCTGATAACCATTGGCTTTCGGGTGGCTTACCCAATCGCGCAATCTATCAGGGTGTGGTTTGTATATTTTGGAAATAGAAACATAAATGTCGAAACAGTCATTTAGCTCTTCTTCCATGTTGCGGGGTTCAAAAATAATTCGTACGGCAAGCAAATCGTAGATTTCCTCAAAAGGAACATGCTTGGTCTGCATCTTGTTCCAGATGGAGTAGATGGATTTTATACGGGCAAGAATACGGTATTTCAACCCCATCTTGTCGAGTTGTGCACGTATCGGAGTTGTAAATTCATTGAATACTTTGTCGCGCTCAACGGCCGTCGCGGCAAGTTTTTTTTCTATTTCGTGATATTCTTCCGGATGTTCATATTTGAAACTTAGGTTTTCCAATTCCGTTTTGATCTTGTACAATCCTAAACGATTGGCAAGCGGAGCGTAGATATAAAGTGTTTCACCGGCAATCTTAAATTGCTTGTTGGGCAACATGGAACCAAGCGTACGCATGTTGTGCAACCGGTCTGCTATCTTAATAAGGATAACGCGAATATCATCGGACATGGTGAGAAGTAACTTCTTGAAGTTCTCGGCCTGTGCCGAAGCGCGGTCACCGAAGATACCGCCGGATATTTTTGTCAGTCCATCTACGATTTGGGCAATCTTGGGACCAAAAATATTCTCGATATCTTCTACGGTATAGTCGGTGTCTTCTACTACATCGTGTAACAAAGCCGAGCAGATAGAGGTGGAACCGAGTCCTATTTCATTACAAACAATCTTTGCCACGGCAATAGGATGCATTATGTAAGGCTCTCCCGAGCGGCGTTTGATACCCTTATGCGCTTGATTGGCAAAATTGAATGCTTTGGTTATTATCTCGACACGTTTACGGTGCTTAGTTGCCAAGTAGTCGTTTAACAGTTCCTGGAATGCCTGTTCAATCATTTCTTCTTCGGCTTTCTCTTTCTCCTTCTGGCTTACATTCTCTTCCATATACTGTTCTCCTTTTATTCACTTTCTGCAAAAATAAGCAATTTTCAATACGGGGCAAGCATTTGATGTTTTATTATTTATAAATCTTCAGTTGCTTCCCTGCGTTGATCCTTGTGCCGCTCAGTCCATTCCAGCTTTTTAGCTGATTGACGGTGACGCCATATTTACGTGCAATGGTAGACAAAGTTTCTCCATTCTTTATTTTATGATAAGTGGCACTTCCTTTAGGGGTACTACTTTGGTTGCGTGCCGTGCTTCGTGTATCGGCAACGGCAACTACCCTGCGATTTTTGAATAACTCTTTGCTACGGTGAGCATAGATAGTGTCCTGCTTGTCAATAAATGTGCTGATATAATTTATCGGAAGACGGAGAGTTTGTGCTTTGGTATCTCCCGGAATGATATTCTTTTTGAACTGGGGATTCAGGCTTTTGATTTCATCCAGATTGATACCGCATACATCGGCTATTTGTTCAAAATGGAGGTTACGGTTTACTTGTACCGTGTCAGTAGCATCCGGTATGTTGGTTTCCATCGGACAGATGTTGTGCTTACAATAATAAGTCATCACATAGTTGGCTGCAATGAAAGCAGGCACATAGCCACGCGTCTCTTTGGGCAGATAATTGTAGATTTCCCAATAATCTGTTTTTCCTCCGGCGCGTCGGATAGCCTTGTTGATGGTTCCTGGACCACAGTTATAAGCCGCAATTACCAAATTCCAGTCTTGATAAATGGCATACATGTCTTTCAGGTAACGTGCGGCAGCCCAGGTTGCTTTTATCGGATCGCGGCGTTCGTCTACCAGACTGTTACTTTCCAAACCGTAAATTTTCCCGGTTTGCAACATGAATTGCCACAGACCGGAAGCTCCTGCACGGGATACGGCAGAAGGGTTAAGAGCCGATTCGATGATAGGCAAGTATTTCAATTCGAGAGGTAACCCGTAAGCATCAAGCGCTTCTTCAAAGATAGGCATATAGAAGTTGCAGGCACTCAGCATAAATGCCACCTGATTACGCAGGCGTCCGGTATACATGTCGATGAATTTACGTATGATTTCGTTATACGGCATTTCCATGATAGTCGGCATGCGCGAAAGTCGGTCAATATATATCGAGTCACTGAACTCAGGATTAACGGTTGAAGTACTGCAATCTTTTCCTAAATCAATATAGTTTTTTGCCTTCCAGTCATTGAGCAAGCTGTCCAGCGGATAGGTCATACTTGTAGGTAAATCGATTATTTCGCGACGTTCCGTTCCGTTTTCACGGATGATTACATCTACACTTTCCTGTGCGTGTAGTTGCGGGGCAACGAACAGTGTACAGAACAGTAATGAGGAACCGGCTATTATCTTCTTCATGTATGTAGGTTTGTTTGTCATGAGTATATCTTTTTAAATCGGGTTTTATTCAAGTTTATCGGGTTTTGTTTAAAATCGGAAACTGCATTGTACCCCCACCGACCTGTTTGATGAACCGGTCATCTGATTGTTGATGACCGTAGGTTCTACTCTCATACTTAGGTCGGGAGTGATATCAAAGTTAGATAATTCAGCGTCTACGTATGCATCGATAACGGATATCAGATATACGCCAATAAATGCGAAAATACTTAAGTCGCGGTATCGGCGGTAGGTGTCTTTCCGTTTTCGCAGCAATTCTTTCAACTGGCTTTCGGATATGGTATATCCGGGAGGTAACAGGTCTGTGATACTGCTGGACTGCATATTGCCGTTCATGGCATCCTTATAGGCCTGAGAATAGTCTTTATACATCTTTCCGTTCCATGTCAAGGCGTAGGCACATCCGGCAAATCCACCGTAAATGATGGGGAGTTTCCAGTATTTACGATTATAGATCTGCCCGCCACCGGGGATGACAAGGGCTAACCAAGTTGCTTTTGTAGGGTTAGGTACCCATATCTTCTGGTTTATTTCTTTCTTGATACTGTCCGTAGGTACCGGCTGTTCTTTCAGCTCGGGACTGGAAGTCATTTCTAACAGTTTCTTTTTATTTTCCGCAGCAATACTGTCGGCAATGGTCAAACTGTCTGTCGTGGTCGCTGGCCGGCTGAGGGCAGAATTGACTGTTTCAAGGTTTAGGCTGTCGGTCAGCGGAAGTATCGGTTGCCGCTGAGTGTTGAGCGTATCGGTCTGCTGTCTGTGTATTCGTTTGGCAGCGGCACGCGGACGGTTCTGACCATACATAGCAATCCCTGCCGTTTGCAGGAAACAAAGCAGCAGGGTGATACAGATTTGATATATTCTTCTTTTCTTTGCCATTTATTTTTTCAGCGTATCCAGAATTCCAATGATACGTTCTAATTCTTCTTCGTTACTGAATGGGATACTGATTTTCCCTTTTCCTTTTTCCGAACAAGTCAGTTGTACTTTCGTGCTGAAGAAACTTGAAAGCTGTTGTCTCAGCATGTTGAATTCTTCGGGCAACTTGGCGCGTTTAGGAACGATTTTACGGTCGCCGCTTTTCACGGTTTCGCCTTCGTTTAGGGATTTTACAATCTCTTCCACCTTGCGCACGGAATAACCATGCTCGAGGATTTCTTCGAAAATCTTCACTTGTAATTTGGGGTCACCTAATGTCACCAGTGCACGGGCATGTCCCATATCTATCTGCTTGTTCTGCAATCCTATCTGAATAGGGGCGGGTAACTTCAATAGGCGCAGATAATTGGCAATCGTGGTACGTTTCTTTCCTACACGTTCACTGAGACGTTCCTGAGTCAGTCCATATTGTTCCAGCAGGTGCTGATAGGCGAGGGCGATTTCCACGGAATTCAGGTCTTCGCGTTGTATGTTTTCGATGAGCGCCATTTCCATGACGTTCTCGTCGTCGGCCGTACGGATATAGGCAGGAATACTTGTCAGTCCGGCAAGTTGCGAAGCCCGGAAGCGGCGTTCTCCGGCGATAATCTGATATTCATCGTCGGACAGCTTACGCAACGTGATAGGTTGGATAATTCCTATTTCTGAGATAGAATCGGCAAGTTCCTGTAACGCAGTCTGGTCAAATTCGTGACGTGGCTGGTTGGGATTGACGGCAATCTTCGACAATTCAATTTCATTAATGGAGGAAGAACCTTCAGTCTGCACTTCATCCATAGAGAGCAGGGCGTCCAGCCCTCGTCCTAATGCACTTCTTTTCTGTGCCATCTGTTTATTTACTATTTTACTATTTACACAAATTATTAGTTAATCTTACGGAATGTGTAACGTTACCGTTATTTCTCGTTCCGGCTGATTAATTCTTTGGCTAACGCCATGTGGTTTTTAGCTCCGGTAGAGTCTGCGTCATATAAAATCGTAGGCAGGCCATAGCTGGGAGCTTCACTCAACTTGACGTTACGCTGAATGACGGTGTTGAATACCAATTCCTGGAAGTGGCGTTTCACTTCGTCGTAAATTTGATTAGCCTGGCGCAAACGTGAGTCGTACATTGTCAACAAGAATCCTTCGATTTCGAGTGAAGGATTCAGCTTGGACTTAATAATTTTGATAGTATTCAGCAGTTTGCTAATTCCTTCCAGAGCGAAATACTCCGCCTGTACGGGGATGATGACCGAATCTGCGGCAGTCAGTGCATTTACTGTTATCAATCCCAATGACGGTGAACAGTCTATTAAAATATAGTCAAACTCTTCTTTCAGAGGAGAAAGCACTTCCTTCAATATTTTTTCACGGTTTTTGAGATTGAGCATTTCTATCTCGGCGCCTACCAGATTGATGTGGGAGGATATCACTTTTAATGTATCGATCTCTGTATCATGGATTGCGTCGCGCACATTTGCACGATCAATAATACATTCATAGATAGTACATTCTGCTTGCTTGATGTCCACACCGAGTCCCGAAGAAGCATTCGCCTGCGGGTCTGCGTCTACAACAAGTACTTTCTTTTCAAGCGTGGCGAGAGAAGCTGCTAAGTTGATTGTCGTTGTTGTCTTTCCTACACCACCTTTTTGATTTGCCAAAGCAATTATTTTTCCCATAATCTCAATGTTTATTGGCAGCGAAATAAGTGATAATTCCGAATAGCGCCTACTAAAAAAGAGAAAGATTGCAAAAACGGTTGATAAGTCACCTGTTTTGTTAATAACTCATAGGTGCTTTTAGACCATTTTACCTTCAAATGAAGGTTCTATGTGCTTCTTCTCTATATTAGGAGACAAATATACGTATTTCTCTTGAAATGAAATAGTTTTTTTTGTCTCGCTTGCAGAAGATTAAGATTTGTAAATGGTTCTAATTGTAAAGGTAACCCCTGTTTATTCTTGCTAAATAGACTTATCTTTTTAAATACAGAATTATCAGAAACGGATTATCTCCATTTTTTTTGCGTAACATCAGGTGATACAATACTTAATCATGTGCTTTTCAAGAATTTTGCATTACCGAAGGAAAGAGTTGGGAAAATATCATTTGTTACCCCTCGGCTAGTATCATTTGTTCATTACATAATTACTGGTATATTCCATAAGGCAACGATATAGGATTGCAAAAAGAAATGATGCATGTTATTTTCATGGCTATATATTATGATATGCGTATTTGTAATTATTATGCAAAATAAACGAGTATTCTTAAAAGAAGATTACGTTTTTGTCTGTGAAACTTTCGAATGCTTCTTTTTCTTTTTTTATTGGTTTCACTTTTATTTGATAAATATCTTAAAATGTGGAATTCCTCAAGTTTAAAGGAGAAAGAAGAGTATATTGTCTTTTTGACACATTGTCTTTTTTGCATACGCGAGAATTGCGTATTTCCGCCCTTGGATGGCTTTGAAGGATAAATCAGCAACCAAAATCCGTATCTCGCTTATGGATAGTGTGATATGGAAATATAGGCAACTCTAAAAAATAGAAAACAGTATCAAACTCTTTCTTAAACATCTTTTGTAGAAGTGATAAAGACGTGATTGGGGATGGATGTTGAGCTTGCTTGCGAGGGATGTTAATATCCATCGTGCCGGAAGTTAATAAGAATTATCCGGGATGTTAATATCCTTCATGTGGGATGTTAACATCCCTCGTTTAAGAGATGTATAAAAAGTGGATGTTATGCGGAAAAGATGTATTTTTATGCTTTTATTTTGTCTGTTCTTATTTTGTTTAGAACTTTTCGGGAAAAACAGTGTCAGTAGAATGGAACTTATCCTATCTTTTTTATAGGAAAACTGCCATAAATTGCCAAATAAAGTAACCGACTATTACACATTTCAGTACTGTGCCCAATAGAAATCCCAATAAGGAACCTAATCCAGACTTTAGGGCTTGTATTGTTTCCCGGCCACCAAGCAACTCTCCAATAAATGCACCCAGAAATGGCCCGAGAATAATGCCCCAAGGCATAAAGAACAGGCCGATTATTGTACCGGCGAAGCAACCACGTGTGCCCCATCGGCTGGCACCGCTGTATTTGCTGCCCAGCATGGGAATGAAATAGTCGAGTATCTGTACAATGACGACAATCAGTAGCCAAATCAGCAGTTCGGTAGTGGTGTATTGCACCTTGTCCGTGAAGTGTAATAACAGTAAACCGGCATAGGCGATGGGAGGTCCCGGAAGGATGGGAAGGAAACAACCGGCCAGTCCTGCAATCATACAGAGAATACCTGATATGATAAGAATAATGTCCATAATGAGCTTTTTTAAAGTATGGTGGTTAATATGTGGTTCTCTTTTGCTAAATTTGTAGCAAATTTAAGAAGAAAATATGGAAAATCAGAGACCTTTGATATTGATTTCCAATGATGACGGTATCATTGCGAAAGGAATTAGCGAGTTGATCAAGTTTCTTCGTCCACTGGGCGAAATTGTCGTCATGGCACCGGATGCGCCACGTTCGGGCGCTGCCTGTTCATTGACGGTGACAGAACCTATCCGCTATCAATTGCTCCGTAAAGATGTAGGATTGACGGTTTACAAATGCTCCGGTACACCGGTAGATTGTGTGAAGTTGGCTTTTCATACGGTGCTCGACCGTAAACCGGATTTAGTGGTAGGTGGCATCAACCATGGTGATAACTCTTCAGTGAATGTACACTATTCCGGTACGATGGGGGTTGTTATCGAGGGATGTCTGAAAGGGATACCTTCTATCGCTTTCTCTTTATGTAACCATCAACCTGATGCTGATTTTGAACCTGCCGGGCCTTATATTCGTGAAATAGCCCGCCAAGTGTTGGAAAAGGGATTGCCGCCGTTGACTTGCTTGAATGTGAACTTCCCTGATGCCAAAGAGCTGAAAGGAATCAAAGTCTGCGAACAGGCCAGAGGACAGTGGGTCAATGAGTGGGAAAATTTTGCTCATAGAAATGATACGCACTATTATTGGTTGACCGGTGAGTTTGAAGAAGCTGATGCCGAGAATGAGAAAACTGACCATTGGGCACTTGCCAACGGCTATGTAGCTATCACTCCCACAACGGTAGACGCTACAGCTTATGGATTGATTGATGAATTGAAGACTTGGTTTTAATTATCGGCTACTGTCAACTGTTATGAAGTATTATTTGATTGTCGGTGAAGCTTCCGGAGACTTGCATGCTTCTCATTTGATGGCTGCCTTGAAAGAGGAAGATCCGCAGGCGGAATTCCGCTTTTTTGGCGGTGACCTGATGGCTGCGGTGGGAGGAACGATGGTGAAGCATTATAAGGAGCTGGCTTATATGGGTTTTATTCCTGTATTGCTCCATTTGCGTGCTATCTTTGCCAATATGAAATGTTGTAAGGAGGATGTGGTAACTTGGCAACCGGATGTACTGATATTGGTGGATTATCCCGGGTTTAATCTGAACATTGCAAAATTTATCCATGCTCATACGCAAATTCCGGTCTTCTATTATATCTCTCCCAAAATCTGGGCTTGGAAAGAATATCGTATAAAGAATATCAAGAGGGATGTAGACGAATTATTTTCCATTCTGCCGTTTGAGGTGGAGTTTTTCGAGGGAAAACATCAATACCCGATACATTATGTGGGAAATCCTACGATGGATGAGGTGGTGGCTTTTTGCTCGTCTCACTCTGGCGTATTGGAGGAGTTTGTGAAGTCTAACGGATTATCTTCCAAACCGATTATCGCTTTGCTGGCAGGTAGCCGTAAGCAGGAAATCAAAGATAATTTGCCCGATATGCTCCGGGCGGCATCTGCTTTTCCTGATTATCAGCTGGTATTGGCGGGGGCACCGGGTATCTCCCCCGAATATTATAGGAAATATGTGGGGGGCGTTAGTGTGAAGATTGTATTTAATCAGACATTCTCTTTGTTGCAACAGGCTGAAGCGGCGTTGGTCACTTCGGGTACGGCAACGCTTGAGACGGCTTTGTTTCGTGTGCCACAGGTGGTATGTTATCATACACCGATAGGAAAGGTGATTGCTTTTCTGAAACGTCATATCTTGAAAGTGAAATATATCTCTTTGGTCAATTTGATAGCCGACCGGGAAGTTGTTCAGGAATTGGTTGCCGATAAGATGACCGTGGCATATATCCGTGAAGAGTTGGAACGCATTCTTTATAATAAAGAATATCGTGGGCAGATGCTCGAGGGGTATGAATATATGGCATCGCGTTTGGGTGAAGCGGGAGCACCGAAACGGGCAGCGAATCGGATGTTAGAGTTATTAAAGAAATATAGTAAAAAGAGAGGGTGATTTTTAAGAATTTGTTAAAATAGACAGAGCCGGTGCAGTAAATGCCCGGCTTTTGTATTTTTTATACAGAAACAAACTAAAAGACTTTAATTATGAGAAAATTACATTGGCTTTTTATGGCGATATGCTTGGCTGTGATGCCTGTGTTGCAATCATGCGATGATGATGATGACGGGTTTTCTGTAGGTGATTTTACACCGCCTTTATGGGCTACGGTACGTGTCACGGGCAATGCTTTCTATCTAGATTGTGATGTATGGGGGAAGCTTTGGCCTACAAATGTAAATTTGGGCGGATATGAACCTGCAGACGGGCAACGGGTTCTTACGGTATTTAATCCATTAGTCAAAGAATATGGTGATTTTGATTATGCCGTAAATATATTGCGCTTGCAGGAGGTCTTGACTAAAGAGGTTGAAGAATTGACTCCGGAGAATGATAGCGAATTTGGCAATGACCCTGTGTTTATTCACAAAGGTGATATCGGTATTAGCGGTGGGTATATGAATATAATTTTCCTGCAAAACTTGCCGTCGGATACGAAACATCGTATTAGTTTGGTACGACCTCAAAATGATGCTGAGTTATACGCTGAGGATGGTTATATTCATTTGGAACTTCGCTATAATAACTATGATGATTTGACCGGACTAAGAGTTTATGGGGCTGTGTCGTATAATTTAAATAGTCTGGATATTACCTCGGAAACCAAGGGCATCAAGCTGAAATTGAACTCGGAGGTGAATGATGAAGTGGAATTGACGTTCGACCTGAAAGAGCCGGGAGATAACACGGAGAATGTAGAAAATCTGGATTTGTCGAAGATGATGTTGGAATAATAGAGTTTGCTGTTGATTATAGAGAGGGCACAGGGGGATATGGATTCATATCGACCTTGTGCCCCTTGATTTTTTTAATATGATTTATTTGAACATTGTCAATACATACAGGTAAACTACCGCGGCCGGAATAGCCATTAAAGCACTGTCGAAACGGTCGAGCATACCACCATGTCCCGGTAATATATTTCCGGAATCTTTTATTCCCAACTGACGCTTCATCAGTGATTCGGTCAGGTCACCCCATGTACCGAAGATAACGACAACAATCGCCAATCCTGCCCATTGCCACATTTGCATGAAAGGAAAGAAATGAGCGAAAGCGAAAGAGGACGCTATCGCGAAGACTGCTCCACCTATGCTGCCTTCCCATGACTTCTTGGGAGAGATACGCTCAAAAAGGCGATGTTTGCCAATCAGTGAACCTACGCAATAGGCACCTGTGTCACTTAACCAAATGAATACGAAGATAGAGAGTGGCAGGATGGGATTGAAAGTTACACTACTTGTTTCCGGAGTGTTTTGAAATGCCAGTACATTCAGTAAAGCAAAAGGCAATGCTATGTATAGTTGGCTCAACATTGAAAAGGCCCAGTTGCCGAGAGGATTTTTTTTCTTGAGATAAAGCTCCGTAATCATCATGTAGAGTAATAAAACTAAATAGGGGAGAAATACACGCGCATCGGTAGCTGAAGTACAGAATGCCATTAAGGCAAGGAATAAATAAGCCCCTCCCAAGGCTGTGATTGTCTTGTTGATATTCACCTCACCGTTTTGATTGACTAAATGGGCGAATTCATGGACACTTAACGCACTGATAATGGTAAATAAAATACCGAATGAAAGGGGGCTGTAAAGTATACAGCCCACCAATACGACTACAAATAGTGCTCCTGTGACAGCACGTTGTATGAAATTATTTTTCACGGTGTTTCCGTTTTAGTTTTTAGATTCAGATTTTTTGGAAGGTTCGGAAAGCGATTTATTATCATCAGCCGTTTTACCATTCTCTGTATTTGGACTGTTATTGACATCCTTATCCTCTTCTTCTTTTACTTCTTTTTCAGTTTCTACGGCAATCAAAGCTTCTTGTTCTTCTGCTTTCTTCAACTCATCTGAGATTTTGGTTGCACTGATTATTTCTTCCGAACGTGAAGCCCATGGACGTTTGCCGAAGATTTGTTCTACATCTTCAGCAAAGATGACTTCCTTGTCTATCAACAATTGAGCTAACTTGTTATGGCCTTCTTTGTTATCGGAAAGTATCTTCTTGGCACGTTCATACTGCTCATTGACCATGCGTTTAACTTCTTCGTCAATCAGTTCGGCGGTTTTTTCACTGTACGGACGATTGAACGAGTACTCCTCGTTATTATAATAACAAAGGTTCGGCAATTTATCACTCATACCCAGATAAGCAATCATACCGTATGCTTGTTTTGTGACGCGTTCCAAATCGTTCATGGCACCGGTAGATATTCTGCCTAAGAATAAGTCTTCGGCAGCACGTCCACCTAAAGTGGCGCACATTTCGTCCAACATTTGCTCTTTGGTAGTAATTTGACGTTCCTCAGGCAAATACCAAGCGGCGCCTAATGCACGACCACGTGGTACGATAGTTACTTTGATTAACGGATTGGCATATTCCAATAACCAAGATATACTGGCATGACCGGCTTCGTGCATGGCAATGGAACGACGTTCCGCTTCTGTCGTAATCTTCGTTTTCTTTTCCAAGCCACCTACGATACGGTCTACAGCATCCAGGAAGTCTTGCTTACCTACGAATTTCTTTCCATGACGGGCAGCAATCAGTGCGGCTTCGTTACAGACATTGGCGATGTCTGCACCCGAGAAGCCCGGAGTTTGGCGAGCTAACAAGTCTACATCAACCGTATTATCTATTTTAATGGGGCGTAAATGTACGCCGAATACTTCTTTACGTTCGTTCAGATCGGGCAAGTCGACGTGAATTTGACGGTCGAAACGTCCGGCACGCAGCAAAGCCTTGTCCAAAACATCTACACGATTGGTTGCTGCAAGGATAATGACACCACTGTTGGAACCGAATCCGTCCATTTCCGTCAATAATTGGTTTAAGGTGTTCTCACGTTCATCATTACCACCCATGGCAGCAGCCTTGGCACGGGCACGTCCCACAGCATCAATTTCATCGATAAATACGATACAAGGTGCTTTTTCTTTGGCTTGACGGAACAAGTCACGTACACGTGACGCACCTACACCGACAAACATTTCTACGAAATCGGAACCTGCCAATGAGAAGAACGGCACGTTTGCTTCTCCTGCCACAGCTTTTGCGAGCAAGGTTTTACCTGTTCCCGGAGGTCCTACAAGTAATGCACCTTTAGGTATTTTACCTCCCAGGTCAGTATATTTTTGCGGTTCTTTCAGGAATTCTACAATCTCTTCTACTTCTTGTTTGGCTTCGGCAAGTCCGGCTACGTCTTTGAAGGTAATCTTTATAGGAGAGCCTTTCTCAAATAATTGGGCCTTGGATTTTCCTACACTGAAGATGCCGCCACCTCCGCCCATGCCTCCGCCGCCACTCCAGCGACGTGACAGGAATATCCAGAAACCGATAAGGAATGCAAAGGGTAGGATTTGCCAAAGGATTGCGCCGAAATAGTTACGCTTCTTTTCGTAGCTGATGGAACCGTCGAAACGGGCTTCGTCCTTTTCTTTTTGCAAGAAGTCACCCAAACTTTCACGGGAAGGGGCTTCGGTAGTGATAAGCGGATTTTTACCTACTCGACTGGAGTCTGCATGAAAAACATTGGCTACAAATTGCGGTTTGACGAATGCTTCTACGGAATTGTCGTCATAACCGGTTATTTTACTGATATAGCCGTTACGAACATACTGCTGAAACTCATCGTATGGAATGTTTCTGGTAGCTGTATCGTTTTCGTTGGCAAAATATAAGCCCAATAGCATCATAGCTATTATCATATACAACCAGTTCAGGTTGAACTTGGGCATGTTGGTTTTGATAGGTTTCTTGTTGTTATTATTTTCCATAAATCTTTGTTAATCGAGGTCAGGGATTTGGGTTAATTTGGCGTCTGCCCAAAGATGTTCCAAATTGTAAAAATCTCGTACTTCTGGTAAGAATACATGAACCAATACGTCGGCATAATCCATGGCTACCCATTCGGCATTGCGTAACCCGTCAATGGCAAAAGGTTTACTGTCAGCACCTTTACGGGTGAAATCTTTTACAGATTCAACGATGGCGTTCACTTGACTGGGAGAATTTCCTTGACAGATTACGAAGTAATTACAAATCGTATCGTCTATATGGGTAAGGTCTGCTATAACGATATTTTTACCTTTTTTTTCTTGAATACCTTCTGTTATTTGTTGAATAAGTTTTTTTGCTTCGTTCATTACACATTATTAATATTAAAACAGTTGACAAATATACATTGATTTCTTATACCAAACACGTAAAAGGGAAAAAGTCTTTTATTTTTTGATTTTTTTTAGGTATATAATTCTTTGGCTTACGGTGGCTTATCAGTTTTTAGTGAAAAAAACGGTGGAATTTGTTTTGGTTTATAGAAATCTTTGTATCTTTGCAACCGCAAAACAGAAATGACCTGTTATTGGGCTATGGTGTAATGGTAACACTACAGATTCTGGTCCTGTCATTCCTGGTTCGAATCCAGGTAGCCCAACTATCATACAGTCAATTTAGGTCAAAAACCCACTAAAAACGCAAGTTTTAGTGGGTTTTTTTGTTGAGTTTCGACCATGTACGAAAATAATCTGTAATTTTGTTGCAATTCAACTCAAACTATAAAAATTATGACGAAAGAACTATCACTCAAGTACGGTTGTAATCCTAATCAGAAGCCGGCCCGCATCTTTATGCAGGAGGGAGAATTACCTATTGAAGTATTGAATGGACGTCCGGGATATATCAATTTTTTGGATGCTTTGAACGGATGGCAGTTGGTAAAAGAATTGAAAGAGGCAACCGGTATGCCGGCAGCTACTTCATTTAAACATGTAAGTCCTGCGGGTGCAGCTATCGGCTTGGAATTGAATGAAACAATGAAGAAGATTTATTTTGTGGACGGTTTACCTCTATCTCCGCTTGCCAATGCATACGTGCGTGCTCGTGGCGCCGATCGTATGTCATCTTATGGTGATTTTATAGCTCTGAGTGATATCTGTGATGAGGCAACTGCTCGTTTCATCAATCGGGAAGTATCGGATGGTGTCATTGCCCCGGGATATACTGAGGAGGCTCTTGAGATATTGAAAAACAAACGTAAGGGTACTTATAATGTAATCAAGATTAATTCTGATTATAAACCGGCGCCGGTAGAACGTAAGGATGTGTTTGGTATTACTTTTGAACAAGGTCGGAATGAAATCAAGCTGAATGGTGATGATTTGTTTGCAAATATTCCTACTCAAAACAAAAATTTTCCTGATACGGCAAAGTCTGATTTGATGATTGCACTGATTACTTTGAAGTATACGCAGTCCAATTCAGTATGCTATGTAAAGGATGGACAGGCTATCGGTATTGGTGCTGGACAACAGAGTCGTATCCATTGTACCCGTTTAGCAGGAAATAAAGCGGATATTTGGTATTTGCGCCAACATCCTAAAGTGTTGAACTTACCTTGGATGGAGAATATACGTCGTGCCGATCGTGATAATACCATTGATATTTATATTAGTGCCGACCATGAAGATGTACTTGCTGATGGAGTTTGGCAACAATTCTTTACCGAAAAGCCGGAAGTATTGACTCGCGAAGAGAAACGTGCATGGCTGGATACATTGAAAGGGGTGTCTTTAGGTTCAGATGCTTTCTTCCCGTTTGGTGACAACATAGAACGTGCCCATAAGAGTGGGGTGGAATATATCGCTCAGGCAGGTGGCTCGGTTCGTGATGACCATGTTATTGCGACTTGTGATAAATATGGTATAGCGATGACATTCACGGGTATCCGTTTATTCCATCATTAAGAGGAGGGTTTTGATATTTTTCAGGCATGAATCGCACAAGTACTATTGATTTTCTGTACACTAGCAGTGCAATTCATGCCTGATCTTTAATAATTATGTGGGTTTTGAAAATTTGCTATAGAACTGTTACATCAGTTCCTATTTTTAGAGTTTCTTGATTTTTAGGATCTGCAATCTGTATATCTACTACTTTACCGTTCTTCTTTTGAATTTGAACGACACATGGTTTCACTGCTTTTACTTTAGTCTTGCCATTGTCAAACATTCCTGGTTTAAAGAACACAATCTGTATCAAACCTAGCTTCTCATTGCTTACAGCCTGTATATCTGCATCATTTCGTTCAATTTTTACTTCCGGTTTGCTTTTCAAATCTGTTGTATTGTTTACTCCAGGAACGATGATATAGGCATAAGATGCACCTTGTGGAGATTTTCCATGATTGATAGTGAGGTTGAATACAGGCATACTGACTTCTGCTGCTGAATAATTAAAGTTGATTTTAGCCCAATTACCTTTCTGATCTCCTAATTTCAGTTTCATATTTTCTGCTTGCGGAAAGTAATAAGCAACATTGTCGTGCCATATCCATTGAGGAGCTGTTTGATATATAAATTCTCCTCTTTTTATCATTTGACTGGTCTTACCGGTATTGATCCAAACTTCTCCGTTCAAATGGCATTGGTTGATTGTAGTAACAATGTTTTCTGATACATTTGATGTGATACCCGCTCCCAAGCATACTATTTCGTTATCGAATAAGAACCAGGATTTGCGTGCTTTTACTCCATAATCATTCATATCGAAAGTCATGACTCCATGTTTTCCGTCAGATACTCCTCCCGTAAAAGTACATGTACCTTTAGTCCCCCAGTCGGCAGGATTACGCTTTTCACCGGCGGGTACTGTAGTTCCGGGTATTTTATCCCACTCCCATACAGGAAATATGTCAGTATATTCATTTCCATGAACACGGATATTGGTAGCTCCGTCACTCATGTAAGTTCCGTACAAATTCTCACCGTTTCCACTTTCAGTCTTGTTGGTACGAGTAGAAGCGGTACGAATGGAAATATCATAATTTTTGCGATTATGCAACATGTAGTCTGAACAGTAATACATCACATTACGATCCGAACGCTTGTATGATGCATCTTGAGTGAGAAAACGATGAGCGATAGCAGCGTATTCATCGGTATGGTCCGGGTCGAGGGATTGCAGATTTCGAAATAACGAGGCGCAATCTCCGTAGTCCAAGATACCCGTACGGCTGACACCTCTTCCGGTTACACTGAAATCCAGATGCCTTCCACGAAACACGTTAAGATAGGTGTTACGTGTAAAGTCAGAGAATAATTTAAGTTTATTGTCATTCATGGCAAATTTTGTACCGAGCAGAATGTTACCCATACGTACAATATTATCGACGAAGACTGTTCCATAGCCTCCGATGTAAAGTTGAGAACCATGTTGATGATAAGACATATCCTTTTGTATTCCTTCTACCTTAACTATTTGTACCGGATAGAATATTTCATCGGCATTCACACTTACAATACTGTCGTTTTTCTGTAAACATCCTCTCACCAGATGATGAATGGCGATGTCCATTTTGTTGGCTCCCGTCCATTTACGTGGATCGCTCCGTTCACTCATTGTCTTATAAATCGGTTCGTAGATTTCTGGTGCCAATTTCTGTTGTCCGGCGGCCATCAGGGCGAGTAAAGAAGCCTGCGTTTGTGGCACAGAGATTTGATTATACCACCAGTTGTGACAAATAGGATCTTGCTTTATCCAATATTTTAGGGCTGTATTGATGGCATCGAACAACACCTTATTACCATAGTAAGCAGAACGCTTGTCGGTATAAGATGTAGCAATGGTAACCAGGCGTTTTAGATGCTCTACAGGTTCCCAATTTGTACGAAAATAGCAAGCATAGTCCAAATCGTTCCATTTACCTTCCGCTGTCATTGAACGTAACAACTTTTCAGTGGAGGCATCTGTTTTTGCCGGGGTAGCTTTTTCGTATATTTCTGTACGGATACGTTCAAGAATACGCTCATATTCATCTTGAGGGACAGAAATGTAGATATCACTCTTTCTTCCGTTTGCCGGATTAAAATAAGATGAATGAACCGGTGCTTCATGTGTCACATGACCTGTTATCTCCAAATTGACAGTCCCTTTTGATGCACGGTTACTGTATACTTCCGCAACTAGGTTGATGTCGGTTTCTGTTCTTCCCTGGGGATGATAAATCAAACGGATACTTCCTTTCTCTCCCGGCTGATAGGCTTCTTTGGACCATTCAGCCGAAGTACATCCACAACTGGTGATAACGTTTTTGATGAGTAATGGCTTGTCACCGGTATTCATAAACTGGAAATCGTGACTGATATCGCCATTCTTTTCTTGTACAGTACCCCATTCTACTTTTGTTTCCGAGAAAGTGATTTCTTGCGCTCGTGTAAGTCCGTTCACTGCAAGTAAAAACAAACTTAAAGTTAGAATTCTTTTCATTATTCAGTATTATATGGTTAGATGAAAAAGAGGTTATGTCAAAAGTATCCTATTCTTTTGGCATAACCTCTTAGATTTTGTTTAGAAGTTATTCAGCCTCTTTGATTGAATTGTCAATTACTTTGATTTTCTGTTTTACTAACTCAATGTCTCCTTTTAGTTTCTCTGCCTTACGGTTTAGTTCGGTCAACAAGTTATTTCCTTTTTTGGAAGATGCTGTTAGAAAACCGAGATTATTTTCATAGGTTTGCAGTTCATTCTTCATGTTCTCACAGCTGCGAACCAGTTTCTCTCGTTCACGATAAAGAGCTTGCGGGCTACCTTCCTGAATATTACTGATAGATGATTTGAAATTGCTCAACTTCTTATTGGAAGCATTGATATTAAAACGATCAAACTGTTTATCTATCAGGTTATGATATTGCTTGTAAATTTTGTCTTTCTCTTTAAACGGTACATGGCCTATGTTATTCCACTCTTTCATCAGGCTGCGCACCAATTGTGTGGCCTCTTCTACGTCCATATTCTCATCGATGGTATTCAACTTTTCGATGATGGCTTTCTTTTTGTCCAGATTTTCTTGTTCAACAGAACGCTGGGAAGAAGTAGCTTTGTTCTTTTGCTCAAAGAAATAGTCGCAAGCAGAGATAAAACGTTTCCAAACGGCATCCGAATATTTCTTGGAAACAGGCCCGATCGTTTTCCATTCTTTTTGCAATTTGGTCAGTTCATCGGCGGTGGCTTTCCAATCAGTACTCTCTTTTAATGCTTCTGCTTTTTCACACAAAGTACGTTTCTTATCCAGATTTTCATTCATACCCTCTTTCAGAGTTTTGAAGAATTCGCCTTTTTTACGGAAGAACTCATCACATGCCTTACGGAAACGTTCGAAAATCTTCACGTTCATCTTTTGCGGTGCAAAACCGATAGTCTTCCATTTATTCTGTAGGGCGATGATTTCCTGAGTTTTGGTTTCCCAGGTAGCGAAATTGGTCAATTCGTTGTAGTCAATTGCCTCAATAATTTCGCAGATTACAGTCTTTTGGTCGAGATTATTCTGTTCCGTTTCTTTCAGTGATTCAAAATGTTGCTGATGACGACGGTTTACAGTGGTAGATGCAGTCTTGAAACGTACCCATATTTCGTCACGCAGTTCTTTGGCTACAGGACCCGTATCACGGAATTCCTGATGTAACTTCTGTAATTGGTGGAAAGCGGATACTACATCTGGTTCGTCTGCCAATTTCTCGGCAGCCTCACAGAGATGTGTCTTAATTTCCAGATTTTTTTTAAAGTCATATTCGCGGAACTCATTGTTTAACTTCAGTAGGTCGTAGAACTTCTCGACATATAGCTGATAATTTTTCCAAAGTTCATTTATTTTAGCTTGAGGGATAAGTTTTACTTCATTCCATTGCTGTTGCAATTTTTTAAATTCCGTATAGTTCTTATTAGCATCTTCAGGAGATTCTACCAACTCTTTCAGTTCCTCGATGATAGAAAGCTTAATTTGCAGATTAAGCTCTTTCTGTTTTTCTAATTCAGCTGTTAATGCACTTCTTTTTTCTTTAATGACGGACATGATGTTTTTGAATTCTTCTTCCAAAGCATCGGCTTGCGGAACAAAGTCTTCTGCAACTCCTCCATTTTCAATGAATTGTTTTTTAGCTACTTCCTGCTCTGCATTATGTAGCTTATAGAAAGCCTGTTTCAAACCATCTATTTCCGATTTTGCAGCATTCTCCACATTGGTAATAACTCCCTTGAGTTTGGCGAGGATTTCTTCTTTGGTAATTTTTTGAAGCGATTCAGCCGGCTTTTCAATGGTCAAGGCTTCTTCAGTGGGAGTTTCTGTTGTTGCCGGTTCAGAAACCTCTACTGTTTTTTTTTCTTCTTCTAATTCCACCGGCTTTTCGGGGAGATTAGTGTCATGAGTGTCCGTCATTTGTATTTACTTTTTTAGCAACGGGATATGCCCGTCAGGGTTACATTAGATTACAAATTAATGAAATAAAATGATTACTTCATATTTTTTTTCTATGTTTTTTTTGTTTTGACTGTTTTATGCCAATAATACGGTAATCCCCATATACATCATCATGCCTATGATGTCGTTTGTGATGGAGATAAATGGTCCTGTTGCGATAGCGGGATCTACTTTTAATTTCTCTAATGTCATAGGTACCAGAGTACCGAAAATAGAGGCGAACATTACAACGGCAAACAGGCTGATTGACACTGAGTAAGTGACTGTAGCCGTGGCACCGAACCGGATAAAATTGTATATATATACCAAAAGTGAAATAATGGTGGCATTAATAAGTGCCACAACGGATTCTTTAGCTATTTGCTTGAAAGTATCTTTAGCATCCAGTGAACTGTTAGCAAGTCCTTGTACTACAATAGCAGAAGATTGAGTTCCGACGTTTCCACCTGTACCACCGATAAGCGGAATGTATAAAGCCATTTCGGGATGTGTGGCAAACGTCGCGTCAAAATTACCCAATATCATGGAGTTACCGATCCCTCCTAACATACCGATAAGCAACCAGGGAAGGCGGGCGGATGTCTGTCGCATTACATTATCATCCGTTTCTACGTCTTGTGACAAACCGGATGCCAACTGGTAGTCACGTTCCGATTGCTCACGAATTTCATCCATGACATCGTCTACAGTAATTTGACCTACTAACCGACCAATACTGTCGATTACGGGAACTGCTACTAAGTCGTATTTTTCAATAGTTTGTGCTACCTCATCAATGGGAGTATCCACATGTACAGAAATAGGGTCTTTTCGCATCACATGTTTTACCTTGGAGACAGAGGGAGAGGTGATCATCTTCTTCAGTGGGAACACGCCTTGCAGGCGGTCTTCATCGTCGATGACATAAACATAATAAATTTCATCCAGTTTTTCAGCTTGCTGACGCATTTCTTTCAAGCACTCCGGCATACTCCAATTCTCGTTGACGGTTACCATTTCCGTACCCATCAAACCACCGGCAGTGTCTTCATCGTATTTCAGCAGATCTACGATGTCACCTGCCTGTTCTATGTCTTCAATATGCGAGAGGATCTCTTCCTGCTTGTCTTCATCCAACTCACGCATCAGGTCTACGGCGTCATCCGTATCCATATAGTCCACAAATCGTTTGGCAATTGTTTCCGAGGGAAGGAGTTCCAGGAATTCTTTCCGGACATCTTCGTCCATTTCTACCAATACGTCTGCAGCCGTTTCATTGTCCAAAAGACGATAAACGAAGCGTGCCTCCTCCGGGGCAAGGTCATTACATAATTCTGCAATATCTGCCGGATGGAGATCTATTAAGAGCGTTTTGACGTTCTCTACGTCTTTTTGCTCAATAAAACTTTTGACTTTGTCAATATATTCTTCGTCTATTTCCATAATAAAAAGTGATAAAGTGTTAGGATGATAAGGTGATAGAGATATGCTTCTTCATACTAGAAAAACGGTTGTAGAGTTACGCTATTATTCTACTATATTATCACTCTTTAATTATCATTTATCGGTTTTTCATTTGTCTCTCTCAACGCTTCTTCCACTTTGTTGGTCAATTCCACAAACTCTTGCACCGACAATTGTTCGGGGCGTTTATTAAAAATAATATCTTCTGTGAGCGGACAATCTTTGCCGAGTATCGGCTTTATAGAATTCCGTAACGTCTTACGCCGTTGATTAAAAGTCGTTTTTACCACTTGCTTGAACAACCTTTCGTTACATCCCAACTGCAGTTTGTCGTTACGTGTCATGCGGATAACGGCACTTTTTACTTTAGGAGGCGGATTAAACACATGTTCGTGTACGGTGAACAAATATTCCACATCGTACCATGCCTGTATCAATACACTCAGAATACCGTAAGTCTTACTTCCCGGGGCGGCAGCAATTCGTTCGGCCACCTCTTTCTGTATCATACCTGTACAACATGGTATCAGTTCTTTGTTTTCCAGCATCTTGAAAAATATCTGGCTGGAAATATTATAAGGATAGTTCCCTGTCAGTACGAAAGGCTGATCGTCGAACAACCGATGTAGATTCATCTTGAGAAAATCATCTTCGATGATGTTTTCCTCTAGTTGTGGATAAGCTTCCCGCAGATAAGCCACCGACTCATAATCGACTTCCACCACTTTCACCTGGCGTTCTTTAGGTAAAAGAAATTGTGTCAATACCCCCATACCCGGACCTACTTCCAGGATTGGAAGCTCGGGGCAAGCATCTACCGTATCGGCTATGTCCTGTGCTACTTTGAGGTCTTTCAGGAAATGCTGGCCAAGAAACTTTTTAGGCTTTACTAATCTCATGTATCAAGTAAATCGTTACTTTTGTAGCGCAAAGATAGTACAAACCAGATGCAGAAGAAAAATAAGCGATCTTATTTTTTATACTGTAGTGTAGACTATCCTCGTTATTTATGGCAAAGGTAATTCTTTTCGATGAAGAATGAAGAATGAAGAATGAAGAATTTAGGAAAGTAGCATGAATAAACTGCTAAAAAAGACATTGAAAATCGTTTTACCCATTCTTTTGGGCGGTTTTATCCTTTACTGGATATATCGTGATTTCGACTTTGAGCATGCCAAAGAAGTACTTTTACATGGTACAAACTGGGGATGGATGTTGTTTTCATTGTTTTTTGGAGTGATGAGTCATGTTTTTCGCGGTTGGCGTTGGAAACAGACTTTGGAACCGTTGAATGCCTATCCTCAAACGAGCGATTGCGTAGATGCCATTTTCCTTTCCTATGCCACCAATCTGATATTGCCACGTGTAGGAGAAGTTTCTCGTTGTGGTGTACTTGCCAAGTATGATAATGTTTCTTTTGCCAAATCTTTGGGGACCGTAGTGACGGAGCGGTTGGTTGACACACTGTGTATTCTGTTGATAACAGGTGTCACTTTTCTGATACAGATGCCTGTGTTTTTTCGTTTTTTTGAGGAGACGGGAACCAAAATCCCTTCTCTGATGCACCTGGTTACTTCGCCCTGGTTTTATGTCGTTCTCTTTTCCATTATAGGTGTGTTGGTACTTCTTTATTTTCTCTTGCGTATGCTTTCTTTTTTTGAAAAAGTAAAAGGGGTGGTACTGAATGTGTGGGAAGGAGTAATGTCGCTTCGTAATGTAAAGAACATACCTCTTTTTCTTCTTTATACCTTATTAATATGGGGTTGTTATTTCTATCATTTCTATATCACTTTCTATTGCTTTGAATTCACGGCACACCTTAGTTTTTGGGCTGCTCTAGTAATGTTTGTAGGCGGAACGTTTGCGGTGATTGTTCCTACTCCCAATGGTGCTGGTCCTTGGCATTTTGCCGTCATCACCATGATGATGCTCTATGGTGTAGATGCTACGGATGCAGGAGTTTTTGCATTGATTGTACATGGTATTCAGACGTTATTGGTTATTATTCTTGGTATTTATGGTTGGATGCATCTCTCGTTGCTGAACCGTCCGAAATAAACTACTTTGGAATATTCTTGTTGATATCTCTATAGCTCTTTTATGACAATTGTCGGGTAAGGAGGGGTAAAAATGCAGCGTATAGTGCCGTGATTGGAAAAATAACTGTTATATTTGCGAAAACTAACTTTTTAGAATTATGAGTACAATCTTACAGTTAGCTCCACAGAATGTGTGGAAGCATTTTTATTCATTGACCCGCATTCCCCGTCCGTCAGGACACATGGAAAAGATAACCGAGTTTCTTGTTAATTTCGGTAAGAGGTTAGGCTTGGAATCTTTTGTCGATGAAGTCGGTAATGTCATTATTCGTAAGCCTGCCACTCCGGGTATGGAAAACCGCAAAGGCGTCATACTTCAGGCGCACATGGATATGGTGCCTCAAAAGAACAACGATACCGTCCACGATTTTACTAAAGACCCCATTGAAACCTACATTGACGGTGACTGGGTGAAAGCTAAAGGTACTACGTTAGGAGCTGATGATGGCTTGGGTGTAGCTGCTATTATGGCAGTGCTCGAAGCCGATGACTTGAAACATGGTCCGCTTGAAGCATTGATTACCAAAGACGAAGAAACTGGTATGTATGGTGCATTTGGTTTGAAACCGGGTACGTTGGGAGGAGAAATCTTGCTGAATCTTGACTCGGAAGATGAAGGCGAACTTTATATCGGTTGTGCCGGCGGAATTGATATCACTGCCACTATGGAATATAAGGAAGAGGTTCCTGCAGCCGATCTTGTAGCCCGGAAATTAACCCTGAAAGGCTTACGTGGTGGGCATTCTGGTCTAGAAATCAACCAAGGGCGTGGCAATGCCAATAAGTTGCTGGCACGTATTGTTCACGATTTGCTGATTGAATTTGACTGCCAGTTGTCAAGTTTCGAAGGTGGTAATATGCGTAATGCCATTCCTCGTGAGGCGCATGCCATATTAGTATTTAATCCTGAGGATATCGAAGGATTGGAAGACTACATCAAGGAATATGAAAGACAACTCAATGAAGAATATACTCCAATTGAAAGTGGTATTACGTTGACAATGGAAACGGTTAGCTTACCGCTTGCCGTTGTTCCCGAAGAAATTCAGGATAATCTGATTAATGCATTGATGGCTTGTCAGAATGGTGTGATGCGCATGATCCCTACTGTACCTGATACAGTAGAAACATCTTCCAACTTGGCCATTGTAATTATTGGTGATGGTAAGGCCGATGTTCGTATTCTAGCGCGTAGTTCTTGCGATACAATGAAAGACTTCCTGAGTGACAGCCTGACGGCTTGTTTCTCTATGGCAGGTATGAAGATTGAGTTGAGCGGTGCTTACTCCGGTTGGCAGCCTAATGTCGATTCTCCAATTCTTCACGCCATGAAGCTTTCCTACAAACAGCAATTTGGAGTAGAACCTGCAGTGAAAGTGATACATGCAGGTTTGGAATGTGGCATTATCGGTGCCAACTGTCCGGGACTTGATATGATCTCTTTTGGTCCTACCTTGCGTTCGCCCCATTCACCCGACGAACGTGCGTATATTCCGTCTGTACCGAAGTTTTATGATTTCCTGGTGGCAACATTGGAACAGACTCCTGAAAAGTAATATCATTATATAAGAATAAAGAATTGACACTATCTTAACAGGGCTTACTACATTTTTTGAGATTGTAGTAAGCTCTTTCTGTTTTTTCTACGCCAATATTATTTCTTTTGAAATATTCAGTAGATAATTGTATGAAAAAATATTAATGTAACCTTTGAAAATGTGTTGTGTTGATAAATAATAATACTGACTATTGTTTGTGATATTAAAGAGAATAAATTATTTTTATATAAAAATAATACTGAACATATGAAATCACTACATGGAAAATTTTTATGGATAACTATTATTGTTTTAATAGCAGGGTATGGGATTTATATATCTCATCAGAGTAATAAAATCCCCGGTTTAATAGAAGCTAATATTGAAGCTTTAGCAGATTATGAATTTGAAGAGTACGATTGTACTATTTATTTGGGATGTACCACAGGTGCTATGGAGCAATGTGGTAATTTATCGTTAGTTGGTAGTTTTGTTCATACATATGGATGTGACAATGGAAGAGGGACATCTTGCAGTCCACGACAAGAAGTAAATTATTATAATTGTGATAGAGAGTTGACTGGAACAGAAGTTTTTAATTCCATAGGTACTTGTTTTTAAAATATTATGAAATCTTATACATTCTTTCTATTAATATTACTTCTTTTGTGCTCGTGTGGTGCAAAAGAAGAATATTACATAGACAATAATACGTTAGATATAGACACTATCGTTTCAGAGGAAAAAACGTGGTTGTCAGCTATTTATAAGTCAGTCAAAGTTATTCCGTTAGATAATTCGGAAATAGTACTCTCTGATATAGTTAAAATGCAAGTATCCAATAACTTCATTTACGTACTGGATAAGACGCAACAGTTATATATGTTCAATAATGAGGGTCTTTTTTTGCGAAAAATAGGGAATAAAGGCGGAGGGCTTGGAGAATATACAGATATTTCAGATTTCACTATCGACTATGACCGAGGATATATATATGCATTAGAATTTCGAGCTCAAGCTATCTATACTTACAATCTTTTAACGGGAAATTTTATAGGATCTACCAGATTGAATAATGAAAATTATATAAGCCGCCATTTGCAATATAACAGTCAATGCTTATTTACAGATTTATATGCTAAAAAACAAGGAGGAAAAAAATACTTACTCAGAAAGATAGACTTGTCTGAGCAGTATAGGGAAGATTTCTTTTTAGATAGTGAAAAGTGGAATTTAGGATGGAATCAATTTAGTGGTACATCTCCTTTTTATCCGGCCGACCATAATGGATTTTATTTTATCCCTCTATTTTCTAATGTTATTTTTGAAGTAAAAAAGGATCAAATTTCTCCAGTTTTTTCCATTAAAAGCAAAAATTTGATTAATCGACAAACAATACAGCAGATTGAAAAGGCCGGATTTCAAGAACTTATTGCTGCTGATAAGATTTACAACATGAATTGTTGTATCATTCGTTCTAATTTATTTCACATACGCTACATGCAAGGTAACGTCATGTACACCTTACTTGCCAATCATAATCAAACAAACATTAGAAAAATCAATCTTTTATTGAATGACTTATTGTTCAATAAGGAGAATAATATTTTGTTACAACAACGTTGGGGAAGTTCAGATTTTAAAGGAGACTATTATTTTTTGAATTCGTATGAAATGCCAATACTAAAAGAATACTTTGAAGAAGGTTATCTTTCTCCGTCTTCCAAAGTACAATTGAACTTTTCGGAAGATATGAATCCTATATTATTATATTATTCTTATTAAGCATGAAGCTTTCCTACAAACAGCAATTTGGAGTAGAACCTGCAGTGAAAGTGATACATGCAGGTTTGGAATGTGGCATTATCGGTGCCAACTGTCCGGGACTTGATATGATCTCTTTTGGTCCTACCTTGCGTTCGCCCCATTCACCCGACGAACGTGCGTATATTCCGTCTGTACCGAAGTTTTATGATTTCCTGATGGCAACATTGGAACAGACTCCGAAAAAATAACCGGAAACGATACCTAATCAAATAGGAATATAGAAAAAGGAGTAAGATGTCTTAAGGTATCTTGCTCCTTTTTCTATTGTTGAAAAATTGATTTACATCAAGAAATATGTTGTATAACATGTTTTTCTGTTTGAAAGTGCTTGCCATTTTGAACAAAGACTTTAATTTTGTGTTGTAAAACATAGAAACAATAGGTAATAGGTTACATTTAAGAGTAACAAGATTGATTTTAGGAGGATAACAAAATGAAAAAAAAGATTGTAAATTCATTTAGACGCATTCTTGCCGAAGTAGGAAGGAATGAAATGTTGATGATGGGATACACCATCAATAAATGAGAAAAATTAGTTTTCAGGTATTAGTTTAATTTTTTGAGAGTATGAAAAAGAAAATTGTGAATTCATTTAAACACGTTCTCACCAGAATGGGAGAGAACTGGATTGAAGCTATGAAGTATTATAGCTATTCAAACTGAGTACACTAACTTAATAGAAGAGTGGGGGATACGTTCTTTGGAATTGTATCCCTCATTTTTTATATTTTTATTTAAAAGGTAGCACAATATAAGCAGTAATTTGTTATTTTTGTTATTTACCTTATAATGAATATCTTTAATGAAGATTGTCCACTGCTTTCAAGAATAAATAAAAACTTAACAATAGAATAACCATGAAGAGATTTCAAAAAAAATGTACCCTGTTTTTACTATTAATAGGTTTGGGGCTGTCAGCATTACATGCGCAGTCGTATGACAAGTTATGGAAACAAGTGGAACAGGCTCAAAAGAAGAGCCTGCCTCAGACCGTAATAAAATTGACGGGTGAAATCTATCAAAAGGCAGAAAAGGAGAAGAATGCTCCACAAATGCTGAAAGCTACTATTTACCGGGACACCTATCAGGAGAAACTGACTCCGGATAGCCTTTACGCCAATCTGAAAAATATGGAATTTTGGGCGCAATCGGAACAAAATCCGGTGAACAAAGCCATCTTGCATTCACTGTTGGCACGTGAGTATGCCGATTATATGCAAAGTAACCGTGCTGTCTTGATGAACCGTATTGCTTTGGATATAAACGAAATACCTGCGGATATCCGTGAGTGGACAATTACTCAATTTGTAGCCAAGATTGACGAGCACAATTGTGCATCCTTGCAGGATTCTATCAATTTACTCGACGTTTCTTCACGAAGTTATGTACCTTTTGTTACATTGGAAGACGGTAGCCGTTTCTACCAGCATGATATGTATCATCTATTGGCAAGACGTGCCATTATTACCTATCAGAAACTGGATGGTTTCAATGTGGATTCTCTGATGCAGATTCGTATCGGAGATACTTATCAAAATATGATAAATGCCTATCGGCATCGTGTCGATTCAGAAGATGCTGTATTACTCTGTTCCCTTGATTATTGGGATTGGAAGTTGACCAATGGCATTAATCAGCAACCTTATCCAACCTTTCGAATGAGTCAGAAAAAGGTTAGTCAAGAATATCTTGAGGCTTTGGATGGGTTGATAAGAGAATACGGTTCACGTGAGGTTTGTGCCGAAACTTATATCAATAAAGCCGTTTATTTGCGCAATCCGGGTGTGGAGCATATTGCCCAGGCACTGAAAGTCTGTGATGAAGGGTTGAAACGCTATCCTACCTATAAGCGTATCAATGAGTTGAAGAATATTCGCGAAGGATTGTTACAACCTCAACTTACTTTGACTACGGACGGGAGTGGTTATCCCGGTGATTCTGTAGACATGAGGTTGCAGTATCGCAATTTGACAGGATTTACTTTGAATATATACGCCACTACTTTGAGTGAAGTTCCCCAGATGGAACAGAGTATAAACAAGGATACTTATAAAAGATATACCCGGAAGCTTTCTTCCAGGCACTTTGATTTACGACCGTTACCGGGTAAGGATAAATTGCCTGAGGATATACCTTATCTCTCTTCAGATACAGTCTTCAAGTTTATGATACCTCAAGAAACAGGGGTTTATATACTTCAGGTAGTACCCGATGTTGCGACTACCCGGACAGAGGATAAGTTTCTGGTATCTACCCGCTTTAAAGTACTAACTTTGAATTTGGGCGATGGTCGTATGGAAATCACTGCACTGGATGCTCGTAACGGACAACCGATTGCAGATACAAAGGTGAGTTTTTATTCTACTTACAGTGAACGAAATCGTAAGCTGTTGGCAGAGGTGGTAACGGATGCCGGAGGTAAAGCTGTAGTACCTTGGCAACATGGTATCCGTAGTTATGTAGCACGTAAGGGGAAAGATACAGCGATGATGCCTCAGTCTGTCTATATGGGTTCTGGATACATTGGTGATAAGGATGCTGATTGGCAACAGGTTACCCTGTTGACTGACCGTTCGCTTTATCGTCCCGGGCAAATTGTATATGTGAAAGGTATAGCATATAAACAAAACAGTGATAGCGCCCACGTATTGGCAGGAGCCGACTATGAAATTGCTCTGTTGGATACCAACCACAAAGAACTTGCCACTAAGAAAGTACACACGAATGATTTCGGTTCATTTACAGCTGAGTTTGTACTCCCTTCTGCGTGCCTGAGCGGGATATTCACTGTACAGACTAAAGAACTGCGCTCCAATGTTTCTTTCAGAGTGGAAGAATATAAACGTCCTACATTCGAAATCACTTTCATTCCGGTTTCTGAGGCTTATCGTTTAGGTGAGAAAGTAATATTGAAGGGGAATGTCAAATCGTTTAATGGAGTGTCGGTACAGGATGTACCGTTGGTTTATACGGTAAAACGGCGTAATCCGCGACCTTTTTATTGGAATAATACGGATAAAGCATTATTGGCAGATACTCTAAAGTTGGATGCTAACGGTAATTTCTCCATTCCTTTGACTTTGAATGCTGAGGAGGCGGATGGAAATATCGACAGATACGGTCATGTCTATACTTATACTGTTGAAGCGGTTGTGACCGATGAGGCCGGTGAAACACAAACTGCCGATTATAATTTATTGGCAGGTCCCAAGGCTTACTCATTTGATGTCCGTTTGCCTCGGGCTATTTGTAAAGAAGATAACCTGTCATTCACCTTCGGCGTAACTAACATAATGAATATCCCTCAGAATATTAAAGGAATTTATCATTTATATTCTGTGGAGGATATAAATCGATTTATGAAAGAGCCGGTAGAAAATCGCCCTCTCCATGTGGTAGATGATGTAGTCGTTGGAGACATCAGTAAACTGAACCCTACGGATGTAGAATCTATAACGGTTTTAAAAGGCGATTCTGCGACTGTTGGTTATGGAAGCCGTGGTGTGAATGGTGTAGTGCTGATTAAAACCAAAAAGAATGTAAAGGCGGATAAGGATATAAAACAACCTGTACTTGAAGGTAAGTTCAATGCCAATGTGCAACAAGATTTTTCTGCTTGGAGTAAGTTGCCTTCGGGAAACTATCGTTTGGAACTTTCTGTCTGTGACAGTTTGGGACGTGAAGAAAATAATGGAGAGTATGGCAGTTCCGGCTTTTTGCTGTTCTCAAAGAACGATAAACGTCCGGCTGCATTTACCGAACTGTTCTATTTTAAAGAAAATGAAGAGTTTGATGCCCGGTATCCGGCATCTTTCCTTATTGGTACTTCTTATAAGGATGTATATATGTTGATGGATATCTTCTGTGAACAAAAACGTATTGAATCCCGTACCATGCAGTTGAGTGATACAATCTTCCGTATGGAAATTCCCTATCAGGAGAAATATGGTAAAGGGATAACCGTTCTTTTTAGTTTCGTGAAGGGTGGAGAAATGTATAGTGAACAAGTCTTTTTGAAAAAACGTCAGCCCAACCATACGCTCGACATGAAATGGGAAGTATTCCGTGACCGTTTGCGCCCCGGACAGAAAGAGGAATGGAGACTTGTTATAAAGACACCGCAAGGTACACCTGCTGCAGCAGAAATGTTGGCAACGATGTACGATGCCTCTTTGGATAAGATTTATAGTCAAAATCAATTTTTACGTGTTTATTATCCAGATAATCAGTATGGCGTCTATCGTAATGCCAGCAGGTATGATACGAATTATTTCTCATTCTATTTTCCTTTGAACGCTTGGAAAGTACCGGCTTGGCATTTCGACTATTTCATATTTCCCTTTAATGGAGTCGTTGAGTTGCTACAAATCGTCGATGACGAAGCTTTGCTTCAAGAGCCTCCAGTAATGGCTTATGGGGTCACTCGAAATAAGTCTATGACTGGTGCTCTCAGAGTACGTGGTATCAGTAATTCAATGGCTTCAGCCGAAGAAGTCGGACAAGCTGTTGAAGTGAAATATGTACCGGTTGAGTCTTCTGATACAGTAGAGGATGTCGTTTTTGAAGAGGAATTAATTCCTATAGGCGGTGAAACCTTGCAGCCTATGGCAGAACTTCGTACCAACTTTGCCGAGACTGCTTTCTTCTATCCGCAACTGCTCACCAACGAGCAGGGAGAGATAGCTTTCTCTTTCACCATGCCGCAAAGCCTGACTCGTTGGAACTTCCGTGGATATTCTCATACAAAGGATATGATGACGGGAATGCTTGATGGTACTGCCGTAACAGCCAAAGAATTTATGTTGATGCCCAATATGCCTCGCTTCGTCCGTGTAGGCGATAAGACACAGATTGCCGCAACTATCTCCAATATGGCAAATAAAGAAGTGAAGGGTACAGCTACACTTACATTTTTCAATCCGATAAATGAGAAGGTTATTTCTACTCAACGACAGAAGTTTGTCGTAGAAGCCGGAAAGACAACTTCCGTTGACTTCCGCTTCGACGTGACCGACCGTTATGATTTATTAGGTGTACGTATGGTTGCCGATGGAGGTACGTTCAGTGATGGTGAACAACACTTGTTGCCGGTATTGAGCAATAAGGAATTTATAACCGAAACTTTGGCAATGCCTGTTCGGGGCGAAGAAACCCGTACCTTCTCCCTTGACAGTTTGTTCAACGGTAATAACCGTACGGCTACCGACCGCCGTCTGACGGTGGAATTTACCGGAAATCCTGCTTGGTATGCCGTGCAAGCCCTTCCGGTATTGAGCCAGCCTACCACGGATAATGCTATTTCTTGGGCTACTGCTTTCTATGCCAACAGTCTGGCAGGTTTCATTGCCAATAGCCAGCCGCGCATTAAAGCCGTATTCGATAGTTGGAGACTGGCAGGTGGAACAAAGGAAACTTTCCTCAGCCAATTACAGAAAAACCAGAGTGTGAAAAATATTTTGCTTGATGAATCTCCTTGGTTGATGGAAGCTGCCACTGAAGCCGAACAGCAGGCACGCATAGCCACTTTGTTCGATGTGAACCAATTGAATAATCGCAATTTGGCTGCATTTACCAAATTGAAAGATTTGCAGGGAGAAGACGGTGCATGGAGCTGGTACAAGGGAATGCCAGGCAGTCGATACATTACTGCTTATGTTACCGAGTTGCTGGTACACCTTCCGTTACTGACGAAAGAAGCCCTTTCTGCCGATGCCGCCGGTTTATTGCAAAATGCTTTCGGTTATCTGCATCAGGAAGCTTTGGATGAATACCATACTATTCTTAAGGCTGAGAAAAACGGAGCCAAGATTACGACAATATCAGATGCCGCTATGCGTTATCTTTACTTGATCGCCATCAGTGGTGAAAAGGTACCAGCCCGTAATGAAGTGGCCTATCGATACTTCCTTTCCAAGATAGCCCGTAATCTTGAAAACGGAACAATGGCACGTAAGGCACAATCTGCCATCATTCTGCTCAAGACCGGTCGCAAGGCTGCTGCCAATGAATTTATCGCTTCTATCAAGGAACATCTGGTACAGACCGATGAAATGGGTGCGCACTTCGCTTTTTATGCGAATCCGTATGCTTGGGGGATGTTGCCGGTTTCTACTCATGTCGAAGTGATGGAAGCTTTGATGATGGTAGGTGGTAACGAAACTTTGGTAGAAGAAATGAAACTTTGGCTGCTGAAACAGAAGCAGGCTACAAGTTGGGACTCTCCGGTAGCCACTGCCGATGCCGTTTATGCGTTGCTTTGCCAAGGTAGTAACTTGCTCGATAATCAGGGGGATGTGCGTATCACTTTAGGTAATAAAGTACTGGAAACAGTATCACCAACTAAAACTACTGTTCACGGTTTGGGATATATCAAGGAAACCTTTACCCAAGAGAACCCGGTATTGAAAGCTAAGTCCATCACTGTAGAGAAACGTGATGCTGGTATTGCTTGGGGAGCCGTTTATGCGCAATATTTGTCACCTGTTTCCGACGTGAAACAACAAGGCGGAGAACTGAACGTAGAAAAGGCTTTGTTTGTAGAGCGTGTTGCTGCCGACGGACAGAAGTCGTTGCAACCCATTACAGAAAGTGCTCACTTATCCATTGGCGATAAAGTTGTCTCCCGTTTAACCATTCGTCTGGATCGTGCCATGGACTTCGTTCAGTTGAAAGATCAGCGGGGTGCTTGTTTCGAACCGATAGGCGCTCTTTCCGGTTATCGTTGGAACAGTGGCTTCAGTTATTATGTAGAGGTGGAAGATGCCGCGACGAATTTCTTCTTCGATCGGCTTGGCAAGGGTGTTCATGTACTGGAATATAGCTATCGTGTGGCTCGTGGAGGAACATACGAAACAGGACTTGCCACTATTCAGTGTGCGTACGCTCCGGAATATGCTTCGCACTCTACAGGAGGAACGGTAGTAATCAAGTAATCTTAAATTATTAGGTACTTTCATTTAAAACATCTATTTTTGTACATCTAATTTAGAAACAGAATAAATGAAACGTATCTTTACTACTCTATATACGTTGGCTGCTGTGGCTTTGACAGCCGCAGCACAGCCACGTTTTACCTCTAATACCGAAATGCATAATTTCGGCCAGATTGAATGGAAGCACCCGGTCTCGGTGCAATATACCATCACCAATACGGGTGATCAACCTTTGGTGCTCACGGAGGTAGAGCCGGATTGTGCTTGTTCCGTTGCCCAATGGACAAAAACGCCTATAGCGCCTGGAGAAAAAGGAATGGTCAATGTGACCTTTGATGCGGAAGCATTGGGACATTTTCATAAATCTGTGGCTATTTATAGCAATGCAGAACCTCATTTGGTTTATTTGAAGTTTTCCGGAGAAGTAGTGCAAGAAATTAAGGATTATACTAAGACTCATCCGTATCTCATCGGACAAATTCGTATTGACAAGAACAACCTTGATTTTCCGGATGTGCAGCCTGGTGACAAGCCGGTTATCCACATCGGGGTGGTGAACCTTTCAGATCGTCCTTACGAACCAGTGCTTATGCACTTGCCGCCTTACCTGCAAATGGAAGTAAAACCCAACGTTTTGCAAAAAGGTGAGAAAGGTGTTATTACCCTTACATTGGATTCTGAGAAACTTACTGACCTCGGTCTGACGCAAACTTCTGTCTATTTGGCGCGCTTTGCCGGAGATAAAGTAGGCGATGAAAATGAAATTCCTGTGTCTGCCATTCTCTTGCCTGACTTCTCTGGTATGACGGTTACGGAAAAAACGAATGCTCCTTCTATACAGTTGTCCACGAAAGATGTTGATATGAGTGCTGTTTTAGCGAAGAAATCGAAGGCCCGTCAGGATATTATTCTCACTAATACCGGTCGCTCTCCATTGCAAATCAGAAAATTGCAGGTGTTCCATCCTGCCGTGGGCGTCAGTTTGAAGAAGAGCCTGCTACAACCGGGTGAAAGTACTCGTCTTCGTGTGAATGTGGTGAAAAAGAATATTGGCAAAAAACGTCGTCATTTGCGCTTGTTGATGATAACGAACGATCCGATGCAACCGAAAGTCGAGATTAATATAAAGAGATAATGTGGTTAATGTGCTAATATGCTAATGTAGATAATCGGAATTATCAGAAAGGTCTGTTAGCGCATTAATCAATTAGTATATTGTCATATTAATCACATTAGCATATTAATCATATTAGCACATTAAAAAAACATGGAACATCCTGAAAATAACGAAGCATACAAAGGCTTGGTTGTCAATGCGGGCATTGAACAACCGTCATCGGTCAATCCTTATCTGAAGCGGAAGGCGCGGCGTCAGCTTTCCGTAGCAGAATACGTAGACGGTATTGTGAAAGGTGATGTAACCATATTGAGCCAGGCAGTGACGTTGGTGGAGAGTGTGAAACCGGAACATCAGGCGGTAGCGCAGGAGGTGATAGAAAAATGTCTGCCTTATTCGGGTAACTCTATCCGTGTGGGTATCAGTGGTGTACCGGGAGCGGGTAAAAGTACTTCTATCGATGTTTTTGGTCTGCATGTGTTGGAGAAATATAACGGTAAACTGGCGGTTCTTGCCATCGACCCCAGTAGCGAGCGCAGCAAAGGAAGTATCCTTGGCGATAAAACCCGTATGGAGAAACTCTCCGTACATCCCAAATCATTTATTCGTCCCAGCCCGTCGGCAGGTTCGTTGGGTGGTGTGGCTCGTAAGACGCGTGAAACGATTGTGCTTTGTGAAGCAGCCGGTTTTGATAAGATATTTGTAGAAACGGTTGGTGTGGGGCAGAGTGAAACTGCCGTACATTCAATGGTGGATTTTTTCCTGCTTATCCAGTTGGCAGGTACGGGTGACGAACTCCAAGGTATCAAGCGCGGTATTATGGAGATGGCAGATGGCATTGTTATCAATAAAGCCGATGGCGATAATTTGGAGCGTGCCAAGTTGGCGGCTACCCAGTTCCGCAATGCACTCCATCTCTTTCCGGCTCCCGAGAGTGGGTGGACTCCCCAAGTCTTGACCTATTCGGGTTTCTTCAATCTCGGAGTAAAAGAAGTTTGGGATATGGTATATCAGTATATTGATTTCGTGAAAGGCAATGGATATTTTGAGCATCGCCGGAATGAACAAAGCAAATACTGGATGTACGAGACTATCAACGAACAGCTTCGTGATAGTTTCTATCATAACCGGAAGATTGAGACGATGTTGAGTGATAAGGAAAAGCAGGTATTGCAGGGCAATCTAACCTCTTTTGTTGCCGCCAAGAACTTGCTGGATACGTATTTTGAGGAGTTGAGGGGATAGTCACACTTCTTTCCCCTCTTTTTCAAAGTCTTTTCGTGACTTACTCTGTGTTACAATATATACTCCAAGGAACACCAGTGCGATTGCTATTCCTTTTTCAAGATTGAACGTTCCCAGTCCTATCATAATTGCCACTGTTGAGGCTACGATCGGTTGCATATAGTTGTACATGCTTACCACTGTGGGGCGGAGCATCCTTTGCGCAGACATGATACAGATATAAGCCAGGAAACTGCCACCTACTACCACATAGCCCACTTGCAACAGTGCAGCTGTAGAGATACCACTCCATTGGATAGCTGTCATATCATGATAAGAAAAAGGAATATAGCACATGGAAGCGTAGACAAACATCCATTTATTCAGGGTGATAGGGGAATATTTCTGCGATAACCCTTTGAATACAGTCAGGTAAATGGAGAAACTGATTTGTGCTATCAGGCAGAGTAAGTCACCCAATATATTACCATCACTGCTATTGGCACCCTGACTGCTAATGATGAGTATTAATGCTCCCATAGCTCCCACAAAAATACCTGACACTTTTTTATTGGTAACAGGCTCTTTTAGATAAATAGCAGCTACTATCATAGTGACGATAGGTAGTGTGGTGGTCACGATAGAGGCATCGATAGGAGAAGTCATGGACAATCCGAAGATAAAAACGCCTTGATTGAAAACCAATGCGAACAGAGAAGCGAAGAATATCTTCAACATGTCCCGGTGATCTACCTGTTCTCGTTTGCAAAACAGCGAAAGTAGCCAGAAACAGGCGGCTGCACCTACCATACGGAAAGTGGTGACTGACAATGCGGAGAACTCTGTCAATGCCGATTTACCGATAGGTGACATCAACCCCCATAATATATTAGCCGTTAAGGCAAATAGGTGTCCTTGTATATTCTTGTTCATAATGCAATAATCTACTAATATGACGATGCGCTAATCGTGCCAATGCGAAAAACGTCGCAAAGTTAACTAATTTCTCAATTCCTTTCTTTATATTTGTCTTGATTTAAAGCAAGAAATCATGGAAGTACAAGCCAATTATATCAAACGTATCGAAATACACGGACTGTGGCATCGGTACAACATCGCCTGGGAGCTCCGCCCGGACGTCAACATACTCTCCGGTATCAACGGAGTGGGGAAAACCACTATCCTGAACAGTTCGGTCAACTATTTGGAACAGACTTCCGGTGAAATGAAGAATGATGAAAAAAACGGTGTTCGTGTTTTCTTCGATAATCCTGAAGCGACTTTTATACCTTACGACGTGATCCGTAGTTATGACCGTCCTCTCATCATGGGTGATTTTACCGCCCATATGGCGGATCCCAATGTGAAGTCGGAATTGGACTGGCAACTCTACCTGCTTCAGCGTCGTTATCTCGACTATCAGGTAAACATTGGCAACAAGATGATAGAACTTCTCAGCGGTGATGAAAAACAGCGTTCTCTGGCACCTTCATTGTCCGCCCCAAAACGGAAATTTCAGGACCTGATTGATGAACTGTTCAGCTATACTCGCAAGAAGATAGACCGGAAGAGCAACGATATCGTTTTTTATCAGGATGGAGAACGTCTTTTACCTTATAAGCTCTCTTCCGGTGAAAAGCAGATGTTGGTAATTCTGCTAACCGTGCTGGTACGTGACGGTGACCATTGTGTACTTTTCATGGACGAGCCTGAGGCATCCCTTCACATCGAGTGGCAACAGAAACTTATCGGCATGATACGCGAACTGAACCCCAATGTGCAACTTATCCTCACCACTCACTCACCTGCCGTCATCATGGAAGGTTGGCTGGATGCGGTGACGGAAGTTGAAGAAATTTCAACAGAGATAGAACGATAGAACGATGGCTACTTCTTTAAGACACAACCTTACTTCCACTTACCTCGATGCCGCCCGCAAACTTTCGCCCAAAAGAGCCCGCCGACGTATTGTTGCGTATGTGGAGAGTTATGACGACATTGCTTTCTGGCGTACCTTGCTATCCGAGTTCGAAAACGAAGAACGCTATTTTCAGGTAATGCTTCCTTCCGCCACCTCCCTTGCCAAAGGTAAGAAGATGGTACTGATGAATACCCTGAATACAGCCGAACTGGGACGTAGTTTGATCGCTTGTGTAGACAGTGACTATGATTTTCTGTTGCAAGGTGCCACTAACATGTCACGCAAGATAAACCGCAATCCTTATATCTTTCAGACTTACGGTTATGCTATTGAAAACTTTCACTGTTTTGCCGAAAGTTTGCGTGAGGTTTGTGTGCAGGCTACGCTGAACGATCGTTTTGTTTTGGACTTTCCCGCTTTCCTGAAACGCTATTCCCAAATAGCCTATCCGTTGTTCCTTTGGAATGTATGGTTCTATCGCCTGCACGATACCCACACGTTTCCCATGTACGACTTCAACAGCTATGTCCGTTTGCAAGAGATAAATATCCGGCATCCCTACAGTGCCTTGGACCGGATGCAGCGTACAGTATCGGCAAAATTATCCGAGATGCGTGCCCGTTTTCCGAGATATATCGATCCGATAAAGAAAATGGGGCAAGAACTGGAACGTCTTGGTCTGACTCCAGATACCACTTATCTCTATATGCAGGGGCATCACATCATGGACTGTGTAGTGCTGAAGATTTTAATTCCCGTCTGTACCGTACTGCGCCGTGAACGTGAACAGGAAATCAAGCGTCTGGCAGAACACAATGAGCAGTTCCGTAACGAGCTGACCGGTTATGAAAACAGCCAGGTCAATGTAGCCGTGATGCTGAAAAAAAACAGCGGCTATAAGAACCTTTACCTATATCAGTGGTTGAAAGAAGATATACGTGAGTTTTTAGAGTTGCCTCCTGTACCCTGAGTAGGAGAAGAGGATTACTCCATAAACGGATTGATAGTTGAGTGTGCAACTAAATAGATTTTCTATAAGTACATTAATGATGAATATCAACTTAATGAAATTATTTTTTCTTCCCCTTTAGGGAAGACGAAGGGTAAAATTATGGAAATATTGCAGAGCATTGATAATCTTTTGATATCTTGGGGAATATCTCCTTCCTTGGCTGATAGCCTCGACCAATTCATCGCATTTGCGCTGGTACTTGTCATTGCGTTTCTGGCAGATGCCGTATGCCGTCATATCTTATTGAAAATAGTGGCGCATCTGGTGCGGAAGACTAAAGCTACATGGGACGATATCGTATTCGACCATAAAGTGATGGTACACCTCAGCCGCATGGTAGCTCCCGTTATCATTTATATCTTTGTCCCCGTAGCATTTGCGGAGGCGGGTTCGGCTACTCTGGCTTTTATCCAGCGTATCTGTCTCATTTATATTATCATAACTTTCCTGAGTTTCATAAACTCTTTCCTGAAAGCCGTTTATACGGTATATAGTGCCAAGGAACAGCTTCGTGACCGCCCTTTGAAGGGAATGCTCCAAACTGTTCAGGTCATCCTATGGTTTGTAGGAGCTATCGTCATCGTGAGTATCCTCATCAATAAATCGCCTGTCTCACTGCTTGCCGGTTTGGGTGCGTCGGCAGCCATCCTGATGTTGGTATTTAAAGATAGCATCATGGGCTTTGTTTCCGGTGTACAGCTCTCCGCCAACGATATGCTGAAAGTAGGCGACTGGATTGCAATGCCCAAGTATGGTGCGGACGGTACGGTAATAGAAGTCACCCTGAACACTGTGAAAGTGCGTAATTGGGATAACACCATTGTTACTATTCCCCCTTATCTGCTTGTGAGCGACTCCTTCCAGAACTGGCGCGGTATGCGTGAGAGTGGAGGACGGCGTGTAAAGCGTTCCATCAACATCGATATGACGAGTGTCAAGTTCTGTACTCCGGAGATGTTGGCGAAGTATCGTAAAATCCGTCTTTTGAAAGATTACGTAGAACATACTGAGCAAGTTATTGCAGACTATAATGAAAAGAACCATATTGATAATTCTATCCTCGTCAACGGTCGCCGCCAAACCAACTTGGGTGTCTTCCGTGCCTATCTGACCGCTTATCTGAAAAGTCTCCCCGATGTCAATCAGGAGCTTACTTGCATGGTACGCCAACTACAACCCACCGACCACGGTATCCCTATGGAGCTTTACTTCTTCTGTTCTCTCAAAGATTGGGTGCCATACGAAGGTGTACAAGCCGATGTCTTCGACCATGTACTTGCCATCATTCCCGAATTTGATTTGCAGGTATTCCAATCACCGTCAGGAAGAGACTTTCAGAGGGCATTCTCTTGATGTGTTTAGTTGAAGGAACTGCTTATATATCTGTTGCTTTTCTCATCTATACTTAGTATCTTTAAGCCCTATATCGAAAGATAATAACTACCGGAACTTTTCTTCCAAAACATCCCCATGTTATACGATAAAACATCCGGGTGTTTTATGTGAAAACATCCCCATGTTTTGGGGTACAACATCCGGGTGTTTTAGGCTTTTAGTCGTAATGTCTAAGGTACTCGGGCGTAATGTCGAAAGCATTCAGTCGTAATATCGCAGATATTCGATGTTGATATCACAAATGTTGGGTAAGAATATCTTATAAACTTAAAGATTTAAATCTGTATGTCAATGAATTATGTAGTCCGCAAGAAAGTGGACAAGAGTGGAGATAAAGAAGTGGTGCGTTACTATGCCGCATCGAAAGTGTTACAACCCGAACCGGTGAGCAACGATGAAATTGCGGCAAGGCTTGCGGAGATGAGTTCATTGCAAACGGGTGATGCACAGTCCGTATTGATACAGCTTCCAGACATCATTGCCGATTTTCTGGCAAGTGGCCGTACTGTGAATATCAAGGGTTTGGGTAACTTCTTTCCCGCCATTACCAGCGAACCTGTAGAACGGATAGAAGACTGTACGGCAGACAAGGTACGTGTTTCGCGTATTTGCTTCAAGGCGGCAAGCGGCTTTATGCAGCGTATTTACCGACATTTGGATTTGTTCAGTTTCCAGGTGCAGGATTTGAAAAAGGAACTGAAGAAGAAAGATAAGGGAGTTTAATCGCTTCTATAAAAAAACGACCTGCACATTGACCGGAGTTGTGCAGGCTGTTTTTTACCTTAATAAGACCTGGATAGGAAGAATTTGGATATCTTTCTATTTTATTTCACCCAGTTACCCGCCATCCAGTTGCACTCAGCCTTGATGTCACTGAATGAAGTATATTTCAGTGAAGTGTCGATCGTGTTTCCGGCAGCAACGAAAGCATCGTTCGTATAGATGTTCTTTTCACTTTTCAGTTCGGAGTCTACCGTCATGTTTATTAGTTTGGAAATCCCGTTCTTCAAGGCATTTTCTGTTTCGTCGCTTTCCAGGGTTACGGCGTTATTCTTGCCGCAGACTTTGGCGCCGTCAATGTTGACTTGAGTACCGCGGCGTAGACGGATACCCCGTTTGTTTTCGGTGGATCCGTTGCCTACAAGGATCAGGTTTTTCAGTGTCGGGTGCGCGATGGGAGTGGCGGTGAAGTCGTTCTCATAGTTGTCGGCTTCGATGAGGCAGTCACAGTCGTATCCTAATGTGGCTTCCGGTTCCTGATAGGCTACGAGGTTTGTGCCCGTACCTCTCCAACCTTCGGTCCAGTCGTATGAGTCGTCACTACAGCTCACTACTACCATGTTGCTGATATTGACAGTGCCGCCGAAGAACTCGAAACCATCATCGGAACCTTTGTAGGCTTCACAATGGTCAACAGTGGTGCCGCTACCTACCCCGTAGAATGTGATGCCGTTGGCTTCTTTCTCGGGATTGAAAGCGTAACCGCTGTATTCTACACGTACATATCTCAATATGCCTGAATTGTCGGTATCATTATCGCCACCATAGACCGCATCGCCGATTTCGGATACTCCCGAACCTACGTTGGTTTGCGCTTTGCCGCAAATGTGGATACCGCCCCATGCGCCGGGAGCTTTTAGGTCGCTGGTCATCACTATGGGCTTGTCTGCCGTACCTACCGCATTGATTTTGCCTCCTTGTTTGATGAGGATATAGTCTACGATATCATCGTCACCGATGGCGGTGATGGTTACACCTTCTTCGATGTTCAGCGTCGCACCGTTCTCTACGATATACTCGCCGCTCAATTTGTAGGAGTTGCCGGCTTTCAGGGTGACGTCCGAGGTGGTGGAACCTTTCAGGGTGGCACCGTTCTCGATTGCATTACCGTCAGGATTTCCATCATCTTCGTTATCACTACATGCGGTGAAGAAGAACATTCCGGCTACCAGTGCCCAAGAATACAATTTCAAATTTAAAGATTTCATAATTCAATTCGTTTAGTTAATAATGGTTTGTAATAATTGATTATACTTTTTTATTAGAGCAGGGGAGAGATCTCAGAAATTATAACTTACCCCTATCTCAAAGTTTGTTCCTTTTTTGTAGCGTTCCACTTCGATATTCTGCCCTGTTTTCGGTACATCTTGTTTGAAGACGATATCGCGGTTCAGCAGATCGTTTACCTGTGCCCTGATGCTGAAACGTTTGTTGAAGTTGTAACCGGCATTAAAGTTCAGCGTGTGCACGGCTTGTTGTTTCACGTCGCCCAGGCCGGATATGCCTACCGAATGGATGCGGCTGCCTTGAAGATTGTATAACAAAGCGAGATTCAGCAGCCGGTCTTCGCCGAAGCGGGGAGAGTAGGTGAGGTCGGCATTCACCAGGATAGGTGATGCGCCTTGCAGCGAACGTTCCTTGTTGGTATAGGCCCCACTTTCGGGTAACTTTACGTTGGTATACATGTAGCTGACATTGGCACCCAACCGCAGGTCTCGTACCAGCTGTTTGCGGAACTCCACTTCTACGCCACCTGCCATACCGTTGTCTGCATTGTGGAAAGAGTGTATCGTACTGCCGCCGTTAAGCATCTGGGTGCGCTCTATCGGCTTGTCCAAGTATTTGAAATAACCGGTAAGGGAAAGCATGTCACCATTTTTCTTGAAGAGTTCGTAACGCAAATCAAAGTTGAGATTATATCCGTTCTGTAGCTCTGCATTACCTCGTATTTGTGCCGAACCGTAGGATTCCTGATAGAGGAACGGTGCCATTTCGATGAATGAGGGACGGGTGACGGTACGTGAAACGGAGAAACGGATGTTGTTTCCTTCGTTCACGGCATACCGCAGATTTAGGGTGGGGAAGATATCGTTCTTGTCCAGGTTACGGCGTTTGGAGTACTTCTCTCCTCCGTCTGTGGCATATTTTACCCATTGTTTACTTATTTCGTACCTTACTCCGAGGTTTACCAGCATGGTTGCTATCGGGTAGAAGTCGGTCGACAGGTATCCGGCGTAAATATCATTACCTGCTTTGTAACTCTCGTAGGGATACATGTAGCGTCCTACACTGATGTTTCCGTTGGCGATGTTTTCCTGATTAAGGAAGCTGTCCGTATCATAAATATCCGTAATGGCCGGTTTCAGTTTCCTTACGTCGTAGTAAAAGCGCGTACCTGCGTAGTCGCGGTTCTTATCTTTATAGTTGAAACCTACTTTTACGGAGTTCTGTTCGTTCCATTTCCATGTCAGGCCGAGATTGGCATTCCATTCTTTTTCATTCAACTCGCCGAAATAGCGTGCGGTTTCCTGTTGGTTCAGTGTGAATAAGCTGAGGGAACCTTGACTGTTCCTGATATACATCACTTGGCGGCGATCGGGTTCTTCACTGCCGGTTTTGCCGTAAGACCCTCCCCAAGTCAGTTCCCATTGCCCGTGTTCACCAAAGTTATGTAAACCGTTCAACTGGTGGTTTTGCAAAGTATAGATGTGGGTGATGTTGTTACTGCCGGTCAACTCGTAGCCTTCGGCATCGTTACCCTCACGGCGTTGATAGGTGTCGCTGGCATTGCGGGCATAGAAGAAGGTATAACCGATACGGTCGTGCTTACGCAGTGTGTAGCCCAGATAACCTAACGCTGCCAGCTTTAGTTCGTCTGTATAACCGTTGTAGCTGAAGTTGTCCAATGCGTTTCCGTTGGCTTCCAGGGTTTTGTAGAACGCATTGTTCATGGTCTGGTGCCCGTTGCCTGCACTGATGGAGGCGATGACACTCAATGTTTGGTTGTTGATGTTGAAGTTCCTGCCAAGGCCGATGTTTCCACCCAGTTCGGGTAGGGAGGTTTTCTTGTTTACGGCAAACGAGGTATTGAATATGTCTTTGGTCTTTACGTATTCATTGAATTCCGTTCTGCTCATATCCAGGGCTGCCCGGTCCATCGACGGATTTCTGAAAAGTGAGCCGTCGCGGTCCATACGGTAGAAGTCCTTGCCTGTCGTATTGAATTTACCTCCGGTATTCAGACTGATAGTGAAGAAGTTGTCGGGTACATTCTCTTTGGTGCTGATGTCGATGTGCGCTCCGGAATAGTCGGCAAAGGCACCGGCATCATATACTTTACTCACGGTGATGTTCTGTACGGTACTCGAGGGGAAAAGGTCGAGTGGAATAAGTTTGTTGTCCGGGTTGGGTGAGGCGATGGGAAGCCCGTTCAGGGTGGTGGTACTATATCGGTCGCCTAGTCCGCGAACAATCAGTTGTCCGGCACTGGCAATGGAGATGCCTGTTATCTTTTTTACTCCTTCTTCCACATTGCTGATCCCCTTGATGCTCATCTCTTTGGCTCCCAGGTTCTCGATGGCAAGCGTCGCCTTCTGTCGTTCCATTTGCAAGGCACGTTCACCTTCCAAGTTCTTTTGGGCTATTACCGATACTTCTCCCAGTGCCTGTGCATCGTTCTCCAACTCAAAGTTCAGGATAAGAGTTTCTTTGCCTACCTTTATATTGGTGACTTGAATGTTTTTGTAACCTATGTATCGTATCTCTATGGTGTAAGTACCATTTTTTACGTCCAATGTATAATTGCCGTCAATGTCGGCTATCACACCCAGTGTGCTGCCTGATATCTGTACGGTGGCCCCGGTCAGTGGTTCTTTAGTTTGTTTGTCGGTAATGGTTCCTTTGATGGTACCTGCCATGGCAGTCATTGCAGACAGGGGCAGGAGTAAAATCAGAAAAAAAATCTTACCTAAATCCAGTTTTTTACTCATCTTTTTAATACGCTTCTTGATTAATACGTCTTTGGGTTTCATTCTTTTTTTTATTCGTTGCAAAGATGAAGTGATATTATTACGTAAGTAATACATACACTGTACGTTTCATTTTCATATTCGTTACACTCCTGTTACGCCTGCTCTTCATTGGAAAGAATAGTAAAAAAGAGTTTGAAAACTTGCATATTATACTTTTATCTTTAATTTTGTACGTTAAACCAAATTAAAAGACATGACTAATTCTTATCGTGATGACAGTGAACGTTTTCGTTGCCTTTCAAACCTCGGACGAATAGGATGGTGGGAGGCTGATTTTTCGAAAAGGGAATATCTTTGTTCCGAATACGTTTGTGATTTGCTTGGTTTGAGAGGGGAGACACTGAGCTTTTTTGATTTTGGACAGATGATACGCGAAGATTATAGGATGCGTATCAGCCGTGAGTTTCTTTCGATTACATATCTGGAAGTCTATGAACAGACTTTTCCTATTCATTCAGCGGAAGGAGTGATATGGGTAAATTCGCGTATGGGTAAGAAAGAATGCATGCCGGATGGAACATTGAAAGCTTTTGGTATATTGCAGCGTGTGAAAGCTCCCGACAATGAATTAGAGAATGATGTCATGCGTAGAATCAATGATTTGTTGTACAGGCAAAATTCTATTTCACATTCACTGTTTCGTTTTCTCGAAGACGAGGATGTCAGTTCCAGCATTTACGAGATATTGAAGGATATTCTTGACTTCTTTCATGGAGGGCGGGTTTATATCTTCGAATATGATGAGAATTATCAATATCAAGATTGTATCTATGAAGTTGTGGCACCGGGTGTGTTGCCCGAACAGGAAATGCTTCACCAACTTCCTACTGAGGGACTTCCTTGGTGGACTTCTCAAATTCTCTCAAAAAAGCCTATCATCCTGGAAACCCTGCGGCAAATACCTGCAACTGCGCGGAATGAGTTTGAAGTGTTGTCGGGACAAAATATAAAATCGTTGATGGTTACTCCTTTGGTAGCTAATGACCATGTGTGGGGATATATGGGAGTTGATTTGGTAGACCGTACAATGATGTGGTCCAATGAAGATTTTCAATGGTTGAGTTCTTTGGCGAACATTGTGAGTATTTGTATCGAATTACGTAAGAATAAGGATGACGCTGTCCGTGAACGCAGTTTTCTCAGTAATTTGTTCCGTTACATGCCTTTGGGATACATACGTTTGTCCATATTGAAGGATGCGCAGGATAAACCTTGTGATTATTTCATAACAGATGCCAATCAGCACTTTGCGGACGTATTGGGCAGACCTATGTCGGAATTTGTAGGAAAGGCAGCCTCTTATTTCTATAAAGATACTACTCAAATGCTGAACTATCTGTTGGATATATTGGCGAACGGCTCTTATAAAGAAGAGGACATGGGTTTTGAACGTACCGGGAAGAGTTGTCATGTTGTAATATATTCACCTGAAAAAGATGAAGTCGTAGCATTATTTTTGGATACTACCGAAGCTGCACAGGCTCATCAAGCATTGGACCATAGTGAGAAATTGTTTAAGAATATATTTGCCAATATACCTGCCGGTGTTGAAATCTATGATAGAAACGGGATTTTGGTGGATATCAACAATAAGGATATGGAAATATTCGGACTTGAGAATAAATCGGAGGTTATAGGCATTGATCTGTTCTCCAATCCTAATTTATCTTCCCACCTGATAGAGCGGATACGTACCGAGGATGTGGTCGATTTCCGTCTGGATTATTCTTTTGATAGACTTGACGAATATTATTCATCCACCAGAAGGAATGTAATAAACTTGTATACTAAGATCAGCAAGATATACGATAGCAAAGGTAATTTCACCGGATACGCAATGATTAACATTGATAACACGGAACGTATGGATGCGCTGAGCCGTATCTGTGACTTTGAAAATTTCTTTCTGCTTATTTCTGATTATGCCAAGGTGGGGTACGCCAAATTGAACTTATTGGATAGAAAAGGATATGCCATCAAACAATGGTATAAGAATATGGGAGAAGATGAACAGACTCCGTTGGCGGATGTAGTCGGGGTGTATGCCATGATGCATCCGGATGACAGGGGGAGGATGCTGGATTTTTTCCGGAAAGCCCGTATCGGTGAGGCAAAAGACTTTAGAGGAGAAATGCGTGTTTTACGTCCGGGTACTAAAAATGAATGGAACTGGGTACGTACCAATGTCGTAGTTAATCTTTTTGAGCCGGAGAATGGTATTATTGAACTGATCGGTGTAAACTATGATATTACAGAATTAAAAGAAACTGCCGCCAAACTGACGGAAGCCAAGGAAAGAGCTGAGACGGCAGACCGGTTGAAGAGTGCTTTTCTTGCCAATATGAGCCATGAGATACGTACGCCGTTGAACGCCATTGTCGGTTTCTCAAGCCTATTGGTGACTGAAGAGGATATCGAAGAAAGGAAACGGTATATGGCGATAGTAGAGGAAAACAATGATTTACTGTTGCAACTGATCTCCGACATTCTGGACTTGTCCAAAATAGAAGCCGGTACTTTTGATTTTGTAGAGAAGGAATTGGATGTAAACCTGTTGTGCGAGGACATTGTGCGTGTTATGAAGATGAAAATTAAGCCGGGAGTGGAACTGATCTTTGAACGCCATTTACCGGAGTGTACGATTATAAGTGACCGTAACCGCCTGAACCAGGTTATTTCTAATTTTGTGAATAATGCCATCAAGTTTACTTCCGAGGGTAGCATCTGCATCGGTTACGATCAAATTGACGAAAGCCATTTGCGTTTTTACGTATCTGATACGGGTATTGGCATTGAAAAAGAGAAGCAGGCTGAGATTTTTGAACGTTTTGTCAAATTGAACTCTTTTGTGCATGGTACAGGTTTAGGGTTGCCTATCAGTAAGAGTATCATTAAACAAATGGGAGGTACGATTGGTATAGACAGTGAACCGGGCAAAGGGTCTTGCTTTTGGTTCATACTACCGATAACGTAAGCTTATTGCTTAGGAATGGTAAACCAGAAACACGAACCTTTTCCTTCTACAGAATCTACTCCTATCTGTCCTTTCATCTGCATTATGATGCTTTTGCTGATAGGCAACCCTAAACCTGTACCATGCACAAAGGTATTTAGTTTGATGAAGCGATCGAAGATCTGATTGATTTTATCAGCAGGAATTCCAATACCTGTGTCGCGTACATAGAATTTCAGATAATTGTCGTCTACTTCCTGATAACCGAGGGAAATGCTACCCTCGGAAGTAAACTTGATGGCATTATTAATGAAATTGGTAATGACCTGTGTCAAGCGATTTTTGTCTGCAACGATGATACATCGGGGTAAATGCTCCTCAAAACGTAGTTCTACTTGTGAGGAGACTTTTAGTTGCAGGGAGTTGATAATTTCATGGCACATCTGATTGACGTCAATCTCACCAGTTACAAAGTTAAAAGTACCGGCTTCTATTTTGGACAAGTCCAGAATGTCGGAGATCAGTTGCAACAGTAAATCATTGTTTTCCTCAATGATACTTTGGTACTCCTGTCTTTCCGTTTTGTCTTCCGATTCTACCAGCATGCTTGAGAAACCGACAATGGCGTTCAACGGTGTACGTATCTCATGACTCATATTGGCGAGGAAGGCTGATTTTAGGCGATCTGACTCTTCAGCTTTATCTTTGGCTTCTATCAACTTGAATTCGGTTTCCTTTAATTCCGTGATATCATAGTTTACGCAAGTCGTATCAATCAACCCATCTTCCGGCCGGAAGTCTCTAACCATGACATTTATACATGTCCAGGTATAATGCCCGTCTTCGCGTAAGATACGTACGTCGTGTTGCAGGTGAGTACTTTCCCCGTTTAGTACCTTGTTGAAAAAAGCCTGTATAATTTTCCGGTCTTCGGGGTGGAAATGGGAATGTATTCTGATGATCTGTGTTAACGGAGTACCTTCCTTTTCTCCTATATTCCGATACCAACTGTTCATGGCATATCCTTCTCTTGTCATTGCATTGAAGCGAGCATAACCTACTTTGGCATAATCGCCTATCAACATAAAGTTCTCTTCAAATTCCTGTATCTTGACGTATGCATTGTTTGTTTCCGTATTGTCTATATTGGCAACCAGGATATTCTCCAGTTTACCGGCATGATTAAACATCGGAATAGCTTTAGTTGTCAGGTCTATACTCCCTTTACGGGTTGTTTTGTAAAAATCACCGATTTGGTTAAAATCGTATTTGAGGGAATAGTCCATTGCTTTTCCCTGCTTCAGCATATCTTTCCACTCTTCAGACATAATAGGATTGTCGTACATATTGGTTCCTACTATATCTTCTTTACTTTTCAATCCGAATATTTCCAGGTCTTTTTCATTGATATCGAGTAATATGCCATTACGGTTATAGAGTTCGATGCCTACCGGAATGTTTTGATAGATATCATGGAAATATTTCTTTTCCAGACTGGCTATTTCTTCGGCCTTTCGTAGCTCCATACAGATGCTGATGATATTGGCAAGAGAGGAGAACCACAAATAATCTTCATTGTTCCATTCACGGAATTCTCGGATAGTTTCGATACTGATATATCCCCGAATACCTTTCTTGGTATTTACCGGTACTGCCATAACCGACTTTACTCCGATTCTTGTGAGAATTTGTTTGTCTTCGTAAGCTTCTTCTGGTATTTCATTGGTATCAAAGAATATAATAGGATTACCAGAAAGAATTTGTTTGTTCCACCAGATATTATCTCTTAGGATTTTAGATTGCCCTTTCCATATCACAGGCAGATCGGGTGATAATATCTCGTATGTACAATGTTGTATACTGCTTGTCTGATCGAATTCGACGATATAAGTACGATCGCCGTGGAAATAATGAAGTACATCACTCAGGATTTTATTGATGACCTCCGTTGTATTGTCTGAATGGAGGAAGCTTAATAAAGAACGTGAGATGCCATTGAGTTGATAAAGAAGGTTATTCAGTCGGTTGACTGTTTGTTCGGAGGCATTCATGCGTTGGCGGGAAATGCATTGCAGAGTACCGAAAACAAGGGGGTGCCCTTCTTCTGTTACCCTTTTTTCTCCGACTTTGGTACTGACCCACATGACACCGTACCTGGTCTGCATTGGAAAAACTTGTTCATAGATATCCATCATTTTGAATGTACGGAACTCGGCACGTATTCTATCTCTATATTCTTCGCATATAAGGTTTCCGAAGTCTTCAAAAGAGATAGTGTTTTCTTGCAGGTTAAATAAATCTATCAGGAAATCGGAACAGTAATATACTCCTTCATAGAAATCGGCTTCCCACCAGCCTAAACGAGCCATTGAAATAGACTTTTGTAATATTGCTATCTCTTCTTCGGATAACTTCATGTTTTACAATGTTTTTAGTTTAATGGCGCAAGATAAGCAATTATCTTGTTATTCTGTACTGTAAGACAATAATTTATAACATAGGAGGGGCGTAAAAGGACAAGGCGGATAAAATCAGGAAATGATTTATCCGCCTTGTCCCTATAAAAAATGGTTTGACTACATCCCGAATGAGAACTTGTCGATGGATTGATATACCACACTGGCAATGCTTAGTACTACAATACCCAGTGTACAGATAGCGAGACTGGCACGGGTGTAGTTGTCACTGCGGAAAGTGGCAATCGGTTCATCACTTTTGTTGATATACATTGCTTTTACTATCTTCAAATAGTAATAAAGTGATAATATTGTATTGATTAAAGCAATGAACACCAATAGATGGAAACCGCTGTGGAAAGCAGCCGCAAAGATAAAGAACTTTGAGAAGAAACCTGCGAACGGCGGGATGCCTGCCAGTGAGAACAGTGCCAGTGTCATGAGGAATGCCAGCTTAGGGTTGGTGTTGTACAGTCCGTTATAATCTTCCAACGTGAATTTATCCGCACGCAGGGCAACAATGGTGATTACGGTGAACACTGCCAGATTGGCAAACAGATAAATCAATACGTAGTAAACCAACGAAGCCATACCTTGCGAAGTGCCACTGATGACACCCAACATGATGTATCCGGCTTGTGAGATACTGGAGAATGCCATCAATCGTTTCAGGTTTTCTTGCCTCAGTGCAAAGAGGTTGGCAAGTGTGATGGAGGCAATGATTATCCAATAGAGCACTTCTTGCCATTGATCTACCATCGGGGCGAATACTTTGAACAAGATAGTCATCAGCACGAAAGCGGCGGAACCTTTGGAGATTACACTTAAATAAGCTGTAACTGTACTGGGAGCTCCTTCGTAAACATCTGCCGTCCAGAGGTGGAAGGGAACAAGAGAAATTTTGAAACCCATTCCCGAGAAGAAAAACACGAATGCCATAATCTGCATGGGATTGCCATCGATATGGGCAGGTATATCAGCAAAATAGAGTGTACCTACTGTTCCGTAAATCAATGAAAGTCCATATAGTAACAGACCGCTTGAAAACAGCGCGGTAAGTATATACTTAGCACCTGCTTCGGCAGAGTGATGGCGATATTTATCGAAGGCTACGAGCGCTGCCATCGGGATACTTGCCATTTCCAGTCCGATGAAGAACATCAGGAAGTGTCCGGCGGAAATCATGAAGTACATACCCAATAGTGTAGAGAGTGTCAACACATAGAACTCACCTTGTTTAATGGCGGTATCGGGACGGCGCATCCATTCGTGTGCCATCAGGAAAACTATAAGTGTACCTACGCTGAGGATGGATTTTACAATACTTTGTATCGGGGTGTTGTGATACATGCCGCCGAATGCATCTTCCACCGGACCGGGGACGATGGTAATAAGAGTATGGATGGCGAGCAGTGCAACGGGGAGCATTGTGTTCAATACCGGCTTACCATTGTTTTTGTGCGCATCCGGACTCATAAAGAGGTCGGCTACGAAGAGTATGATGATGACCAATATCAGCGATAACTCTTCTTTCATCAATAGGAATTGGGAATAATCCATGTTGTTTTATTTACGATTTGACGATTTACAATTGAAATAAATTGGTTACTGGCAATACACTTTCTCCAATCATCCGGCTGATCCATAATGGAGCAAGACCGAGACCGGCAACACAGGCGATAAGGATGATGACGGCTGTACGTTCATCCCATGTGGCATCAGTCAGAGTCAAGTGATGCTTATTGGTACAAGTACCGTAAAGAATTTTACCGACAAGGCGGAGAATATAGACAGCAGTAATGACGATACTTGTACAAGCGATGATGGTCCATGTGCGGTGGAATATATCGGGATGTTGAAAGGCACCGTTGAAAATGGTCATTTCGGCAACGAAACCGCTGAGTCCCGGCAAACCGAGGTTGGCAAGACCGGCGATAACGTAACAGACAGCCAGGAAAGGCATGATCTTCATCAGACCACTAAGTTCGCGAACATCACGCGTATGGGTACGGCCGTAAATCATACCGATAAGGGCAAAAAACAAGGCGGTCATCAATCCGTGGCTGAGCATTTGCAGTACGGCACCCGTGGCGGCCGTTTGGTTCATCATCAGGATGGCGAAGAGTACCAGTCCACAGTGTGATACTGAAGAGTAGGCGTTAATGTATTTCAAGTCCGTCTGTACACAAGCCGAGAATGCACCATAAACTACGGAGATACCTGTAAGAATTAGAAATATCCAACCTAATTCTTGTGTAGCTTCGGGCATCAGATACATAGCGATGCGGAAACATCCGTAACCTCCCAGCTTCATCAGTACACCGGCATGGAGCATAGATACCGCAGTAGGTGCGGAGGCATGACCGTCGGGGCTCCATGTGTGGAATGGAAATAAGGCGCCCAGTACACCAAAACCGAGGAAGGTGAGCGGAAACCAGATGCGTTGTTGCTCGATGGGGATATTGTGAAGTTTGGCTATTTCCAACAGGTTCATTGTGGTACCGCCGCTGCCGTAGTAAATACCCAGTATACCGATGAGCAGAAAGGCGGAACCACCCATCAACATCAGTGTCAGCTTCATGGCGGAATATTCCTTACGTCCCGAACCCCATACGCCGATAAGCAGATACATAGGGATGAGAGCTACTTCGTAGAACATGAACATCGTGAACAAATCGGTGGAAATAAAGAAACCGAATACTCCCATGGAAAGCAGTGTGAACCAAAGGAAGTATTCTTTAGTCAACGGTTGCAACCGCCAAGAGGCAAATGTGCCGGTAAATACGATGATAGCCGAGAGTAGCAACATGGCTACCGATATACCGTCTACACCTACGGAATAGTGGATATTAAGTGCCGGATACCAAACTGTTTCTGCACGGAACAACATTTCATCCGTTGCACCGCCATGACGGGTTTGCAGATAAATAATGGTAAGTCCGATAGCTGATAGAAGCAGGGCAGAAGCTCCGGCTACCATCACCGCACGTATCTGTGCGATGTTACGGCTGAGCCAGAGACCGAGAAGCATCAGCAAGGGGATGAGTACGAAAATACTTAAAAAGTTCATATCTATATTTACGATTTTACGATTTACTATTTACGATTGAAAAATCTCTGGTTTATAGCAGCAGAAGCAATATCAAAGCAAGTGTACCCAACAGGAATACAAACGTGTATTGTTGTATCCGTCCGCTTTGCAAACCACGTATTTCTTCGCTGGTAACATTGGCGCTCCATGCGAGGAAGTTGAAGAAACCATCCACCACATGACGATCCCACCAGGCGATGGGGCGGCTGATGCAACCGAAGATGATACGGTGGGTGATGAACTGATAAACTTCATCGATATAGAAACGATGGTATGCGGCTTTCCACAAGCCGTGGAAACGACGCGCCAACGCATTGGCAAGCGGATGATGACTACTTGCATACATATAGGTGGCAATCGCGATAGAGATTACGGCTATGGCAATGCTTGTACCTGCTACCTTCCAATCAAGATGTATCTCGTATGCCGTACCGTTGGAGGAAATAAATTCACCGAACGGAATGAAACCGGCAACTACTGTGACTAGAGCTAGGAACATCAACGGGATAGTCATTGTCAACGGAGACTCATGAGGGGTATGGCTGTGGCTCTCATTGTTTGCCGACTCTTGTCCCATCGCTATACCGGGTTGTGAACCGGACCAGAATATGCCATAATAAAGGCGGAACATATAGAAAGCTGTCATAGCGGCAATTGCAGTCATTATCCAGCCCATGGCCGGACTGAACTGGAAGCAGGCAGTCAGGATTTCGTCTTTGGAGAAGAAACCTGAGAACGGAGGGATACCGGCGATGGCCAGACATGCAATAAGGAAAGTAATGTGCGTGATAGGCATATACTTACGAAGTCCTCCCATGGCAGACATTTCATTACTGTGTACTGCGTGGATGATACTGCCTGCGCCGAGGAACAGTAATGCCTTGAACATGGCATGCGTAAAGAGGTGGAACATACTTGCCATATAGCCCAATCCCCCTTCGTGCGGATTCATTGATGTGCAAACACCCAGCGCCACCATCATAAAACCGATTTGGGAAATCGTGGAGAAGGCCAGTACACGTTTGATGTCACTTTGTACACAAGCCACACTTGCTGCATAGAATGCCGTGAACGCACCTACGTATGCCACCAGATGTAACACCGAAGGAGCATATTCAATGAACAGTGGGAACATACGGGCAACCAGATATACACCTGCTACTACCATGGTAGCGGCATGAATCAGTGCGCTGACAGGAGTAGGACCTTCCATTGCATCTGGTAACCAGATGTGTAGCGGAAACATAGCACTCTTTCCGGCACCACCGATAAACATCAATCCCAACGCTAGTGGAATCATGGCAGCACCGCCTTTCAATATTGCCATTTCAGCGGGATGGAAAGTATAGGTTCCGGCATAATAGCCATAAACGAGGATACCTATCAGGAAGCCCAAGTCGGCAAAACGGGTTACAATGAATGCTTTCTTTGAAGCGGCAATGGCTGCCGGTTTCGTATAATAGAATCCGATCAGCAGATAAGATGAAACGCCCACCAGTTCCCAGAACAGATACATTTGGAAGATGTTGGTCGCTACTACCAGCCCCAACATGGACATGGTGAACAACGAGAGAAAAGCATAATAACGTTGGAAACCTCGTTCACCTTTCATGTATCCAAAAGAGTAGAGGTGTACCATGAAAGATACGGTACTGATGACAATCAGCATCATCACTGAAATCGGGTCGAGCAGAATGCCCATATCGATGCTGAGCGACGAAGTGAAAGGCAACCAGGTAATATTGTAAGGGACCAGTGTCTCATACGTACCGTCTGCCAGGCGCGGTGCACTGAAGTACAGCCACGCAGTGATATAAGAGAGCAATACTACCACGCCCAACACTGCGGTACCGATGGTTCCGGCTATACGATGAGACATCCATTTACCTCCCAGCCCCAGTGCAAGGAAGGAGAGGAAAGGAAGAAGAAGGATTAGAATTGTATATTCCATTTGTTTAATTGATGATTGATAATTGAAAAACTGATAATTGATAAATAAGTCAATTATCCATTAATTAAAATTTCAACTCATCCAGCTTGTTCACCTGGATGCTACGGATATTGCGATAAATATTAATCATAATGGCAATAGCCACTGCTGTTTCTGCCGCCGAAATAGCGATGGAAAACAGTGAGAAGAAATATCCTTCAAGTCCATCCGGAAACAGGAAACGGTTGAATACCGCAAAGTTGATATCCGTAGCATTCAATATCAACTCAATTGAAATCAATATCGCCAACGTGTTGCGACGGGTGAAGAACCCGTAGATACCGGCGAAGAACATGATAGCCGAAACTATCAGATAATATTCCATGTGTATCATAATCAGTGATTAATGTTTAGTGATTGATGATTAACGTTTTCGAGCAATCAGCAGTCCCCCCACGATACATGCCAACAAAAGGATACTTACAGCCTCGAAAGGCAGCAGGTAGCCATACTTGTCGCCACTCAACATTTGGTGTCCAATGGTTTTGATATTGATTTCCAGCGGTGCCAAATCTGTGGTAGTGATGAACTTATGCTTCAATGTGATAAACAATACGATGATGGCTCCACCCACTGTGGCTCCTAGTCCGGCAAGGAATTTACTACGTTTCAGCTTTCCTGCACGGTCACCTTCGCCACTGGTCAATAGGATGGAGAAGACGTAGAGGACAACAATACCTCCGGCATAGACCATGATTTGTACGGAACCGAGGAACGTATAACCCAGCAGGAAGTAGATGCCTGCTGTACCAAAGAGTACGAACAGCAGATACGTAGCCGAGCGCACCATACGGCTGGTAGTCACCGTCAAGATTGAAAATATGGTGATAAAAGCCGCGAGGAAGTAGAATACTACTGTTTCAAGATTTATTTCCATAATGATTATGTTATTATTTTATATTTCGTTTTAGCCGAAATCTTATTTACTCATTACATGACTGCCTGGATGGTTCAACGTCAACACCAGTTTGGAACGGTCGAACACGGCGTGTTCAAAATTCTGGTCGAAAGTGATGGCATTGTGGGGACAGGCATTGACGCACAACTGGCAGAAAATACATGAGCCAAGGTCGTATTCATACTTTGCCAGTATTTTCTTTTTCTTGCCATCTTCGGTTTCCACCATTTCACTAATGACACGTATCGTGTCATTAGGGCAGGCCATCTGGCACAATCCGCAGGCTATGCAGTGATGTTCGTTCTTGTCGTTATGGGGCATCGTCAACGTTCCACGGAAACGGTCGGATAGTTTCAGTGTCTTGCGGTTTTCCGGATATTGTTCGGTTGTTTTCTTGCGCAGAAAAACGGTCATGGTAGTTTTCATACCTGTAAGTAGAGAACAGATGCCATGTACAAGGCTGCCGATGTATGAATTATGTTCTTTTTCTTTCATTGCTTTAGTCTTTTTTTGAAATTGTTCGCAGGGGGAAAGGTGCTGCGCCGGTTAAAAATGAAGTCCGAAGACTACGATTAATACCATCAATATCAGATTTATCATTGAGATAGGTACGAGATATTTCCATTCTAAATTCAAAATCTGGTCGATACGCAGACGGGGAAATGTCCACTTTATCCACATTAGCAGGAATACTACGAAAAATGCTTTACCAAAGAACCAGACGAAACCAGGTATATAGTCCATTACGGCGTTGAAACCGTCAAGTCCTACAATATGGAATGGCATCCAACCACCCAGAAAAATGGTGGCGGCTACGCTTGCCACGATAAATAAGTTCAGATATTCTGCCAGATAGAAGAAACCAAAACCCATACCGGAATATTCCGTGTGGTATCCGGCAGTTAACTCACTTTCCGCTTCGGGTAAGTCGAAAGGCCCACGGTTGGTTTCCGCATTACCTGCAATCAGGTAGATAATGAAAGCTATTAATGCCGGGATGTGTCCTTTGAAAATGAACCAGCCGTCAGCTTGTCCCGCTACGATTTCGGAGAACTGCATGGTTCCCATCAGGACAACCATCGTCAATATACTTAATCCGCAGGACAGTTCATAACTGATAATTTGTGCACCGCTTCGCATGGCGCCAATCAGTGAAAATTTGTTGTTGGAACTCCAACCTGCCAGCAAGATACCTACCACACCGATACTCGATGCAGCCAGCAGGAAGAATACGCCTACGTTGAAATCCAATACTTCGAGCCCTTTGTTGACGGGCAGGCAGGCGAAAGTGAGGAATGAGGCGATTATCACCATGAATGGCGCCAGATTGTAGAGAAAACGGTCTGAGAATTTCAGGTCGATGATTTCCTTGGTCAACATCTTGATAACATCGCAAGGAACTTGGAGTAATCCCCATTTCCCGACGCGCGTCGGGCCAAGGCGACATTGGAAAAAAGCGCATATTTTACGCTCCATGTAAATCAGAATAATGGCGAGTACGGCATACATCAAGATGATGCATACGCCTATCACTACGCATTCAAGGAATACGGCCAGACCTTCCGGCATGATGGAGGTCAATAGCTGGTGAATCCAGTTGGTTACTATACTAAAGTCAAACATATTATCTATCAATATCAGGTACTACATAATCCAGTGTGCCACCAATGGCGATAAGGTCGGCAATCTTGGCTCCACGGCAAATGGTATCTACGGTCGAAACCAAAGGCAATCCGGTTGAGCGGAAGTGCAAACGGTAGGGAGTCTTGTCGCCATGACTCTCAAGGAAGACACCGAACTCACCACGACTACCTTCTACGGCAGCATAATAGCTACCTTCCGGTACGCGGATAATCGGTTTCATCTTCTCCTGATAGGACCCTTCAGGGATATTGTCTATCAGTTGCTCAATGATTTTCAAGCTTTCTTCTATTTCCTCCATACGTACGAGGTAACGTCCCCACGAGTCGCCTTCGGTGCGGACTACTTCGCGGAAGTCCACCTTGTTATATACTCCGTATGGTATCCGTTTGCGTACATCACATGCCCAACCGCTGGCACGTCCTGTGCCGCCGGTAGCCCCGAAAGCGATGGCGTCTTCCTTTGAAAGTACACCTACACCTTTCAGACGTTGTTGTGCAATGATATTGCCGGTAAATACATTGTGGTATTCGTGAAGAATGCCACGTAGGTAGGGGATGAACTCTTTCACTTTTTTCTGGAAGTTGGGAGCAAGGTCTGCCTGTACACCGCCAATGGTATTATAGTTCATGATGAGACGTCCGCCACAAGTTTCTTCAAAGATGTCGAGAATTTTTTCACGGTCACGGAAACCGTAGAAGAAAGCTGTCAGTGCACCAAGATCCATCGCAAGACAAGAGTAAAACAACAAGTGGGAATCGATACGTTGCAACTCGTCCATAATGGTACGAATGTATTGTACACGTTCGCTCACTTCTATACCCATAGCCTTTTCGATGCACATGCACAGTGCATGGCGGTTTTGGTGTGCACCTAAATAGTCCAGACGGTCGGTCAGGGCAAGAGTCTGCGGGTAAGTGAGGCTTTCGCACATTTTTTCTATGCCGCGGTGGATATAACCACAATTGGCGTCTATCTTTTCGATGATTTCTCCCTCCAGTGATACGCGAAAGCGCATGACACCGTGGGTTGCAGGGTGCTGAGGACCGATATTGACCACATACTCGTCGTCGCCGAAAAGCATCAGTTCCTTGTTCTTGACGGTTCCGTCGGGATTCAACTCAAGTTCGGTAGTCGTATCGATGGTTTCCTCGTTGTCCATGCGCAAGGGATTTTCTACTTCTGGATCATCGTCTTTACGCATCGGATATCCTACCCAGTCGTTACGAAGATAGAGACGGCGCATATCGGGATGACCGATGAATACAATACCATAGAAATCATACACTTCACGTTCGTTGAAGTCTGCCGCTTTCCATATATCGCTGACAGAGGGCAGTTCGGGATGTTCACGGTTCAAGGTGGCAGTGCATACTGAAGCTCTTTTACCGGTGGCTGTTGATTCCAACAGATAAACGACACCGAGTCCACGAACTTTATCGGGAGCATCGCCCTCTTCCGGTATTCCCCAGTCCATACCGCTGAGACATTCCAGAAAGTCCATTTGCTCTTCTTTCCGCAGGCGCAGCATTTCGTCGTGCAAGACTGCGGGTTCTATATATCTTATTTCCATATTGATTATTCTTCTTCTTTCGATTTCTCTTCTTGCCTGTTCACTCCGCCAAAGTAGTTCTCAACCTTCACTTTACGTTGTAATTGCATCATGCCATAATAGAAGGCTTCCGGACGAGGAGGGCATCCGGGGATATAAACATCCACCGGCAATATTTTGTCAACTCCGTTCACTACATGGTAGGACTTCTTGAACGGACCTCCGCTGACGGCACATCCACCTACGGCTATCACATATTTAGGATCTGCCATCTGGTCGTAAAGACGTTTCAGTACGGGAGCCATTTTGTTGGTTATTGTTCCGCACACCATAATCATGTCAGCCTGGCGCGGACTGGCACGGGCTACCTCAAACCCGAAACGTGCCATGTCATAACGGGCAGCGCCAAGAGCCATAAATTCAATACCACAACAACTTGTTGCAAAGGTAAGCGGCCACAGCGAATTACTGCGTCCCCAGTTGACGAAATCGTCCAGTACACCGAGAGCCACATTGGCACCTCCGGCATTAAGTTCCCGAACCAGTTTCTCCAACGTCTCGTTGTCTGTAAATTCCTCATAAGGAATAGATTTTATTTTGGGTTTCTTTGTTACTTCCATTCCAATGCTCCTTTCCTCCAGGCATATGCAAGGCCCAGAACCAATATAATCAGGAAAAATAAGATACTAAAAAGTCCGGCTACTCCCAGTTCACGCGCGATGACTGCCCACGGAAACAAGAATACCGTTTCCACTTCGAACATCAGGAACAGGATGGCAAACAGATAATAACCTACACGGAATTGCATCCACGATTTACCACGTGTGGGGATACCACACTCGTACGGCTCCATCTTCTGCGGATTGTACGAACGGGGAGCTATCGCATTGGAAATAGCGATGACAATACCCACGAAAGCAATTGCCGTCAATAAGACGGCCACTAACAAAGTAAAGTTCATAAACCTGAATAAGATTTTAGATATATATAATAGAACTATTTTACCGTATGACAATACCTCTGAATTGTTGCCCGGCCAAATCTGGATAGGAGATTTGTTTTAAATGATAATTTTTCTCAGCCCGAAGACATAATAATGCGAGTCGGGTACGGGAAAAGAGGATAAGTATGACAAACGATCACATTCCGGCGCTTGCGGCTGTTGTTGCAGACGGATGAAAGTAGCACATAGAGTGGTACTTTTATCATTTGGCACCTGCATGATGGTATCTGTATGCTCTATACACAGAGATAGAACGGACAGATGATGATAAAAATTACGGATAGCTTGTTGTGCGGTAGGTGCCTGAGATAAAATGCAACATTCTGTTTTACTGTTTGCCGGAGTACATAAAAAAGTCGCGGCATTCATTGCACTATTATGCAACAAGGCTGCGAGTATGACAATCATACAATATTTTATGCACTGTCTCATACCATTAATTTCTCTTTAGAGCTGCAAAGATATAACAACTATCCTTCATTTTGCAATCTCAGTATAACAAAAAATGATTATTTTTACACTTTTTATCCTAAATCAATTTCGCTTCCAGAATTCAGGAGTAAATAACAGTAAAACAGTGAACAATTCCAAACGTCCTAGAAGCATGAGGAATGATAACAACCACTTGGCGACATGGGGCAATGCACTCCATGAATATGCCGGACCCGTCTCTCCCAAACCGGGACCCATATTGCCGATACTGGATATGACACATCCAACGGACTCCAGAAAACCTATGCCCATCCCCATCATCAACAGTATGCTGATGATGATAATCACTAAGTATAGGAAACAGAATGCCAGTACCGTAGATATGATGGAAGGAGATATGACCTGTTTATTTATCCTTACCGGAAGTACAGCATTAGGGTGTAATATGTGCTTGAATTCATTTTGTGATACTTTGGCAAGGATGACCAGACGGATACATTTCAATCCTCCCGTCGTACTGCCGGCACAAGCACCCATCATCATTACTATTGTCAGTAGTCCCCACAAAACAGGAGTCCACAACATATAGTCATCTGTAGCAAAGCCTGTGGAAGTTTGCAGTGAAATGACCTGAAACAATGATTTGCGGAAAGCTTCTTCTGTACCCATGGGACTTGTATAATAGAGTACAACTGCAATCAGTCCGGTGAAGCATACCACTGACCAAAAGTACCATTTCAATTCTGCATTATTAAAAACTTTTTTGAATTTCCGGTTGACGAAGAACAGCAGTAGTGTGAAGTTGATACCGGAAATAAACATAAAAGCTGAAATTACATATTCTATATAGGGGGAGTTATAGTATGCCACACTAGCTTGCTTGGTGGAAAAACCACCTGTACCGGTGGTTGCAAAAGCGTGACAGATACTGTCAAACCAGTCCATTCCTCCCATCATCAGCAAGGTGACCAAAATAAATGTAATTCCGGCATAGATACTCCATATCCATTTGGCGGTGATACCGATACGTGGATGTACCTTGTCGTGTGTGGGACCACTTGCTTCTGCTGCAAATACCTGCAGACCGCTTACACCGAAAATGGGAAGTACGGCGATGGTGAACATGATAATTCCCAGTCCGCCTATCCACTGCGTCATACTGCGCCAGAAGAGTAGTCCGTGCGGTAAAGATTCTATATTGTCAAGTATGGTGGCTCCCGTACTTGTAAAGCCGGACATCGTTTCAAAAAAAGCATCTGTGACGCTTGGAATATATCCGCTGATGTAGAATGGCAACATACCGAAAAGCGAAAAAGCGACCCAAGCTAAACTCACCAGTACATATCCGTCACGACGGGTTAATTGGCGTTCGCCTCCTTTACCTGCTATTACCAACAATAAACCTATGCCTGCCGTGATCCCCCCGGATTTCCAGAAGTCAAGCAAGTCGTTCTCGCCGTAATAGTAGGATACGCCGGAACAACAAAGTAACATGACTGTTTCCAATAACAGTAGAATACCGATTATCCGTATGATCGTTTTAAAGTTAATCAATTTTTATTCTCAATTAATTGAAGTATTTTTCGATTTTCTTAATCATCATGTTCAAGCAGAATACTACTACGTGGTCGTTCGCTTGTATTTGTGTATTACCCATTACTACCACACCCTCTCCATTGCGGATAAGTCCTCCGATAGTAGTTCCTTTAGGCAATCCCAGGTCTTTTACCGGGTGCTTGGTGATTTTGGATCCGGCTTTCACGGTAAATTCCGCAACATCGGCATTGGCAAAAGTCAGGCATTTTACATTACTTACGTCAGCATCCAGCATCATTTGATAGATGTGGCTGGCGGCTATCATCTTTTTGTTGATAACCGTACCGATGTCGAGACTTTCGGCCATACCGATATAGTCTATGTTTTCTACTTCTGCTACCGTCTTGCTGACGCCCATGCGTTTAGCTGCCAGGCAGGCGAGGATATTTGTTTCCGAATTACCGGTCAGTGCAACGAAAGCTTCCGTATTCTTCAGACCTTCTTCCACAAGCAAATCCATATCCCGTCCGTCTCCGTTGATAATCATGGTTCTATCGTCCAATAGCTCTGTCAGTCGGTTACAACGGTTCATATCATTGTCTACAATCTTTACCTGCATGTAGTCGGGAACATATTGTGCGGTACGTACGGCGATACGGCTTCCTCCCATGATCATCACATTACGTACATCGGCATAATCCTCCTTTCCGGCAATTTTCCGGATATACGGCACATATTTGCGGGTGGTTGTGAAGTAAACGATGTCATGTAGTTTAATTGTATCGTCACCTCGTGGAATAAGCGTTTCATTACCGCGCTTGATGGCAACTACGTGATAAGGCAACTCCGGTCCGCCCAATTGATGTAAGGGAATATTCAGTATCTCTGCCTTTTCACGCATTTTGGCACCTATCAGTATCAGTGCTCCACCGCAGAATTCCCACCATTGGCGAACCCAGCTCATACGAATGGAAGATACGATTTCTTTAGCGGCGAGCATCTCCGGATAAATCAGTGAATCTACGCCCAATTTCTGGAAAAACTCTTTGTTTTTCGGCAATAAATATTCGTAATTATCAATACGTGCAACGGTTTTCTGTGCACCAAGGTTGGTTGCCAACATGCATGCAGTCATATTCCGGCTTTCGTCAGGAGTAACTGCGATAAACAAATCTGCTTCACCTGCATTTACTTCTTTCAACCCTTTGATAGAAGTTGGTGATGCGGTGACAGTCATCAGGTCGAAGTTTGAGTTAAGTGTACTCAACCTCTCCTCATTGTCGTCCATCAATATAATATCCTGTTTCTCGCGGGACAACAGTTTAGCCAAGTGTGTGCCTACTGCGCCGGCACCAGCAATAATTATTTTCACTGCCAATTATTCATTATCAATTGATTAAAGATCTCCTCTTCACTCATTCCGCATAACCTGTACAATTCCGGTATCGAGCCGTGTTCTATAAACTTGTCAGGCACGCCGATACGTTGTATGTGTGGTGTATAACCGTTATCTGCCATAAACTCGAGCACGGCACTTCCCATGCCACCCTTCAGCACACCGTCCTCCACTGTAATGATACGTTGGAATGAACGTCCCACTTCATGCAATAATGCTTCGTCCATCGGTTTGAGAAAACGCAGGTCATAATGTGCAATAGAAAGCCCTTTTTCCTCTTCTGCCCGCTTGATGGCGTGGGCAGCGATATTTCCTATTGGTCCAAGGGTTATGACAGCGATATCTTTACCGTCTTTTAACTTTCGTCCTTTACCGACGGGAATTTCTTCCAACGGACATTTCCAATCCACCAGCACGCCACGTCCGCGTGGATAGCGGATGACAAACGGTCCTTTGTCCGGCAGTTGTGCCGTGTACATTAATCGGCGCAGTTCATGTTCGTTCATCGGTGAAGATACAGTTATATTAGGAATAGGACGGAAATATGCCAAGTCGAATACGCCATGATGTGTCGGTCCGTCTTCACCTACCAGTCCGGCACGGTCCAGGCAGAGCACAACGGGTAAACGAAGCAATGCAATGTCATGTATCACATTATCGTATGCCCGTTGCATAAAAGAAGAATAGATATTGCAGAACGGCTGCAATCCTTCCTTTGCCATACCGCCTGAGAAAGTGGCTGCATGTCCTTCGGCAATACCCACATCGAAAGCACGATCGGGCATGGCTTTCATTAATATGTTCATGGAGCAACCTGTAGGCATGGCAGGAGTGACACCCATAATCTTCGGGTTCTTTTCAGCCAATTCCACCAATGTCTCACCGAAAACCTCCTGATAGAGTGGGGGCAGGTTGGTCGTGTCTGCCTTGATCCGTTCACCCGTTTCCGGATTGAATTTACCGGGAGCATGCCAGATGCCCGGAGCTTTTTCGGCAGGTTCAAATCCTTTTCCTTTGGTAGTATGCAGATGTAGGATTTTCGGTCCTTTCAAGTCTTTGATATCCCGTAGGATACGTGCCAGATTTTTTACATTATGGCCGTCGATAGGACCGAAGTAACGGATATTCATTCCTTCGAATATATTCTGCTGCTGGGCAGCCATAGACTTCAGGCTGTTGGCAAAGCGTATCAAGGCTTTCCGGCGTTCCTCATTCAGTAATCCCATCTTGAACAACACTTTAGACATCTTGAAACGTAGCTGATTGTAACGGTTCGAGGTAGTGAGGTTGAAAAGATATTGTTTCATTCCTCCTACACTACGGTCTATTGACATGTCGTTGTCGTTAAGGATAATCAGCATATTGTTTGGGGTAGATGAGACATTGTTCAACCCCTCGAACGCCAGTCCTCCACTCATACTTCCGTCGCCCAATATGGCAACTATATGGCGGTCTTCTTCCCCTTTCTTTGCTGCAGCTACGGCCATACCGAGCGCTGCTGAAATAGAGTTCGACGCATGTCCGCAGGTAAAAGTATCATATTCGCTTTCTTCAGGGGAAGGGAAGGGACGTATCCCTTTGAACTTCCGATTGGTGGAGAAAGCCTCCCGTCGTCCGGTCAATATCTTATGACCGTAAGCCTGATGTCCCACATCCCATACGATACGGTCATAAGGAGTATTGTAAACATAATGCAAAGCCACTGTCAGCTCTACTGTTCCCAAGCTTGCTGCAAAATGTCCAGGGTTGCGCGAAAGTTCCTTTATAATATCCTGCCGCAATTCATTGCAGACTTCCGGAAGTTGCTCTACACTAAGCTTTCGCAGGTCTTCAGGATAAGAAATAGAATTTAGCAAGTTATATGTTGTTATTTCAGTCTTCATTACTAATCTGAGCATTACAAATTGCAAAAATAGCAAAAGAAAATGGATTGTGATGAAAAGCCATTATAAAATCCTTTCACTTCGGGCTTTTTCGAGTTAAAAATATTGGTGCTTTCGAAACAGTGAGAGAGAAGGACGTTTACTTTGAAGGAAGTGGGTAATTCCTATCCTATAATCAAAGATTACTCCGTCACTTTCTCAGTAAAGAAATTCAGGTTACTGTCATTATACAAGCGGTCTTTGCCAGATCTTTTTGAAAGCGTTACCCACTCCGTAGCAGCGTATAGGGCGTGATAACTGAAAAGTCTCATAGATAGTTTTGGATAATAATGAAAACCCTTGCCTATGTTCAGTGACATAAGCAAGGGAGTATTTAGTTTGTCGAATTAGAAATTCTGATATTCAAAACTGAGAGATGAAGAGCCATTGCTGTAACGAAAGAAACAATAATAGTGAACAGTTAAGAAACGAATAGACTTATTAATAAAATAAAAGCTAGAACATATGCAATAATTCTATTTCGAACTTCTTTTTCAATATTCCATTCATCTTTAAATAAGTTAGTTCTACATCCTTTTAATATCCAGCAAATAAATGCTCCAATTAAATCTGGCGTCATCATTCCTCCTCGTTTTGTTGATTATGAGTATACTTAATAGTTTCTATTGTATTTTTTTCTTTATTGAATATATCTATATTCCTTGTTTTCCCTTCATATCTCCTTACCTCAGCATTATAAACACCTTTTCTTTTCAATGCAGGTATATGTTTATTAGCTTTCTTAAACTTGTACCATGAACCCGGATTGCCCACTTTACTCATCTTTGAAAATGGTATATTATTACTGACTACATCAATAAACGCTCCCATTGTTTCAGTCGAAGTCTGTGATGCTCCTGACCAAGTCCTCCCTGTCAATACAACCTTAGGCGAATTTACCAATGAATAAACACTGGAAAGTATGAATTTGCTTATACCGTCTACCACTCCCTTTGCCGGTTCATCCAATGTAAACTCAATATTTGTCATATTACCCGTACCTTGAATACTACTATAACTTCCGGTTCGTTGCCAATTCCAAAATTCCTGCTCTGACAATCTTACATTCCCTTCCTTATAAGCAATGTATTCTTGACGGCCAATAAAAGTATTATGAAACCAGTTGTTATGAGTAGTCTCTTTATATGTCCCGTCAGGATTGTAGATTACCTTCATATGTCCATCAGGGTCAATAAACATTATCGGATTATTTCCGCAATAGCTATAAGGACTTTCCGGATAATACTTCTCTGCCATCGGATCCACCGTCGTAAACCTTCCCAGCGCCGCATCATACTGCCTTGCCCCGTAATCATACCAGTCCAGCCCCTTCTTCGTGTCCAGTTCCTTGCCATTGTACTTGTAAGGTTGTACATTCCCCGAAGAAGCGAATACGCCCCCGAACGGATAGTAATGGTTCGTCTCTTCCACACTGCCGTCCTGACTCATCACCACCCGGTTGTTCCCCTGATGGTCCTGCAGGTAGTAATGATACTTCTTGTCGTTCAAGGTCACATATCCCGTCTCCGTCAGCAACAGCTTCTGAACACCGTTTTCATAGACCACATTCCCGCAATAGTCGGTTGTGGTGGCCGCACCGCCAATTGTATGCACGGTGCGCAGCTTTGTTCCGTCCGCCGCATAAACATAGGAGATGACGCTGCCGTCACTGAACACGACCTTACTTGGCAAATTTAATACATTATATTGAATATCAATGATATTCTTATTCAAATCTTTCGTCAGATTGCCATTTGCGTCGTAAGTGTACTCACCAGCCTGTGAAGCGCCGTCCTTGAACTCAAAGCTGCCGTTGTAGGCAGAAGCGGTCGTGGCATCGTCCACACGGTTCAACCGGTTGCCGTCCAGGGTGAATGACAGGTTGTCCACCAGGCCATAACCGGCTACCGAAGTCTGTCCGTAGCGCTGCAAGCCGGTGATGTTCCCATTGCTGTCATAACCCGTCACGCGTTCCGTGAAACGGTCGGTATTGCTGTCGATGGAGGCGGTCTCCCCGTACATGGCGCTTGCCAGCCTGTTTACCCCGTCGTAGTCAAACTTGTATCCGCGTATGTTGCTCTCGTTGCCCGTTTTCCAGGTCATGCTGCTGATATTTCCGTTGTAGCAGAGCGTACCATTGCCCGTATTGTAATACAGGTCCTGTGTAAACTTCCCTCCGCCGATTTCCGTCAACCAGCCGCGGATGTTGTAAGTATAGGCCAGCGAATTTGTGGAAGAGCCGTGGAAAGTCCTGGAAGACAGGCGTCCCCATTCATCATACGCGTTGGCAACCAGTGTCACCTTCGCACCGTCCAGCGTGTGTTCCACCCGGTTCAGCCGGTCGGCATGGTCGTATGTATAGACATACGTTTCCGTCCGTGTCAGCTTCCCGCTTCCTGTATGCGTATGTGTCACGGTGAGCGGCTTGTCCGTCAGCGTATATACCGTACCGGTAGTCTCGTAACCGCCCAGCAGATTGCTTTCGACAACCTTGACGGTGCGGCCCTTGTTGTCGTAATAGTAAGCCTTGAAGACAGGCGTGTCACTTCCGAAGGAGGTTGTCACGCTTCCCGTCAGTGCCCCGTGGGCATAACCCGAAGTGTCATCGTGGAAGGCGCTGTCATAGCCCGTGGCTTCGCGGAATGCCGCATAGCCGTCATAGAAATTCCTCACATGTGCCGTGCGGCCTGAGGAAAGGTTTTTCGAAGAACACTCCCCCTGTTCCGTCAGCCTTCCGAAAGCGTCATACAGGTAGTAGGTCCATCTGCCCGCCGGACGTTGGTTGCCGTCCTGCGAGAAAGAAAGGCGGTCGCAGCTGTCATATTCATACTCCACGGGCTCCGCGCCGGGAAGCTTCTTGCTGATACAGCGTTGCATGGCGTCGTATTCGTACCGGAAAGCATACAAGTTAAGGTTGGCATGGCTTTGGTACATCGGCTGGAGTACGAATCCCAGGTTGCCTTCCGCATCATATACATAATAGGTGTCGTAAGTTTCATCCCCCTGTTTCAGGCGGGTCAGCACCGTGCGTTGCCGCTTGTCGGTAAAGGTATACGACACCTTGCCGTCTTCATCCGTGGTCTTTACCGCTTCGAGCGTCCCCGATGGGTACATGCCCGCATCTTGGAGGGTACCGTCGCTACCCGCCTTGTACTGTCGGCAGGAATATTCCCCGGAAGCCCTGTTGAGGGTATACACCGTCTGCACGGGATGTTCCTTCCAGGCAATGCCGGCATCTGTCATCAGCAAGGGACGTCCCCAGGGAGATTCTTCGTAGAGGGTTTCCGAATACGGGCGGGTGTCTCCCAAGATGCCCGGTGCCTGTTCGGGCATGTTGGAGATGAAAGCCCCGCTCATTCCCGATACGGGAACCGCGTTCCATTGCCGCCATGCACGGCCACGTTTGTCGTAGTCGATGAAATCCACCAGGTCTTTCCCTCCCGGGGTCACGCCTTTCCGTACCGTCTGCACCGGGCGGCCCAGCCCGTCGAAGTATTGTATCCGGTCCAGGCATCCTCCCGAGGTGTCCAGCATCAGTTTCCGGCGGATGTAACTCCGTCCGGAGGTGATGCCTGCCACCGGTGAAGCATACGACGGGTCGGAATCGGGTTCCGGTATATAAGGGATAAGGCCGGGGTAGACAGGGGCCGGGGCCGGCACGTCAAGAGAATATGGCGGCAACAGGTTGTCGACAATAAAGGTGAAACGCAGTTCATGCGCTGACGTATTATTCTTCAGGGCCACCTGCGCCATGTAATCGCCGGAAGAGACATACGCGTTCATGCCGCAAGGGCGACCGGTCATCGGCCGGTATTTCAACGTATATTCCCGGCGGGCACCATCGTCCGCTATCTTGAAGAGCCTGACCGTATATCCCAACGGGAAGGAAGAAGAGCTGCCGGTGGTTGCGGACGGACTGAAAAATACGGGGCCGAACATGGAGGGCCTGTCGATGTGGAACCGTAGGGTGATGTCTACTGCGGAATACTCTGCCGGAATGTTGAATGTCTGCGGGTTGCGGTCCGGTTGTGATAGGGACATGTCCTCCGTGAAGGTCTTTTGCGCTCCCGCCGTAAGTGGGAAAAGGAACGTCACCAGCAGGGCGAGCAATGCCCCGTAGAGTTTGCTGTTTGTTTTATTATGGATTGACTTCATGATATTCTATGGTTGAAAGGTTCGTTTTATTAGTATCTTTGATTGTAGTGAGACGCCCCAGGGAGTCATATTCGTAGTAGGTGGACATTCCGTTGGGAGCTGTCTCCTGTATCACTCCCACTAAAGGGCGGTAGCGGTATGCGGTAATCTGCGCTTGCGGGTTGTCCTTGCGCACCTGCTCGATGATGTCGTAAACCGGTTGCCCGATGTCGTGGCTTGCAGCCAAGGTTTCGGGTTGGATACCGGCCGTCTCGAAAACCGAAAGGGACAGGTTGTGTGCCACCGCAATGATATCCTTTCCGCCGTATCCCCAGAGGTAAGTGGTGATTGTCCCGTCGCGGGAAGTCACCTGGCAGGGACGCCCGCATTTCAAAGGACGCGAATACGTCTCTACATCCCTGAACTGGGTATTGGCGGCATTCACGCTTCCTTCCACCGCCGACAGGCTGTAGCCGCGGTTCACGGCTCCCTGTTCATAACGGTAGCGCACCGTTTTCAGCAGATTACCGTCCGAATAATAACGGGCCTCGACCGGAGTGGACAGCTCATTGGAGGCGGTCATGGCGGCATCTATGGTCTTGGAGCGGTCGAACGGATAAGTGTACACCACCCGGTCATACGTCCCGTCGCTATTGTCCGTTTTGCTTTCACGGATCAGGTTATACCTGTTTTCGTGGATTTTGGAAACGGAGCGCGTCAGCACGGTGTCGTTCCCGTAAACCGTGACAGTCTGCGAACCGTCCTCCGCATCCACTACCGTATAACCCTTTCCTGTCCTGTGGCTGTAGCTGTTTTGATAGAGTTCACGGAGTTTCGAACTGGAAGCCACCATTGCGTCCGTCGCTCCTTCTATCAACGAAAGCCTGCGCAAGTCACTGATGTCGTGGAAAGAATGGCGGGGCAGGGAAGACACGCTGCCGGCTTGTCGGTCGTGGTTGATGATGTCGGTGCGTTTCCCGGCTTGGAGGAGTACCCTGTTGTTGACAGGCTCGTCAATGTTATGCAAGTTGTCCGGATTCGTATAATAGGAGTCGGGCCACACCGCACGGTTATCGAAATGATGGACGGTAGATTCGCCGACTTGTCTCTCCGCGGAAAGTTCGGGAACGGAACCTGGAGCGGGCTGGGAACCTTGAGGGTTTACAAACTCCATAACCTTGTCGAAATACACGTCCTGGTCTTGGGTCACCGAATTGCTGTGCGTGTACAGCGTGTAGTCTACCGGGCGGACATCGGGGGCGATCTGGTTGCTGCTTACATAGTACTTCTTCATCTTCTGCCGATAGGTCAGGTTGCACATCGGGAAACGGGTACTTCCGATTCCTTCCTCGTTGTCGCCCGAATAATACTTGAAGACACGCTTTATGGGATGTCCCGCGACGGGATAGTCCGTTATTTCCGTAATCCGGAGTTGTCCCCCGTCTATATATCCCGAAGCGCTGTCCGGGGCGGGAATGCGGCTCAGTCCATAGGCGTACACCGTTTTTCCGCCCGCAGGATAGGTGATGTCCGACAGGGTATGGATTCTGGCACTGTACAGGTCGCCGCTTTTGTCGGCGCCGCCTATCGTGAACGAGTACGTCTGCCGGTTGTTGGTGATACTCACCGTCTGTCTCGGTACAAAATCCGTATTGCCGCTTTTCCCGTTATAATATCCCCAGTAGTCAACGGCTTTGGTGGCAGGGTCATAATCTCCCCCGAAATAGTTCATCTTGTACGTTTCGACCGTATTGCCGTCACCGTCGGCTATTTTCAGCGCTTCAAGCAGGATCCTGCCATGACCGGCCTTTTTCTGTATCAGGGTAACGCTGCGCACTACATTCCCTTGGGTATCTTTCACCAGGATTTTTTCCAGGCAGTTTCCGGTGGAAGAATAAGAGAAACTCACCGTGCCGCCACTGAAAGCGATACCCTTTATCGGGCGCACCTTTACCGTGGCCACCGCCCCGAAGTAGCTGCGGTTACCCACGCCCCCCCACTTCTCAAAAACCGGCTTCGGGGTCCCGCCGGGCTGTATGGTTGTCCCGTTCATGTAATAGTAGTTTTCTTGTCCGTTCACTCCCGCCCAGTAGCCCGGGTGGGGAGGTGTCCCCGGTGACGGCACATGGTAGTCGGGATAATTGTCTTCCGTGGCGTAATAGTCGTAAGCACCCTTGTAAACCTCGTCCGGCAGGTCGGTGTAATAGCTGAAACTTATCCTGTCGCCATCGGGCGAAGTGATCTCGGAAGCTTTCCAGGCCGTTTGTGCGGAATAGGAGTTTACGAGGCTCGTTTCCTCCCTCGCGTTGGCATCTTGCCCGAAAAGGTACTTGTTTCCGGTTCCATCGATAACCCTCAGCTGGTTGTTGAAACTGTCGTTGACCTTGGTTTCGCTTTCGCCCAATGACACTTTCAGTTCCGGACGGTGAAACAGCCGGGGGATGAACTGGTGGCTGTCGGCTTGTTGCAGCACAAAGTCGGCCGATGCGTCGATGAGCTTCATGTGGAAAATGTCTTCAAGCACGTCGCAGGTTCCCTGTCCTATCCTTGCCTTATAGATATCGGGCAGGCGGGTCAGGTTTGACTTGTCGTACAGGAACGATCGTTCGTCGGGCAATCCGCGCACCTCACGGCTGATGACGGGTTCCGCTTCCAGCGTCCATCCCAGTGCCACCGGCCCGTTTTTCTGTTCGGCTTTTATCCCTCCGGTGGTGTAGGAAAGCGAGATGGGGAGAGTGAACGAAGCTGTACGGATGGTGTAAACCGGTATGCGTATCGTGGCTCGTCCGGTGGAGTAATCCATAGCCTCCGGCTTTTTGCAGAACAGCTCCGAGGCTTGCCTGGAAGCCGGACAGAATGATTGGGAACGTGCGGCGATGTCGTAACTGCCCGGGACGGACTGCCCGGACACGGGACATGGCATGCCGCAAACCAGGAGCAGGCAGGCTGCCATTGTTTTAAAATTGAGTTTTTTCATGTGTGAATTGTGTTAAATCGGTTGATAAAATAGTTTTGTTTTTGTGTTTTAAGCTTAATCACGATGCAAATGTAAGGCTTGCATGTGGTGCGTGAAAATTAAAACCACTGTTTTTGTTCACGAAATGTGTTTTGATAAATAGCCGGTTATTTGCCTGCTCCTGCACAGGCTCAATAGGTACTTCCCCGGTCGACATATCTTTCCGTATCGAAAAATCTCCCTTTTCATCCACAGGCTGCGGACAGCCTGTGTCTTGAGTTCCTCCGGTTTCGGGGGAACTATTGAGGAGGGAGTATTCTATGCTATGCTATTCTATGCTATGCTATGTGTACCGGATGTTACATTTTGAGATGTTAATGTTACATTTTGGGGCATTAATGTTACATCTTGCGCCTGTTGGTAGAGGTCTTTGCGCTTCAGGATGAAATGAGGCGTCTGTAGCTCCCTTGTGACAGGTCTATATATTCCTCGTGTGGCATCTATATATCCCTCGCGACAGGTCTATAGTTTCCTCGTGGCGTATCTATAGTTCCCTCACTTTATAATTATTAGCTTTAATTATTTGTGTTTTAGAAACAATTTGCGTACGTTTGTCACATTAAAGATAGATGCGTTTTCAAGTAAGAAACGGATTGTGCCGCTGATGTTTAAAAATCGTTCATAATTGAGTGGAAATGAGGTAAATGAGTCAAAGTTATACAATGATAAACATTGCAGTATAATAAAATATTACATAACTTGTGTCTATGGAAAAAAAAATAGATTTATTGTTCAATGTGTCGGAAATCGTAGGGCGTGCCAAGAGAGTGCTCGACTTGAAGACTGATGCTGCCTTGGCCTCCTATCTGGGAGTATCCCGTTCTACCCTGAGTAACTGGATTGCACGTAATAGTATAGACTTTCCACTGTTGCTGGAGCGGCTGAAAGAGGTGGACTACAACTGGTTGCTCACAGGTAAGGGAAGTCCGGCACACAAGCAGAAGCAGTGTGGAGACGAGTGGGCACAGGGTGAAGTAGAAATACTCCACAATCCTAAAACACCAGAGGTTGTGGATGACCGTAGTGTGGCGCTTTACGACATCACCGCCGCCGCCAACCTGAAAACCTTGCTGGCGGATAAACGGCAGTATGTGGTGGGGAGGATACAGATACCGAGCATTCCGGTATGCGATGGCGCGCTATACATCAGCGGGGACAGTATGTATCCCATACTGAAATCGGGCGATATCGTGGGGTTCAAGGAGATAAACAGTTTCAGCCATGTCATTTATGGCGAAATGTATCTGGTTTCATTCGTCATCGATGGTGATGAGTATCTGGCGGTAAAATATGTGAACCGTTCGGACAAGGAAGGTTGCCTGAAGCTGGTGAGCTACAACCCGCACCACGAGCCGATGGATGTGCCGCTGGCGGCTATCAATGCGATGGCTATTGTTAAGTTCTCGATTAGAAAGAATATGATGATGTAACGGGAAGGAGGAGATTATGAATTTCTACACTCCCGTTTACCTCCCCGCTGGCTTGCCGCAACTTACGCATAGTGACCGTTTGATGTCGATCGGTTCTTGCTTTGCCACCGGCATGGGGGAACGGCTTGTCGATGCCAAGTTTCGTTGCGACGTCAACCCATACGGTGTACTTTATAATCCGTTGTCCATTTCTGCTGCTTTGCGTGAAATTGTGGCAGGAAAGATATACGGGCGGCAAGACTTGTTTTTCTTTCGTGAATGTTGGCACAGCCCGATGCATCATGGCGATTTCTCGTCACCCGAAGTGGAAGAAACTTTGCGACGTATCAACGGGCGTATTGTCCGGGCACACAATGATATTTTCAGTCTGGATTGCTTGTTGCTGACTTTCGGTACGGCATGGGTGTATGAACGGAACAGCACGGGATGTATTGTCGCCAACTGTCACAAGCAGCCGGAGAAGTGTTTCAACCGTCGTCGGTTGGGGGTAGAGGAGATTGTGACGGACTATACTTCGCTGCTGTCGGGATTGCTGGCACGAAACCCAAAACTGAAGATCGTGTTCACCGTTAGCCCTATCCGTCATGTGCGCGACGGGTTACATGCCAACCAACTCAGCAAAGCCACGCTACTGCTTGCCATCGACCGTTTACAGGAGGTGTTTTCGGGGAATGTGTTTTACTTTCCTGCTTATGAGTTGGTGCTGGATGAGTTGCGTGATTATCGATTTTATGCAGAAGACATGGTGCACCCTTCCGAAGTAGCTGCCAGCTATGTTTGGGAACGCTTTTCATCGGCCTGTTTCTCTTTAGAGACGTTACAGATAATAGAAGAAAGTGAAAATATACATAGAGCGTTGGCGCATAAGCCCTTTCATCCGGATTCTGAAGAGTATAAGCGTTTTTTAGGACAAATTGTGTTAAAAATAGACCGACTTAACGGAAAATACCCGTACTTAGACTTCAAAAATGAGAGAGAAATATGTCGTATACGATTGAAAGCATAACTGAAATCATTGGTGCACGGCGTGTAGGGGATACACCGGCCACCATTGACTGGCTGCTTACCGACAGCCGTTCATTGAGTTTCCCCGAGGAAACACTTTTCTTTGCACTGACTACCAAGCGGAACGACGGTGCGCGATATATACCGGATTTATATGCTCGGGGTGTGAGGAATTTCGTAGTGAGTGAGGCGGTGGCACAGTCCATTATCAATTATCAACTGTCGACTGCCAATTTGTTGATTGTTGCAAGTCCTTTAAAGGCTTTGCAAAAATTGGCGGAACAGCATCGTGACCGTTTCCAGATACCTGTTATCGGTATTACGGGTAGTAATGGAAAAACCATTGTGAAGGAGTGGTTGCACCAGTTGCTCAGTCCCGAACGTATCATCGTGCGTTCGCCACGTAGTTACAATTCGCAGATTGGCGTACCTTTGTCCGTGTGGCAGATGAATGAGGAGTCTGAGCTCGCCCTGCTGGAAGCCGGGATTTCGGAGCCGGGGGAAATGCGTGCTTTGCAGAATATCATAAAGCCTACTATCGGTATACTGACGAATATTGGTGGTGCGCATCAGGAAAACTTCTTCTCCTTGCAGGAAAAGTGTATGGAGAAATTAGCGTTGTTCAAGAACTGTGATGTGGTGATTTACAATGGCGATGACGAATTTATCAGTAATTGCGTGGGCAAGTCGATGCTTTCGGCGCGTGAAATTGCATGGAGTCGTAAGGATATGGAACGCCCTTTGTTTATAAGTAAGGTGGATAAGAAGGACGATTTTACTGTCATTTCTTACCGTTATCTGGACATGGACAACACGTTTACTCTACCATTCATTGACGATGCTTCCATAGAGAACTCGTTGAATTGTTTGGCTGCCTGTCTGTATTTGATGCTTCCTGCCGAGAAAATTACAGAACGGATGGCAAAGTTGGAACCTATCGCTATGCGTCTGGAGGTAAAGGAGGGCAAGAACGGTTGTCTGTTGATAAATGACAGTTATAATTCCGATCTGGCTTCGCTGGATATTGCGCTCGATTTTCTGTACCGGCGTTCGCAGAGCAAGGGTTTGAAGCGGACACTGATTCTTTCGGATATCCTGGAGACAGGGCAGAATACGCCTACGCTCTACCGACAAGTGGCGCAATTGGTGAACAGTCGTGGCATAGAGCGCATTATCGGTGTGGGGAGTGAGATTTCTACTTGTGCTTCACGGTTCAACATCGAAAAAACTTTCTATCCCAATACGGATACGTTGACGCGTGCCATTGCAAAAGGGGAGTTGCGGCTGGAAAATGAAATAATTCTGATAAAGGGTGCACGTAAGTTCGGTTTCGATTCCCTCACAGAGGTACTGGAAAAGAAGGTGCACGAAACGATATTGGAAGTAAACCTGGGGGCGATGATTGCCAATCTGAACTATTATCGTGGCAAGCTGAAACCCGAAACCAAGATGGTGTGTATGGTGAAGGCCTCGGCCTATGGCGCGGGTTCGTATGAAATTGCTAAAACTTTGCAGGAACATCATGTTGATTATCTGGCGGTTGCTGTTGCTGATGAAGGTTCGGAACTGCGTAAGGCAGGTATCACCGCAAGCATCATCATCATGAATCCTGAAATGACGGCATTCAAGACGTTGTTCGACTATAAGCTGGAACCGGAAGTGTATAGTTTCCATTTATTGGATGCATTGATTAAGGAGGCGGAGAAAGAGGGGGTCACGAACTTCCCCATTCACGTGAAACTGGATACGGGTATGCATCGGCTTGGTTTTGCGCCGGAAGATATGCCCCGGTTAATAGAACGCCTGAAGGGGCAGAATGCTGTGATTGCCCGTTCGGTCTTCTCGCATTTCGTGGGGAGTGACGCGCCGCAGTTCGATGCGTTTACGCGTAGGCAGATAGAGATGTTTGAAAAGGCTTCGATGCAGTTGCAGGAGGCTTTCCCGCATAAGATACTTCGCCATATCTGCAATTCTGCGGGTATAGAGCGTTTTCCTGGGGCGCAGTTCGACATGGTGCGCCTGGGACTGGGATTGTATGGTATCAGTCCGATAGACAATTCTATTATGAATAATGTGAGTACGTTGAAAACTACTATTCTCCAGATACGGGACGTGCCCGAAGAAGATACGGTGGGGTACAGCCGTAAAGGGCACTTGACACGGCCTTCACGCATTGCCGCCATTCCTATCGGCTATGCCGACGGACTGAATCGGCACTTGGGTAACGGTCGTGCTTATTGTTTGGTGAACGGGCAACGTGCCGCATACGTGGGGAATATTTGCATGGATGTTTGCATGATAGATGTGACTGATATTGACTGTAAGGAAGGTGATGCAGTGGAAATCTTCGGTGATCATTTGCCAATAACCGTTCTCTCCGATGTGCTCGAAACTATTCCTTATGAAGTATTGACGAGTGTTTCGACGAGAGTGAAGAGAGTATATTATCAGGATTGATGAGAATTGTGGCTTATTGGTTTGTGATTAATCACCGAACATTACACATTATTCGCCAATCATTACACATTAATCGTCAATCATTAATCATTATTTCACTATCTTTGCATCAAATTAATCCTGTATAACTATGACAAACTTACTTTTACTAGGTTTCTTGCCCAGTGGTTCCGAATGGGTTATTATCGCATTGCTTATATTGTTGCTGTTCGGCGGTAAAAAAATCCCTGAATTAATGAAAGGATTGGGTAAAGGCGTGAAGAGCTTCAAAGAAGGCGTGAATGAGGCGAAGGAAGAAATTAATAAGGCTAAAGACGAAGTGGATAAACCGGCTGAGGAGAAAAAATGATAATTTTCTTTCACCGTAAGAATACAGAGGTCGCAAAATTTTCCCTTATTGATAAGCAGGTCTATCTGTCATTAGCTCCATTCAAAATCTCTTCTGATTATTTCATTAGGGTATAGTCTGAACCTGTTGAAAAGTCTATTCTCTTTATGTATACGAGGAGAAGAGACCCTTCGGCAAGTTCAGGATAACAGATACTGACAGAGTATAATAATAATCTCTGTGTCTTCTACAGTGAAAACTAAATTTCCTGTTTATAATCATGTCTGATAAAGAATTAACCTTTTGGGATCATCTGGATGAATTGCGCCGTGTGTTGTTTCGTATTCTTGGTGTGTGGTTTCTGTTGGCGGTCGGTTACTTTATTGCAATGCCCTATTTGTTTGATAATGTGGTGTTGGCACCTTGCCATAACGACTTTATCTTTTATGATGTGTTGCGTTATGTTGGTGAGATATTCGATCTGAAAGATGAGTTCTTCACACAGGAATTTCATGTAAAACTGATTAATATCAATCTGGCGGCACCGTTTTTTATCCACATGTCTACAGCATTTTGGATGTCGGTAGTGACGGCTGCGCCTTATATCTTCTTTGAAATTTGGCGGTTCATCAGTCCGGCGCTCTATCCGAAAGAACGCAGGGGGGTGAAAAAAGCGTTGTGTATCGGTACGGTGATGTTCTTTCTGGGGGTATTACTAGGTTATTTCATGGTTTATCCGTTGACATTACGCTTCTTGTCTACTTATCAGCTAAGTGCGGCGATAGAAAATCAGATCTCTCTCAATTCGTATATTGACAACTTTATGATGCTGGTGCTCTGCATGGGACTTGCATTTGAGTTGCCGTTGGTGACATGGCTGCTGTCCTTGTTGGGGCTGGTGCATAAGTCTCTTTTGCGGAGATATCGCCGTCATGCGCTTGTTGTCATCGTAATTGTTGCTGCCATCATTACTCCGACAGGCGATCCTTTTACATTGACAGTCGTTTCGGTTCCACTCTATATGCTCTATGAGTTGAGTATATTGATGATTAAGGATAAGAAAAACAAGGAACTGGCGGATATCGAAGTATGAAGGAATTCAATGAATACTACGATATATTGTTAGCGGCTTGCAGAAGTGAAGATGTGCTTCTTGCCGCCGCTTATCGCCGGTTGCGTGAACTCCTTGAACACCTTTGTCGTACGCAGATGACAGACAGTAGCTTACAAATGACTGACCTCTCTGCACGTATCAACTTTGTAGCTTCCAAGACAGGACTTTCTGTGGTTGAGCAGAACCGTTTGCACACGTTCCGTCTGACTTCCAATGCCATACTGAACCGGCAGGTAGAGCCACAGCGGGAACATCTGTTGCGTGATGCCAAGACGTTGGCTTTCTTCGTTAAGCGACTGACAGAAGTGGATATTCCCGATGAACTTTATCGCCTGTTTCCACGTGCCGATGCTACTTATATTGTACTCCCGCCTGCTAGGGAGTGTGTACGACGTATGCGTGTCAGTTTTCAGCAAGCTGATGATACTTATTTATATGTATTGCCTGTAGATTCGGTGGCAGACGAGCCGTTGAAGGTACGTTATAATATACCGCAAGTCAATGAGGAGTTTAATGAGACCTGTCGTTTGTTATGGCGTCATGCTCAACTCAATCTGCTGGATGTGGCTGTGGATGAATCGGGAGTTTTGACTCCTTCATTCATTATATTGGAACCTGATTATCTGATAGATATCAGTTCACTGGCGGAGTGTTTCAAAGACTACGGTCACCATCCTGCCAACTATCTGTTAGCTCGTTTTCAGCTTCCTGAAAATACACGGTCACTTCTGCTTGGTAATATCGCCAACCTTTTTTTGGATGAGTGGATTTATGCCGACAACGAGCCGGATTATCTAGTTTGTATGAAGAAAGCTTTCCGTACCTATCCCATCGAACTGGCAGCATGCGCTGACTTACGTGATCGGGAGAAGGAACGGGAATTCTTTGCCGATTGTAAACGGCATTTCGAGAATATACGGCAGACAGTGAAAGAAACGTTCCATACTTCTGGCTATAACCTGGATAAAACGGATGCTGTATTGGAACCTTCTTACATCTGCGAGGCTCTGGGCTTGCAAGGACGGCTCGATTATATGCAGCGGGATATGTCTTCGTTCATTGAAATGAAGTCGGGTAAGGCAGATGAATATACCATCCGGGGTAAGGTGGAACCGAAGGAAAATAACAAGGTACAGATGTTGCTCTATCAAGCTGTGTTGGAGTATTCCATGGGGATGAATCACCGGTGGGTGAAAGCTTACCTGCTTTATACACGTTATCCGTTACTTTATCCGGCACGTCCATCGTGGGCGATGGTACGCCGAGTGATGGACGTGCGGAACCGGATTGTGGCGAATGAGTACAGTATCCAATTACGCAATAGTCAGCAATATACGGCAGAGCGCTTGCAGGAACTTAATTCTGATACGCTGAACGAGCGGCAATTGGATAATACGTTGTGGAAACGGTATCTTTTACCTTCCATTGATGTAGTGAGACAACGCATTGAGACATTGTCACCTTTGGAAAAGTCTTATTTCTATACGCTTTACAACTTTATCACTAAAGAACTTTATACCTCCAAGTCGGGGGATATGGACTATGAAGGACCTGCCGGCGCGGCTGCGTTATGGCTTTCCACACTGGCTGAGAAGTGTGAGAGTGGGGAGATTTTGTATGATTTGACAATACAAGAGAATTGTGCGGCAAATGTACATAAGCCTTATTTGTCATTGCGAAGGGTTCCGGTTGCTTGGGAGGAACCAAGTGAGGGGGGACTCCCGAACTTTCGTCGGGGAGACGCTGTGGTTCTTTACGAAAGAAATACAGATACCGATAATGTTACCAATAAGATGGTGTTCAAAGGAAATATCGAATGGATTTCTGATACGGATTTGTGCATCCGTCTTCGGGCCTCACAACAGAATATAGCTGTTCTACCAATGGATAGCCGTTATGCTGTGGAACATGATATAATGGATACTTCTTTCCGAAGTATGTATTGGGGACTTTCCGCTTTTTTATCGGCCACGTCAGAAAGGCGGGCTTTGTTGTTAAATCAACGTCCGCCTGAGTTTGATGTTTCATTGGATGATGACATAGCTTCAACAAAGGATGATTTTGAACGTATCGCTTTGAAAGCAAGGGCGGCTCGGGATTATTTCTTGTTGATTGGTCCTCCGGGAACGGGCAAGACTTCCCGTGCCTTGCGTAATATGGTCGAGACGTTTCATCGGGAAGGAAAACAAATCTTGTTACTTTCGTATACTAACCGTGCGGTGGATGAAATCTGTAAAACATTGACTGCAATTACTCCGGAAGTCGATTTTATCCGCATCGGTAATGAGTTGTCATGCGATGTGTCTTATCGTTCATATTTAATAGAAAATGTACTTGAACCGTGTAGTACCCGGCGTGAGGTACAAGAACGTATGTCGCGTTGCCAGATTTTTGTGGGAACGGTTGCTACACTTTCTGCCAAAACAGAGTTGTTCAGACTGAAAACCTTTGATGTAGCTATCATAGATGAGGCTACTCAGATATTAGAGCCACAGTTGTTGGGACTGCTTTGTACCCGTAGTGTTTCGGGAGGAAATGCTATTGGTAAGTTTATCTTGATTGGAGATCATAAGCAGTTGCCTGCGGTAGTGTTACAATCTTCTGAGCAGTCGGAGGTATGTGACGAGAATTTGCGTGCCATTGGACTGCGTAATTTGAAGGATTCACTTTTTGAGAGACTTTATCGGAATGTTACTTTAAATTTACCTGTTTCGGTTGTTAACCGTCAACTGGCAAATTTCAAATCTTTTGATATGCTTTGCCGGCAAGGGCGTATGAATGTAGATGTAGCCGCTTTTCCTAATCATGCCTTTTATGGTGGACTTTTACAACCGGTAGGGTTACCGCACCAATTTGGAAAACTGGAACTTGCTTCGGGGTTGGCAGATAGTGAGTTCGCAGATTTGTTGACTTGCCGTGTCGCTTTTCTGCCTTCTGTACCCGATGCTGTGATGCAGTCTGTCAAGATGAATCACTCGGAGGCGCAAATTGTAGCGCGGTTGGCGAAGGAGGTCTATCGGCAATATATGTTTTCTGAGGGTGGTTTTGATGTAACGCGGACATTGGGAATAATTACTCCTTACCGTAGTCAGATTGCTTTGATTAAGAAAGAGATTGCCGCTATGGGTATTGTTGCTTTGAATGATATTTTAGTGGATACAGTAGAACGTTTTCAAGGTAGTGAACGGGATGTGATTATTTACTCATTTTGTGTAAATCGGGCATATCAATTAAGATTTCTTGCCAATATGACGGAAGAGGATGGTGTGCAAATAGATCGGAAACTGAATGTGGCGTTGACACGTGCCCGTAAGCAGATGTTTATGACCGGTGTACCTCAACTACTGAAACAAAATCCTGTATATGCACGTTTGCTGCAAGCAGTAAGATGCTTTTGAGTTGGTAAACTTTCATTGGCTTTACTGATTTTTCTCCTTTTACTTTAGTAGAGTGAAGAATGACTATTATAGGTGATTATTTAATGTTTATTAAATGTTTTTCTTATATTTATATATTTTATTAATAGCTTCGCGTAGGATAAAGCGTTATATTTGCAACACGTTTTTTTCATAGAGATTTAGATTTAAGGTTAGAAGAATTGTGGAAGTCGTGAGACTTCCCTTTTTTTCACCTTAAAATGTTTTCCTTATTTGTTACCGTTGGGCTAAATGCTAAAATCCAGTTCCGATAAGGGAACAAAAAAGCTCTTTCGTAAGAAAGAGCTTTTTTGTTTTTTTATGCTTATTGGGTTCTGTATCAGTCAAGTACGATAGGTTTGTATTTAGGAACCAATCCTTTCATAATTACCCATCCTAACAAGTAAGCTACAGCACATACGCAGAAGATTACGAAATAACCGGCTGGCTTTCCTTCGAATCCCATGAATGTCATATTAGTGTTTCCTGCATATACAAAGAGTTCACCGGCAATGAATTGTAACAACATGGAACCGATGCCACCTGCCATGCCGCCAATACCGGTAACAGTGGCGATTGCTGATTTCGGGAACATATCGCCCACAGTGGAGAAGATGTTTGCAGACCATGATTGATGGGCTGCTCCACCGATACCAATCATAATAACCGGGAACCATGGTGAAATAGTGCCTAAAGGTTGTGCTAATAATACCAACAACGGGAAGAATGCGAAAATCAGCATGGCACGCATACGCGCTGCATACGGATTTAGTCCGGTTTTGTTGATGATGATAGTAGGTATTTTACCACCGTAAATGGAAAGCATGGTGATAGCATACAATGTGAAAATGAGTGCCATACCCAGTCCCTCGGAAGTTTTGATACCGAACTGTGTGTTCAAATAGGACGGGGTCCAGAACAAGAAAAACCACCATACACCGTCGGTCATAAATTTACCGATGGCAAAGGCCCATGTCTGCTTATAACCGAAGCATTGCAAAAAGCCCATTTTCTTTTCCTCTTTTTGGTTTTCCTCTTTAACTCCCGCAATCTCGTAGCTGTCTTGTTCTATATATTCTAATTCAGCCTTGTTTACATGCTTACTCTTGGCAGGAGCTGTATACATAAATACCCAAAAGCCCATCCAGATAAACCCAAGCGCACCAATTACAATAAATGCCATTTCCCATCCCCAGGCTTTAGCCAATAAAGGAATAGAAATAGGAGCAATCAACGCTCCGATAGATGCGCCGGCATTGAATATGGAAGTAGCGTATGCACGGTCTTTCTTGGGGAAATACTCGGCAGTAACCTTGATTGCGGCTGGAAAGTTTCCGGCTTCTCCTAAAGCTAGTACACAACGGGCTGCCAGGAAACAGTACATACTGATGGTAGCGATAGTCACTACTACGTCACCGGTAGCCCCCATTAATTCTGCTGCACTATGTAAACCTACAAAATGTTCTGTAATTATACCGCAAAAGGCATGGAGACAGGCACCGACTGACCATACGCCAATAGCCCATAAATATCCTTTTTTAGAGCCTAGCCAATCTACGAAACGGCCGGCAAATAGCATACAAGCCGCATATACAAATGAGAAAACTGCAGTAATTGTTCCGTAGTGAGATTCATCCCAATGAAATTCCGGTTTGATGAATTCGTCCCAGGTAAGTGACAATACCTGACGGTCGAGGTAATTTACTGTTGTTGCGAAGAATAACATGGCGCAAATAGTCCAACGATAATTGGTCATTTTGCCCAGTGTGTTTTGAAATGTACTCATGATATAGATTTGTTATTTTATTTGCAAATGTAGGGGTTTGTGTTGTGTTTCTGGTGTAATTTTTGATGTAAATCATGGAGAAAATGACAAAATAGGCATGGATTAGAATAATCCATGCCTATTCTGTATTAAAGAGAGTTTATTTCATATCAATGTATTTAATCTCATCTTTGTCGCTATATTTCAGGTTCTCACCACCCATACCCCAGATGAAAGTATAGTTACTGGTTCCTGCTGCTGCGTGGATACTCCATTCAGGAGAAGTGATGGCTTGTTCGTTGTGCAACCATACAAGACGTTCTTCCTGAGGTTCACCCATCAAATGACAAATAGCATTTCCCGGAGTCAGGTTGAAGTAGTAGTAAGCCTCCATACGGCGTGTATGAGTGTGAGCAGGCATAGTGTTCCATACAGAACCGGGAGCCAATTCCGTAAGTCCCATTTGCAATTGGTTGGTACCACCGTCTTTCACTCTTTCCAATACATCTTTCACAATCAGTTGGTTTACGATACGGTCGTTACTGTCTTCCATTTTTCCATAATGATCGGAAATTCCCAGAGCATATTTCTTAGGATTAGCTTTCTGGAGTTTAACGTCAGTGGTAATCAGCTGAGTAACGTAAGGTTTGTAAGCCGGAGCTGAATTGATATAGAATTTTGCAGGATTAGAAGCATCGTTACTTTTGAAAGTAACTTCCTTATTACCGCAACCCACATAAAGTGCTTCTTTGTATTTCATCGGATATTCCTTACCATCTACGGTAACCACTCCATCACCACCGGTGTTGATAACACCCAGTTCACGACGTTCCAGGAAATAAGTGATTTCCGGACCAAGTTCACGGAATACTTCTAACTTCAAAGTCTTGTTTACAGGCATGGCACCTCCATAAATCAAACGATCGTAAAGAGTATAAGTTACGTTAATTTCGTCCGGAGCCATTACTTTGTCCATCATAAAAGAGCTACGAAGACGTTCCGTGTCATAGTGCTTTACGTCTGACGGATGACAGGCTGTCTGTACTTTGTAGTTTACTTGGGCGGAAGCCGTCAATGCGGCAGCACCCAACATCAGGGCAATTGCTAATTTTTTCATTTCTAATATAAACTTTTAAGATGAATATGCTATGATTAATTTAAGCTTCTTTTATAGTCTCTTTTGCTACCTTTTCGTTACGGATGATGGCACGACGGTTGATCAACATCAATACGATAGCTACCAAAGCCAACAGAGCACCACCCACATACGAGAGTTTTATACCTCTATATATGGTCCAACCGAAGAAAGAAGACGCAAAATCAATTGCACCACCGGAGAAACCATCAGGAATGTGTGCCGTTGGGTCATGTGTCTCGGCGTATACATTGTTGGCAGCCAAAGTAAAATCTGGTGCCATGTCGGTTACGAAGTACAAACCGATAATCAGAGTGACGAGACCTACTATTAATGTTTTCAATACATTACCCTTAGTGAAAGGTAATACCATAGGAAACAAGTAGAACATACCAGCCAAAGAAGCTAATGGCAGGAATTGGTTACCCGGGAGAAATACTGCCAATGCCAGACTGACAGGAATTAAGATAACCGATACTACCAAGGTCGTAGGGTGTCCGATAACCAATGCAGGACTCATACCGATGTTTATCTTCTTGCCATTAAATTTGGCTTTTACCAATTCGGATGTCTTTTCAGATATAGGTTTCAATCCTTCAATGAACAAAGAAGTAATACGAGGAATAAGTTCCATTACAGCTCCCATTGTAATGCCTAAGAAAAGTATTTTCTTAATATCCAACTGTGCAGCCCATCCAATCAACATACCTACAATGACACCCAATACCAACGGTTCACCTATCACACCGAATTTCTTTTTCATTCCTTCGGCATCAATGTCTAATTTGGAGAAACCCGGTATTTTGTCCAGTGCTTTATTGATGACAATGGCAAAAGGCATAAAACTTTGGCAGAACGGTTGAGGAATAGATATTCCATCTAAATCATAGTATTTTTGGAACTTCTCAGCAGTAAGGTCTGCACAAACCAGCGTAATAACATAACAGATAATAGCGGCAAAATACCCCCATGCCAAATTTTCACCTGTAACAAAGTATGCCACAGCACCAATAAAAGCAAAATGCCAATAGTTCCATAAATCGATATTTATTGTTCGTGTAGTCTTGGTGATGAGCATTAAAAAATTAATACCTAAGCATATAGGTATTATTAGCGCACCTACAGCTGTATTATAAGCAACAGCGGCAGCGGCAGGCCATCCCATATCGAACACGTTTAGTTGCAGGTGATATAAATCGGATATGGTTTTTAAAGGATTGTCAAAATTAGTTGTCAACAGAGCTGTGACTACTCCTAAACCCACAAAACCGACTCCGACGAATAGGCCCGACTTCAGAGCCTTACTGAATTTCATCCTAATGCACATGCCAATGATTGTAAAGATTATTGGCATCATAACAGCTGCTCCTAAACCGAGGATGTACTTGAAAACTTGTTCCATTCTTTATGCGTGTTAAATTGGTAATTGATTATGTTTTACAATAGTATGTATTAAAAACTGGGGTCAAAAATAAGACCTTTTATTAATTAATCAAACTGGAAAAGCATAATATTTAGTAAAAAGGACGATTTTAGACAAATTTGCTCGTTATCGTGCACAAAATTACTCGTTTCCGTACACGAAAACCAAATAATCTACCTTCTGTACTGAAAAGTACACACTTGTTTAGTAAGAATACGCTATTTTTGTTTCGTAAATAAAGAATAGGTCTAATACCCAAAATGAACAATTTCATGAAAAAGATTTTTATTTGTAAATTATTTGTATCTGGCTTGTTACTGATATTATCCTTAGGAATTTCTTTAGGGGTATCTGCGCAACGTGTAAGTAAGGAACTACCTTGGTCAGTGCGTATGGTAGAGTCTGAAATGATTCGTTGGCCTGAATCCTGGCAGCTTGATTTTCAGCCAAAATTGAAATGGGACTATTGTCATGGACTGGAACTTCAATCCATGCTGGATGTGTACGACCGTTATGGTGATAAGAAAATTTATGATTATGTTTTGGCATACGCCGATACGATGGTCAATAACGATGGGACCATTAAGATGTACAAGTTGCAGGAATATAGTTTGGATCGTGTGAACTCCGGTAAATTTCTATTTCGTATTTATGAGCAAACCAAGGATGATAAGTATAAGAAAGCACTCGCCCTGCTACGCAGCCAGTTCGATGGGCAGCCTCGGAATGCCGATGGCGGCTTTTGGCATAAGAAAATTTATCCAAATCAGGTTTGGCTGGATGGTGTCTATATGGGAGCGCCTTTCTATGCGGAATATGCTTTCCGTAATAATGAAGTGAATGTTTATGCAGACGTTATCAACCAGTTTTTGATGGCGGCCCGCCATACCTATGATGCGAAAAATGATTTATATCGTCATGCTTGCGATGTAAGCCATAAAGAACGTTGGGCGGATCCTGTGACCGGACAGTCAAAACATAGCTGGGGACGTGCTATGGGATGGTATGCTATGGCATTTGTAGATGCACTGGATTTTATTCCGAAACATGAGGCGGGACGTGACTCCATGCTGATTATTTTCAATAAAATAGCTTCGCAAGTGAAACGTTTGCAAGATATGAAAACAGGTTTATGGTATCAAGTATTGGATAAGAGTGGTGCAGAAGGTAATTATTTGGAGTCATCTTGTTCTGCCATGTTTGTGTATGCTCTGTTTAAAGGTGTACGTAAAGGATATATTGATAAATCTTATCTGGATGTAGCAATTAAGGGATATAAAGGAATTCTTGATAATTTCATAGAAGTGGATAAAGATGGTATAGTGACCATAACCAAAGCCTGTGCTGTTGCCGGATTAGGTGGAAAGGTATATCGTTCAGGTGATTACAACTATTATATCAATGAAACTATCCGTAATAATGATCCCAAAGCCGTGGGGCCTTTTATTTTGGGAAGTTTGGAATGGGAGCGTCTTCAGGAGGTAAAAGAAGTGATAAATCAGAAATGAAGGATAGAATAAGGATCTTGGCTGTCTGTATAATGATTGTGTCATGTGGTGTTGTTTCCCTGTCCGCAGCCAATCAGTGGAAAGATACATTGGTAGTGTCGCGTGACGGTTCGGGCGATTATCGTTCATTGAATGAAGCCATGGAGGGAATTCGTGCTTTTATGGATTATAAAGTGACGGTATTTATCAAGAACGGACTTTATAAGGAGAAGGTGGTTATCCCCTCATGGTTGCAAAACATAGATTTCATCGGTGAAGATACGGAGAATACGATTATTACGTACGATGACCATGCCAATATCAATAAGATGGGTACGTTCCGTACTTATACGGTAAAGGTAGAAGGTAACGGTATTATCTTCAAGAATTTAACGATTGAGAATAATGCAGCGCAATTAGGACAGGCCGTGGCGCTTCATACAGAAGGTGATCGTCTGGTATTCATTAATTGCCGTCTTTTGGGAAATCAGGATACCATCTATACGGGGCTTGAGGGTACTCGTCTTTATTTTTTTAATTGTTATATAGAAGGTACTACCGATTTTATATTCGGTTCTTCTACCGCTTTATTCGATAATTGCACGCTCCATAGCAAGAAAAATTCATATATCACGGCAGCATCTACTCCTGCCAATGTGGAAGTGGGATATGTTTTCAAGAATTGTACTTTGACGGCAGCGCCAGGTGTAGATAAGGTTTATCTGGGACGTCCGTGGCGTCCGTATGCTGCAACTGTATTCATTGATTGTGAAATGGGGAAACACATCTGTCCGGCAGGCTGGGACAACTGGCGTAATGCAGAGAATGAGAAAACGGCACGTTATGCCGAATATGGTAATAAAGGTGAAGGTGCCGCAAATGTCGGTCGCGTACAATGGGCAAAGCAACTTTCAAAGAAAGAAGTGGCCAAATACAATGATTTGAAGTATATATTTAGGATTTGTAATGAATGGATACCGGAAGGAAGATAAATAGTCATTCAGGGGCATAACGCCCCTGAATGACTATTTATCTTTTCAAAAAATCCTCCCTCATCGGGCTGAAGCAGTCAATCAGTACCCCTGCTTCCAAACAGACACATCCGTGTACTGCATCCGGTTCCATATAAATGCCGTCTCCCGCTGAAACGATTTGTTTTTCGCCGTTGACGGTAAATTCAAACTTGCCGCTGGCAACATATGTTGTCTGCGTGTGATAATGTGTATGGGGTGTGCCGACTGCTCCCTGCTCGAACTTTACTTTTACGAGCATTACTTGGCCATCATAACCCATGATCTGACGAACGACGCCTTCACCGGCAGGTTCCCATACTTTCTCGTTTTCGAGAATGAATGTATTACTTCTTGTCTTTTGCATTTTGTGTAGAATCTATAAATAAGTGTGGCAAATATAGTAAAAAACATAAGTTTGAAAACCATGAAAAATAAATTGTTTCTGCTACTTGTAGCATTCTTTTTGTTTTCCGCGTTCAAAGCGGACAAACCGATTGTTACGATCTTTATGATTGGCGATTCGACAATGTCGAATAAATCGCTCACAGGAGGAAATCCCGAGAGAGGATGGGGCCATGTGTTGCCCGGTTTCTTTTCCGAAGACATCCGGATAGACAATCATGCCATGAATGGTCGTAGTTCCAAGAGTTTTATCGACGAAGGGCGATGGGATAAAGTACTTTCTCTGATAAGGAAAGGAGATTATGTATTCATCCAGTTCGGGCATAATGATGAAAAACCCGTTGCCGACCGCCATACAGATCCCGGAACTACCTTCGATGCCAATCTGCGTAAATTTGTGAATGAAACACGGGCCAAGGGTGGCATTCCTGTTTTGTTCAATTCCATTGTACGCCGTAATTTTGGAACGGCTGATGAAAAGGCTGTAGCACAGGCAATCATCCAAGATGATATCCGTAAAGGAATAAATCCCGATGCCAAACGTGAAGCATCGCAGACTCCATCTCCTGAGAAAGGTGATAAGTTGATAGATACACATGGAGCTTATCTGGACTCTCCGCGTAATGTGGCAAAAGAGTTGGACGTTCCTTTTATAGATATGAATAAGTTGACTCATGATTTGGTGGAAGGTATGGGACCGGAAGAATCGAAGAAACTTTTTATGTGGGTTCCCGCCGATGTAGTTCCTGCCATGCCTAAGGGACGTGAAGACAATACACACTTGAATGTACATGGTGCCCGTGTCGTTGCCGGGCTGGCTGTGGATGCCATTGCCAAAGTAGTACCGGAACTGGCTAAGTATGTATGTCATTATGATTTTGTAGTGGCACAGGATGGTAGCGGTGATTTCTTCACGGTACAGGAGGCGATTGATGCCGTTCCTGATTTTCGCAAGAACAAACGTACCACTATCTTGGTGCGCAAAGGGGTATATAAGGAAAAATTGATAATTCCTGAGAGTAAGATAAATATCTCGCTGATAGGTCAGGAAGGTGCTGTGGTTTCGTTTGATGATTATGCCCGTAAGCTCAATGTCTTTGGTGAAGAGAAAAGTACTTCCGGTTCTTCTTCCTGCTATATCTATGCCCCCGATTTCTATGCGGAGAACATAACTTTTGAAAATACGGCAGGACCTGTGGGACAGGCTGTAGCTTGCTTTGTCAGCGCTGACCGCGTATATTTCAAAAAATGCCGTTTTCTTGGTTTCCAGGATACGCTTTATACTTACGGAAAGGGATGTCGCCAATATTATGAAGATTGCTACATAGAAGGAACTGTCGATTTTATTTTCGGTTGGTCTGTGGCGGTATTCAACCGTTGCCGTATTCACAGTAAAGGAGATGGTTACGTCACTGCACCTTCTACCGATAAGGGTCAGAGATATGGTTATGTATTTCAAGATTGTAAGTTGACGGCTGATGACGATGTGCATAAAGTATATCTTTCCCGCCCGTGGCGACCTTATGCGCAGGCTGTATACGTTCATTGTGACATGGGCAAGCATATTCTTCCGGCAGGTTGGCATAATTGGGGGAAGAAAGAAGCGGAGAAAACAGTTTTCTATGCCGAATATGGTAGTTATGGCGCAGGTTCCAATTCTAAAACACGTGCGCCATTCTCACATCAGCTCAAAAGTGGAAAAGGCTATGAGATTGAAACCGTACTTGCGGGGGACGATGGTTGGAATCCGGTGAAGAATGGTAATGGGCTGATAGAGATAAAACGATAAAAACATTTGCCAAAGTATAAATCTGCGTCTTCTGTGGCGTATGTAAAATTTAGACATGCTATAATGAAACGAATCTTATTATCTGTTGTTTTCCTGATCTCTCTGACACTTTCAGTTTCAGCAGAGAATTATCCTTACCGTAGCGATGTGCTTTGGGTGGCCGTACCCGATCATGCCGATTGGTTGTATAAAACGGGAGAAGAAGCGACTGTAGAAATACAGTTCTATAAATATGGCATCCCTCAGAATGGAGTGACGGTAACTTATGAACTTGGTGGCGACATGATGCCCGCCGATACCAAAGGTTCTGTTGTCCTGAAAGCTGGTAAAGCCGTAATCGCTGTCGGTACCATGAAACAACCGGGATTTCGCGATTGCCGTTTGCAGGCAACTATCGGAGGTAAGACCTATAGACACCATGTGAAGGTCGGTTTCTCGCCCGAGAAATTACAGCCTTATACACAACTACCTGCCGATTTCAAAGAATTCTGGGAGAAAAACAAAACTGAAGCAACTAAATATCCCTTGAATTTTACAAAGAAATGGGTAGAAAAGTATTCTACTGACAAGATAGATTGCTATCTCGTGAAACTACAACTTAATAATCGTGGGCAAAGCATCTACGGATACCTCACTTGTCCCAAGAACATGACGAAAGCCGCTTGTCCCGTGGTTCTCTGTCCTCCGGGAGCAGGTATAAAGACTATAAAAGAACCATTGCGGCATAAATATTATGCCGAGCAGGGTTGTATTCGTTTTGAAATGGAGATTCATGGTTTGAATCCAGAAATGACGGAAACCGAATTTAAGGAAATCAGCAATGCTTTTAATGGCAGGGAGAACGGATATCTGTCCAATGGGTTGGATAACCGTGACAATTATTATATGAAACGTGTGTATCTGGCATGTGTTCGCAGTATCGATTTCCTTACGTCGTTACCGGAGTGGGATGGTAAGAACGTTATCGTTCAGGGTGGTAGCCAGGGTGGTGCATTAGCCTTGGTAACCACCGGACTGGATGAACGTGTCACTGCGTGTGTTGCCAACCATCCTGCTCTCTGTGATATGGCTGGATATAAGGTCGGACGTGCCGGAGGTTATCCCCATTTTTTCCGTGTAGGTGGTATGGATACTCCCGATAAACTCAAAACAATGGCATATTATGATGTCGTGAATTTTGCAAGGCAGATAAGAGTACCTACTTATCTTACCTGGGGATACAATGACGATACATGTCCGCCTACTACGAGCTATATTGTGTACAATCTGTTGAATTGTCCGAAAGAAGCCCTTGTCACTCCAATCAATGAACATTGGACGTCAGAAGATACGGAATATGGACATTTAGTCTGGATTAAAAAACATCTTAAATAAGAGGTTGACAGATATATAGATGCCTTGCGAGGGATATAAAGATCTGTCATGATAAGTCTATATATCTGTCGTGATAAATCTATATATTCCTCGCGACAGATTATTATATCCCTCAGAATTATTTTCTTTCTCCTTCAAGAGGACTGGTAAGAAACCATTTATTGAAGAATTCCAGCGTTTCTCTTTGCATATATTTGTTAAAGAAATGCTTCTCCTCCCATATCTTGGTCACAAGCCTGTCTTCTGCATCTTGACTCTTCCACACGGCACGCATGGTCTGATACGCATCCTTCACCCCATCCACCGGAAAGAGTTTGTCTTTACTTCCATTGAAGAACAGTGTAGGTTTCGGGCAGGCGATACTTGCCGTATGCGGATAATCGAGATAACGTCTCAGATTGGGAATGAGCATCGAATAGGCCGATCCGCCTTTGTTTTGATTATTGGTGAGAGACATCAGATATTCAGTGGTGTTCATCCAGCAAACAGATGCCGAAGCTTTGATACAATCGGTAAGGGCTGCAAGCATCCACGAACGATAAGCTCCCATAGAAAACCCCAGACACCCTACTCTTTCTTTGTCAACCATAGGCAACGAAGCCAGAAACTCAGCGCTGCGTACATCATCTATATTGATGAAAGCCCCCCAAGAAGCCCCCATCTGCAGGAAGTTGGAAGCTAACGCCTGCTGTACTTCATAATTTGTACCCTCTTTTCGCCCACGCTCTCCCCAAAATAAGGCATCTATGGCCAATACCACATATCCGTTCTGTGCAAAATAATCACCGATATATTCTCCGTCGTAACAACGTATTACCCAGTCTCCGGCATCCGTTAAGACCTCCGGCGACACTCCGAATGGACGAATCATCTTCTCTTTCCCAATTGAAAAATGGGCACCGTGGTCGTGAAGCATGACGATAGCGGGAAAAGGACCCTTACCTGCAGGAACCAGCAGATAGGCTGGTATGCTATACCAATCCGAGACATTAAACCGGATTTTACGGGCTTCGTAGCCATTTCGTTGTTCTGTTGCGACGAGTGTCATATTGTATTTTCCGGGAGCAGGCGGTAAATTCTGCATGCATTCCATTACAATGTTACGTGCATTCGTCTTCCACTGTTTGAAATCTTTTATAGAAGAGTTTCCCCATGCTTCGGGGTAGGTGAGTTGTTGCTTGAGTTGTTCGTAGAAAACCGGCATGTTTTTGAGAATTCCATAGGGGATTGTATCAGACTGGGCCGAAATGGGACTATTTACTGACAGAAATAAGATGAAAAAGAAGATAAACTGTTTCATATTTGGTACTTAAAATAAAAACAAAGATACTGGATTTTTCACTGAAATATGTATCTTTACCGCATAGAATAGATCCATTATGAAAAGAATCTTATATCTGATTGCCAGTTTAGTATGTGCGCTGTCGGCCAAATCGCAGCCCGACTGTTTTTTTACTCATTATTCATCAGAAGACGGACTTTCCCAAAATACCGTTATGAGTATTTTGCAGGACAGAAAAGGTAATATGTGGTTTTCTACCTGGGACGGAATTAATAAATTCGACGGGTATACTTTTAGAACCTATAAAGCAAAGTTGGATAACCAGATCGATTTGACGAACAACCGCATTGATCAGATGTTTGAAGATGAATACGGTTTTCTCTGGATGCAGACATACGATAACCACGTCTATCGTTTTGATCCTCGTTCGGAAGTATTCGAACGAGTACCTGCCACGGAGAAAGACGGTGCCGCAGCCACCGTTGCCACTATTAAAATATTGCCTTGTGGTTCCGTCTGGTTACTTACGGAGAAAGAGGGTGCTATCCGAATAAAGACAAACCCTGAGACATATCGCCTGACGACAGACTGGTATTCTGAAAAGAACGGTTCTTTGCAAGCTACGTTTATACATAATGTATTCGAAGATCTTTCAGGAAATGAATGGTTGTTGACTAATAACGGATTGACAATGTTTCCGGCGGGAAGCAAACAATCCGTATCTTATTTTGTAGAAGCGTCCAAACAGGAAACTTCTGCCGGGCAGCTCTTTTATGCTGCTCAGGAACACAATGACGAGATATTCTTTGGTTCGGGTAGTGGACGCGTATGGCGTTATCAGAAGAAAGACGGACAATTCCGGCTACTTCAGTTGCCCGTTTCTTCAAGGATTGTAGCTATCCGGAAATTGAATGAACAGGAAATGGTGATTGTAACCGCCACGGATGGTTTCTTTATTTACAAATTCCAATCCAAGACGACGGAACATTTTGAAGCGTCCCATCTACCTAAAGTGCCGATTCGTTCCGTTTATGTGGATAGAACTTCGGAAATATGGTTTGAACAAGAAATTTCCGGTACGGTGGTCCATTTCAATCCGAAAACAAAGGTACTGAAAACAGAAGTTATCAAGGTGGAACCTACCAGTACCGATCGTTCACGTCCGGCTTTTCATGTACATGAGGATATTTACGGTACGGTATGGGTACATCCATATGGCGGTGGCTTTTCGCGTTTTGATAAGGAAAGTAATCGTTTGTGTCCTTTCTATAATGGACTGACTGATGCAAATTGGCGTTTCTCCAACAAAATTCATTCCGCTTTCTCTGACAGACAAGGTAATCTGTGGATGTGTACACATTCCAAAGGATTGGAAAAGGTAACTTTCCGCCCTTCTCAGTTTAGGATGGTTACGCCCGAGCCCCATCGGTATGAGTCGCTGAGTAATGAAGTACGTGCTCTTTGTGAGGATAAAGAGCATAACCTATGGGTGGGGCTGAAGGATAGTAAACTGCGTGTCTACGATAGAAATCATAAAGAGCTCGGCTATCTCACTGAGGCAGGAACGGTATCCCGTACAGGTACTCCACTGATAGGAAATGTGTATTTTATCCGGCAAGACAGCAAGAACAATCTTTGGATTGCCACTAAGGGTGACGGACTGGTGAAAGCGGAGCCGCAAGGGGCAATGCGTTATAAGCTGACTCGTTATCAATATCGTAAGGATGACATCTACAGTCTGAGTGACGACAATGTGTATTGCGTTTACGAAGACATACGTGGCCGCATTTGGATAGCGACTTTTGCTGGTGGCGTGAATTACTTGACGCGTAATCAGGGAGGAAGGGAAATCTTTGTCAATCATCGTAATAACCTTAAGGGCTATCCCATTGATGACTGTTATAAAGCTCGTTTCATAACCGGCGATCATCAAGGGAATATCTGGATAGGTACTACCGTAGGTGCTTTGATGGTAAATGCGGACTTTAAATCTCCAGAGGATGCGGTGTTCCATCATTTTGTACGTGTTACAGATGATGTTAATAGCTTGAGTAATAATGATGTACATTGGATAATCTCTACTCGAAAAAAGGAACTCTATTTGGCTACTTTTGGTGGCGGACTGAATAAATTGATGTCTATTGACGAAAATGGGCACGCCATGTTCAAATCCTATTGTGTACAGAACGGTTTACCTTCAGATGTGTTACTCTCCATACGTGAGGACGCTAAGGGTAATCTTTGGATGAGTACCGAAAATGGTGTCAGCAAGTTTATTCCTGCGGAAGAAAAGTTTGAGAATTATGTGGACAAGCGTATATCCTTTCAGGTCAGGTTCAGTGAAGCGGCTTCAGCCTATACTTCGTGGGGGAATATCATGTTTGGGGCGAGTGATGGCATTTTTGTTTTCAATCCCGACTCCATCCGTAAAAGTAGTTATATCCCCCCGATTGTGTTCTCTAAGCTGCTGGTTGCCAATGAAAATGTACTGCCTGGAGAAGGCTCGGTATTGCAGAAGGCATTAGATGATACACGCGAGTTGAAACTTTCTCATAAGGAGAATATTTTTACGATACAGTTTGCCGCGCTTGACTATACGGCACCTTTCGAGATACAGTATGCTTATACTCTGGATGGATTTGAGAAGGCATGGAATTATGTGGGCAAACAGCGTATGGCTACCTATACTAACTTGCCGAAAGGGCACTATGTTTTTAAGGTACGTTCTACTAATGCTGATGGAGTATGGACGGAAAATACGCGTTTACTCGATATCGAAATTCTTCCCTCTTTCTGGGAAACTCCATTTGCTTACTTCCTATATGTATTGTTCATTGTGCTGATTATCGTAACTGCCGTTTATATCTTGTTTACTATCTATCGTTTGAAGCATCGGGTATTTATGGAGCAACAAATGACGGATATGAAGTTGCGCTTCTTTACGGATATTTCTCATGAACTGCGTACTCCATTAACGTTGATTTCCGGTCCGGTAGAATATGTGTTGGAGAATGCTTCGCTTCCGGCAGATGCCCGTGAGCAGTTGCAGGTGGTGGAGCGGAACACGAACCGTATGTTGCGTTTGATTAACCAGATACTCGATTTTCGTAAAATACAGAATAAGAAAATGAAAATGCTGGTACAACGCATTGAGGTGGTGGCGTATACCCGTAAGATTATGGAGAATTTCGATTCCGTAGCTGATGAACATCAGATTGATTTCTTGTTTGAGACGGAGAAAGAAGAACTCTATTTGTGGGTAGATGTCGATAAGTACGAGAAAATTGTCTTTAATCTATTGTCTAACGCCTTTAAATATACATCAAATGGAAAGATGATAAAAGTCTTTATCCATGAGGATGAAAATACTGTTTCAATTGGTGTACAAGACCAAGGTATCGGTATTGCGGATAGCAAGAAGAACTCTATTTTCATACGTTTTGAGAATTTGGTGGATCGTAATCTATTCAATCAGTCCAGTACAGGTATTGGTTTGTCACTGGTGAAGGAGTTGGTTGAAATGCATAAAGCTTTGATTTCAGTGGATAGCCAGTTGGGAGAGGGAAGTTGTTTTAAGGTTGATTTCCAGAAAGGTAAGGAACATTATGATGATTCTGTTGAGTTTATGCAGGATGATGCTACCGCCGGAATGGAGGTAGCCAAACCTGTTGGTAATCAGGATGAGATGGCTCATGACCATATGGAGGAAGAAAAAACGCCTGAAGGAGAAGAAATGGGAAACTCTAAAGGTGTCATGCTTTTGGTGGAAGATAATTCGGAATTAAGACTCTTCCTGCGTAGTATCTTTTCCTCAGAATATCGTGTCGTAGAGGCGGGGAATGGTATGGAGGGGTGGAGTAAGGCATTGAAGTTCCTGCCTGATATCATTATCAGTGACGTGATGATGCCGGAAAAGGATGGTATAGCTATGACCCGTGAGCTACGTGCTGACATGACTACCAGCCACATTCCTGTTGTCCTTTTGACTGCCAAAACCTCCATCGAAAGTAAATTGGAGGGATTGGAATATGGAGCGGACGATTATATAACCAAGCCTTTCAGTGCCACCTATCTGAAAGCACGTGTGAAAAATCTACTGACGCAACGGAAAAAGTTGCAAGCTCTGTATCGTGAAGATCTGATGTCTGCCGGTGTCGCTTCTTTGCCGGAGGAAGATACAGAGGACAAGAAAGCACCGATTATGTCCTCCAACGACCGTAAATTCATGGATAAACTTCTGGAGCTGATGGAGAAGAATATGGATAACGGAGATTTGGTAGTCGATGATTTAGTACAGGAATTAGCTGTCAGCCGTTCGGTTTTCTTTAAGAAATTGAAAACGCTGACTGGTTTGGCACCTATCGAATTTATCAAGGATATGCGTATAAACCGTGCCGTGCAGTTGATAGAAACCGGTGAGTATTCCATGACACAAATATCATATATGGTGGGTATCAATGATCCGCGTTACTTCAGCAAGTGTTTCAAGAACAAGATGGGAATGACACCGACGGAATATCGGGATAAGGTATTGAAACAGTAAGCGCTATTTGGATATATAGTTCTTGTTACTGTCTGTTACAACTAATACCCGGTCGGGATATCTGACCAAAGTCATATCCATAAGGATGTGAAGACTGTTCATAAATGTTCGTAGCAGGTTGGGTGGATGAATATAAGAAACATAACAACAAGGGAGGACACCGGTCAACGATGTCCTCCCTTCATTGTCTCAGAGACTTTTATGATTGGTTAGTACTATTTTATTTTAGCCATCTAGGATCGCCAACTTTATCAATGATAAGATCTTCATTGGTGATAGTGAAGTTTCCATTTGCTTCATCTTTGAATTTGGGATCAACGAACTTGGCTTCTACGCAGTTATCGTCTATAAATGCTTTAATTGTCTCATCACCACTTTTATATTGGATTATACCAGCATTTTTTGCATTATAGTAACGATTATTACTAGCTGTGATATTTTTAGCTTCAATATATTTCTGATCGTTCAGATAACCGGAGAAGTTTGTAATCAGATTACTCTTCATTGTAACTTTTGCACCTGGGTATCTAACGTACATCAAGCGTTTGAAGGTCTTACTAGCACCGACAATGGTATTGTTTTCCAGTTTAATGGTGTATTCGGTAATTTCAGGATTCCATGGCTTCTTATCTGCATCTCCGTCAATACGAATGAATTCACGCGCTTTTACTTGAGAGCAATTGTAGATAGTATTGTTAGTTATTGTTAAAGCTTTGATGGAACCTGATCTACTATCAAGAAAATCACCACCATCACAAGCTATGTCGTAGATTAGGTTATTGTTGATAGTGATGGCACTTACTGTTATAGGTTTAGCCGTATTATTAATTACGAATAAACCTTCTTTGTAACCTCTGATTTCACAAGCTTCAACCTTTACTTCTTTAGCCGTAGTTCCATCTTCATACGAGAACATTCTCTTCACCTTAGCATTGTTTCCGTCCATAATGATGTTACGCATTGTAATACCTGAACCTTCAACCATATTGAATTTACCTACCAAAATCGGTTTATCTTTAAAGCGTTCACCTATGATCTGTACTTCTTTATCAACAATAACTTCATCAATATTGTAAGTGCCAGCTTGAACCAAAATGAGATTCTTGTTTGCAGTTGCTTCTACGACTGCATCTTGCAAGGATTTTCCTTCTGGTGATACAACTATTGCGGTGGCTGGATCAATCAGCGTAGTAAATGTACGTATACCACAATTCTTTTCATTGTTGAGTAATTTAGCTGTATAACTGGTGTTACCTGCGAGTCCATTTACAGTGACATAACCGTTTTCAATATCTTGGCTTGAAATGGGTTGTTTTATGGTTTCACCCTTTTCTGGAGTTACTGTCACTTCGGTAAACGTTCTGTTTAATTCAAAGTATAGAGTAACTGATGAAGCTGTAAGATTATCTTCATCAACCTCTTTTAAAAGTTTTTCCGGATCTGTCTTGAAAAAAACACCATTCCATTTTGAGTTTTCAATCTTTTCACTTTTAGACATGATTCGGGCTGAATATTTGGTATCACCTTCTAGTCCTGTAACATCATAGGGTAATTGATCCGCTGTGATATCAGTATAGGTACGTACTGGGGTACCTTGAAATGTTAGGCTATCATTGGCATAGATTTCCAAGTCGTAGGACGATGCTTCGGAATTGACAGTCCAGTTTAAACGTACGTCAATGGTATTGTTAACCTTTGCTTCTAAACCGAATGGAGCGAATAAGTGATTATGTTCCAAATAGGTAATTTCCTCACTTTGGTCATCGCATGCTACTGTTAGGACTGTACATGCTAGTCCTAACAGGTATGTATATTTCTTGAATTTATTCATGATAATCTTTTAATGTGTATGTTCAACAATATATTAGTTGTTGGAAAGTGTACCGTTACTACTATCGACAAATGTCTGCCAGATAGGCCAGTATTGATTTTCATCAGGGTTCTTTTGATAAAGAGCATCAATTAAAGCATCAGGCAACTTCTCTGTGTTGATCCAAGTAACGTTTTCATAACCGGCAGGGGCAGTACCTGTTTCACCATGGTTTAATCCGTAGAAAAGTAAAGACTCTCCATCTGTATCAGTTTTATAGTAGAGTTTCTCAGGAAGATCATTATAAGGACTTTCACGTCTTGCCAATTTCTTCATTTTTTCTTTGGCTTCATCTAATTTTGTTTTCAACAAATTCCAGCGAATAAGATCCGCCTTTCTTAATGATTCTCCCGCAAATTCTAGTGCTCGCTGTTCAACGATTGCATTGAAGAAATCATTATGACTGGCTGTTGCTTGGTTCATGTATGCTGTTACTTTACTTGCAGGTAGAGCACGATCCAAAATGGGCTTTAAGTATTTTGCGGCATTTGCTGGATTACCATCTAATTCATTAATTGCTTCTGCCGCCATCAAGTAAACGTCTGCTAAACGCATATATTGCCAATTTACACCATCATCATTGGTGGAAGTTACGATACGGTTCATCCATTCGTATCGTAATTTTCCAAAACACCAACTTTTTAAACTACGTAGTTCTTGTTTGGCTTTTCCATCAACTAAATCTTTACCCCATTCGTAAGGTACACAAGTTATGTCACGGCGTATGTCTTGGATATCATAATCATAAAACAGATAAGGTAACGGACCATTGACACCCCCCTGAGCCTGTGACGTATATTGGTCAGCAACATTATGCTTTACACCAAATGTGTATAATACGCGACCACGTCCACTTGCAAATGGTATTTCCCAAATAGATTCTCCACCAGCTGTAGTATTGTCCTGACACAGTTTCTTGAAATTTTCTTCAAATGTTCCTAACTGACAACCACTGTTTTTGATGATATCCTCACATTCATTTTTTACGATAGTGTACATTTTATCAACACTCAATTCTGGATTAGTACTTCTACGTACACCATCTGCGCGCTGACTATATCCGGCTGCATAGAGTGCGATCCGGGCACGGAGTCCTTTTACGAAAGCTTTGTTGACACGCTCAGTACTTTTAGTAACATCTGAACCGTTTGGCCAAGGTACCATCTCAGCTGCATTGTCCAAATCGCTTAAAAGACGAAGATAGATCTCGTCTCTATCGGTTCTAGGAAGGTACACAGTTTCAGAACTATTGGGTTCAAAACGTGCGGGAACATCTCCCCAACCTTTAATCAAGTCAAGATAGAGTACAGCTCTTAAAGTAATGGCTTCACCTAAGAGTTGAGCAAAATCAGGATCTTCAAGATTTGAATGGTTTTTTAAGCCGCGTATGCATAAATTGGCACGTTCTATACCTTCATAAAATTTGGCCCAAGCATTATTGGCAGTATTCATTTGAGTATTGGATGGACGGGCTGCATATGTACATAATTCGTATTTACCATCATCTGCGATTTTTGATGCGTCCATATTATTAATCCATTCGATATCGGAATTTATTCCATAATAAGGAAGGAAACGACCACGATATGAGTTTGTCTCGCCAAAAGATTGATGAATACCCATTACGGCAGCTTCTGCCAATTCTTTTACATTGAACAAATTAGGCTCTTCCATTGCAGATTGTGCTGGAGCATCCAAATCACAGGAGGTCATTATACCTGTCAATGAAAGGGATAACAGTGATATGTATATAAATCTTTTCATATTTGTCTTTCTTTTTATTAGTTTAGAAGTTTAAGTTAACACCTATAACAAATTGGCGGCTCTTGGGATATGCAGAGTAGTCAACCCCCGGAGTCAGATTTGTTTTGCGGACAGTTGAAACTTCTGGGTCATATCCTGAGTAATCTGTAATACAGAATAAGTTGTAACCTGTTACATAGAAACGCAGATTCTGAATCTTTATTTTGTTCAACAGAGCTTTAGGTAAGGTATATCCTAATGTCAAAGTATTCAAGCGTAAGAATGATGCATCTTCAACAGCCCAATCGCTGAACACCATACGTGCGGTATAGGGTGACCACATGGTGGTGTTGGCATTCATTGCAGCTAGTTGGGCGGGATCATTACAAATTGTACCGTCAGCATTTAAATTAGTCCAACGTTTTCCATCAGCCATATCTGAAATCAAATTACGATACTGGTATTTACCGGTTTGGGTAAATTCAATTTTGTTGGCATTATATACATCGTTGCCATAACTCCAGTTGAAATTTGCACTCAAATCAAAGCCATATGCACGAGCATTGATAGTAAAACCGCCTGTATGCAGAGGATTTGCGTCCCCAATGATTTCACGGTCATCGGAAGTTACTTTGTTATCTTCACTACCGTCAAGATTTTGTAATTTCATCATACCGGGGCGTAAAGTTCCTACTACGGCAGATGCATCCACTACTCCATCTTTTAATATCCATTTTTTACTTGATGCATCGTAACCTTCAAAATCGCTTACCTCATAACGTCCAGCAGAACGGTAACCATACATTTTACCTACAGAACCTCCTTTCGCAATCCAAAAATCGTAACCAATTTCAGAAGAAGCCCAATATGTTTCTGCTCCGAAGTCGTTCATGATGCCAAGATCTTTGATTTCATTCTTGTTAAAACCAATGTTAGCGCTGAAGCTCAAACCGAAGTTTTTCTTTTCAATAGCTGTCCAGTTTAGAGTTGCTTCAATACCTTTGTTTTGAGTTTTGCCCATATTACGGTATTGGTAATCGTATCCTGTACCGGAAACTGGAAATTGGATTAACAAATCTTTAGTTGTATTTAAATAAGCTTCCACACTACCATTAAGTTTACCACCCAGGACAGTGAAATCCATGCCAATATTACGGGTAATAGTAGTTTCCCATTTCAAATCAGGATTTGGCATTGTTTTAGAAGCTGCCCAGTAGTTACTGAAACCATTAATCCATGATGTGGCTGAAGATACATAATTTAAATTCATCTGCCCCGAAGGAATATTATTGTTTCCGGCAGTACCATAGCTGAAACGGAGTTTTAAATCATCTAACCAAGATTTGGTACCTTCCATAAATCTTTCGGAAGAAATACGCCATGCAACAGCAGCAGAGGGAAAATAACCCCACTGATTACCTGAAGCAAATTTGGAAGAACCATCGGCACGGAATGTTGCGCTAACCAGATACTTGCTTTCGAAGTCATAATTTACACGACCGAAATAAGACAATAATTTATCATCTGGATTAATATAATTATCTATGGAGAAGGGTACTCCTTGTGAGGAGTATTTCCATGCATCTTGTGCTGTGAATGATTCAGGAAAACCATGTATAATATCAGTTAATACTTTAGATTTAGTTATAATCCATTCGTGACCTACCATTGCATTCAAGTGATGACTATCTCCTTTAAATAATTTGGAGAAATCGTAACTGATAGTATTGGTATTACGGAACTTATGACGGTTCGTGTTCGCAAATTGCGCAGCGGGTTTTCCTTGATTAATGTCAGATGGTACGTTTTTGATATAATAGGTAGTCAGCCCCCAATAGCGTTGGTCACTGTTGCGATAATCGTCATAACCGACTTCTGTTTTGATTTTGAAATTCTTAAAGATCTCCCAACCGAAGCTGGCTGCTACATTCAAGGTTTTACGTTCCTGTTCGCGATCATTGTCAGAGATAGCAGTTAATGGGTGATACAAGTTTCCTAAGTCATCATCAGAACTACCTGCAGAAGAATCCAGATTTGAAAGTGGAATTGGGGTATAAATTACAGAGTACTTCAAACGCTTGTCTGAGTCGTAAGTACTACTAACATCATTTGCACCACCTCCTTTGATATCAGTATCAGAGTAACGCGCGGAGAAGTCCAGTGTTACATTCTTCACAGGTTTAGTATTTAATTTCAAACTAAAGTTGTCACGTTTGTAATTTGAGCCTTCCATGATAGCTTTATCATTCATATGGCTATAACTGAATGCATATTTGATTTTATCGCTACCACCATTGATATTTAAGTTATGATTGAATGTATGACCTGTGCGGCCAAATGTTAAATCTTGCCAGTCATTATATGGAATATTGTCATACATATCCATATCGGTATAAGCTCCAAAATATTTCTCATATGAACTCAAGTCATCTGATTTAATAAGAGCTGCCAATTCATATTGCCATTTAGCATAATCTTTTGGAGAAAGTACATCCAGAGTCTTGGCAATTTTTTTCCAGCTATAGTAAGCGTTATAACTAACGTTGACTTTTCCTTCTTTACCAGACTTCGTTGTTACCAAAATTACACCATTTGCACCACGTGAACCGTAGATAGCTGTAGAAGAGGCATCTTTCAGAACTGTGATATCTTCAATATCCGAAGCAGGAATATCGCTGATGGATTCCACAGGAAAACCGTCTACAATGAACAATGGAGTGTTATCACCTGTGATTGAACCACCACCACGTACGCGAATTTTCATTTCAGCATCTGGTGAACCTTCTGTTGTGGTAATCTGTACACCTGCCATTTTGCCGGTCAAAGCTTCTGTGGCAGAAGCCACTGGAACAGCAGCCAGTACATCGGAACTGACCGTTGCTACAGAACCTGTCAAGTCTTTACGCTTCACAGTACCATATCCGATAACCACAACTTCTTCCAAAGCCTGTGCATCATCAGCTAAAACTACATTAATTGTTTTTTGTCCTTTTACTGCAATTTCTTGTGTGGTCATTCCCACATAAGAAATAACTAAGGTAGCATTAGAGGGAACACTGAGAGAGAAATTACCGTCGATATCGGTAATTGTACCGTTACTGGTATTACCTTTTTGTACTACGGAAGCACCAATAACGGTTTCTCCTGTTTTGTCTGTAACCGTACCCTTCACGGTTACATTCTGCGCTGATACGCTAAGCGATATCACTGCCAGTAATGATAGCAGAAATGCGCGCATGTTTTTCATTTTGTTAGACATCCTTTGCATGTTTATAAATTAAATAAGTGATTTTTTTCTTTAGTGTGTTCGTACACACTGTTAATTGTTTGATGCAAATGTATCGGAATGTAAAATATCAGTTGTGGAATATTTGTTCTTAGGCGTGTATTTTTTGTTTTCTATATGGTATTATAATGTTAAAGCCCGGTCTAATGATGTTATAAAGCAGAATATCCGGAGAAATGTATATTTTTCCCCGGATATTCCACATTAAAAAATAGTGATTATTGATTAATGAGAGACAGAATATCCCCTGCTTTGTCTACGATGTAATTCGGATGAAAGCTTTCCAGTTCAGTACGTGGACGGAAGCCCCATGTAACCCCGCAGGAGGTGACACCGGCATTGAGTGCCGTTTGCATATCTACTCCGGAATCTCCTACGTAGAGTACACTCTCTTTTTCTACTTTAGTTATAGCAAGAATATCTTCCACGATGGTCGGATCCGGTTTCACGTTCACGCCCTCCCGCTGTCCAAATACAGCGATGAAACGAATGCCGGGGAAATAGTGGGCTATCAGCTTTTCGGTGGCCGCCTGGTACTTATTGGAAGCGACGGCTATATGCAATCCTTTTGCCTGCAATTGTTCCAGCAGCCCGGAAATGCCGGGGTAGGGACGGCTCTTGTCTGCATTGTGCACATCATAATAAGGAATAAATTCTGTACGTACACGCAACACATTTTCTTCACTTTTCTCTCCTTCGGGCAGGGCACGTTCAAACAGTTTATTGATTCCGTTACCTACCATAAAATTATAGGCGGATTCTTCGTGTGTGGGATATCCCAATACATGCAGAGCATGGTTTGTACTTTGTGCCAAATCGGCAATGGTATTCAGTAATGTACCATCTAAATCAAATATTATCAGTCTTTTCATACGTTGTTCCTATTAATTCAATGCAAATATACGCATAAAAAGTGAGATAGATACAGTACTTATTTCTTGGTAATTCTGAACCAGTCTATATCTGCCCAACCTCCATCGTTGGTGACAATGGCAGGACGGGTACAGAACATTCCCACTTTAGTTCCGATCCATTTGCCTTCTTTAGCTTGGAAGGGCTGGCCGAGTGGTTGATACTGTTTTCCGTCGAGACTATAACTGAAGTTACACATCACCATGAGATCGTGTCCTCCTTCACTGCTTTTGATATTCTTTCCATCTGTACTGAATTTCACTCTCAGATAAACCGTATTATCTGCCAAATTCACGCTTCCATTTATTTGTTCAGGTTTACCTTTGTCGGCATTCTGACAAGAAATCTGTGAAAGAACCAGTCCTTTATCTGTATTCTCTAAGATTAACCCGGCATAGTCCATTCCCATGACAATCAGTCCGGTACGTTCACCTTTGTACTTCTGTATAGGTTTGAAGGTCAACTTCATGGTGGCTGTGAAATTACTGGAAGGGGTTTTCTGTAAAAGCAGATTAGCTACATCCCACAGGTTTTTGTATTCTTTTACTACCGGATAAGAGTATAGACGTATAACACTTCGGTCGCCTGCGCTGTATGCCCACTTCTCATTGATATTGGCATGCCATTGCCATTGCGGAGACAGCGTGTACCCGTCGAACTCGTCACTTTCCTGCGGAGTACAGATGGGATAACATTTGCCGACATCTGGTTTCTTATAGGTCAATACAGGTTCGCCACAGCCGTCACCGTCTTTATCAATACCGATAACAGGCCAGTCGTTCACCCACTTCATGGGTTGCAAGTGTACCAATCGGCCATAAGCACCTACATCTTGAAAGTGTAGAAACCAGTCTTCACCGGTCACGGTATCCACCCATGCACCTTGGTGGGGACCGTTGATCGGGCTGTTTCCCTGTGCCATCACAGTTTTCCATTCGTAAGGACCGTATACATTTTTAGAACGAAGTACTACCTGCCACCCGGTAGGTACACCACCTGCCGGATGGAAAATGTAGTAATAATCGCCCCGTTTGTAGAACTTCGGACCTTCGCAGGTTTCATGTGCCTCGTGACCATCGAAAATGATGCGTGAAGGAGTGATGGCCCGGGTTGCTTCGGCGTTCAGTTCACAGATGGCAATGACACTTTTCAGTTGTGCACGGCTACCGGCATAGGCATGTACCATGTATACTTTACCGTCTTCGTCCCAGAAGGGGCAAGTATCGATGATGCCTTTTCCCGGTTTTACTAGTACAGGTTTGGTCCACGGTCCACTCGGATCTTTGGCTTTTACCATGAAAGCACCTTGGTCGGGATCACCCCAGAAAATGTAGAACTCGCCATTGTGGTGACGGATGGCCGGAGCCCATATACGATTACCGTGTTCCGGTCGTTCGGGCGTTTCGGTGGGAGTTAGTGCGTATGGTACGGCGGCACCTATGATAGTCCAATTCACAAGGTCTTTGGAATGTAGAATTTGGAGACCGGGCAGGCAGTTGAAACTAGAAGAGGTTAGGTAGAAATCATCTCCTACGCGGCAGGCGTCAGGATCGGAGTAATCAGCATAGAGTACCGGATTTTTATATTTCCCGTTTCCCAAATCGGATACCCATACTTCGGATACGTAATTTTTTTCTTGGGCTGTCAGTTGCTTTACATCCACAGGGTGTTCCAACTCTTCTTTCCAATCTCGCATATAAGCAAACCAGGCTTCCGGTGTGGGATAGCCAAATGTTTCCTTGCAGGAAGTGAACATTGTATAGTGATGGAAACGGTCGTTGCCTGGTGCAGATATAGTGTAGAGAAAGTTATCTTTATCTTTCACTTCCTTACGAACGTATTTCTGCGGAATATAAGTGGCGATACCCACGGTTTCTTTGGCATATTTCACAGTATCATTTACGGGCCAGTGTCTTCCCCAGCTGCCTATCAATCCCATGTGATCAGAATCAGTGAGAGTCTCGTTACCCATAATATTCTGTACGCCGGTACAGAAAACTTCGTCTTTCAACGGTTCATCGAAGAACGTTTCTACCAATAGGTCGCGATGGCCGGCATAGAGGATATAACGGTTGGTCATATTTAACTCTCTACCCTGATAATTCCAACCCTTTACTTCTATGTCGGTTACGGTACGGACGGGACCGTATGCAAGGATACGTTCAGTGCGAAAAGCTACCGGTTCTATATGGATAGCTTTATTTCCGTCCCAGCCTTTCAGAGTACCGATGCCACAGCTGTTTCCCACCATCAGCACATCATCTCCAAAACCTCGTGCCAGTTGTTCGTCGTTGGGGTAGAATTGGCTTTCTTTGATTTCCAGTCCCTTATGGAATTTCCCATAGGGATCCACGGTCTGTTTGGCATTGAAGTATACACGGTATGCCACAAGTTCGGACTCAAACATCGGACCATGTCCGTATATCATATTATAGAAATTGGTGGTACCCGGTGCTGTGACCGACTGTATGGGAGCGTGTTTTTGTTTCATGGGCTCACGTACCAGTAGTTCGGCAAAAACACGTGTAGGATAATTTTTATCTGTCTTGGTAGAAGATAAGGTGATCGTGAGTTCTTTCTTACTCTGTGCAGGCATGTCGATGACGAATGCCAGTTCGTCGGCTTTCAGATCACCGTTCAAATCGTCCAACTGTGAAGGAACTTCTTTATTACCGTTCATTACTACAGCGGAACGTACCTGGAAACCGGGTTTCAGATCGTTGAGTTTCAGTACGACGGGGGCATCTGTTCTATCTTTGTTCCAAGTGTTACTGACTTCTATGGAAATTGTTCGGGTACTTGTTGGTGATTGTGCGGTAAGTGTACCTGTACATAGCAACAGGAAACCGGCTAAAAAGGTCGTTTTCATGACGTATTGTGTTTAATAGATGAAGATGCAAATTTAAGGTTTTTAATCTGCATTTCAAGAAAACTCTATGTTCTCTGTGATGAATTAGAAATCCAGTGTCTTGCCCTTTGCATCAATCACTGGATATTCCTTTCCTTCTACTTTCAGTTCTTTGGCGTTCTTCACCTTCAGAGTGTTTCCTTTGGTTTCAATACGGATATTCTTCAGAGTTACACCTTGCGCTTGACTGATAATGATACCTTCTTTAGCATCACTGATAATCACATCTTTCACCGTCACATTTTTGATGGGCATTTCAGGCAGACCATTGAAGAACATGGCACGTCCCGAGCCTTTGCAGATGATGTTTGAAATATGAATGTCGCGGAATGAAGGAGTTTCAACAGTTACCGGTGGAATGGCGGCTTGCATACGGTCTTTCAGCTCTTCTTCCGTTTCTTCGCCTGCACCTTTACCACCATAGAAAAGGTCGAACAACAATGCTTCGTGAGGTATATCAATCATGTGGATATTGTGGATATAAATACCTTCTACCACACCACCACGACCACGGGTACTCTTGAAACGCAAACCTACGTCAGTACCTAGGAAGGTACAATCTGTAACGTAGATATTTTTTACACCACCGGACATTTCACTACCTACTACGAAACCGCCATGTCCATGTAATACAGTGTTGTTCATGACGATTACGTTCTGGCAAGGTTCGCCGCGTTTGCGACCATCTTCATCTTTTCCGGATTTAATACAGATGGCATCATCGCCAGCATCAAAGATATTGTTGATAATCAGTGCATTATTGCAAGACTCAAGATCCAAGGCATCACCATTCTGAGAGTACCATGGATTGAATACTTTCACTTGGTTGATAGTGATGTGTTCACAAGACAACGGGTGCAGGCACCAACTCGGGGAGTTCTTGAAAGTGACACCTTCGAGCAGTACTTTCTTGCTCTTGACGATATTCAGTAATACCGGACGCAGCCATGGACGGATTTCATTCCATTCTTCTTCGGTTTCGATACCTTCAGGATTATTGAATTCCTTGCAAGCCAGTGCTCCTTTCAGGGAACCTGCAGTGGGATACCATACGGAATTATCTACTACACCACCTGATTTTACCAACTCGTTCCATTGTCCGGGAGTGAGTTTACTTTGTTTCACAGGGCGCCAACTGTCGCCCGAACCATCGAATACGCCATAACCTGTAATAGCAATGTTTTCAACATTCATCGCGGAGATAGGTGATTGGCAACGACGGGTTTCCAGTCCTTCAAACGAAGTTTTGATGATGGGATAGGCATTGAAATCGTCTGTAAATAGTACCAATGCATTCTTTTCGGTATGTAGGTTTACATTACTTAACAGTTGGATAGGGCCTGTCAGCCATAGTCCTTCCGGGATGACGACTTTACCGCCACCTTTGGCATTTACCGCTTTGATGGCATTGTTGATTGCTTGGGTATTCAGAGTGATGCCATCACTTTTGGCGCCGAATTCTAAAATATTGACTGTATAATCGGGGAATGAAGGTTGTTTTACCTTAGGCATATCGAAAGGAAGGTTCTTGTAGATACTTTCGTCTATCAAACTTCCGTTTTGCGCAAATACTGCATGTTGTATGGGTAACAGTGGCAGGGAAAAAACGATGAGCGCAACCAGTTTTTTTATAAATGTGTTCATTCGTGATACTATATTAATTACAAGTTATTAATTACAAATTACGGGTTAATTAAGGAAAGGCGTTTTCATCATATTCGGGGTTATTGACTTTCAACTATTCACTCTCTGCTTACCACTTTTTTATTATTCTCCCGTAAGCGACTCTCACGAGCAACTTACGAAAGAATTAATAAATAATTCATGTTAACCTAATTCTAACCTTAAATAAATATTATGAAAAAACCTCTTAATTACTGATTGCAAATGTATCGGGCTTTGAATGAAACTATGTGTACTTATTGTTGGTTTTGGTGTATTTTTTGAGGTTTTGGCCTTTTCTTTGCACACTTTCAGGGCTTTTATGCAGAAACTTCGTATCTTTGTGCCGAATTTTAGTAAATAATAGGTATGAGTTACAATTTGTTGAAAGGAAAAAGAGGCATTATATTCGGTGCTCTGAATGAGCAGTCCATTGCCTGGAAAGTAGCAGAAAAAGCAGTAGAAGAAGGTGCGACTATCACCTTATCCAATACACCGGTCGCTGTGCGTATGGGTGAAGTATCGGCTCTTGCCGAGAAACTGAATTGTGAAGTGATTGCGGCTGATGCTACAAGTGTAGAAGATTTGGAAAACGTCTTCAAACGTTCTATGGAAGTGTTGGGTGGTCAGATTGACTTTGTGCTTCACTCCATCGGTATGTCTCCCAATGTGCGTAAAAAACGTACTTACGATGATCTTGATTATGACATGTTGGACAAGACGTTGGATATTTCGGCTATCTCTTTCCATAAAATGATACAGGCTGCCAAGAAGATGAACGCTATTGCTGAATATGGTTCGATTTTGGCTTTGAGTTATGTGGCTGCGCAACGTACGTTCTACGGTTACAATGATATGGCTGATGCTAAGGCTTTGTTGGAATCAATCGCTCGTAGTTTCGGTTACATTTACGGTCGCGAACATAATGTACGCGTCAATACTATTTCCCAGTCTCCTACAATGACTACTGCCGGTTCCGGAGTGAAGGGGATGGATAAGTTGTTCGACTTTGCTAATCGTATGTCTCCACTGGGTAATGCTTCGGCTGACGAATGTGCAGACTATTGTATCGTTATGTTTTCTGATCTCACCCGTAAGGTTACCATGCAGAATTTGTATCATGATGGTGGTTTCTCCAGTGTCGGTATGAGCCTTCGTGCTATGGCTACTTATGAAAAGGGGCTGGATGAGTACAAGGACGAGAATGGAAATATCATTTACGGATAATGGAATCTGCTCTTTATCTTTTACCCGTTACTTTGGGTGATACTCCTGTTGAGACGGTCTTACCTTCTTATAATAAGGAGATCATTTCAGGTATCCGCCATTTTATAGTGGAGGATGTGCGTTCGGCACGTCGTTTTCTGAAAAAGGTGGATAGGGAGATAGATATAGATACGCTTACTTTTTACACGTTGAACAAGCATACCTCGCCTGAGGATATCTCCGGATATTTGAAACCTCTTGAAACGGGAAACCCGATGGGGGTGATATCTGAAGCCGGTTGTCCGGCTGTGGCCGATCCGGGAGCGGATGTGGTTGCTATCGCTCAACGTAAAAACCTGAAAGTGGTTCCTTTGGTGGGACCTTCTTCCATTATTATGTCTGTCATGGGGTCGGGTTTCAACGGGCAAAGTTTTGCATTCAACGGTTATTTGCCGATTGAACCTGGTGAACGTGCCAAGAAGTTGAAAATGCTCGAACAGCGTGTGTATGCCGAGAGTCAGACTCAACTTTTCATTGAAACCCCTTATCGAAATAATAAGATGGTAGAGGATATTCTGCATAATTGCCGTCCGCAAACCAAACTTTGTATTGCGGCAAATATTACTTGCGAAGGAGAGTATATCAAAACCAAGACTGTAAAAGAATGGCAAGGGAAAGTGCCCGACCTTTCTAAAATACCTTGTATTTTTCTACTGTATAGGTAGGAGTGAAAGAAGGAATAAAAAAACGAAGGTGTATCAAAAACAAAAAAACACTTACTGTTTGTTTTGGATACACCTTCGTTTTTTTATTTATGTACCGATAAGAGAGAAAACTCTCTTATCGGTATGACATTTAGAACTTACATACATTCAGTAACTTATCTACCAGATATCCGTCTGTTATCTTCAAGTTGAAAGTCACATTCCGTTTAGCTTTGAGTTTTAGAATGAACAAGTCACCGTCACCTTCCAATGCTTTACGCTCTCCGATGTTTACGAACGTAGGATACAGCGATTTCGTTCCGTTGGTATGGAGTCTGTCATTAGTCAGGTTCTCCATTTCTTTCATGGCTATCGGCTGTACGCTCACAAACTCATAATCGGCAGGATTGTAAGGTAAAGCAAAACTGAGAGCATTTACGAAACGTAGTCCGGAACCTTTTACCAATACTTCTACTATTTCGTCTTTGGCATAAGTATGTTTCGGCGTACTTATGTTGAGACTACCTTCTACTTTTTCACCTCTGACACCGTCGGCACCACCTTCAAGCTGAGTGGCTACGACAGAAATATCATAGGCGTCTATCAGACCGTTACGGTTCAAATCGCCGTTGCTGATGTATCCTTCAAAGTCGGCATCGCCACGTCTCAGGCCGGTATAGTTGGTGTACGAGGTCAGATCGTTTTCATCAATCAATTTGTCGTTATTAATATCGCCCGGCAAGTAACTTTCTGTTCCCGGTACTTTGAATACGTAAATCTCTTGACCGGAACCATAGTTGCCAACGGCTTCAGTGATACTCATCTTGATGTAGCGTGCAGTTGGTGCTTGGGTAAATGTAAATACCTTCACTTCATTGTTACGTTTCCATTCGAACGCTCCTGCTTCAGTCCAGTTCTCTTTATCCATACTGTAGTAAACAGTACCTTTCAGGATTGTTCCGTTTCCTGCATTTTCACGCGGAAGATAGTGGAACTTCTCAACTTGATTGATTGATTTCAAATCCATAACCAGATCGAACGGTACAGCTTTTTCATTATACTTGGTATGCCACAATTCACCTTCTTCAAAGTCGAACAAGCGGCGGAGTGAACGGCCTTGGTTGGCAGCGGTAGTTTCACCCGTAATGCCATGGAGGGCAAATTCCAACGGATCTTTCTTGGTAGTAGCACTGAATGTTGACCAATCGGAATATCCATCCTTATTCACTGCACGTATTTTGAAGTCGTATGTAGTTTCCACTTTCAGTCCTTCAAACAACAATTCCGTATCCTTGATGGTACTATAGTTCATACCGTCGAACTCTATCTCGTAATAGTCGGCATTGTCTATCTTGTTCCAGGTAGGTTTCAGAGTATAAGCAGCTGTATTCTCTTCACTTACCTTAGCCTTAGGAGCGGTCAGAGGGCCGGTACTTGTCTTGGTGTTGTCAGTCGGAGCAAACACAAACCCATCAATCTTCAATATTGTACGATTTACAGTGATGTCCGTAGCAGCCAACTTGACGAGTAGCTGTGGGTTCTTAATGATAACTTCTTTCTCAAACTCGCTACCTTTGGTAGCAAATTTGTTCAAATTAGGTTGAGCGTCATAGAAATAGACGTTTTCTTTTTGGAGGAACTCATCCATACTTTTGGCTTCGGTAAGTTTCAACTTGTTCTTACCGATGGTTGCCGAAACCTTCTTGGGCCTTTGGGTCACATTGACTTTGAACTCGGTAACTTTCTCTTTTACAAAGCCGTTGAAATCACCCTGAGTCGGTTGAATAGTAATTGTAACATCACCTTTCGGACCAACGGCAGACTCTATCAAAGTGCTTGCACCCTTACCTGCACGATATTCTTCAGTGATACCGTCATCGTCATATTCAGTAAATGTGCTTTGTCCGTATGGATAGAGTTCGTATATACGCAGGTTTTTGGCTGTTTCATTGACGTTATTGTTGGGGGACGTCATGGGTATGATTGCCCCGTTTTTCACGAATACGGGGAGTTTCCAAAGCGGTGAAGTAAAGTTGTTGATGATACGTCCACCCTGATATAATTCACCGGAGAAATAATCTACCCATTCACCTTCGGGCAGGTAAATACCGTTGCGGATATCGTTGCCTTGTGCATCAGCTTTGGTAGCCTGATAAATAGGAGCTATCAAGAAATATGGGCCATATAGGAACTGATATTGCGTTGCTTTCCCCAACGTATAAGGATTAGGATATTCAAGGAACATAGCTCTAATCATTGGCAGACCGTCAACAGCCTCTTTTGCTATACTGTATGTATATGGCATGATTTCCGATTTCATTTTCAGATACCAGCGGTTGATGGAAGTTACAGGTTCACCCAGTGCATGAGGATACTTCTCATTAGCTCCCCAACCATCCATATTCAGTTGCATAGGGGTAAAGGTTTTCCATTGGAAGTCTCTGGTATTTACTATTGGATTTTTTCCACCGAAAATACCATCCATATCAGAGCAGATATTAGGATTACCCGATAATCCCGAACCTATATAAGTCGGAATGTGAAAACGTATATACTCCCAAACGCCACCGGTTTGGTCGCCCGACCATATACCTGCATAGCGCTGTGTACCTGCCCAGCCATCGAGAGAAATGATGAAAGGACGAGCGTCGTTACCATAGTAGGTCATGATTTGTGCCACGTCTGTAATACCATTCAGTCCGAAGGAGTATCCGGATCCCACCCATGCTACGTCCGTTTTCAATACACGTACACCGGCATCACGTACCTCTTTCACGATATCTCTTTGCAACAAAGCGCTGATACCTGCTTTAGGATGTAAGTCAGATTGAGTCCACAAACCGATTTCCACACCATTCTTATGAGCATATCCTGCCAGTTCTTTCAGGTTTTGTATGTTTCCATCCAGTGTTTCCGTCTGACCGTAACCGGCTCCATAACCATCGTTAGGTAAGAGCCAGCCCAGAGGCATATCATGGTTCTTATAGCGGTCTATCACGGCACGTGCCGAGAATTGATAATTATTTTTTTCTCCATTCAGCGATTCTTTGATACCACCGTTGTCCTTCTGACTTTCTTTATAACGTTTTCCGTCTTCAAATAGAATTCCGTTCTCGTCTTCTTTCCAGTAGTCACGGTTATAGGCATTCAGGTGCCCTTGATAGAAACCGAATTTCGGAAGCAATACAGGGTTGCCGGTCAGTTGATAGAAATCATTCAGTAAAGGTACAGCACCTTCATTAACCATGACAAAGATATCCAGATAGTTTGTCTGATGAAATAGTTTCACAATATTCTTTTCTTCTCTTCCGAAGTCATAAACTCCTCTTTTGAAGGTGTGCCACATCAAGCCATAACCATTCGTTGACCAATAGAATGGATTAGGAGATGCTACACCTCCGTCTGTCCAGCTGTTTTGGTTTTCAATGGATATGGTTTTACCTTTATGTGAGAATCGCCCGTTCTGTACACCACCTCCATAGAAATACTCCTGTGGATGTTCTTTAAATTTCAAGGTGACTCTTTCTTTATCGAAAATAATAGGCTCTGCTTCTTCCAGTACGGTAGCGCCGGTTGTCAGATTGATGACCTTCATCAATGCGGTGCTCTTGTTTAATTGTACTTCAATCTTTCCGGTAATAATGGATACGGAACCATCGCTGTTTTTAATATCCAGTTGGGATACATCTTTGCGGGGTTGGCTTACCAAAATTTTAGCTTCAGGCTTGGCTTCCGGGTCACGGAGTATGCCACCTGTATTGTCCTGGAAGATTCTGAAGATGTTTTCTCCATAGAAATCAAGAGTCATACGCTGTTGATTGGCGAATAATACTTCTACTGTGGTAGGGTTGATTTTCGTTACGCTAAGGATTTGGCTTTGTTGCTGGGCAACTTCCGCATGGATTTTTTCTCTACCTGCAGCATTTACAACTGGGCACGACAGTACCATTGATAGGAGGAAGGTATATGATAATGCCTTCAGTCTCCTATAGTGACCAAATGATTTGTTCATGTTTTTTTTCTAAAAATTTATATATAAGGTTATGTGTGCAAAGATATTGGGATTTTTAAACCAGCCCAAATTGTAGCTATGTTTTTTTATGTTTTCTTTTTAGTGAGCTGTATATTTATCCATTAGTGTCTTTATATTCTTCTCTTATGTTAATAATAGCTTTAATATGTTCGAATTCATATTCAAAACAGCTACTGAAGAAATTACGGTATAAATTATGTTCTATCTGCTGGAAAGTCCAAAGTTTTCCACCTTTAAAGTTTTTATTACATAATATAGAATCATTATCCAAATCGAGGGTAAAGAGATAAATCAGTCGGTTAGTGACTTCATTTTCGAAGGGATACATCAGGTTGAAGTGCAAATTCTGGCGCGGAGCCGTGGGAAGTGTTTGCTGTAACATTCTTTCAACACCTTGTTCCAATGTTTCACCATAAAGGAGATAACTCTCCATGAGTAAATCTATTTTTCCTTTCTCAAGCGAGGAACATTGTGGGCGTGGCAGAAGATACAACATGCCATGTGAAGTTACTGCAATACGGATAACCGGGTTTATATAGCCATTTTTATGGTTTATGGCTTCAGAGGCTATTGCTTTTCCCAAGACATTTCCTTTTTTGTCGACTATCGGTACAAAAACCGTGTATCTCATTACCTTATTGAAATAGTAGATACCGAATTGGTTGAACAGGATACTTAAAATGAATACACAAGGAGGAATGATGTGGAATAATATATAGCGGAGGGTATCTCCCATCGGGTGACTTATCAAAACAGAGATAATGATGATAAAAAAATGCAGGGAACTGATAATCAGTAATACACGTGCTGAAACAATTGCGGCTTCGGCTCCTTGGGCAAAAAACTGCTTGCAACATTTATGGGTTTGTGAGGCATGATAGTTCAGAAAACGTTTCCGGTTGAGAAAGATAACCAGTGGTGGAATAATGGCGCTGATTTCCAAAGTAAACGGAGACATTTCCTTAGGGCAATAATTCGGAATAATAAAAGTCGTTATAGTCAGCAACAATAACATTCCGGTTGTACTGTAAAGAATGATTTTAGGAACATGTATACTTTTACTTGTCCAGATAGTGAAACTGTAGAATATTCCCACACCGGTACCGGTGTAGATTGCTATGTCTTGATCTATGAATTCGCATAGTAAAATGGATATAATAACAGGAATATATCCTAATGACATATTGAATTGAGATGATAGAACTCTTTGCCGACCCATTATTGTATTATTTTGTCGTTTTCTCTAATTAACAATCAGCTATAGCTAAATGTTCTTTATTTCATCTTTTTTTGTATGTAAATGGTTGATTTATCGGCATGATAGGAAGAACGGACCAGCGGGGCACTTTCTACCTGTACAAATCCTTTTTCTAATCCAATCTGTTTGTAAATGTTAAATTGAGTGGGAGTCACATACTCTGCCACAGGATAGTGTTTGTGTGTAGGTTGCAGATATTGTCCGATTGTCAGAATGTGGCAACCCACTTGGCGTAAATCATTCATCAGTTCTTCTACTTCCGTCGGGGTTTCTCCCAGTCCGACCATAATGCCCGATTTGGTCGTAGTACCGCTTTCTGCAATTTGGCGTAGCACTTCAAGGCTTGTTTCATAACGGGCGGCACTGCGCACCAACGGACTGATACGTTTTACGGTTTCCATGTTGTGGGAGATAATTTCCGGCCGGGCGTCGATCACTTGTGCAACAAGCTCATGTCGTCCCTGGAAATCGGGTATCAACACTTCTACGGTAGTTTCCGGATTGAGGCGTTTGATTTCGCGGATGGTTTGCGTCCAATGTGTAGCACCGAGGTCAGGCAGGTCATCCCTGTCTACTGAGGTGATGACTGCATGCGAGAGTTTCATTAAAGCGATGGACTCTGCTACGTGGGTAGGTTCTTGCGGATCGAGCGGCAGGGGTTTCCCGGTTTGTGTATTGCAGAACTTGCAACAGCGGGTGCAAATATTGCCGCCAATCATAAAAGTGGCAGTACCTCTGCTCCAGCACTCCCCCATATTGGGGCAGCGTCCGCTGCTGCAAATAGTATACAGGCAGTGCGATTCTACAATACGCTTAGTTTCGGTATAACGTTCGTTCGCTCCGATACTTATTTTAAGCCATTCCGGTTTAGGTACTCTGTTTGTCATAGTGATATCAGATAAATGGAAACTGTCATTTTAATTCCCTGTCAAAGAAATTTGTTAATTTCGTATACAGGTGCAAGCGTGTATTACCCCCATAAATACTGTGGTTACGGTTCGTATACACTTGCATATCGAATTGCTTTCCAAGTTGTACCAGATGTTCTGCATATTCCGCGCAATTCTGGAAGTGTACATTGTCATCAGCCATTCCGTGAACTAATAGCAGGTTACCATTCAACTTATGGGCACGGTTGAAAGCGGAAGCAGCTTTGTATCCTTCTGCATTTTCTTTCGGAGTACGCATAAAGCGTTCCCCGTATACCGTATCATAATAATTCCAGTCCGTAACGGCGGCAACGGCTACTCCGGCTTTAAATACCGGTGTACCTTCACTCATGCTCATGATAGTCATATATCCGCCAAAGCTCCATCCCCAGATGCCGATGCGATTTTTGTCTACATAAGGCAGACCTCCCAGATAAAGAGCTGTTTCTACCTGGTCTTTGGCTTCTTTCACGCCAAGGTTCAGATAGGTGCATTTAGCAAATTCTGCACCGCGTCCACCTGTTCCTCGTCCGTCTACACAAACCACAATATAACCCTGCGATGCCATATATGTTTCCCAGCTGACGCCGAATTTGTCAAGTACCTGCTGTGATCCCGGGCCACTATATTGGAACATGATGACCGGATACTTCTTATTGGCCGAGAAATCAGTCGGTTTCATCATCCAGCCATTCAGCTTAGTACCCTCTGAGGTCTGGAAATTGAAGAATTCTTTTTTCGGCATGGCATATCCGTCAATTCTCTGTTTCAGGGCGGCATTATCGACTAGAGTAGTCAATGTCTTACCTGTATTGTCGTTCAGCGTGATAACAGTAGGTGTATCCACACTGGAGTAGCGGTTCATAAAATACTTCATGTCCGTACTGAATTGCGCGCTATTCGTTCCTGTCTTGTCGGACAACTTGCTTTTCTTTCCTTTACGGTCAATCTTGTACACAGCACTACGCATAGGGCTTTCTTCGTTGCTGGTGTAATAAAAACTACCATCCTCAGGGTCATAACCCAGAAAATCCTGCACCTCATACGAGCCGGAAGTTACCTGTTTCAACAGATTACCGCTGATACTGTACCAATACAAATGATTGTATCCGCTCTTTTCGCTCATAAAACTGAAATTCTCAGGATAGAAGATAATATTGTCGAACACATTCTCCCGGATGTATGTATCGCTTTCGTCGCGCAAAGCCAGTTTGCAAACGGTGCTGCGAGGGTCGGCAAGATACAGGTCGAATCGGTTTTGATGGTGGTTCAAGGTCATGATAGCCAGTTTATTCTCGTCTTGCGTAAAGCGGATACGAGGAATATATCCGTCTTCATCCAGCGGAACATTTATTTTACGGGTCACTTTAGACTTGATATCGAAAGTATGAACAGATACTTTAGAATTGACTTCGCCCGTTTTGGGATATTTATAGGTATATTCTCCCGGATATTTTTCATAAAGAGCAATGTGAGGCTTTTCTCCGGCAAAAACGGGGAAAGAGTAGGAAGGCACTTCGCGCTCATCGAAACGGATGAATGCCAGCATCTTACTGTCGGGACTGAACTCCAAAGCACGATTGAAAGAGAATTCCTCCTCGTATACCCAGTCGGGAATTCCGTTCAAAACTTCATTACGTTTACCGTCTTCCGTAACTTGGCTTTCACTGTTGCCATAAAGCAGTTTCACGAGAAAAATATTGTTATCGCGTACAAAAGCTACCTGATTGCCATCCGGCGAAAAAACAGGTACCTGCTGCGGTCCTCCGTCAGAGAGTTTTTCTACGACATTATTGATTTTTCCGTCCAGATTACGTTTTAGGCTATATATGTAATGTACAGCTGTATATGAACGACGGTAAATAGGAGTCGTTTCCGTGGCGATGAGCAGTTTGCTGCCATCGGGAGAGAAACTGTAACTGTCGAATTTCTTGAATGGACACTCACGGGCGGTGGTAGCGTCAAAAAGTACCTCTACCGGTTTACCGGTCTTGAAAGAATATTTGATAATCTGTGTCCGGTCGGCATTTATTTGGGAATAATGCTCACCGTCTCCCGGAATGGGAATAACACCGGAAATATTTTCAGGAGAGAATTTACCGGATACGATTTCTTTTAAGTCGAGTGGTTTGCCACCTTGCGCAAAACCGGTCAAGGCGTAGAAGCATAAAAGAAGTACAATACTTATCTTTTTCATATCATAGTTTTTTTATATTATTCAAACGGTTGATAATTCGGAACAAATATACGATAATGATAAGAAATAGCGAAGTACCGGCTTGTTTTTATTTGAGCGAACGCCTGAACAAGAAAAGCATGATGATGAGTGAAACTATCATCAGATACGGATATAACTTGATACCATCAGCACTTCGCGCTATAATTCCCATCAGGCCATTCATTGCGGTCTGTCCTACCAGAGCTATGGCGAGCGCTACACTGAAAGCCGTTCCCGACAAAGAAGGATAACGGTTACCGATAAGACTTAATATGACAGGATAGGTTGCCGATAATCCGGCACCCACTATTGTCATGCCGATGGCTGCCCTGATAAAGTCCGGTGAAAATATCAGCAGGCCGAAGCCGGCGGCAGTCAGGACAAGGCTGTAAGGCAACACCTTTTCCGGTTTTACTTTCTTGAAGATAACGACCTGAAGTATACGTGCTACCGTCAATCCCACCATCATGCAAGTCAGTGCCAGCAATGCGCGGTCGGCGGGGATATCTGTCGCCTTTCCAAAGTAACTTGTTGACCAGTTGTTACAGACCCCCTCAATGCCGCTTTGGAAAAACAGAATGAAGCTGAGCAGCAACAAACTACTCTCTTTCAGTAATCCCAATCCTTCTTTTATGGGAAAACCCTGTGCCTGTTTCGGTGCGGGGAAACGTATGGGGATACAGAACAGGATAGCTGCCAGCATGATAACACCGATACCTTGTAAAATCACTTCGTAGGTGAAATGTTCCGATAAGATGCCCAGTAACATGGGGATACCCAATGCGCCCAGTCCGTAGAACATGCCCAGGAAGCTAAGCCGGGAACCCTTTTCTGCGTCTTCCGAGATATCGGCCACTAATGCGTTCGTTTCTCCATTCAGAATACCTCCACCCAGTCCTATTCCGATGATGGAAGCTTGTAACATGGGAATGTTTTCGAAGAAAGCAAGTCCTTCCATACCCAGCAATACAATGACACAACCGGGCACGAGTAATGCCTTATGCCCGAAACGGTCTACGATAGGACCGAAAATCAGTGATCCCACCAACATGCCGAGTGGCAGGAATGTTACAAGCGAAACGGTATGCAAGCTGTTTAAACCTAATTTGATAACCAGCGACGGTAATACCGAACCCAATGTAATCATTGAAACGCCGAAAAAACACATTCCGATACAAGCGGCTATGAAGACCAAATTTTTATGATAGTTATTCATTATATCAGTTGATTGGTTAAGGTTACATGCAAAGCTATGAATTTATTTTATTTTATTTCGAACAAAAGCACTACTTTTGCTTCATAATAGACAGATTTATGAACATCACACCTCTTTACAATGAGTTTCCTTTGTTTCTGAAGCGTTATTTCCCGTACAAAGTACAGAAGATATCGTTGAACGCCGGTTTTACATGTCCCAACCGGGATGGCAGTAAAGGATATGGCGGTTGTACCTATTGCAACAACCAGACCTTTAATCCCGATTATTGCCGGACGGAAAAGCCGGTTGCACAACAACTGGAAGAGGGCAAACAGTTCTTTGCCCACAAATATCCGGAAATGAAATATCTCGCATACTTTCAGGCCTATACCAATACGTATGGCGAACTGGAAGCCTTGAAACGGAAGTATGAGGAGGCTCTGTCCGTAGATGATGTGGTCGGGTTGGTTATCGGTACCCGTCCCGATTGTATGCCCGATGAATTGCTTCATTATCTGGAGGAAATCAATAAACACACTTTCCTTTTGATAGAGTATGGTATTGAAAGTACCCATGACGAAACACTTCGTCGCATCAACCGGGGGCACACGTTTCAAACCACTGTTGATGCGGTAGAACGTACAGCCTCCTGCGGCATTCTTACCGGCGGGCATGTCATCTTGGGATTGCCGGGCGAAACGCATCCCGCTATCGTATCCCAGGCGGCCGCGATGTCGCGTCTTCCCCTCACCACGCTGAAAATGCACCAATTGCAACTGATACGCGGCACCCGCATGGCATGGGAGTATGAACAGCATCCCGAAGATTTCCATCTGTTTGATGTCGAAGAATATATCGACCTCGTAATAGATTACGTCGAACACCTGCGTCCCGACTTGGTATTGGAGCGGTTTGTATCCCAATCTCCCAAAGAATTATTGATTGCACCGGATTGGGGACTAAAAAATTATGAATTTAACCATCGGGTACAAAAAAGAATGAAAGAACTCGGCGCTTATCAAGGAAAGAAATATGAAATGTGAGAAAAAAGACTTATTTTTGCCGACGTTAGAATATGGAATCAATCTAAATTAGAGAAAAAACAATGAACCCAAAAACAGTGATAAAAGGAAAAATCCACTACGTGGGAGTGAATGATCGTAATAAACATTTGTTTGAAGGTATGTGGCCATTGCCTTACGGAGTTTCTTACAACTCTTACCTGATAGACGATGAAACTGTGGCTCTGATCGATACCGTAGATATTTGTTACTTTGAAGTATATCTTCGTAAAATAAAGAGCATCATTGGCGAACGTCCCATCCAATACCTTATCATCAACCACATGGAACCGGATCATTCAGGCTCTATCCGTCTGATAAAGCAACACTATCCGGATATTGTCATTGTCGGTAACAAACAGACTTTCGGCATGATTGAAGGTTTCTATGGCGTGACGGGTGAACAATACTTGGTGAAAGAGGATGATTTTCTGGCTTTAGGCCATCACAAACTACGTTTCTATATGACCCCGATGGTGCATTGGCCCGAAACGATGATGACATTTGACGAAACCGAGGGAGTACTTTTCTCCGGTGACGGTTTCGGCTGTTTCGGAACGCTTGACGGCGGTTTCCTCGATACCCGCATAAATTTGGATAAATATTGGGACGAAATGGTTCGTTACTATTCCAATATCGTCGGCAAATATGGTTCTCCGGTACAGAAGGCGTTGGCAAAGTTGGGTGGCTTGCCCATCTCTACTATCTGTTCCACGCACGGGCCGGTATGGACGGACAATATCGCCAAGGTTATCGGCATTTATGATAAATTGAGCCGTTATGCCGCCGAAGAAGGTGTAGTCATTGCATACGGTTCCATGTATGGCAATACGGAGCAGATGGCCGAAGCTATTGCGGCGGAATTATCAGTGCAAGGCATCAAAAACATTGTGCTGCATAATGTAGCCAAAAGCAATCCTTCTTATATCATAGCCGATATATTCAGATATAGAGGTTTGATAATCGGTAGCCCTACTTACAGTAATCAGATATTTCCCGAAGTAGAATCCTTGTTGTCCAAGATACTGGTGCGCGAAGTGAAAGGCCGTTATCTGGGCTATTTCGGCTCTTTCTGCTGGGCAGGTGCTGCCGTGAAGCGTATGGGTGAATTTGCGGAAAAGAGTAAGTTCGAAATCATAGGTGACCCTGTAGAAATGAAGCAGGCTATGAAAGACATTACTTACGAACAATGTGAAAACCTTGCGCGTGCCATGGCGGAGCGTTTGAAGAAAGACAGGAAGTAATTGTAAAATTACTGACTTCGTAACTCTTAACTCTTAATTAACAAAACGTTATTAACCTAATAAAAACAATCACATGAGACTAATCATTCAACCGGATTACCAATCCGTATCACAGTGGGCGGCACATTATGTAGCTGCGAAAATCAAGGCCGCCAATCCGACACCCGAGAAACCGTTTGTACTTGGATGCCCCACCGGTTCTTCCCCTCTGGGCATGTATAAGGCGTTAATCGACCTCAACAAGAAAGGTATCGTATCTTTCAAGAATGTGGTCACTTTCAATATGGACGAGTACGTAGGTCTTCCGCAGGAACACCCGGAAAGCTATTATTCTTTCATGTGGAACAATTTCTTCAGCCACATCGACATCAAACCCGAGAATACCAATATCCTGAATGGTAATGCCGCCGACCTTGATGCGGAATGTGCCCGTTATGAAGAAAAAATCAAGTCATACGGTGGTATAGACCTCTTCATGGGTGGAATCGGTCCCGACGGCCATATCGCTTTCAACGAACCGGGTTCTTCCCTGACTTCACGTACCCGCCAGAAGACGCTGACTACCGATACTATCATCGCCAATTCCCGTTTCTTCGACAACGATGTAAACAAGGTGCCCAAGACTTCATTGACAGTTGGTGTAGGTACTGTGCTCAGTGCCAAGGAAGTGATGATTATCGTGAACGGCCATAACAAAGCCCGTGCCCTTTATCATGCGGTAGAAGGTCCTGTAATGCAGATGTGGACAATCAGTGCTTTGCAAATGCACGAAAAAGGTATCATCGTTTGTGATGATGCCGCTACAGTAGAATTGAAAGTCGGCACTTACCGTTACTTCAAGGATATCGAAGCCGACCATTTGGATCCGGAAGCTTTGCTGAAATAACAGAGATTGATCATATCGAATAATGGCGCCTGCCTTTCTTGGGAACGAGGAAGGCAGGCGTTGTTTTATCAGCCCCCTGTTTTTATCAGTTCATTCCACATATAGTTTCTTTATTTCCAGAGTAAAGCGAAAAGATATTTCTTCTTCATTCTAAACTTCCTTTTTATTGCTTGCAAACTTTTCTTTTATTTAGAATATATTTTGTCCGCTGTTTGCAAATATATAAACTTAGGCTAAGAATTACTATTCTTAATCTAAGTTTATCTGTTCGCAGCTTGCGAATATAGAATTTTATGGATAAAGAAAAAGTTTGCAAGCAATAAAAAGGAAGTTTAGAATGAAGAAATATCGATTTTGTTCAATAAAACAAGCAGGTTCAATCTATTTAATTTATTATGTTTTCTATATTGATAAATATTCCCTATTTTTGTTCAATACAGAATTGCCCGCAATGAAATTTATGATAACACAACTTTAGAACATGAAGTCAAGATTTTAGCAAAAAATATGAAATAAATTCTGGTACAACTTAGATTTAAAATTTATATGCGAAAAGTATTAATATTTCTCTACATAATAACTTCCATTCTTTCTTGTACTTCTAAAGTAAATCAAGATATCTGTAAGTTGGAAGCGAAGGACGATTTCTTGTCTTTCAATATTCCGGATGATGTAAGAATGCCTCAAATATCGGTTTTCCCATTCAAGGATAAAGACAAGTGGTATTTGAGCTTTCAGAATTTGCCCGAAAGAGAAATTCTCATCTATGATGTAGATGCGCAAGAATTGATAAAACGGGTGTGCATTGATGCCGAAGGTAATAACTCTGTAACGGGAGGTTTTGGCGGATATACCATTGCCGATATGGAACATATCTATATTCCCAGCCTTTATGTGAGTACTATTTATCGGGTAGATACTGCCGGAATTATTAAACAGCGGATTGACTTCTCGAAAACACAAAGTGGACAATCATTCATTCCGCCGATATTATATGGTGGAAAACCGTTGACGTTCATCGGGGATAATTTGTATATCCCTCAGATGCTTAATGGCAGATTAGGCGATAAAGCATTAGAACATAGTTCTGTAAGGGCTGTGGTTGATACCGTAAAAAAGACAGTGACGGCATTACCGATGAAGTTTCCTCCTTTGATTACTTCCAAAGACTTTGGCACTGTTGCAGGTATGGGTGCAGAATATTCTTGTTGCTGTGATGGACAGAATTTTATATATTCCTTTTTCGCTGATGAATATTTGTATAAGACAACTCCGGATCATGAAACAGTAAAGAAAATTAGAGCTAACAGCAGATATATAGATGAAGTAACCGTTTTCCGTTCCAAGGAAGATGATTTTCAGAAACTGATTAAAGCACAGTGCGAACATGCCTCTTACGGAGATATCTTGTACGATAGATATAGGAAAGTCTATTATAGGTTTGCTTATCCTGAAACAGAAATAAATAATTACTCCGGTGACTATTTGGAACTGCTTCGTTCTGGTAAAATGTCATTTTCTATTATGATATTGGATGAGAAATTGAATGTGATTGGAGAAACCCTTTTCTCGGAGTATACTTACAATCCTCGTCTTTTCTACCTCTGTGAAGACGGATTATACTTAAGTACTTCCCATTTCAAACGTCCTGATTTTGATGAAAATGTTTTGTGTTTTCAGAAATTGGAATTAAAGAAAATGTAATTAAGGCCTTAATGTGTATGATTTTATGAGTCAATGTTTTAACCCTTTGTTCCATCAATATGAAGAGTAATATAAAAACTGAAATGAAAGGAAGTATTATAGCTATTTGCTTCCTGCTGGCAGGAGGATTGTTTGCCGGTTGTTCTTCTTACACCTAAGGTGTTCGAAGGTGAATTCTTGATAGAAGGAGAATTAACGAATGTGATGAAGTAAGTTTATATACACCTTTTAATCCTGTATTATATCGTGTAAAGAGTGACAGCATTTATCAATAGGAATTATATACCGGATTTACTTGCATCCTCTTGCGTTGCATTTTATAATGTTTATGAAAATGACCAGTCGTTTTGTGTACCGTATTATGTAGATAAAATAATGTGTTTTCAAAAATGGATTTCGATATGAATATTTGTTTTCAAGAAAGAAATTGATTTTAATGTGTTTCAGAAAAAAACTATTTTTCTATTAACTTTGTCAAAAAATAGATTTATAGTAACTATGAAAAAATATAAATACATTTTGTCTATATTATGTGTTCTTATAATAGTAATGACCGTTGTCTTGATGCTTATTGTCTATCATAATGGCAGTAGAAATATGGTGGCAGGGCAGAATGGTGCGAGAGAAACTTTGCGGAAATTGGCAGAATTTGTGATAAATAGAGAATGCGAAAGATTAGAAGTTCCTGCTTATGTACTGAAAAAGTACAAAAGAGAATATACTAAACGTCGGTTGTTTACAGAAAATGGGATGTTTGTTGTAACTATCGATTCTTTGAAAGAATCGCAGGGACTCTATCCTTTGGAGACGGTTGGAAGCCGATTTAGAATGTTGCAGTCTTATTCGGTGAACCTTCTTGATATGATGTTGACTGTCTGGAAGGAAGAGATAGGAAAAGAAAATCCCATGATGAAATGTGCTTTGAAACTCACTGTTACTCCTTTGGGTAAAGCAAATCGCTATGAATCTTGTTTAGGTGATACTACCATTTGTCTATCTCAAAATTTATTGGGTACTTATTATGTTGATGACATGTACACAACGATACTGACTGCCTACTTTATTCCTTCTCCATTTGTACGATATATAGACTGGGATTCATCGGAGTTAGTGTTGGCGCTTGGCGTATGGATTTTACTATTGGGAAGTTTATTGTCTTTGATATTATTGAACTATGTAAAGAATATAGCAAATAAGTCCAAATCGGTTTTTCAAATAGGAGAATATTCTTTTGATGCTATAAGGCAGGTTTTGGTTTGTAAAGGGCAGGAAATATCCTGTTCCTCTCAATCCAATAAACTACTTTATGCCTTTGTATCTGCTCCGGATTATTTTTTATCAAATAACGAAATAGCTCATGTTTGCGGTTGGAATCTGGCAGATGACGGATTGGATAGCCGTCGTAGGACGGCAATAAGTCAAGTGAACAAACTTTTTGTGAGGGATACTGCTATCAAAATTGTCTCAATTACTGAGAAAAATGGATATCAATTAACTGTGCTATCTTGACGAAATATCGCCTACAAGGTATTGGTGGGGCGTGAGAAATTTCTCACGCCCTTTGTGCACCATATTTCTTGCAATGTTATCCATAATCCTAATTTTTTCATTTACCTTTGTTACATATTCTAATACAAAAAAACGACATTATGAAAAGTAAAAGTAAATTTATTCTGGTAAGTATGGTTGTTGTTATTTCAATTGTAGGTTATTGTAAAATCCATCAATCTGAAAATTTGAGTACATTATTATTAGAAAATGTGGAGGCATTAGCTGATGATGAGGAGATGACTTATATAGAGTGTTATGGTTCAGGTTCTGTAGACTGTCCTATTAATCATATAAAGGTAAAAGAAGTATATGCCCCCTATAGTTTACTATATTAGCCTGTTGTTTCTTTTATTATCCTCTTGTGCTTCGAATGTTTCAAAATCAAATTACAATTATGCAGAATTTCCTCATACGAAGGAGCTGAAAGCGAAGGAGATATTTCTGGATACTGCTGTGTTCCGTTATCCTTTTCGTATACGTATAGAAAATGAGTTGGCTGTTGTGCTTGACTTGCATGGTATGGATCATTTTTTTCAAGTGTTCCGTTATCCTGAGTTCCGCTATATCGCATCATTTGGTGAGTGTGGTGATTCACCCAAAGATATGCTTTCTGCCGAAAATATCCGATGGAATGGGCAATCTTTGTGGGCATTGGATGCCAATAAGAGTGAATTAACTAGGTTTGTGTTCTTTGAATCCGGTGACTCACTGCTTCGTGATGAAGCGGTGTCACTGGACAAGAAGATCCTTCGTGCTTTGGACTTTTCGCAATACGACGATTCAACTTTTATTATCCCCGATTATTCCGGCGATAATCGTTTTTGCATGGTTAGCCGTAAAGGAGAGCTGCTTCGTAAGTTTGGCAGTATGCCTACTGCGAATGAAGATGCTCTGGCACATTCACGACCTGCCTTGGCGCAAGCATGGCGCAGTTTCATTGATTACAATCCTCGTAATGGCGTTCTTGCTGCCGTTACCCAATTGGGTGAAGTCCTTGAAATTTATAATTTAAAAGATACTACCCATATTGTCCGTATCGGTCCGCATGGGGAACCGGAATTTAAGGTGTCCAGAGGTTATGGCATACCGGTCGGTATCATGGGCTTTAGTGATATAAAGGTGACTGACAAAGCTATCTATGCTGTCTTTCACGGACGTACTTTCAAGGAATTGTCACGGCAACCCAAAGGAAAAGAAGTAGACGGCGGGCAATACATCTATGTCTTCAGTCTGCAAGGCGAACCTCTGATGAAATATGTCTTGGACCGCTATATCTATGGCATTTCAGTAGATGAGGAGCGGGGCATTATTACGGCTACGGACGTGAATAGTGATGAGCCTATAGTTGAATTTAGTATGTAATAAAAGAATATAGATGGAGAGGAACGGACGGTGAACGTCTTGCTGATACATAGCGTGCCGTCCGCTCCATAACCCACCAAAGAAAGGAGGTCGAGGCAAAGATAGTATTTTAAAATCACAGTACCAGAATTGGAGCAAACAAAGTTTGTTCTGATTCAATGAGCATTTATTGTTCTTATAAATAATTGAAAAACTAACATTAAAAAAATGAACATGAAAAAATTATTGAAATATACATTTGTAGCAGCATTTGTTACAGTAGCAGGTTATGGTATTTATACCACCCAAAAGAATGAAATGATGTCAGATTTGTTGTTGGCTAATGTGGAAGCATTGGCTAATGATTCAGAAACAGGGGACAGTGTAGATTGCTGTAGTGATACAAGTTCTTGTACAGGAGACTTTTGTGGCACTTTTTATCCGGCAAATGGTACTGGTGTTGGAATTAAACTGTATTATAAATAAGTAGATAATCAGATTGTCAACAAATTATTTGTTGACAATCTGATTTCTCTTTTCTTAAATCAAAAATATGTATAAATATATATTGCTTGTTTTATTTGTAGTATTGACCTCATGTGCAAATAATTCTCAAACCAAAAAAGTCGAAAATATATCGGAATTATCGCCGTTTGAACTATTCTTCCAAGAGATACCTATTGAACCGTTACTTCATAAACCATATCAAATGGAAATAATAGATAGCATTTTAATCCTGGCAGATAATATTGAAAATAGAGCATTGCTTTTGTACAATTTGGAAGATGCTTCTTTTGTACGAGCATTGTCTATTGGACAGGGACCCAATGATGTATTAAGTCCTATTGCAATTGATGTAGATGAAAATGAGCAGGTAATAAATATTCTTCAACGGCAGAATGGAAAATGCCGAAAATATAAATTGAAAGAATTGATAAGTGGTTGTATACAAGATTGCAATAGTGTGGATTTAGGCAATTCAGATAGATTTACTCAAATAAAAAATGGATATGCATGTATTGGATTTTATGAAGATGCTTTAGTGACTTTTTTTGATGAGAGTGGCAAGTTGGAATCTAGCTTAGATTTGTATACAGAATATAAATTTTCCGATATTGCAACTAAATATAAATTGTTTCAAGGGAGAATTGCTTTTCATAACGTAAGTGGTTGTTTAATGTTAGCCCCTTCTTATGCCTCTGTTGTTAGATTTTTTCTTAAGGATAATGAGGCTTGGGTGCAGACGGATTCCTTTTGTATTGGAAACAAAAAAATGGAAAATCGTATTTTGAATGAGAAAACCCCGATTCTTCATAAAAGTGATATAAGATATTGTATTGATATTTGTAAATCTAATAATTATTTTTATATGCTATATGATGGGGATGATTTGGGACATAATCAAAATCTAGAGGCTCGATATGTATTACGTTTTGATGCCTTTGGTAGTTTGGATTGTGTCTATAAAGTAAACCCGACAATTTGTGATATATGTGTTTCTGAGGGTGATAATATCATATATGCAGTTATGATAGGAAAAGATGGTGAATATGTTCTCGCTAAATCACAACTTAAAACTATTTTATTGTAATTATTTAATTATGTGATGTGTGAAATGAAAAATAACCAGATATTGTATCTTATCATTTTATTAATCTTTTTCTTGTCGTGTGTAAACTCAAAAGAAGATAAAATTCTCTTTCTTATAAAATCTTGGGAAAATAAAGAGGTACTTTTCCCTAAAAAAAACGTTTTCACGTTACATGGAAAAGACACAATCGATTTTTCTATGCAATCTCAGTATAAGATTTTTGTATATGTAGACTCAGTAGGATGTTTGAGTTGTAAATTGAGATTACCTCAATGGCAGGAGTTTATAGATACTATATCTTCTTTGGAATTATCTTCTGTTAAATTTTTATTCTTTTTTTCACCTGAAAAGAAATCAGATATATGTAATGCTACTTATTTAGCTAATTTTAAATATCCTATATGTATTGATGAACGGGATTCTGTGAATAAATTGAATCATTTCCCTTCTAATATGGCTTTTCAGACTTTCTTATTGGATAAAAATAATAAAGTGGTAGCTATCGGTAATCCTGTTCATAATCCTAAAATAAAGGAACTTTATTTGAATATTATCCAAGGTAAGAAAGACGTTGAAGGTGAGAAAACCTTGAGAACGGAAATAACAATTAAAGAACCAATAATCTCATTGGGACACTTTAATTGGAAAGAAGAAAAGAAAACTTCGTTTAAGATAGAAAATACAGGAAAGTATCCATTAATTATCAATGATGTAACCACTTCCTGTGGGTGTACATCTGTTGATTATTCAAAAGAACCTGTCCGTCCCGGAGATAGTATTTCCCTGCAAGTTACTTATAAGGCAGATCATCCGGAACATTTTGACAAGGCGATAACGGTATATTGCAATGCCAATCCCTCGTTGGTTCATTTGAAGATTATGGGGGATGCTGAATAGATGTGTAGCTAAGATATAATTTAAAAATCACAGTATCGGAATGGGAGCAAACAAAGTTTGTTTTGATTCAATGGGAATTTATTGCTCTTATAAATAATATAAGTATGATTAGAATTGCATATGTCGTTTTTTTGCTTCTATTTGTCTCATGCAGTACAAGTAATAAAGAAGTAGAGTCGGTGATAGTTGATTTTTCAGAAGAAAGTTCTTTGTCGGCATCAGATTTATTGTCTGTTTCTTATGTAAAGTTAGAGACAGGTGATGATTATTTATTGGCGGGTGGTAATCAATGTACTAATGTTGGAGATCGTTATATTCTATTGGATAATATTATGGCGAGAACTCTTTATGCTTTCAATTTAGATGGAAGTTTTGTACAACAAATTGGTAAAAAAGGAAATGGACCTGGTGAGTATATTAACCCTTTTGAGTATTCAGTAAATGAACGGGATAAAACTCTTTCTGTTATTGATATTGAACAACAAAAGATAATTGTCTATAGTTTGGCTGACTTTCGCTTTTTGTCTGAGAAAAAAATGCCATTTTATAGTGATTATATGGAACAATTACCAAATGGTGATTATGTATGGTATAATAAGTTGGCATCGGATGCTTCAGATTCCTATGTTTTTATAACAGATAAGGATTTAAATATAAAGAAGAGTTTCATTCCTATTGATTTTTCAAGTGGATATTCCTTGGGTACGAGCCGAAAGTTGTATAAGCAAGGTGATGAAGTAAGCTTATATACACCTTTTAATCCTGTATTATATCGTGTAAAGAGTGACAGCATTTATCCTGCTTTTCAGTTCAAGTTTGGAGAAAAGAAATTACCACCCATAGATTTTTTAAAAGAAAAGTCTGCTAATAATAAGAATTACATACCGGAGTTATTAGAATCACCCTACGTTGCATTTTATAATGTTTATGAAAGTGACCAGTTGCTATGTGTGCCATATTATATGGATAAAACAATGTATTTTGGGTTTTATGATAAAAAGAAGAACATTTCATATAATTTTTCTCAAGATAAACTTCAATCAGAACTTCAAATAGGGGCTTTTAGCTCTCCGATAGGAGTAACTCAGGATGGTTCTTTTATTTCTTTACTTCGTCCGGGATTACTTTTGCAGTTACAGGAAAAGGGGAATAAAATAAATGATGAGTTGATACAATTGCTGAATGAATCAACAGAAGAAGATAATCCAATTCTGCTAATTTATTCATTGAAGAAATAGAATAAATACTTTTGACTCTTGAATATTCTTGATTAAGTAAATAGAAACTTATTTTGAAATGAAAATTTTAGTGCTGATAGTTGCGGTGATTTGTCTTTTTTCTTGTAACGGAATAAAGAAAGATAAGATTAATCATCTAGTGCAAGAATGGAGTAGTAAGCAAATAACATATCCTGATATTATGCATTTTACTATATTAGGAGCTGATACAAATTTTTTGCCAAAAAGTGAATATAAAATTATATCCTATATTGACTCAACAGGATGTACAAGCTGTAAACTGAGACTGTCACAATGGAAGGAGTTTATTAATCAACTAGACTCTTTAGGGAATTTCCCAATTTTATTTTTTATGTATCCTAAAAGTCAAAATGAATTGAATTATATCTTGAAACGAAATCATTTTGATTATCCTGTTTGTATTGATGAAAATGATTCTTTCAATAAATTAAATCACTTTCCATCAGATATGATGTTTCAAACTTTCTTACTTGATAAAAATGATAAAGTGGTAGCTATCGGTAATCCTGTTCATAATCCTAAAATAAAGGAACTTTATTTGAATATTATCCAAGGTAAGAAAGACGTTGAAGGTGAGAAAACCTTGAGAACGGAAATAACAATTAAAGAACCAATAATCTCATTGGGACACTTTAATTGGAAAGAAGAAAAGAAAACTTCGTTTAAGATAGAAAATACAGGAAAGTATCCATTAATTATCAATGATGTAACCACTTCCTGTGGGTGTACATCTGTTGATTATTCAAAAGAACCTGTCCGTCCCGGAGATAGTATTTCCCTGCAAGTTACTTATAAGGCAGATCATCCGGAACATTTTGACAAGGCGATAACGGTATATTGCAATGCCAATCCCTCGTTGGTTCATTTGAAGATTATGGGGGATACCGAGTAGAATTAGATCTATATAATTGGAATGATGGGACGTGTGGGTTACAACATACTGATGCCGATATTGACCGTATTGCTGATTTCATGCAGCAGTATGGAAGATAAGCGTCTGGACTTCTGTCTACAAGCGGCGGACAGTAATGCGGAAGAATTGAAAATAGTGCTGAAACATTATGAGAAAGAACCGGAGAAGCTGAAGGCTGCCCGATTTTTATTATCGAACATGTTGTATAATTATGCCTACACGGATGGAGAGATAGATAGTTTGAAACGGGTTTTGACGATGGCTATACCACAACAGGAAACCCTCTCAAAGGAGATAAGGGATAAATGGAAAGGTACACGCTATAACAAAGCGCAGAAAGAGTTTGATGTTCGGAAAATAAAGGCTGATTTATTGATAGAGAATATAGATTTGGCTTTTGAGGTATGGGAACGCCGTCCATGGAGTAAACATTATTCTTTTGAAGATTTCTGTGATTATATTCTTCCTTATCGATTGGATAATGAGCCTTTGGAGCGATGGCGGAAGTTATATTATGATCGCTACGCTAGTATGCTTGATTCGTTATATCAAGGTACGGATGTAGTGAAGGCTGCTGAGTTGCTGCATGATTATATCAAGAAAGAAGGATTTGCTCATAACCGTGATTTTGCACTTCCTCATTTTGGAGCTCTTTTTCTATGGAAAAACCGTATTGGATATTGCCGGGACAAAACGGATTTGTTGTGTTATGCAATGAGGGCTGCCGGGATACCTGTAGCGTCGGACTCTTATTTTGTATCTAATACATATGTAGGAAATCATAATTGGGTAGCTTTGATAGATACGACCGGACAAACAATTCCTTTTGAGTTTGAGCAGGATAAGGACATTGTACGTGATTTGATTGATGCCCGTAAGCGTGGCAAGGTATATCGTAAGATGTATTCCATGCAACCTGAAAAAATTGAGGGGCAGTATGAGGATAAAGAACTTTATGCTCGCTTCAGGCAGCCTTATTTGAAAGACGTGACAGCGGAATATCGGTCTGTTAATAGGTTGGAGACGAATATTGCCAATAACGGAAAGGAAAAGTATGCTTATCTGTCGGTGTTTGACGGTAGCAAATTTGATCCGATTGATGTGACGAGAGCTGGAAAAGATAGAGCGGTATTCCGTAATGTGGAACCGGATATGTTATATCAGGTCACTTTTTATCGGCAGGGGGAGTTTGTACCTGCCGGAGAACCTTTTTGGTTGGATGGAACGTTGTCTGTGCGGTATTTCCGACCGGATGAACAACATCGGATTACGGTATGTCTTAACCGTAAGTTTCCTGACAGTAGAGTGAAAAAGTATCTTGAAACGGCTGTAGGGGTATGTATAGAAGGTGCCAATCGGAAAGACTTTAGAGATGCCGAACTTTTATGTCAGGTGGCAGACAGTCCTAAAGTGAATTATAATATAGTAAATCTGTCAAAGACGCATGAATATCGCTATATCCGCTATAAGGCCCGGAAAGGACGTTTTTTGCAGTTAGGAGAGTTTGCTGTATTCAGTGATACGATGCAGCAAAATAAATGGATACCTGTAAGTATAGAGGCGGATACGATACTGCCGGAAGAAGAAAAAAGAAAAATAGAGGCGGTAAACGATGGTGATTGGGTCAGCTTTTACAAATCGAAGCGTAGAGGTGAAGCGTTGATTTTTGATTTTGGGCAACAGGTGCCGGTACATAGTGTAGTCTATGTTCCGCGAAATGATGATAATTATGTGCGTGCAGGAGATACGTATGAATTATTTTATCAGGATGGAATAAAAGGATGGGTCTCACTTGGCAAGCGGACAGCTACGTCTGTTTGGCTGAAGTATGACAATGTACCCGAGAATGCATTGCTTTGGTTACGAAACCTTACAAGAGGTAAAGAGGAGAGGGCTTTTTATTATGAAGATGGACGACAGGTTTTTCCATAAGATATATGTTGTATGGGCTATGATAGCTATACAGTTATTATGGACCGGATGTACTACGGATGAAGACCGTCGTATAGAGGATACTTTGGTTTTTGCCGGAGACAATCGTGTGGAACTGGAACGGGTACTGAATTACTATAAGGATAGGGGGATACCTTGAAATGGAAGGCTGCCAGATTTCTGATTGCCAATATGAAGGACAAGTTCGCATATAATGTACCGGAATTGGATAACATCCGGCAGGCGATGATCGATGTGAAGACAAAAAATGCGATTGAGAAAAGATGGAAAAATTTTCCTTATAGGAGTTTGCCTAAAGTATATGATGCGCAGGTTATAACTGCCGATTATCTGATGGAGAATATAGAGCTGGCTTTTGAAGCATGGCGGAGGTATGAGTGGGGTAAATATTATTCTTTTGACGATTTCTGTGAGTATCTGTTACCCTACCGGATAGGGGATGAACCGCTGGAAAAGTGGCGTGGGGAGTATCGTGATTATTTTGTACCGTTGCTGGACTCTTTGTATAGAGGAACGGATGTGATAGAAGCTGCAAGCGCGATGCAACATTATGCGGAACGTGCCGGATACAGGCATAATACAGATTTCAACATGCCGCATCACGGGGCGCTTTCTTTGAGGAAATGCTGGATGGGGACGTGCAGGGAGTATTGTGATTATATCATGTATATGTTTCGTACATTGGGAATTCCCGTGACGAGAGACCGGTATAAATATTCACCGGAAATCAGGCAAAGCCATGAATGGAATGCGGTGGAAGACACGACCGGGAGATTTATTCCCATAGAGTTTCATGAATCGGGAGTGAAACGGGATTGGGAAAACAAACGGAGAAAGGGAAAGGTATATCGTACTTGTTTTGCCAGACAAGCGTATCCTGCATTTGGTGGGGATTATTATTTGCGTGATGTGACTGCGGAGTACTTCGGTGGGAATATCGTGAAGGTTCCTATCGAAAAAAATGAAGATGGGTTTATTGCCGTGTTTGCTTTTGAGGGGTGGATGCCTGTGGGGTGTTATGAAAAGGATGGCGGATATGCCCGTATTGAAAATATTGAACCGGAAGCAATCTTTATGCCGGTGGCGAAAGGAAAAGACGGTCTGGTAGAGAATGGTTATCCTTTCATGCTGGAAGGAGGGAAAATCAGGGTATTTAAACCTGATTGTACTAAGAAGGAGAGGGTGAGACTGACCCGGAAGTATCCGGTGACATCTTACATGAAGGATCATTTATACAGAATTAATGGAACTCGTGTGGAAGCCAGTAACCGGCTTGACTTTGAAGATACGGATCTTTTGACGGTGGTGCGAGACAGCGGGTTGTATTTGAAGCGGTACATCGAGCTCCGGCCCAAGAAACGTTATAGGTATTTGAAGCTCAATTTGATAAGAAAAGCGCAACTGGAGATTGCTGAACTGTGCGTATATACTGATACTGCTTTTACAGAAAAATTGCGTTTTGATTTTGTGGAGGATTTGCTACCCACATGCAGCATGCCGGGCCGGGAAATAGATAAGGCGCAGGACGGTGATTGGCTTTCTTTGTTTCAGTCGTATAAGAGAAGTGTTTTCTTAGTGCTGGATTTTGGCAGACCGGTAGAGATAGGTGGCATCTTGTGGATACCGCGTAACGATGATAATTATGTGAAAAGTGGTGATTGCTACGAGTTGCTGTATCAGGATGGAGCGAATGGTTGGGTGTCATTGGGCAGGAAGGTAGCGGAAGATGATTTCATAGAGTTTGATGATGTACCGTCTAATGCTTTGTTGAGATTGCATCATTGTACCAAAGGAGTGGAAGAACAGGTGTTTCTGTGGGAGAGTGGGAAACAACGTTTCTTGGGACATTTAAGATGATTAGGATAATATAATATAATGATAAAAGGAGCGGACAGTGTGAATTTTTATTGGAGCAAAACTTACTGCCCGTTCCATAACCAACTAAAAAAGGAGGTCGAGGCAAAGGTAGATATTTGATTAATAATTAGCAATTTTTTTGCTTATCCGTTGAAATGATAGACACGGGAGAAATATATGTATGTCACCTTTTACATAACCCATATAATAATTAATGTATATGAATAAATTGTATTGTTTTATATTTATTTCATGTCTTTTGAGTGCTTGTGGAAAAAAAAGAGAAATTTCTAAAGAAGGAACTATAATAACATGTGAACAGAAGGATGTGCCGTTACGTATATCTGAATTCTCGGATAAAGCATTTTTGTTACCATTGGAAACCAGTGAAAAGTCTTTGTTTGGTGGAGTTGATAAATTGGTGTTTTACGACAATAAAATATATGTACTGGATCAAAAATATGCAGCAAAGATAATGATATTTGATGCATCAACGGGGAAATTTATTTCAAAAATTGGCACTATCGGTAGTGGCCCGGGAGAATATAAAAGTATATCGGATTTCTCTATTGATGAAGAAAAGAAGAAAATATATGTATTGACTAATCGGCATAAAGTAATAACATATACATTGTTTGGGGATTTCGTTCATGAGAAGAATTTGGGTTTTTATGCAGATAAGATGGAATATGCGAAAGAGCATTTTTATTTTATCTGTAGTGATATAAAAGATGATAATTTGATAATAACGGATGCGAAGTATCATAAATTAATTTCATATTTCTCGCAAAAAGAATATGGAGCTAACCAAAGGATGCTTATTCACCCGTTATATAAAAAAAATGATGAAATATATTATCGAAGATTTTTGGATAATATCGTTTACAAAATAGATAATATCGTTTCATCTGTCTATAAGATAAATTTAGGAAAGAATGAATTACAGTTGGACGGGTTTGATAAATTATCAAAGCAAGAATTATTATTGGAGATGGGAAAATCTTCTTGTCATTTGAAGTATTTTGTAGAGAACGAAGATGTGATTACTTATGTTTATTTTGATAATAATAAGCCCGTCTTTGCTCTGTATGAAAAAGAAAAGAATAAAGGAAACTCGTGTTATTGTGAAACGCTGATTGATGATTATTATGGAATTAATATGCCTTTGTTAGAATATGAGGCTAATGGTAATTGTTTGGTTGCGGTGGTTTCTCCCATAGGTTTGAAGGAACAAATGAATGATGAAGGTAAGAAAATTTTGGAAAGTTATGGAGTTACAGAGGAGTCGAACCCTATATTGTATATTATTCAAACCCATTGAAAATGAAACTAAGATTTTTTATATCTGTATTATTCCTTTTAGTATGTTTTATGTCCTGTCATAATATAAAAAAAGAGAATATTCTTCAGATGGCAGATAATTGGACAGGAAAAATAATGATATTTCCAGAGAGTATGACATATACGGTTCAAGGGGAAAAAATACCAAATGATTCTATGTTTAATACTGAATATACGATTGTTTCCTATGTTGATACTATAGGATGTCTGAGTTGTAAATTACATTTAGATAAATGGAAAATAATAATTCAGGAAATGAATGGAATTACCCCTTCCTTAGTGTCGCCAATCTTAATTTTTCATGTGAATGATATGAAAGAAGCTACATATATGTTGGATCGTTATGAGTTTAATTATCCAATCTGTATTGACACACTTGATATTTTTAATAAAGTAAACCATTTGCTATCAATTCCATCCTTTCAAACCTTTTTATTAGATAAGGATAATAAAATTGTAGCTATAGGTAATCCTGTTTATAATCCTAAAATCAAAGAACTTTATATGAATATAATTCAGGGAAAAGCAGATTTAAATTAGAAACTATAGTATGCATAAGTCGTTTCGTTTACATAAAATCATTGATTGGGGAATAAATATCTTTCTCTGTATCTGTGGCATGGGGCTTTTGTGGCTGGTTATCCAAGTTTTTTGCGTCACATCGTTTCATATACCCAGCGACTCTATGGAACCGGAATTATTGGCAGGTGATGCAATTTTGGTAAACAAGATGAAATATGGTGCACGGCTGTTCAACATCATGGAGGCGGTCAATGACAAACAGGTGAAGATTAAACGTCTGCCGGGACTGGGAGAGGTGGAACGAAATGATGTGGTGGTTTTTAATTATCCCTGCCCTAAGAAGTGGAAACGGATTGAGATGGATGTGATGCAATATTATGTGAAGCGTTGTGTGGCGTTGCCGGGAGATACGTTCCGGATTGTGAACGGAAGATACCGGGTGGATGGCTATCCGCATGAATTGGGGAATGTGGAGGCGCAAGACCGTTTTATGACGATCATTAAGGAACGGCAACTGTCGGACGAGGATACCGGAGTCAGGGCTTATCCGGGGGGGACACAGAAATGGACGGTAAAAAACTTTGGGCCGTTCTATATTCCAAAGGCGGGTGACTGTATTCGGTTGGATAGTGTTACTTTCAGGCTTTATAAGAATGTGATAGAATGGGAACGGCAGGAGAGGTTGAAGTGTAAGAATAATCATGTATATATAGGTGACCGGATACTTTCGGAATATTGTTTCCAGAAGAATTATTACTTCATGGCGGGTGATAAGGTGGAAAACTCTAAAGATTCACGTTATTGGGGATTATTACCCGAAGAATATATTGTAGGTAAAGCTTGTAGAATATGGAAATCGGTAGATGAAAACAGGGGAACCGTAAGATGGGACAGGATATGGAAAACGATAAAATGAAAGTGTGGAGATTTAATGTGGCAGGTGTTCTATTGATTGTTGCCATGTTGCTGTTGCTCTCTTTGGCGAGTATCACTAATTCTGGGTTGGCGGCAGGTGAAACCATCGAGCAATGGATATGGTTTGATAAAATGGCTGTGGTGGCAGCCGGAATTGCCTTATTGATACCTTTTGTGCTGAGGCAGAAGAAATATTTGTATGACTCTGCATATTGTTTGTCGGTGGCATTGATGATTTGGGGTGGTGCAGAGGCTGTTTGGGGGATATGCCAGTTGTATGGGTTTGCAGTTTCGGGGCATTCACGATATGCGCTGACCGGTTCTTTTTTTAATCCGGGTCCGTATGCAGGTTATCTGGCGATGGTGCTGCCCGTGTGTCTATGTCGTACTATGGAATTATGGTATCCGTGGAGGTATATGCCGGAAAAGATTTTGAGAATAGAGAAGTGCATTGCAATAGGAGCAGGGATTTGTATCCTTTGTGTACTCCCTGCCACCATGAGCCGTTCGGCATGGCTGGCAGCCGGGATATCTTGCGTATGTGTGGTTGCCATGGAGAATGGTTGGGGAAGAATTTGGCTTGGAATGTGGAAATGGAAAAGAAAGCGTGCGGTGATGACTGTAATCGGGAGTGTGGCTACGCTGATGTTGGTGTTTTTCCTGATGTTTATGATTAAGCAGGATTCTGCCAAAGGACGGTTGTTTATGTGGAAGATCGCGTGTCGTGCGGTGGTCGAGAAACCTTGGAGCGGGCATGGAGAAGGAAGTTTTGCAGCGGCCTTTGGAGTGGCGCAAGAAAAGTATTTTGCAGGGGAGGAATATAGTCAGTGGGAAGAACATGTGGCGGGAAGTCCGAAGTATGCTTTTAATGAATATCTGAAGGTGACGATTGAATATGGAATACCGGTGACAATTTTGGTATTACTGGTTATAGGTTTTTGTCTGTATTCGGGAATACGCCAGGAGCGCTACGGGGTATGTGCGGCTATAATTTCACTGTTGGTATTTTCTTTTTCATCTTATCCGCTTCAACTTCCGGTATTTCTTGTTACATTAGTCGGCCTGTTACTGGTGTGTGTGATGAATAACAGGTGGACAACTTTGGTGATGATGGCTGTTGTGATAGCTGCATACGGTATATGCCGCTTGCCGGATGACCGCAAGATGCTGGATGCCTGCCGGGAAGAGGTGAATGTACGGATGCTTTATCGGGCGGGAGCTTACGAAGCGGCATTGGAAGGTTATGAAAGACTTTATCCTTTGTTGAAAGAGAAAGATAGTTTTATGTTTGAGTATGGGCACTGCTTGCATAAACTGGAAAGATATGAGGATTCTAACCGGATCATGGAAGAAGCGATGAAGGTGAGCAATGATCCGATGATACTGAATATAATAGGTAAGAACTATCAGCAAATGGGAAATTACCGGGCAGCGGAAAATAGGTTTATCCGTGCTATCTGTCGTCTGCCGGGAAGGATATATCCGTATTATCTGTTGGCAAAATTGTATGCAGAACCGGATTTTTGCCAACCGGATAAATTTGAAGAAATGAAGAGGATAGTATGGACGAAGAAACCGAAAGTTGAGTCTACGGCTATACGGGAAATGAGGGAAGAATTGGAAAAAATAGATATGAGGATACAAAAGTAAGATACCGGTTATCGAATTTAGACAAAGCATGAGATTTTTTTTAATAGAGTATGGCTACACGTAGTGATAAATGATATATTAAAAGGAGCAGACGATGTCACCTTCCTTTGCACAGAAAAAACACAGAATGCTCCCTAACCTCTAAAAATAGAAGCCCGGCAAAGATACTATTTTCATTTAATAAGCAATGCGTTTGCTTCGTCCGTTGAAATGATGAATACGGAAAAACATAAATAGTAAACATTAAAATGATTTTTATATGAAAAAAAATGTTAAGTTAGCTTTTGTTGCAGCGTTTGCGGCAATTGCAGGATATGGTGTTTATACGTCACAGAAATCTGATTCTGTGTCGGATTTACTATTGGCTAATGTGGAAGCATTGGCCAATGATACTGAAAGTAGTGATGGATATAAATATGTATTTCCGGGTAGTGATCCTAGTGTAAAATGCGTATGTTCTGGTTCAGGTAGTAAAAGTTGCTGCTAATTTGAATTAAAAGAAAAGAGAAAGAACTCTATTATACGTTTTCTTTTCCTTTTGTTACAACACTACAGTATATGAAAAGAAATATATATTTATTGTTACTATCTTTCGTTGTTCTTAGCATTTTAGCTTGTGATAATACTAAAAATAAACCGGAAGTTGGTGGAAGAAAAATCATGTTTGTTGAAAATAAATCAGAGCATGATAAATTGGAGCTTTCCCAAAACAGAAGATACATTCAACTTGATACCCAAGAAGAATGTTTGATAACGGAGATTACACAACTACTTTGTACATCCAAAGAAATCTTCATATTTGATGTGTATTCTCAATCAGTTTTTGTATTTAGTTACGAAGGAAAATATTTGAGAAAATTACATAGAATAGGACAAGGTCCTGGAGAATATTCTATGATGTCAGCAATCTCGTTGAATGAACAAGACCATCGAATATCTATAGTAGATTTAGGGAGTCGTATAATAAATTATGATATGGATACATTTGAGTGTTTGGAACAACAAAGTATTGATGCTGTATCTGCCGAAGAAGTTGCTAAAGGGGAATATATAGCTTATAACTCACTTCCTGTAATGAAAAAAGATGTGAAGCATAAATTTCATTTACTTCAATATGATAAACAGGGTAATATAGAAAAAAAGTACGTGCCTATCGATTTTGAAAGTGGTTATTCGATGCGACCTATTCATCGTTTCTATAGACAGGGAAATGATATATTCTTCTATCCTCCTTTTACTTCAAAAGTCTATAAAATTACGAAAGACTCATGCTTTGTTTGTTATAATGTGGCGTATGAGAATCTTTCTTTTCCTCCATTGGAATATTTACAGTCATCAGAGATGAAAGGGGAGAATTATATTTCAAAACTATATAACGAACATTATATTTATTCTGTCCAGTTATTTGAAAATAAAGATTTTTTTGTCTCTTTATTTAATGTAGAGAAAAAAGGTTATATTGGTATATATGATAAAAATAGAGACAAGGGTTCCTATTTCTTTAGAAAAACATATCTTGCCCCTAATCAAGAGATTGACTATTTTCAAATAGTAGGTTCGTGTGGTGATGACTTTATTGCTGTATTAAAACCTTTTGATATAAAAGAAAATGTGAAGGTAAGGGATACGGAACTTGGAAAGATAATTAATAATACGAAAGAAGATAGTAATCCTATTCTGATGTTTTTTCAGTTTAGAGACGAAAACTTTATTTAGAAATGGGAATATTAATGCTTATAATTACCATGGTTTGTCTTTTCCTTTGTGGAGAAACGAACAAGGAAAGGATTAACCATTTGGTGAAAGAATGGAATGGAAAACAAATAGTCTTTCCTGATGTAATGCAGTTTACCCTATTAGGAAATGATACAAACTATTTACCGAAAAGTGAATATAAGATTCTATCTACTTCCTGTGGCTGTACTTCCGTTGATTATTTCAAGCAGCCTGTTTCTCCCGGTGATAGTATTTCATTGCAGGTCGCTTATAAAGCAGACCATCCGGAGCACTTTGGCAAAACGATAATCGTGTATTCCAATATGAATCCTTCGTCGGTTCAATTGAAGATAACGGGGGATGCGGAATAGAATCAGTTTTAATATGAAATATATTCGATTGTCTTTATTGATGATGATTTTTTAGAATTTGTATTATTTATTTTACATTCTAATGATAAATACTAATTTTGCAACAATCTTAATTAAAAATAAAATCGCTATGAAAACACAAAATTATCGGTACGTGCTATATATGGTGCTCTTATTGTTGACTGCCTGTTCTGGAATAAAGAAAGAAAAAACTCTTGAGGAAGGTGTAGCAACCGTTCTTCCTGACAATGACAATGAAGTGACCATAGAGGTTTTGAGGCAGCGGGACTTTAATCATGAGTTGGTGAGTAACGGAAAGGTCGTTGCCGGAGGATTGGCGGATTTACGCTTTGAAACAACCGGTATTGTAGCGCATATTTATGTAAAGAATGGTGACTATGTGCGTAAAGGGCAAAAAATTGCCGAACTGGACAAATTTCGCCTGAAGAATAAAACCGCACAGGCTAAGGATGCCTTGGACCGTGCAAAACTGGAGTTGCAGGATGTGCTGATAGGACAGGGATATACGGTGGATGACATAAGTAAAGTACCGGCTGACGTCATGCAACTGGCTCGTACCAAGAGTGGTTACGAACAAAATCTTTCCCAATATGAATTGGCTAAATATGAAGAGGAACATGCTACGTTGGTGGCTCCTTTTGAGGGTGTGGTAGCCAATCTCTTTTCTAAAACTTATAATGCCGCGAATACTTCAGAGGCTTTCTGTACCATTGTCGGTGCACAAAATATGGAAGCTGATTTCACGGTACTGGAAAATGAACTTCCTCTGATAAAGACCGGTGACAAAGTGATTATTACTCCTTATTCTGATGCTGCTTCCGGTTATGAAGGGCGGATTACGCAGATAAATCCGATAGTGGACGACAAGGGAATGGTTAAGGTGAAAGCTGTTGTAAACGGTAAGGGGAGATTGTTCAGTGGCATGAATGTGAGGGTGAATGTGCACCGTTCCTTGGGTAAGCAGTTTGTAATTCCGAAGAGTGCGGTGGTGTTACGTTCGGGTAAACAGGTGGTATTTACTCTGAAGAAGGGCGTTGCCCGGTGGAATTATGTGCAAACCGGATTGGAGAACGCTGATGAATATACATTGGTTACGGGAGCTTCCCAAACGGATAAAATTGAGGAAGGAGACACGATTATCGTAACCGGAAATGTAAATCTGGCGCATGAGGCACCGGTGAAAATAATTACTAATAATTAATTATAAAACTGAGGAGAGAAGGATGGTTGACTTCCTTATACGGAGACCGATTGCCGTGTTGATGGCGTTTACGGCATGTTTCATTGTGGGGCTGGTGACGTATTTCACTTTGCCTGTTTCCCTGTTGCCTGATATTGCTATTCCTGAAATTACGGTACAGGTGTCTGAACAGAATACGTCTGCACGCGAATTGGAAAATACGATAGTAAAACCTTTGCGGCAACAGCTTATCCAGGTGGCGAAGTTGAAAGATATGAATAGTGAAACCCGGGATGGGGCGGGTGTCATCCGCTTGAGTTTTGATTATGGTACGAATACGGATCTTGCTTTTATCGAGGTGAATGAGAAGATTGACGCTGCCATGAACTATCTGCCCAAAGATGCTGATCGCCCTAAGGTGGTGAAAGCGAGTGCTACGGATATTCCTGTGTTTTATGTAAATCTGACTTTGAAGAATGACAGTGCTTATGGGGAAACCGATGAGCGTGCTTTCCTTGATTTATGTGAATTTGCGGAGAATGTCATTAAACGCCGTATAGAACAGCTGACGGAGGTGGCAATGGTAGATGTGACCGGTTTGCTGGAAAGGCAGTTGCAGATTGTGCCCGATCCGGATAAACTGGCGGTACTCGGTGTTTCCATGGAGGATATTGAAAATGCACTGGCTCAGAATAATGTGGAGCCGGGTAGTATGACCGTACGTGACGGGTATTATGAGTATAACATAAAGTTTTCTACTTTGCTGCGTACAGATGAAGATGTCAGGAATATATTTTTGCGTAAAGAGGGACGTATTATCCGTCTGGGTGACTTCTGCCGGATAGGTATTGTACCGGTCAAAGAAAAAGGTGTGTCCATGAGTAACGGCAAGCGTGCGGTGACCTTGGCAGTCATCAAGCAGGCGGACGAGAACATGGACGACATGAAGCAGGCGATTACCGGTACGATGAATTATTTCAAAAGAGTATATCCGGATATTGATTTCAGTATCAGTCGGAACCAGACTGAATTACTGGATTATACGATCTCCAATTTGCAACAGAATTTGTCACTGGGTTTTCTGTTCATTTGTATTGTGGCGGTTTTGTTTTTGGGCGATGTCAAATCACCGTTTATCATCGGATTGAGTATGGTGGTGTCTATTGTTGTCTGTTTCTTGTTTTTCTACCTCTTTAAGATGTCACTCAATATTATTTCTTTATCAGGGTTGATTCTGGCATTAGGTATGATGATTGACAGCAGTATCATTGTTACCGAAAATATTTCTCAGTATCGAGAGCGGGGATACTCCTTGAGACGTGCATGTGTGACAGGGACAAGCGAGGTGATAACGCCGATGCTTAGTTCGTCACTGACTACTATCGCTGTTTTTGTTCCATTGATATTTATGAGTGGCATTGCGGGGGCATTGTTCTATGATCAGGCTTTTTCGGTAACGGTGGGATTGTTGGTCTCTTATTTTACAGGTATCATGTTGTTGCCGGTACTTTACATGTTGGTTTACCGTACGGGAATACGCCGGAAATCTTGGTTGGGCAGGATACGTATTAATAATCCGTTGAAGGAACATACATTGGATCGTTTTTATGATGCAGGAGTCGATTGGGTTTTTTCTCACAAAACGTTGAGTGTCGTTTTCTGTATTGTTTCCGTTCCTCTTTGTGTCTTCCTTTTCTTTTTTATCGGGAAAGAGCGTATGCCTGAAATCGATCAGAATGAATTAATTGTCCGCATAGAATGGAATGAAAATATCCATGTGGATGAAAATCGCCATCGGGTGGATGTCTTGTTTGAAGAGTTGAAGGGGGAAACTGTGGAACAGACTGCATCTGTCGGTCAGCAGGAGTATTTGTTGAACCGGGAACAGGCGCTTTCATCTTCTGAGGCTGAATTGTACTTCAAGACAGAAAGCCCTTCGGAGATAAAATCCTTGCAGCAAAAGGTATATCAACGATTGAAAGCTGAATATCCCTTGGCGGTGGTTACTTTTATGCCTCCCGAAACGGTTTTTGAGAAGTTGTTTGTAACCGGAGAGGCTGATGTAGTGGCTGAACTTTATGCGCGTAATAAGGAAAAAGCCCCGGTAGCGGAAAAATTGCAAGAATTGGAACGTAGGTTTAATGAACGGACAGGAGTGGCACCGACCGGAATATCTTTTGAAAACCAATTGAATATCAGTGTTCTGCAAGAAAAACTTTTGTTATACAATGTCGCTTATAATGAATTGTACCGGGAGTTGAAAACGGCTTTCAAGGAGAACAGTGTGGCAATGTTGCATTCATACCAGCAATATTTGCCTATCAGTATAGTGGGCGAAGAGAAAACTGTGAATGAAATTTTACGGCAAACTTTGGTACAGACACGTCCGGACAATAAAGGTGAGATAGAATATATTCCTTTACGTGGTTTGGTCAGAATCAGTCCGGCAGAAGACCTGAAAACAATTACTGCAGGACGTAATGGAGAATATATTCCTTTCCGTTTTTATGACGTGGAGGATGCGGAACCTTTGATGACGGAAGTGAAGCAGGTAGCGGATACTACCGGAGATTGGGATACTACTTTTTCCGGTAGTTTCTTTTCCAACCGCCAGATGCTGGACGAACTGGTGATAATCCTTTTCATATCTATCTTATTGATGTATTTCATCCTTGCCGCCCAGTTTGAAAGTTTTGTGCAACCTTTGATCGTTTTGCTGGAAATTCCTGTCGATGTTGCATTTGCCTTGTTGCTGCTGTGGGGGTGTGGGCATACTCTGAATTTGATGTCGGCTATCGGATTGATTGTAACGTGCGGTATTATTATCAATGACTCCATTTTGAAATTGGACGCGATTAATGAACTGCGAAAAGCCGGTATGCCGCTTATGGAGGCCATTCACGAGGCGGGACGGAGAAGGCTTCGTCCTATCATCATGACGTCGCTCACTACGATATTCGCGATGGTTCCTCTGCTATTTTCTTTTGATATGGGGTCAGAGTTACAGAAACCGCTTTCTATTGCGATGATTGGTGCCATGTTTATCGGGACATTGGTCAGCTTATTCATTATTCCGCTGATATATTGGTTCATTTATAAGAAGAAAACTACTTGATATATGAAAAAACTGAATTTTATACTTCTATTGAGTTTATGTTCACTTTATTGTTCTGCTCAACGTCGGATAACACTGGATTTGCAGCAGACTATTTCTATGGCGAACGACAGCTCATTGGAAGCATTCCGTACCAAAAACATGTATTTGTCCGGTTATTGGGAATACCGTACCTATAAGGCAAATCGCTTACCCAGCCTGACGTTGAACATGACTCCGGCACAGTATAACCGTGATATCACCAAACGTTATGACTCGGAACAGGACTTGGATGTGTATCGTAGCCAACAGTCTTTCTATGCATATGGTAATCTGGCTATCCGGCAGAACTTTGACTTGACGGGAGGTACGTTCTATCTGGATACGGAACTGGGGTATATGCGGAGTTTCGGCAGTAATAAATATACTCAATTTACAAGTGTTCCGGTACGTTTGGGATATTCGCAGAACTTGGTGGGGTACAATCCTTTCCGTTGGGAACGTAAGATTGAGCCTTTGAAGTACGAAAAAGTCAAGAAAGAATATATCTATAATGCAGAACAGGTATCCGAGCAAGCTACCACTTATTTCTTTGCGCTTGCCATGGCGCAGGCGGAATATGATCTGGCAAAAGAAAATGCGATATCTACCGATACTCTTTACCGTATCGGAATGCAACGTTTGAAGATAGCTTCTATCAGCCGGGCAGATTTGTTGACTTTGAAGCTTGATGTGGTGAATGCACGTAATACTTTGCAGAATGCGACCAGTTCTTTGAAACGTGCTATGTTTTCATTGGCTTCTTTCTTAAATCTGGAAAAGAATACGGAGATAAAAGTAAAACTTCCCGGTCGTCCGCAAGCCCTGACTATTCCGGTAGATGAGGCTTTGATGGCTGCACAATCCAACAATCCGGATTTTCTTGAACTCCGGCAGAATGTTCTGGAAGCTGAACAAAAAGTGGATAAGACCCAAAAAGAATCCCGGTTCAATGCCAGTATCAATGCGAGTGTAGGATTCAATCAAGTTGCAGAGAAACTGGGTGGGGCATATCAACATCCCATGCAGCAGGAAATGGTATCTGTCAGTGTCTCTATACCATTGATAGACTGGGGAGTGCGGAAAGGAAAATATAACATGGCGCGTAACAGTCTTAATGTGGTGAAAACTTCTGCCCGCCAAAGTGAAATCAGTATTGAAGAGGAAGTGATAATGACTGTTTCCGATTTCAATGTCCAACAGAGTATGGTGGCAAGTGCCGAAGAAGCGCTCGACCTTTCTGTGTTGGCTTATAATGAAACGCGTCAACGTTTTATTATCGGTAAAGCGGATATCAATAGTCTTACTCTTTCTTTAAACCGTCAACAGGAAGCACAGCGTAATTATATCTCAGCTTTGAAGAATTACTGGCTGTATTATTATAAAATACGGAAACTGACGTTGCATGATTTTGCGACGGGGTTCTCGTTATCGGAAAAATTTGATTATGATAACTGAGAAAACCATGAAATCTGCTTCTTCTTTCACCGTCATTGTTACATTCGTTTGTCTGGCTTTGGTGGGCATCGCTCTGATACCGCTCTTGCCGGTCAAATTGAACCCATCACGTAGCCTGCCGGGCTTTACGGTAAGTTTCAGTATGCCTGGAACATCGTCGCGGGTTATTGAAATGGAGGTGACAAGTAAACTGGAAGCCATGTTGGCACGTATACGGGGAGTGAAGAAATTGAATTCCAACTCGGGTAACGGTTCGGGCAGTATTACTGTGGAACTGGATAAACATGCGGATGTGGATGCTGTCCGCTTCGAGGCCTCTACTGTAATCCGGCAGACATGGCCCGGATTGCCTGAGGGGGTCACTTATCCAATTATCCGGATGAAAGTTCCGGATAAAGATGCGGTGCGTCCTTTCATGTCCTTTACATTGAATGCTCCTTCGACCCCGATATTGATACAACAGTATGCAGAAGAGCATATCAAACCACGGTTGGCACAGATTGCCGGTATATATAAAGTGGAACTGAGCGGGGCAACTCCGATGGAATGGAGGTTGGAGTACGATAGTGAACAGTTACGTACACTGGGGGTTACTTTGTCTGATATCAGGGAAGCTGTGAGGCAATATTATCGGAAAGAGTTCCTGGGTACACATAATGTGGATGCAGGAGATGGCAGTGAACAATGGATACGTCTTGCTTTAGTGCCCGACAGGGTTTCAGATCGTTTTGAACCTTCTAAAATAGTCGTGACTACTACTGCGGGAAAGGTAATTCGTCTGGATGAGTTGGTAACTGTAACTCATATTGAAGAATCGCCTCAAAGTTATTACCGTATCAACGGATTGAATTCTATTTATTTGTCTGTAACGGCTGAGGAAACTGCCAATCAATTGCAACTCAGCCATGAGGTTATGGAGGCGATGGAAGATATCAAGACGGTTCTTCCCGCCGGATACGAAGTTCATGCGAGCTACGATGCTACAGAGTACATTCGGGAAGAACTGGATAAGATCTATTTCCGTACCGGATTGACGGTACTTATTCTATTGGTATTTGTGTGGTTGATAACCCGTAAATTGAAGTATCTTTTTCTGATAGTTACCAGTCTGGTTGTGAACATAGCGATTGCACTTATCTTTTATTATCTCTTCGGGTTGGAGATGCAACTCTATTCGTTGGCTGGTATTACGGTTTCGTTGAACCTTGTGATAGACAGTACAATTGTGATGGCCGACCATATTCTCCATCGTCGTAACCTGAAAGCTTTTATGTCTGTATTGGCGGCTACGCTCACCACTATGGGAGCATTGGTCATCATCTTTTTTCTGGATGATAAAATCAGATTGAACTTGCAGGATTTTGCGGCGGTAGTGATTATCAACCTGGCTGTATCTTTGTTGGTATCCTTATTTTTCGTACCTTCTATGATAGAGAAGATTGGATTGGTGAAACATACGAATTCAAAAAGGTGCGGAAGGAGTATTTTGTCATTCAAGATGAAACAAAGTATGATCGGCATCAGGAAGTTTTTTAAACGTTTTCCGGTTTACTTTACTCGTTGTTATACTGTGCTTATCCGTTTTCTTTGCCGATGGCGATGGGCGGTTTGTATATTGCTATTGTTGGGGTTTGGTTTGCCGGTCTTTTTACTTCCCGAGAAGTTGCAGGGAGAGGGAAAATGGGAAGAGATCTATAATAAAACCATCGGTTCCCACGCGTATAAAGAAACGGTGAAACCCGTTGTAGACAAAGTTTTGGGAGGTGCCTTGCGTCTTTTTGTGCAGAAAGTATATGAAGGCAGTTATTTCACACGCAATGAAGAAGTAGTACTCTATGCCAATGCAAACCTGCCTAATGGAAGTACGTTGGAACAGATGAATACATTGGTAAAACGTATGGAAACTTATCTTAGTGAGTTTAAGGAGATTAAGCAATTCCATACTTCTGTATATAGTCCTCGACGAGCAAGTATCACCGTTTACTTTAAGAAAGAGTATCAAAATAGCGGTTTTCCTTATACTTTAAAAGCTAACATGATAAGTAAGGCATTGAAACTGGGTGGTGGCAGTTGGGGTATTTATGGATTGCAAGACCAAGGATTTAGCAATGATGTGCGCGAGAGTGCGGGTTCTTATCGTGTAAAGATGTATGGTTACAACTATGATGAACTTTATGAATGGGCTGAAAAATTGAAAGCGAAGCTTTTGACGCACCGTCGCATCAAGGAAGTACTCATTAATTCGGAGTTCTCGTGGTGGAAAGATGACTATCAAGAGTTTTATTTCAATCTGAATAAGGAACGTATGATACAGGAAGGGGTTAGTGCACAGAAGTTGTTTGCGGCAGTACAACCTATCTTCGGCAAGAATATGGAAATAGGTTCGGTGTTGACGGAGGAGGGAACAGAAAAGATCAGGCTTTCTTCCCGGCAATCTCACGAATATGATATTTGGGCAATGCAGTTCTTTCCATACGGATCGGATAATGATAAACATTACAAACTTTCGGAACTGACAAGTGTGGAGAAAGGACAAATGCCGCAAGAGATAGCCAAAGAACGGCAACAGTATCGTCTTTGCCTACAGTATGAATATATTGGCTCCAATGAAATGGGAAATAAGATTTTGGAACGTGACTTGGAAGAGTTTAATTCTATTTTGCCGATGGGGTATACAGCCGAGTCTCAAAGTACTTCATGGGGATGGGGTAAAAAGGATAATAAGCAATATTTGTTTTTGCTAGTGGTGATAGCCATTATTTTCTTTACTACCAGTATATTGTTCAACTCTTTAAAGCAACCACTCGCTATTATCTTCGTTATTCCTGTGTCTTACATTGGAGTATTCCTTACTTTTTACTGGTTCCGTCTGAACTTTGACCAGGGTGGCTTTGCTTCATTTGTGTTGTTATGTGGCATTACGGTGAATGCCAGTATTTATATACTCAATGAATATAACAGTATTCGGCGCCGTTTTCCATGTCTGTCTTCATTACGTGCTTATACCAAAGCGTGGAATGCCAAGGTTGTACCTATCTTCTTAACGGTTATTTCCACTATCTTGGGATTTATTCCTTTCATGGTTGGTACTGAAAAAGAGGCATTTTGGTTTCCATTGGCAGCTGGTACTATTGGTGGATTGGTGATGTCGGTGATAGGTATCTTTTTCTTTCTGCCGGTATTTTGCTTGAAGAGAAAAGAACCTAAAAGAAAATGTTCTTAGTCGACGTGGATGTATGAAATGTCTGCAAGAAGCTTGTTATTTTCCACCATCCAAGTATTCTTTTTTGAACATATCAACAAAAAGAAAAAACAGAGAAAGTAGTAATGGACCGAATATAATCCCCATAAAGCCGAATAATGATAAACCGATGACAACTCCGAAGATGGTAATGAGTGGATGGATATCTGCCATCTTCTTTTGGATAATAAAACGTATCAGATTATCCAATTGTGAAATAACAATTGTTCCGAAAAAAGCTAAACCAGCAGCCTGGAGCCAATTTCCTATTAAAGCCATATAAGCGGCAATAGGTATCCATATTAATGCCGTACCTACCATTGGTACAATACTTGCAAAACTTGTAAGAAGTCCTGATAACAGAATATTGGGAGCACCGAATATCCAGTAACCGATCATAGCTACCCCACCTTGTATGATAGCCAATAAAGGGATACCGATGGCATTTGAACGTACAATCAGGTTAATCTCGCGTACTACGTTTTGTGTATTGGCGGCATTAAAAGGCAGAATATCGTCAATGTACTGTTCCATTTTTTTCCCTCCTATCAACATGAAGTAGAGTACAAACACCAATACGAACATATTAACGGCAAAACTGCTGATACCGCCCATTAAAGTCTGACCTATACGTGGAAGAATCGATATTATATAAGAAATGACATCACCACCCAGTATATTGTATCCTGTTTTTTCTTTTATGATTTGGGCGGCTTCTTCAAACGGAGTAATGATTACTTGAGGATCAAGATTGATGTTTTGTAAATTAGTAATTGCCAACCATACTACCAGGGCTAAGGGGACAAGGAAACATAAAATAGCTTCTGCCGTAATGATAGTAGCGGCCAAACTGCGTTTCATCTTTTTTTTCACGGAAAGATAAAACATCTGCTTTCTGACAAGGATATAAATGGTTAATGCTCCCAATAAACCGCCAAGGAAGGGAGTAATTTGCCGGAAGAGGATGAGGCCCAGTCCTAAGATGATAGTTATTAGTGAATATTTCCAGTATTTCTCTTTGGTATTCATAGAGTTCATTGTTTCTTTTGACAAGAAACATTGCAGAAACCGGAAAAGTTTTGTTGTTGATTAAAATTTTATCCTTCGTCGAGCCAGCCTTTCCCTTGACGTACTATTTCGATTTCATCGTTGGTACAATCCACTACGGTAGAACCTTCTGTCCCACCAATTCCTCCGTCAATTACCAAATCCGCAATATTACCGAATTTCTCATCTATCAGTTCGGGATCTGTGATATATTCGATGTCTTCATCTTCTTCATGGGGCAGGGTAGTGGTCATGATAGGAGCATTGAGTAACCGGGCTATTTCCTGGATAATAGGATTGTCCGGCATACGTATACCTACTTCTTTCCGATTACGGAATATTTTAGGTAAACGGGTGGTTCCGTTTAGGATAAAAGTAAATGCTCCGGGCAGGTTACGTTTCATTAACTTGAAAGTGTTGTTATTTACTTTGGCATATTCGCTGATACTGCTCAAATCGTAACAGATAATGGAAAGATTATTTTTCTTCGGATCTATTTCCTTAAGCTGACAAATACGTTCGATGGCACGCTCTTTCAATCCATGGCAACCGATGGCATACATAGTGTCAGTGGGATAGATGATGATACCTCCATCATTCAGAATATCTATTACCTGCTGTAAATCTACTGGATTATTATTCTTTTCATAAAGTCTTAGAAGCATGGCAGAATGGGATTTTATTTTAAAAGTAAAATACAAAAGTAGATAATAAGTTTCTTGTAATCAAATGTATAAGGAAGAAATTTATTGAGGGCATGCAAACTTATTTAGCGGAACGCTTTTTACGAAGTTCCTCTGCCACTCTCCATTGTAGCGCTGCTTCCGCTTCTTTTCCAGCCTGCATCAGAGCATCGCCGAAAAGTTCATGAGCCCCGGCATGTTCGGGTTTTAAAGTCGTAGCTTTATCCAAATCGGCTATAGCGCCTTCTATTTCTTCAAGTTTAAGACGTAACTTTCCACGATTGTATACGGCTTTAAACTCTGCAGGACGAAGCCGTACGGCACGGTTCAGGCACTCTTCCGCCTCTAAATAATGCTTTTCGTTGAACAAAGTAATCCCTTTTCGTATCCATGCATCCGTATATTCGGGATAAAGTTCCAATGCTTTGTTATAATTGGCAAGTGCGGCACGAACATCATGTGCCTGGGTGATACATTCGTTTCCCATCTGATAGTATTCGTGTGCATAATTTTGCAGGCATTGCCGCTGTTCTTCCATCTCCTGCCTCAGACGTACATTGTCTTCTTTTAATCGGTTAATGATGGTTAGTTTTTTGCGGATGAACCGTTGTATTACAGGCTTTTCTATGTCATAACGAGAGTGGATAGCCTTGAAAAATTCGTTCAGGAAGGTTTCAAAGTCACCGTTGTCAAACGCCTTGGAAGCAGCCACATACTGCACATCCGCTTGAGCCTGTTTCAAGGCACGCTCAATAGCCTGGCGGTTATTAAAGCGTTCGGAAAAACTGATAATCTCAGGGCGTACAAATACATCCGCACGGCTGATGGGCTTTTTAAGCTGTATCCCTTCCAAAGAAGTACACCGGCTCAATGCTACATACGTCTGCCCTCCGGCAAATACTCCTCCGGTGAAGTCGATAACCACTCGACTGAAGGTCAGTCCCTGGCTTTTATGTACTGTTATAGCCCAAGCCAGCCGGACCGGATATTGAGTAAAAGTCCCGAGTTCCTCTTCCTCGATTTGTTTTTTTTCTTCGTTGTATTTATATCGGATATTCCGCCACAATTCTCGTTTCACATCACACTCTTTACCATCGTCGGTAATGACATAAAGGGTTTCTTCTATTGGGTCGAAGCCACTGATAATTCCGATTGTACCATTTACCCAACGCCGGTCGAAGTCATTTTTGATAAAGATAATTTGTGCTCCCGGTTTCAGGACTAATTCTTTGGAAGTGGGAAGGCTGCTCTCTGGGAAGTCTCCCTGGATTTCACCATAGAAAGTTATCGGTTCGCCGGGTAATTCCGTTAATTTTTTATCGTTAATGAAGTCCACATTGTCACGGCGAGTGGCAAGGGTAATATACATATCTGCTTCCGATTGCTCTATCTGCGTGCCGTAGCGGGTATTGAGCAATTGTAGGTCTGCTGAACCAAGCGTATTGTTACGGATATGGTCTAGAACACTGACGAATACTTTATCCGTTTGTCGGTACACTTTCTGTAACTCGATGGAAACAAGGTCTATTTGATTGAAAACCCGTGCGGAGAAGAAATAAGGAGTAGGATAGAAACGGTTCAGTATCTCTCGTTCATCTCCTTTCACTACAGGCTCCAACTGGAAAACATCACCCACCAGCAGTATTTGTTTTCCACCGAAAGGTTCGCGTAGATTTCTGGAATAAACACGCAGTACCCGGTCTACTGCATCAATGATATCTGCCCGCACCATGGATATCTCATCGATGATGATAAGTTCGAGTTCTTCAAGCAGTTTACGATGAGGTTTGGTATATTTAAAAAATTCATGGATACGTCCGCGTTGCAAACTGAAATTCGGATCATCGGGTAACAGGGGATAGAAAGGAAATTTAAAAAAACTGTGCATGGTACTTCCCCCGGCATTGATAGCCGCGATACCCGTGGGCGCCAGTACCACATGCTTCTTTTTTGTATGCTCGCAAATGTAACGAAGAAAGGTCGATTTTCCCGTACCTGCTTTGCCCGTCAGAAAAACAGACTGGCGGGTATATTGAATAAGGTTCAAGGCGTCTTGAAACTCTTTATTCTGTGTATCGGGAACGAAACTCAAGTTATTTGTTAATTACTGGTTACAAATTACAAGAAAGATGTTATTGACGATTATCTATTATTAGTCAATTATCTTAAAGTGTCTCATTGCATTGGCTATGCCATTATCATCCACTCCGGTCGTTACATAATCGGCTGCCGCTTTCACGTCATCTTTGGCATTTCCCATTGCAATACCGATACCGGCATGGCGTAGCATACTGATGTCATTACCTCCATCTCCGAAAGCCATCGTTTCTTCCAAACGAATGCCGAAGTGACAGATAATCTCATCTATACCTTTTTGTTTGGTGTTTCCTTTGGCTGTGACGTCCACAAAAGCCGGAAACCATCGTCCTATCTCACAATTGGGGATGGACGGAAGTATTTCTCTTTCTTCCTCTTCTGTTATAAAAGGTGTCATCTGGAAAATTTCTCCGATTTGTAACGCTTCTTCGGGAGTTCGTGCAGGTATCACGTCCACCTTCAGGAAGTCGTGAAAAATCTTTTTTACCAATTCATTGGGGTGACAAACACATATATCGTGTTCACCTACCACAATACAGGGAATATTTTTGGAGGTACAATAATTCATTAATACCTCTATATCCGCAGTAGGAATCGTACTTTTGTAAATCACCTCTTTATCTACGAAACAATAACCACCGTTCATTGTGATGTAACCATCTATTAGTCCGCGATCTTGCAGTGCAGAGAGATTGTTAATGATAGTTCCGGGGCGTCCGGTCGAAATGAATATCTGTATACCTTTGGCTTTGGCGGCAGTCAAAGCTTCAATCGTAGAAACCGGTATTTTATGGGTTTCGAAGCTTACCAAAGTGCCATCAATGTCAAAAAACAAGGCTTTTATCATAAGTGTCTCTTTAATTACTTGTGTGCAAAAGTACTTAAAAAGCGAAGATATTTCGTACTTTTGCAAGCAAATAAATGATAATTTCGGTTTTAGAAAAAACATTAATTTTAGGATTATAATGAAGAAACATTCTTTTAAAGATTGGTTGATAGCCGTCCGCCCATGGTCGTTTCCCGCATCGGCAATGCCGGTAATAGTGACTTTGGCATATTTGTTCTGTATGAAAGAAAACATCGATTGGACAAACGGTATTTGGGCTTTGCTGAATATCATAATCTTTCATGCTGCAGGAAATACATGGAGTGACTATTTCGACCATAAGCGAGGTGTCGATGCTCGGGATACATTCGGTGCTAAAACCCTCACTGCTGAAATGTTTCTCCCGAAAGAAATCTACCGGTTGGCATTGGGGTTGTTGGCGGTTGCTGTAGTTGCTGGTGTCATGCTGATGTTTCGTACTGGACTTCCTTTGTTGTGGATAGGCCTTGGAGGAGTGGCATGTTCTCTTCTTTATCCTCCTTTGAAGTATAATGCACTGGGCGATGTGGTTATTTTTATGGCGTATGCCTTGCTTCCTACATTAGGTACGGTATATGTTGCCACTCTGGCTATCAATTGGGATGTACTCTGGATAGCCATTCCCGTGGGGTTGATTACGGTAGCTATTCTTCATGCCAACAATACGCGTGATATGTACACCGATGCTCGTGCAAATATCAGTACCTTAGCCATGCGATTGGGAGGTAAAGTATCCGTGTTCCTGTATTGTGCCGAAATCCTGTTCCCCTTCGGATGGGTGGCAGGTTGTGTCGCTTCCGGGACTTTCCCCTTGTGGACGCTTCTGGTTTTACTGGCTTTGATACCCGCTATCGGTAATGTACGTGTCATGTCGCGGTATTCCAAGAAAGGGTTTTCTGTCATTGCCAATTTGGATGAGATGACGGCTAAACTTCAATTGTTGTTCAGTCTGATATTCGCTTTATCATTTGTTTTAGCTGCTTTGTTGTCATGAATAAATTAGTTTTTACCATCTTTTTGGCAGCTGTGTTGTGGACGGTTATGTTCTCGCCCTGGACTGCCCCATTTGTCAATTTCTGGTGGATGATGACCGGTTCGGCACTCACCTTGTCTATATTCGCTACTTTGTTCTCTCGTGGCTGGTGGCGAGATGTAAAGTGGAGCCTGTCGAACATTCTGTTGGGCTTTGGCGTTGCCATTGCTTTGTGGTGCGTGTTCTGGATAGGAGATAAAGTTTCTACCTGGATATTCGATTTTGCACGTCCTCAGGTAAACCTGATTTACGGGATGAAAGAAGGGGAGTCTCCCTGGCTACTGACCGCATTGATGTTGTTTTTGATAGGACCTGCCGAAGAAATATTCTGGCGTGGCTATGTACAACGTACTCTTTCCGAGCGTTGGAACCCTAACAAGGGCTTCATGGTGGCAACCACTTTGTATGCTTTGGTACATGCCGGTTCTTGTAACTTTATGCTGGTTATGGCGGCATTGGTGGCCGGTGTGGTATGGGGAGCACTTTACCGCTTTTTCCCAAATCGCTTTGCTGCCATCATACTTTCGCATTCTTTATGGGATGTAGCGGTCTTTATATTTTTCCCGATATAATTAACTCAACCACAGATTACGTAGATTAACTTATATTTTCTTTCATCTTATTTATGTTGACTCTTGTAATCTCTGATGATAAAAATAAACTGATTATGAAGTATAATTTTGATGAACTGATAGAACGTCGCGGCACTGACTCAGTGAAGTGGGACGGAGCGAAAAATGTTTGGGGACGTGATGATTTGCTTGCCATGTGGGTGGCTGATATGGACTTTCGTACTCCTCCTTTCGTAATGGATGCCTTGCGCAAGCGGCTCGAGCATGAAGTGTTGGGGTATACTTTCGCTTGCGAAGAGTGGTATACCTCCATCTGTAACTGGCTGTACAAACGTCATCAATGGGAAATTACCCATGAAATGTTGACTTTTGTACCCGGTATAGTTCGTGGACAAGCTTTTGCTCTGCAATGTTTCACCAATCCGGGAGACAAAGTCATGGTTATGACTCCGGTATATCATCCTTTTTTTCTGGTTACCGAGCGCTTGGGGCGTGAAGTCGTGTATTCTCCGCTTGACTTGTGCGACGGTCAATATCAAATTGATTTCGAACGTTTCAGTCGGGATATTCAAGGTTGTAAAGTACTTATTCTCTGTAATCCCCATAATCCAGGTGGCCGTGTGTGGACTGTAGAAGAATTGCAACGAATAGCCGATATCTGTAAAGAGAGCGGTACGCTGGTTATTTCGGATGAGATACATGCCGATCTGACTCTTCCACCTTATAAACATCATCCTTTTGCCACAGTTTCGGAGAATGCAGCACAAAACTCTTTAACTTTCATGGCGCCTAGCAAGGCTTTTAACATGCCGGGGCTGGGCAGTTCCTATGCCATAACCATCAATACCGATATTCGGCATCGTTTCCAGCAATTTATGGAAGCCGGAGAGTTCTGTGAAGGCCATTTGCTGGCATATATCGGAACTGCCGCTGCTTATATGCAGGGTGAAGAGTGGTTGTCACAGCTGCTTGATTATCTGAAAGACAATATCAATTTTACCGAGAATTACTTAAAAGAACATGTTCCGGGTATCAGTATGATACGTCCGCAAGCATCTTATCTCATTTTTCTGGATTGCCGTGCATTAGGTTTGTCACAAGACGAACTGACAAGGCTTTTTTCTGAAAAAGCCCATCTTGCTTTGAACGACGGTACCATGTTCGGTAAACCCGGCAAAGGCTTTATGCGGTTGAATGTAGGTTGTCCGCGTTCGGTATTACAGCAGGCATTGAACCAGTTGGCTATCGCTGTCAAACAGTGATAAAATACCTCATATAGGTATATATCTCTAAATTTATTTTAGCTTGTTGATAAAAATGCAAAAAAATATACTCTTAATATTAATTAAATATATACCTCCCCTTGATGGCAGACTTAAATAAAACAATATATTTGTGATATTGAAATGATATCAATTAAATTTATGTGATATGGAAGCAAAAGAATTGGATTTCAAAGGTTTTAAGATAAATGGCTTTTTAGCTTTATTTCTCCATCTGGTGGTACTTACAGCTGTGATAATTTTCGGTTTTATCACAAGTATTCCTACACTTGTACTTTCTGTGTTCTTAACTGTTGTATGGTTTATTCTTTTTGCGGGTTATATGCAGTTGGAACCGAATGAAGCTCGGACTATGGTGTTTTTCGGAAAGTATAAAGGTACGTTTAAGGAAACCGGTTTTTTCTGGGTTAATCCATTTCTTGATAAGAAAAAATTGTCGTTGCGTGCGCGAAATCTGGATGTAGAACCTATTAAAGTTAATGATAAAATAGGCAATCCTATATTGATTGGTTTGGTATTGGTCTGGAAATTGAAAGATACCTATAAAGCGATGTTTGAGATTGATTCTCAAACAATGGCGGCATCGGCTTCATCGACAGGTAACGCCAATCAGATTAGTATCGGTAATGCGGTTGCCAATCGTATGAATGCTTTTGAAAATTTCGTGAAGATACAGAGTGATGCTGCTTTACGGCAAGTGGCAGGACAATATGCATACGATGATAACGAGGCTAATACGGAGGAATTGACGCTTCGTTCTGGCGGAGAAGAAATCAATGAACAGTTAGAGCAAAAATTGAATGAGCGTTTGGCTATGGCAGGTATGGAGGTGGTAGAAGCCCGTATCAATTATCTGGCTTATGCTCCTGAGATAGCAGCTGTAATGCTCCGCCGTCAGCAGGCTTCAGCCATTATTACGGCGCGTGAAAAAATTGTGGAAGGAGCGGTTTCTATGGTAAAGATGGCACTTCATAAACTTTCTGAGGAGGAGATTGTTGAACTGGATGAAGAAAAGAAAGCTGCTATGGTTAGCAATTTGTTGGTAGTGCTTTGCGCGGATGAAGCTGCACAGCCGGTTGTAAATGCCGGAACACTGAACCATTAAAGACTAAGAAAATGATAAAGACTCAAAAAGTGTATCGGTGTTTTTTTCTGCTGTGTTTCTTATGGAGTAATGTTTATGGTATCTTTGCGCAAGATGCCAATCGCGTTCGTGCGCAGCATATTTATGAATGGTTTGCAGCAGGGCAGGGCGATAGTATTTATATTGCTTTGAATAAAGAGTTACAAGGAAAATTATCTCCAGTGATGTTCAATGGTACCTTTCGAGAGACGGAGAAAGTTTTCGGCAAGTTACAATCAAAAAGTGAGTGGCAGACGGAAAACGTCCAGGGGGGGACCCTTTATTATTCCGATTTGAAATTTGAACGGTACGATTTCCGTTTTATACTTGCTTTTGATGCGGATGGAGCGATGAATACGATCCGTCTGTCTCCAGTGCCGGCTACTTCTGTTACCCCTTCTGTAGCGTATAATGAAAAGAAGATGTCAGAACGGGATATCACCGTAGGTGCCGAAGGATTTCAACTGCCGGGTACACTGACTGTACCGAAGTTTGCTACCGTTGCCGAGGCACGTAAAGTTCCGTGTATCATTCTGGTACATGGCTCCGGTCCTCACGATCGTGATGAAACCATAGGACCTAATAAACCTTTCCGCGATATTGCCTGGGGATTGGCGGAACGGGGTATTGCTGTTATCCGTTATGACAAGCGTACAAAAACTTATGGGGCTGATTGTGTTCCCGCCGGCCGTGTGCTCGATTATGATACGGAGGTAGTAGATGATGTCCTTTCCGCCGTGGCTTTGGCAAAAACTCTGCCGGAGATTGCATCGGATAGTATCTATGTATTAGGGCATAGTTTAGGAGGGACATTGGCTCCTCGCATAGCCGAACGTTCGAAGGAGTTGGCTGGGATTATTGTTCTTGCCGGATTGGCTCGTCCGTTTGAGGATGCCGTTGAAGAGCAAACTGTTTATATCATGTCTTTGGCGCCTGCTTCGGCTGAAGCCAAAATGCAGTTCGCCGACTTGAAAGAACAATTGAATAATGTAAGAAAATTGGGAACCAATGCTTTTGATGAGCAGATACCTCTGCCCTTGAATTTGCCTCGTTCCTATTGGGAATTTGCCAATGCTTATAAACCGGTGAGTGTAGCTGCCAAACTAAAGCTTCCTATCTTTGTTCTTCAAGGTGAACGCGATTATCAGGTGACCATGGAAGATTTCGCATTCTGGCGTTTTGGCCTATGGCGAAATAAGAATGCCTTTTTCAAGTCTTATCCCAAGTTGAACCATCTTTTGCAAGAAGGAACTGGAAAAGCCACTCCGATGGAATATAGTCGGGCTTCATCTGTTCCGGCTTATGTGTTGAATGATTTAGCGGCATTTGCACACGGAATCCGGAATATGTTTTAGTGTATATCTTTTAATGGGTAATCAAAGAAATAAAGCAATTCAATTGTAATTAGTAAATCATAAAATTAGAAATAAATCGTGGCTAAAAAAGACACTTCAACTAAAAGCTTCGTTCTACGTGTAGATACTGCAACAATGGATGCTATTGAAAAATGGGCAGCCGATGAGTTCCGTAGTACTAACGGACAGCTCCAGTGGATCATCGCTGAGGCTCTCCGGAAGAGTGGGAGGTTGAAGAAAACTAAATCTACTTCTTTTACTGACTCCGAAGAGAAGGAACAAGAGGAATAGACCTTATATTAATTGTTTATTGTATTCTTGTTTTTAAGTACAAACAAAACCGCATGAAATGCGTTTGTTAATCTATTGTCTGTTTGTTACTTTCTTCCCTCCCCAAACACGATGTTGTTTGAACATGGAGTTTTTAGGTAAACACATGTATATATTCATTACCCTACCTAATTGTTGTTGATTTTTATTCTTTTTCATTATTTTTAGGTATTTCCCGTGTTTTCTCTTCCCTCTAACTTTGTCCCAACAAAATTTAAGATAAAAGATGAGAAAATTAACGGGTTTATTTGTTTTGTGTTTTTTACTTTCTACTAATACTTTACTGGCTGACGGATCGGATGAAGTAATCAAGGTAGAAGAGAACACTGAAATTACGGCAAAGAAAGAAAAGAAAGAGACAGCAGCCACAAGTGACGGCTACAAGAAATTCCGTTTCGGTGGATATGGCGAGATGGCTGCAAGTTTTAAGGACTATGGTAACAATCGTTTTTACGGGGGTAATAATGGTAACTCCAAAGATAACCGGAACACCATTTCCATTCCTCGTTTTGTATTAGCATTTGATTATAAATTCAACTCAAAATGGATGCTCGGTGCAGAAATTGAGTTTGAAGCCGGTGGGGTAGGTACGGCATACGAAATTGAGAACTCCGAAAATGGGGAGTATGAAACCGAAGTGGAAAAAGGAGGAGAAGTCGCTCTCGAACAATTCCATATTACTCGATTGATCCATCCGGCTTTCAATGTGCGCGCGGGGCATATTATTGTGCCGGTTGGGTTGACTAATGCCCATCACGAGCCTATCAACTTCTTTGGCGTTTATCGTCCGGAAGGCGAAAGCACTATTTTACCTTCTACCTGGCATGAAAATGGACTCGAGATTTTCGGGTCGTTTGGAAAAGGCTATACAGGTTTCGATTATCAAGCGATGATTGTTGCGGGATTGAACGCTAACGGTTTTGATCGTAACACTTGGGTGGCTGGTGGTAAGCAAGGACTTTTTGAAGTAGATAATTTTACTTCGCCAGGTTATGCGTTTCGTTTGGACTATAAGGGTGTGCCGGGCTTGCGTGTAGGAGGTTCTTTCTATTATTGTGCAGATGCCGGTTCCAACTCCGACAAACTTCAGGATTATTCTACTTTTAAGGTTCCCGTAAGAATTTATACAGCCGATGCCCAATATAAAAATAGGTATGTAACGGCTCGTGCCAATTTTGTTTGGGGAAACTTGGGAAATTCATTGGCAGTCAGTTCGGTGAATACCAAACTCTCTAATAAGTCTCCATATACACGTGTCACTCCTGTCGCCAAAAAGGCGGTCAGTTATGCCGGAGAGGTTGGGGTCAATTTAAGTGCTTTTTTCAAAAGTAATAAAAAAGTCCCGGTGATTTATCCTTTTGCACGCTATGAATATTATAATCCTCAGGAAAAAGGGGAGACAATGCAGGTCATGGAATTGCGTAATAAGGTAAGCATGTGGACAGCCGGCCTGGACTGGTATGCTTTGCCCAATCTGGTAGTGAAAGCCGATTATTCAACCAGGCAGATAGGTACAAGCAAGATATTTGGAACCGGACCTTATAATAGTGAAAATGAGTTCTCTATCGGTATAGCTTATATTGGTTGGTTTATTAAGAAATGATTTTATTAACTGTTAATTTTTATAAGATGAAAAAGAATTTATTTTTTGTACCGGTACTGGTTCTGGTACTGGCTCTCGTTGCCTCCTCATGTAGTGATGACGACTCGGATCCGTGGAATGTTGATGAGATAGATTACAACTCATCCACAGCAGATGCGTGGCATAACTATATGAAGAATGTTGCGATGCTTTTGAATGACGATGCTGAAAGTCTGTATAATGCTTGGGCGGTAACCTGGAAAGAAACAGGAAAGTCTTATGCTGAATTATTCAAGACTCATGATGCCAATTTTACATATACAAATGCGGCAAGTTGTGCTCAGGAGATTGTAGAGAAATGTGCGGAGATAGCTAATGAAGTGGGTAGCGCTAAGATAGGTGATCCTTATAGCCTATATATTTCCGGACGTGAAAAGGAAGCTCTATATGCTGTGGAGTCTTGGTATAGTTGGCACTCACGCGATGATTATACTAATAATATTTATTCTGTCAGAAACGCTTATTATGGTTCATTGGATGGTACTGTTGCCGGTAATTCTTTTGCAAAAGAAATTGAGGGTACAGCGATGGATATTAAGGTGAGAGCCGCTATCAAAGCAGCTGCAGATGCTATTCAGGCTATTCCTCAGCCATTCCGTAATCATATAAACAGTACTCAGGCTCAGACAGCAATGGAAGCTTGTTCTTCTTTACAGAGACTATTAAGTGAAGTGGAAGAAGAAGGAGGTGGAACAGTGGAAGCAGAAGCTACTAACCTGAAAGATTATGTCGTGAATAATATATCATCAGAAAGACTTGATGCGATAGTTAAGAACTATGTAGATGTGGTAGTTGTCCCGACTTATGAAAAATTGAAAGAAAAAAACAAACTCCTTCTTGATGCAGTGAATTCGTTAGTGGCAAATCCTACCAATACACGTTTTGAGGCTGCTTGTACGGCTTGGTTGAATGCTCGTGAACCATGGGAATTGAGTGAGGCTTTCTTGTTTGGTCCGGTAGATGAGTTAGGACTTGATCCCAATATGGATAGCTGGCCTTTAGATCAGAACGCCATTGTACAGATTATGAAGTCTGCCGATTGGAGTTCTTTGGTTTGGGGAGACGATGACTCTGATGAAGCTATTGAAGCATCTCAGAATGTACGAGGTTTCCATACTTTGGAGTTTCTACTCTTTAAAGATGGAGAAGCCCGTACGGTACCTACAAAATGAGGATTGTTCAATTGGATAATAGATTAGGAGAAGTAAGGGTGAGATTGGAAAATCTCCCTTTGCTTCTTTGGCATGTAGAAATATATTGTTTTAGAAAACAATGCAGATTATGGTAAATCATTTACTGAAATATTCATTCTTGTCTTTTTGCATATTGGCATTTACGGCGTGTGATGAGGACGGAATTGATGTAACGGATGTAACCGTACCCGACGGGTATGCGCTTTCGGCCGGTACATCAACTCTTTTTTTAAACTCATCGGTAGCATACGATACGGAAGCCAATTGGGTGAGTGGAACATATTCTACCCGTTTTACCCGTGGCGACAGGCTTTATGACAACGCCCGTTCAAGTGGTAATGATATAGGTGGTGGTTTAGGACCGGTTTATGCCGGTTATTCTTGTGGAAGTTGTCATCGCAATGCCGGTCGTACCAAGCCTACACTCTGGAGTGAAGGTGGTTCCGGCAGTTCCGGATTTTCCTCGATGCTGGTTTATATCAGCCGTAAAAATGGGGCTTTCTTTCAGGAATATGGACGTGTATTACATGATCAGGCCATTTATGGGGTGAAACCCGAAGGTAAACTGAAAGTAGAATATACTCGTGAGACTTTTCATTTTCCCGACGGTGAAGAATATGAACTTTGCAAACCCAATTATACCATTACTGATTGGTATGCCGATGAGATAGCCCCTGAAGATCTTTTCTGTACAGTACGTATTCCATTGCGTCATGTCGGTATGGGGCAGATGATGGCACTTGATCCTAAAGAAATAGAAGCTCTTGCCGCTAAGAGTAATTATCCCGAGTATGGTATTAGCGGTCGTTGCAATTATATAACAGAAAAAGGAGTGTATAGCTTGGGACTGTCTGGCAATAAGGCCCAACATGCCGATTTGACGGTGGAACTGGGCTTCTCCAGCGATATGGGTGTGACGAACAGCCGTTATCCGGAAGAAATCTGTGAGGGGCAGGTACAGGTTAATCAAGGCAGTATGATGGGACTCTCTTACGCTCAGCTCGATGTATCGACCGAGGATATGGAAGATGTAGATTTGTATATGCAGAGCCTTGGTGTGCCGGCTCGCCGTAATGTCAATGATCCACAGGTCATTAAGGGTGAACAGAAATTCTATGAGGCCAAATGTCATCTTTGCCATGTGACAACCCTTCACACTAAACCGCGTGGAACTACTTTGTTGATGGGTACAAAGTTACCGTGGCTGGGTAACCAGACTATTCATCCGTATTCCGATTATTTGCTTCATGACATGGGATCTGAAATCATGGGAGTCGGATTGAATGATAATTACGTAAGCGGTTTGGCACGTGGAAATGAATGGCGTACAACACCCTTGTGGGGAATCGGGTTACAGGAAAAAGTGAATGGGCATACATTCTTCCTGCACGATGGACGTGCACGCAATTATGTGGAAGCCATTATGTGGCATGGCGGAGAAGGAGAAGCTTCTAAAAATTTATTTAAGAATATGAGTAAGGAAGACCGTGATGCACTGGTTGCATTCCTGAAATCACTTTGACCCGACAACAGTGTTAATAAGAAATAAAAAGTATATATAAGTAGTTATGAAGAAATTATTATTTTTAGTTGTACTTGCCGTAATGCCTTTGGGAGCAATGGCACAGCACGAAGAAGATACGGAAAACGGTGTGGTATCTCTGGCAGGAAGAGAAGGGTTTACCATTACAAGCAAGAAAGGAGATTTTGTGTTTAAACCTTACTTACTGGTACAGACCAGTGCCAATCTAAATTGGTATGATGATGAAGGTCTGGACAAAGCTTATAATCAGGATAATTTCGCAAATTCCGGTTTCTCGGTTCCTTATGCTGTACTTGGTTTTACGGGTAAGGCTTTTGGAAAAGTTTCTTTTAACCTGTCAATCAATGCCGCTGCAAGTGGTGGAGCGTTGTTGCAACAAGCTTGGTTCGATATACAGTTCAAGAAAGAAATCGCCTTACGGGTAGGTAAGTTCAAAACGCCTTTTTCGCATGCCTACCTGACTACATTGGGTGAAACTTTACTTCCTCAGTTACCTGTCTCATTGACTTCTTCCGTCATTATGCCCTATTCACTGAATGCCGTGACACCGAATATCGGTACAGGTTTTGATTTGGGTGTGGAACTGCATGGGTTGGTTGGCGATAAGTTGGGTTATGAAATCGGTTTATTCAACGGAACTGGTATTTCTGTGAATACTGCTTCAAAGACAATCAGCGACGACTGGCATATTCCTTCTTTGCTTTATGCCGGACGGTTGACTTATATGCCTAAAGGAGTGATGCCCGCCACACAAGGTAATCCGAACCGTCTGAATGAAGATAAGATACTGTTCGGATTGTCCGGTTCAATCAATGTGGAAAGTGAGAATGAGAGTACTAACGACACGCGTGTAGGACTGGAATTTGCTATGTTGAAAAATAAGCTTTATTTGGCTGCCGAGGCATACTACATGAATGTCGGTTTTACTAAACGCCAAAAGATCAATGAACATTATAATTATCTGGGTGGGTATGTACAGGGTGGTTACTTCGTGGCGCCCCGTGTGCAATTGGCCGCACGCTATGATGTCTTCAATCGTAATGGTACGGATGATGATGGATTTTTGAACATGCCGGCTGTTGGCATGAATTATTTCTTCAAGGGATGTAACCTGAAGTTACAGGCAATGTATCAGTATGTTGCCCGTTGGGGACACGATACCCAACTCGACCGTGATAATGATAATTTGGGCTTAGCCACCCATTCGGCTACTGTTTTACTTCAGTATACATTCTAAACAAATCAAGGAGAGGATGGTATTATGAATAGGAATATTCTTTTCTTTATGGTTCTTCTTGTAATGGCTTGCTCCTCGTGTGACGAAGGGCGGATTTATGAAGAAGAAACTATTGTAATGGAGGAAGGACGTGTCGTGAAGATGACCGCTGATATCACCGGCATTGATAAATGGGCTCAGGGATATAGTATTGTAATCGCAGGTTTTAATGAGACGAGTGAGTATGCGGTTACTTCCGCCAATATTCCTGCGCCTTCCGTAGACGGGGGAACCGTTAGGGTAATCATGTCCGGTATTAGTGATGAGGTAAAGACGTTGGAGATCTGTGCGATCAATAAACTCAGGAAACGTATCGCTACCTTCTCGTCCATTGAAGCCCCGGCTACTACCGATACGATTATCATGAATGTGGGTGCTGTGGATGCCGGTATGTACAGCGCGATACAAAACAGTGTCTTCACTCCGTATTGCGCTACTTGCCACGGGGCGTCTGCCGGTAGCCCGAGTGCCAATCTTAATCTGACGAAAGGTAAGAGTTATGAAGACTTGGTCAATCATCCTTCCGTCATTGTTGACGGTAAACTCAGGGTAACTCCGGGCCATGCGGAAGGAAGCGTCCTGTATCAGATATTGAATACGGATATCAGTTCACAATGGGGGATAGACCACTTCCCGATACTTACTCCTTATCCCAATTTGTTGACCTTGATTGACGACTGGATAGATAATGGTGCTACCAAATAACGACTAATTTGATATGGAAATGAGTAACAAGAAACAACAAAAACAAATAGATAATACTTTAATCGAAATCTCTGAATATAAAGTTAAAGGCGGTATTTCGGAGTATCATATCATGATTCACGCCACTCGCCCCGAAGACACATACGAACAGCAACTGAATGCGGTTATCAATACCTATTTCACTTTACTTCAGGAAGAATTGTGTGGAGCTGTTGCCGTCTTTAAGCGTTATTTCCTGAGTGATGCAGCCAATCAGGAAGACCTGTTGCTTGCACTTACTACGGAAAGTTCGGACTGTGCGCTTTCCATTGTGGAGCAACCACCGCTGAACGGAACAAAGATTGCGTTATGGGTCTACTTGCAGGCAGGTGTGCAGACCCGGGTTCTTCACAACGGTTTGTTTGAGGTGAAGCATGGGGCTTACCGTCATTTTTGGAGTGGCAGTGTCTTGAACCGTGCCGCCAATTCAGAATATCAGACCCGTTTGTTGCTGAACGACTATGTGATGCAATTGATGGAACAGGGATGTAAATTGGCCGACAACTGTATCCGTACCTGGTTTTTTGTACAAAACGTGGATGTGAATTATGCCGGAGTGGTGAAAGCCCGCAATGAAGTCTTTGTTACCCAGAACCTGACGGAAAATACGCACTATATAGCCAGTACTGGTATCGGAGGGCGGCATGCCGACCCTAAAGTACTGGTACAGATGGACACATATGCGGTAGATGGTTTGGAGTCCGGACAGATACACTATCTATATGCTCCTACCCACTTGAACCCTACCTATGAATATGGTGTCAGTTTTGAACGTGGCACATACGTCGATTACGGAGACCGCCGCCATGTCTTTATTTCCGGTACGGCAAGTATCAATAACAAGGGTGAGGTTATGTATCCCGGTGATATTCGCAAGCAGACGGAACGGATGTGGGAAAATGTGGAAGCGTTGTTAAAAGAAGCGGAATGTACATTCGAGGATGTGGGACAAATGATTGTTTACTTGCGCGATATAGCGGATTATACAGTGGTAAAGGGAATGTATGATAAACGTTTTCCGGATACCCCGAAAATATTTGTACATGCACCGGTCTGTCGTCCGGGATGGTTGATAGAGATGGAATGTATGGGAGTAAAGACTTGCGGGAATAAGGATTATGCACCGTTTTGACCATACAGTGAAAGAGGGATACCTATTTGTGATGACTATCTCCCTGTATTATACCTAATTTGAGCGATTGCAGGATATCTGCCGATGCTGTATCTTTGCGGTATCAGAGATTTAAAGAATGAATTAGTTAGTCATAATTACGTAACCACTTTTATGAAGATAAAAGGATCCCCGTTTTCCGATGTGATATCGTGAGGCGGGGATTTATTATATATCTTTTGGGACAATAAAGGTTTGGAGTTTCCTCTTGTAGGGAACGCCCGTTTCCCTTAATGGGAATTACAGTTTCCTTTAATGGGAACTGCCGTTTCTCTTCATGGAAACGATGGTTTCCTCGGAGGGAAACGGGCATTTCCTATAAAGGAAACGAAAAAGAAGTAATTATAGGGTATCCTTGATATCTTGAAGTTCTACCAGCTTGTTTACAATTGCGTAAATGGTAAGTCCTGCCGGAGAGTGTATTTGTAGTTTACGGGCGATATTACGGCGGTGGGTGATGACGGTATGAATGGAAAGAAACAGCTTGTCTGCAATGGCTTTGTTCGTCATTCCTTTCACAACACAAGTAATGATTTCCTTTTCGCGTTGGCTCAGTGTCTCTTGTTCATTATCCTTTTCTTCCTCCTCTTCCGTATGCAACAAGTGGTTGATTTTAGAAGTGATGATATCGATATCATCGCAGATAGCGATACTTTCGTCATACTCTTTCAATGCATTGTTTTCGATGACAGAACAAACCAGGGCGATATACTTGATGCCCGATTTTCCGTTTTCCGTTTTAAAGGTCTGCAAGTCAAACCATCCTCCGAAAGTAGGATTTACAATAACGATATCGGGAGTATGCAGATGGATATAGTTCTGCAAGGTTTCGGGTGAGGAAACCTCAATGGGGTGTATATTCAGGTTGGGGATGCGTTTTAATACTGCTGTAAGGCCACTTCGCACAATAACCGAAGTTTCTGCAACGACTATTTTCAATGAAGTATTATTGTTCATCTTTCAGTCTCCTTTCTATTTGCGCCACAGCGGGAACAAACATATAATCTTCTACCTGGCAGTGTGAAGCAAGGTCTTGCTCACAGTTGAAGATGTCGAATAAAACGGTATTAAGGAGGTTGTTGTTTTCTTTTTCGGGATAATATTTGATGATGATATTTTTCAGTTCTTTTAGCTTGGTGTCAATTTGATTGTGCTTGCTGGCAAAGGTTGCAATGTCATATTCGTCAGAAAGTTTTCCTTCCAGCAGTTGCTCCACGTAGGTGAATACCGCTTCGTTTTCATATTCCATGTGGCGGCGGACTTCTTTGGCGTATTCATCAAAGAATTTCAAGATAAGGAATGCCACATCATTGTTGTTGCCCGAACAGTCGATGGCTTCAATAAGCTTGCGGCGTATGGCGGGCAGATTGAAATCCAGAAAATAAGTATGTGCCCGCTTCAGGTAGTCCATGAGGGCAGGAATAGAGAACGAATTTTCATCGCTACTATAGGTGTACTGTTCTTCACTGATGAAGTTGGCCACAGCGAGAAAGGTACGATAGTCTACCTGTTGAGCTTCACAGACGTCTTTTACATTCTTATCCCCAAATCCCAATGACAGACCGAAACGGCTCATCACCATTAACAAGGAATAGTTGTCGCAGATGAGGTCGCTCATCTTGTCTGTGGCACTGTATTTATGTTGTTCATTCATTATCGGTTATTATTTGGGTTCTTTATATTCGTGCGCAAAGTAACGGCTTTTCTTTGAAAAGCGCAATCGCAATAAGTAGGTATTTTGCTGATGATAGGACTGTGGAAAATACTGATTGATGATTAAACTAAAACTTTTAGTTCTATTTAACTATGATAATTAGTTTATGAACTAAATTATTTAGTTATTTGCGAAAACAAAAGAAGAATATGAAAGGATTGACTGCAAAAGAGGAAGAGATTATGGGCTTTTTCTGGGAAAAAGGTCCGTTGTTTGTAAAGGAGATGCTGGTGTTCTATGGGGAACCGAAGCCGCATTTCAATACGCTCTCTACAATTGTGCGTGGATTGGAGGATAAAGGTTTTCTGAGTCATCATACATTTGGTAATACATATCAGTATTATGCGGTTGTAAGCGAGGAGGACTTTCGTAAGGGAACACTGAAGAATGTTATCAGTAAATATTTCAATGACTCTTATCTGAGTGCGGTATCTTCATTGGTTAAGGAAGAAGATATTTCTTTGGATGATTTGAAGCGGTTGATAGAGGAGGTTGAGAAAAGCTCGACTGTAAATCAGCGTAATTTTAATCGTAAATAGTAAATTGTCCAATCCTCCAATCCTCCAATCGTAAATACCATGGGTACACTCTTTGTATATATACTTAAATCTTCTGTCTGCCTGGCGGTGTTCTATTTGTTTTACCGCCTGTTGCTCAGCCGTGAGACGTTTCATCGGTTCAACCGGTTTGCTTTGCTGGGTATTCTGTTGTTGTCTTGTGTGCTACCCTTGGTGGAGATAAGTGTGGAGCGGCAGACGGAAATACATCATACTATGATGACGCTGGAACAGTGGCTGTTGCTGGCAAATGCTGCGGAAATGGGTACTGTACCGGAACCGGTTCAAGAGATTACCTGGGTACAGGTGGCACTGGCGTTATATCTGCTGGGTATCCTTTTCTTTGCTTTCCGCAATATATATTCGCTGTGTCGGTTATTACTGTTGCTGAGATCGGGTAAAAAAGAGGTTGCCGGTAAGTATATAAATTCCAAAGATAAAGTTACTTTGATTGTCCATGAACGGGATATCGCTCCGTTCAGCTGGATGAAGTATATCGTCATTTCCCGGAAAGATTTAAACGAGAATGGACGTGAAATACTTATACACGAGTTGGCACATATCCACCACCGGCATTCATGGGATTTGCTGGTGGCCGATGTCTGTATTTTCTTCCAATGGTTCAATCCGGCTTCTTGGCTGTTGAAGCAGGAGTTGCAGAACATTCACGAATATGAAGCTGACGAGACGGTAATCAAGGAGGGTGTAGACGCGAAACAATATCAATTATTATTAATAAAAAAAGCTGTTGGCACAAGGCTCTACTCTATGGCCAACAGCTTTAATCACAGTAAACTTAAAAAACGTATCACTATGATGTTAAAAGAAAAGTCAAGTCCGTGGGCACGTTTGAAGTACCTTTATGTACTTCCGTTGGCAGCTGTTGCCGTAACGGCTTTTGCACGTCCCGAAGTCTCCGAAAAAGCAGAGGAGATCTCAAGGACATCGGTTGTGCCCGAGAGAGAACAAGTAAATTCACTCTTTTCTCGTGTACAGGATGTTTCAACCGCCAAAGTTAATGATTTAGCGGAAATTGCTGAAACAAAAGTTGTGAAAAGTAAGGAGGTAACTTCTGTTGTAAGGGTACAACAGGCTGATACTCTGAACCCCCAAAAAGCAAAGAAACAGGATGTGAAAGTAACAATATCGTCTATAACGGCATTGGATAAACCATTGTTGGTGGTTAACGGAAAGGAAATAGATTCTTCTATTTTAGGTGCATTAGATCCTGATAAGATAGATCATATAACCGTATTGAAAGATAAAAAAGCTCTGGAATTATATGGCGAAAAAGGTAAGGATGGCGTTATATTGATTACTCTTAAAAAAGAAAAAAACGACAATAAGGATGTGAGAGTGATAGGTACAGGTGTTACTCCGAAAAAGAATATTTCCGGTTTGCGTGGTATCGTGCTACATTCTTCCGGAGGTGATTTGGTAAACACGGAAGTTTATGTAAATGGCACAAAAGTTGATATGGAAAATAAAGATTTAAACAGTGTGGTGCCTGCCGATAAAATAGAAAGTATCAGCGTGAATAAAAATGGAGATAATAAGGGTGCTATTTATATTGTGACTAAGAAAACAAAAACTTTTGAGGGTACTCTGGTAAAAGGGGAATTCAAGGTAGAAGGGAAAGTTGTAGATACAAAGGGAGAACCCATTATCGGAGCCTCCATCCTTATAGAAGGTACTAACCGGGGAACTGTTACGGATGTTGATGGTAATTTTGTTCTGTCGGCGTCTAAGAATGACGTGCTGGGTGCTTATTATGTAGGTATGCAAACAACGAAGGTAGGAGCAGCTCCAAAAGTAACCATAACGATGAAAAACGAGTGATCGATAACTCGTATTAAAAATATAAAGGGAGTTTCGGATGGTCATATCCGGAACTCCCTTCATATTGAGGTATGCTTGGATGTTTTTTTGATACATATCTAATAGAAATCGAGAATATATTAATAACTCTTTTACGAATTCTTGTCTTCCTTTGTAGAAGGAGCAAAGTAATATTAGATATGAAAACACATTATATTTTTAAAATTGTTGGTTTAAGTTTTTTTTTAAGTTTGACCGGAATATTGTCCGGCTTTGGGCAGGTCAATGTTGAAAATACATTATGGGATGATGAAGACTTTCTCCTGACTCCTGAGTATGAGGTTGTCAAAAGCGATTCTATTGAATCTATTATTTTTAAATCCTTATCTTACAAAGGGCATCGTAAATCGGTTTTTGCTTACTATGCAACACCGGGTATGTTGGATGGAAATATATCTGGAGATAAAAAACTTCCCGGAATAATTCTGGTACATGGAGGTGGAGGTATGGCCTTCAGGGACTGGGTGGTACAGTGGGCAAAACGTGGATATGCTGCTCTTGCTTTGGATACGCGGGGCAATGGTGCCGACAAAAAGCATATTGCGGGAGGGTTTGAGGAAAAAGGAGGAGAAACTCCTTATTTCGATGTTACATTACCATTGAAAGAGCAGTGGCTTTATCAAGCGGTGGGGGATGTGATAAAAGCGCATACTTTATTGTTAAGTTTCCCTGAGGTGGACAAAAAACGTACTGCCATTACGGGGATTAGTTGGGGAGGAGTATTGACCTGTATCGTATCTTCGCTGGATGCTCGTTTTAAAGTAGCTGTTCCTGTTTATGGATGTGGTTTCTTGGGCGAAAGCGGGCGTATGAAACAACAATTGGATGCGCTTGCGGAAAAGGATAGAGACACATGGCTGGCTCAATATGATCCTTCTGTATATTTATCCCGGATGAAACGGCCTATCTTATTTCTGAACGGAACTAATGATGTACATTTCTATTTATCTTCGATGACCCGCAGTGCCGCATTGGCAAAGAAATCTCGTTTGTTGATAAAACGCGGGTTGAGACATAGCCATAAATATGGATGGAGTAATGAAGAAATAAGTGCCTTTGTCAACCAGTACTTGGGTAAGGAGGAAGCTCTTCCCTGTATCAGGAAAGAAAGTATAGGAAATGGGGTAGTAAAAGGGCAGGTGAGTTCTCCTGTATCTATAGAGAAAGTTACATTATATTATACAACAAGCGAAGGCGCAGTTGCCGATACATATCATTGGCGATCTGTCTCCGGTGATTTATATGGCAGAAATTGGGAAGTAACCGTACCGGATGGGGCTAAAATCTGGTTTGTCAATTTGACGGATACCAGAGGATATCAAATATCCGGTAAAGTATACAGACGGTGATTGTCTGTTTTTTCATTTTATCTCCCTCTTTTCAAATAAACTCTGTTTTTTAGGGACATCTTATTGGAAAACCTTATTTTTGCGTCAACATCTCAATCTTTGTATTATGATAAAACAGATCTTGTTGTTGACTATTACGATTGCATGCTGGATTGAACCTGTATCGGCCTGTACTTCTGCTGTGATTTCCGGTAAGATAACTCCTGACGGTCGTCCTCTCTTGTGGAAGAATCGGGATACGGATTTTCTTCAAAATAGTGTGAAGTATTTTTCAGGGGAGCGTTATCCGTTTATTGCCATAGTCAATAGTGTGGAAGATGACCCGACAGATGTATGGATCGGTACAAACTCGGCAGGTTTTTCTGTAATGAATACGCAGTCTTATAATCTGGTCGACATAAAGCCCGGTGAAGAACGGGGAGAGGCGAACGGACGAGTGATGCGCCGTGCATTGGAGATTTGTGCTACTGTGGAAGATTTCCGCCATTTTTTGGATACTATTACGAAACCCAGTATGATTGAAGCTAACTTTGGCGTGATTGATGCTGAAGGTGGTGCGGCAATGTTCGAGGTAGATTATTATAAATATGTGATGTTTGATGCCAATGAACCGAAGGATGCTCCTTGTGGTTACATTGCACGTACAAACTTTTCTTTTTCGGGTAAAGTGAATGAGGGAGCTGGCTATGTACGCTTTATGCAGGAAGACAAGGTGTTACTACCGGCTTCGGCTACCAGACAGATCACTCCGCAATGGATATTCAATGAGCTGTCCCGTTCTTTTGCCAATCCGTTATTGGGTATTGACCTGAAAACTGGGGAATTCAATCGTCCCAAAACGACGGGCTGGTTTGTTGACCAGGATTTCATTGCCCGTGGCAGTACGGCAAGTTCTGTTGTCGTACAAGGAGTAAAGTCTGGTGAAAAACCTGAATTCACTACGATGTGGACAATATTGGGATATCCTCCTACCGGGGTGGCAATGCCTGTATGGTTGAAAGGAGCTGATAAGAATCTGCCGAAACTGCTTGTTCGCGATGAGACTGAGAAAGTTTCTCTTTTGGGTAATTGGTCGGTAATATTGGCAGGTGATGTGTTTTCTTATGGACAAGGTATGGGGAGTAACCGTTATATGAATTGGGAGAAATTGTATAATACGGAGAAAAACGGTTATATGCAGTTGCTTGCCCCTATAGAAGAAAACGTTTTTCAACGTACTCAATCTTTGTTGAAAACATGGCGTGAGAGTGGAAGTATTGATATAAAAAGTATGCAGTCGTTCTATAATGTAATGGATGATTTTATCAGTACGAAATACGCGGAACTATTTGAACTTTAATTTATTCATATTAATTATTTCTACATGAAACACAAATTTATGATTGGGGTTTCCATCCTTTGCCTGGGATTGGCTGGAAATCTACATGCGCAAAACAAGAAAATGTATCAAAAAGGGTGGATAGACTTCAACAAAAATGGAGTGAAGGATATCTATGAGGACCCGAATCAACCGGTGGAGAAACGTGTTGCCGACTTGCTCTCGCAAATGACGGTGGAAGAGAAAACTTGCCAGTTGGCTACTCTTTATGGTTATGGGCGAGTATTGAAAGACTCTCTGCCGACTGCCAACTGGAAAAATGAGATTTGGAAAGATGGTATAGCCAATATTGATGAAATGTTGAATGGGGTAGGTAAGAAGGCTTCACGGGTGCCCGATTTACTGTATCCTTTCAGTAATCATGCCGAAGCCATTAATATTGTGCAACGTTGGTTCGTGGAAGAAACTCGTTTGGGAATTCCTGTGGATTTCAGTAACGAAGGTATTCATGGCTTGAACCATACAAAGGCAACTCCATTGCCGGCTCCTATCGCAATTGGAAGTACCTGGAACAAGGAACTTGTTTATCAGGCGGGAAGTATTGCCGGAGAAGAGGCTAAGGCATTGGGATATACCAATGTGTATGCTCCTATTCTTGATGTGGTACGTGATCCGCGTTGGGGACGTACTTTGGAATGCTATGGAGAAGATCCTTATCTGATCGCTGCATTAGGAACACAAATGGTAAATGGTATCCAGTCTCATGGCGTGGCTTCTACCTTAAAACATTATGCTGTTTACAGTGTGCCTAAAGGAGGGCGCGATGGCAATTGTCGTACTGACCCTCATGTGGCTCCACGAGAACTGCATCAGTTATTTTTGTATCCTTTCAAGAAAGTTATTCAGAATGCGCATCCAATGGGAGTGATGAGTAGTTATAATGACTGGGATGGTGTACCCGTATCTGCCAGTTATTATTTTCTGACAGAATTGCTTCGTGAGGAGTATGGCTTTGATGGTTATGTGGTTAGCGACAGTGAGGCTGTAGAGTTTGTAAAGACTAAACATCATGTGGCGGATACATATGATGAGGCTGTACGTCAAGTATTGGAAGCTGGTTTGAATGTGCGTACGCATTTTACCAAACCTTCTGATTTTATTATGCCGGTTCGCCGACTTCTGGAGGAGAAGAAAATCTCGATGGCTACCATTGACAAGCGGGTGGCAGAGGTGCTGAGTGTAAAATTCCGTTTGGGATTGTTTGACCATCCATACGTAGTGGATACAAAAGCTTCCGACAAGGTGGGAGGTGTAGACCGGAATATGGATTTTGTGAAGAAGATGCAACAGCAGGCTTTGGTTCTTTTGAAGAATGAAAATAACTTTCTTCCGCTGGATAAACAGCAGGTAAAGAAAGTGTTGGTAACCGGTCCTTTGGCGGATGAGGATAACTTTATGACCAGCCGTTATGGCCCTAATAGGTTGGAAACTGTGACTGTACTGGCAGGTTTACGTAATTATCTTAAAGGTACTGCTGAAGTGAATTATGTCAAAGGATGCGATATCGTAGATGCCGGATGGCCCTCAACGGAAATATTGCCTGTTCCCATGAACGAACAGGAGAAACAAGGAATTGCCGAAGCTGTGGCAAAGGCGAAGGAGAGTGATGTGATTATTGCCGTACTTGGTGAGGATGAATATCGTACGGGTGAAAGTCGTTCTCGTACTTCACTTGATTTGCCGGGACGTCAACAACAATTGTTGGAGGCTTTGCACGCTACCGGAAAACCGGTAGTTCTGGTATTGGTGAATGGACAGCCGCTTACCATTAACTGGGCGGATGCTTATATTCCTGCAATCCTGGAGACGTGGTTCCCTGGTTGTCAGGGTGGAACGGTGATTGCTGAGACATTGTTTGGCGAACATAATCCGGGTGGCAAACTGACGGTTACTTTCCCGAAGAGCGTGGGACAGATTGAACTGAATTTTCCCTTTAAACCGGGTTCACATGGCAAACAACCCAAGTCGGGACCTAATGGCTCCGGTTCGACCCGTGTTATCGGTGAGCTTTATCCATTCGGTTTTGGTTTGAGTTATACTTCTTTTGCTTATTCTAATCTGAAAGTTTCTCCGTTGCAACAACGTACACAGGGAGAATATACCGTAAAGGTGGATATAACGAATACCGGAAAACGGGCAGGTGATGAAATTGTACAGTTGTATATACGTGATAAGGTAAGTAGCGTAATTGCTTACGACTCAGAATTAAGAGGCTTTGAGCGTATATCCCTTCAACCGGGTGAAACGAAACAGGTGACGTTTACTTTGAAGCCTGAGGATTTACAATTGTTGGATCGTAATATGAACTGGACGGTAGAACCGGGTGACTTTGAAATACTGGTTGGTGCTTCCAGCCAGGATATCCGACTGAAAGAAACGATTACAGCATTGCCTTGATGTCTTGTGCAAAAGTACGATAGGTTTGAGAAAGGAAAATCTATTACAGTAGTCCTTATAACTGCGAACGGAGGTACATCAGTATCTCCGTTTCTTGTTCCGGATGAAACCAATGAATGTCTTGATCCCGTTTAAACCATGTCATTTGTTTGCGGGAATAGATACGGGAGTTCTGCTGTATCTTTTCAATGGCAAAGGGCAATGTCCACTCACCGTCGAGGTACTTGAATATTTCCTTATAACCTACGGTATTCAGTGAATTTAGTGTTCGATATGGATAGACGCGACGTGCTTCTTCTACCAAACCGTCTGTTATCATTTGTTCTACCCGACGGTTGATGCGCTGGTAAAGTTCTTCTCGGTCGCGTGTAAGTCCGATTTTGATGATACGGAAAGAACGTTCTTTTTTTTGTTGGGTACGAAAGGAGGTATAAGTTTTTCCCGTCATATAACAGATTTCCAACGCATGAACGACACGTTTGGGATTCTTTAGATCTACAATTTTATAATATTCAGGATCGAGTAGCTTTAGTTCGGAACATAGTCTTTCCAGTCCTTCCGTTTCATATTTGTATAACATCAGTTGGCGAGTCTCGGTGTCCACGGTCGGTATGTCGTCAATACCTTTACAGATAGCATCTACATACATCATTGAACCACCTGTCAGTAATACAGTATCATGTTCCGTGAATAGAGTTCCCAAGAGTTGTAGTGCTTCAGCTTCATATTGGGCGGCACTATAGTAATCTGTCAACTTAAGGGTGCCGACGAAATAATGCTGCACTCGTTGTAACTGTTCGTGAGTAGGAGCGGCTGTACCTATCTTCAAGTCTGCATAGAGTTGTCTGGAATCGGCAGAGACTATGCAGGTATGGAATTGTTCTGCCAATCGAAGGCTTAGTTCTGTTTTGCCTACTCCGGTAGGACCGATAAGTACTATCAACGTTTTCATACGTAAAAATGATTTAGGCACGGATTATACGGATACACACGGCTTTATTTTGATATCCGTGAAATCCGTGTAATCCGTGCCTAAATATAGATTTATAACTTTAACGATTTTTTTTATTGGAATTCTTAACTTTCAACAGAATTAGAATTTATCTTCTTCGTAAGGAATCTCTCCGGTACCATCATCCAAACCACCGAAACCTTCTTTATCGAAGTCTTCCATGTCGAAATCCTGATCGCCATAAAAATTCTCATCCAGATCAAGTGAACCGTTGTTAGCGGTCATTTCTTCAAAGTCAATCGTTTGCTTAGGAGCTTCACCTTCTTTCTTTGTACATTTGGCACCGGTCATTTCTTTACCGGTGATAATCTCGGAAAGTTCGATAAAGAAACAACGTTCTGTCATATAATCGAAGACATAAAGCAACTTCTGCTTTTCATCTTCTACCAGCTCGCTGATTGGGGTTTCTTTCATTACCCAACTATCCATTTCAGGATTATCGTCCATTTCTTCAAGGGTGATTTCCTTCTCTTTTTCCCAGTCATCATCGCAGATGAAGAAAGACGTCATCTGATCATTGGTGTAACCCACTGATTTTAGGATAGCTTCGTGAAAATCGTAGAATGTAGCTTCCGGGTCTATTTGTATTTCTCTTACGAAGTCATCTACTTCGTCGGAGATGATTGTAAATCTATATATCATAATATTAATTTTTTTTTATTTTCCTGCGGGGATAATACCACGAGTTGATTTGCGTATGAAATCTACAATATAACTTATTTCGGGAGTTATTTCCATTTCGTCTTCAATCTTTTTCAGAGCATCTGTATTGTTCAGACCGCTTTGATAGATAATACGGTACGCATTATGGATGCTTTCGATAGTCTCATTGGAGAAACCACGACGACGTAATCCTACAATGTTGATACCGGCATAACAAATCGGTTCCCGTCCTGCTATGATGTATGGAGGGATATCTTTGCTAAAACGGCAGCCACCTTGTATCATACCATATCCTGCCACATGGCAAAACTGGTGCATCAATACGTTGGCACTGATAATAGCATTGTCGTCTATAACTATTTCACCTGCCATTTTGGTGGAATTACCTATGATACAATAGTTACCTATAATTGCATCATGCGCTACGTGAACACTTTCCATCAATAGGTTATTGTTGCCAACAATCGTTCTTCCTTTGGCAGCCGTTCCCCGATTGATGGTCACATTCTCACGGATAATGTTGTTGTCACCTATTTCAGCAGTACTTTCTTCTCCTCTGAACTTCAGGTCTTGTGGAATGGCACCTATCACCGCTCCAGGGAAGATCGTATTTCCATTACCGATACGTGTACCGTATAGAATGTTGGCATTAGCCATGATCTTATTGTTATCACCGATTACCACATTCTTGTCAATGAAAACAAAAGGAGCAATCTCTACGTTTTCCCCGATTTGGGCTTCGGGATGAATATACGCTAAGGGACTTATCATAATTAATTTACTTGTTTTTTACTATTTGTGCCATAAATTCTGCTTCGCAAACTACTTTTTCGCCTACAAATACATAACCTTTCATGGTAGAAATACCTCGACGGATGGGAGCCAGTAATTCAACGCGGAAAATCAATGTATCTCCCGGTACTACTTTCTGACGGAATTTTACACCGTCAATCTTCATAAAATAGGTAGAATAACGTTCTGGTTCGTCCACAGAGTTCAACACGAGCAAACCACCAGTCTGTGCCATGGCCTCTACCTGCAATACACCCGGCATTACCGGTTCTTGCGGGAAATGCCCCTGAAAGAAAGGTTCGTTTCCTGTTACATTTTTAATACCTACTATATAATTGGCGCCGATTTCAATCACTTTATCTACCAATTGGAATGGGTAGCGGTGAGGCAACAATTCACGAATACGGTTTACATCCATAACCGGTTCACGATTGCAGTCATAAGTAGGAGCCTGTATTTCATGCAAACGGATTTCCTTACGCATCTGGCGGGCAAACTTATTGTTGATGGTATGTCCTGGACGAGTTGCAATTATACGTCCTTTGATGGGTTTACCTATCAGGGCCAAATCACCGATGACATCCAATAATTTGTGACGTGCACATTCATTAGGCCATACTAACGGTTTATGGTTGATGTAGCCCAACTGCTTGGCATTCATGTGAGGAACACCCATAACATCGGCAAGTTTATCGTATGCATCTTGTTCCATTTCGCGTTCGTAGATTACGATGGCATTATCTAAGTCACCCCCTTTGATGAGACCGGCTTGCAACAACGGTTCTATTTCGCGTACGAATACAAAGGTACGGCTGGCCGCTACTTCATCTTTGAATTTTGCCATATCTTCCAGAGTGGCAAATTGGTTGGGGATGATGGTAGAATCATACGATACCAATACATTCAAACTAAAATTCTCGTCCGGTAATACGATGATGGAAGAACCGGTTGCATCGTCGCGGAATTCAATTTTGGATTTGATAATATAGAAATCTTTAACGGCATTTTGTTCTACTGTACCTACGCGTTCTATTTCACTGACATAATATTGGGCACTTCCATCTAAAATCGGGAATTCCGGTCCGTTTACCTGGATTAGGCAGTTATCTATACCCAATGCATAAAGGGCTGCCATACCGTGCTCAATGGTACTTACTTTTACTCCGTTTTTGGAGAGTACGGTGCCACGAGTCGTTTCTGTCACATTATCAGCTACCGCATCGATGATCGGTTGTCCTTCCACATCGATACGTTGAATTTTATATCCGTGATTATCTGGAGCAGGATTAAAAGTAACGATCAGGTCAAGTCCCGTATGAAGACCTTTCCCACTGAGTGAAAAGCTATCTTTCAGAGTCTTTTGTTTCAACATTGGTTACTTATTTAATTGTTGTTTCAATTCATTTAATTCTTTACGGAGTGCATTCAGTTCAAAATACATATCGGGTAACTTGCGGAATACGGATTGTGACTTGAAGTAAGGTTTCATCTCCATAGGTGGTGTGCCAATAAGTTGACTACCTTCCTTGATACTACTGGGAACACCCGATTGTGCACCAAGGTTCACTTTATTTCCAATATGGATATGACCTGCTACGCCAACTTGGCCACCAAGCATACACCATTCTCCCACTTTGGTAGAACCTGCAATACCTACTTGAGCTGCCATTACAGTGTGTGAACCTATTTCGTCATTATGAGCCACTTGTACTAAATTGTCAAGTTTTACACCGCTATGTACAATGGTTGCTCCCATTGTGGCACGATCTACACAAGTATTCGCACCGATTTCTACATTATCTTCCAGTATTGTGATACCGATTTGGGGGATTTTTTCATAACCTTCGGGAGTAGGAGCAAAACCGAAACCGTCTGCTCCGATAACGCAACCGGCATGCAAAATACAACGATTACCTACACGACAGTCGTGATAGATGGTAGCATTGGCATAAATAATACAATCATTACCTACTTTGGCACCACTTCCAATAGTGACGTGAGGATGTATCACCGTATTATCTCCGACTTCTGCATATTCGCCGACACAAGCAAACGGAGCAATGTAAACATCCTTTCCTATCTTAGCTGTTTCAGCAACGAAAGCACGTGAATCGATACCCACACGCTTGGGTTTACTTTGTTCATAAAGATTGAGCAATTTGGCAAGGCTTTCATAGGCATTATCTACCTTTATAAGAGTTGCTTTCACCTCTTGTTCGGGAACAAAATCCTTGTTTACTAACACGATACTCGACCGCGTTTCGTATATATACGGGGTATATTTGGGATTGGAGAGGAAAGAGATTGCTCCAGGTATTCCTTCTTCGATCTTAGCGAAGGTGTGCACGGTTGCATTCTCATCCCCAACGATTTCTCCTTGGATAAATGTTGCAATTTGTTTAGCAGAGAACTCCATGTCTTATTATTGTTAGATGGTTTCAAAACACAAATAACGGACTTTTTTTTTATATTTCCTTGTCCTACGATGAATATTTTATACTTGCTTATGCAAACGTTGGTAACATAAGTAGTACTTTTTTACCTTTTTCGATAGTAAAGAGATATTGAGCATATCCGATGCTTCTGCAATATTCTTGATGGAACCATCATTATAGAGAATATCAATACTGTCATCTGCGGGGTCATACATATTCTTTTCGATGCTGGGGGTAGAGATGAAATATCTCGCTTCGGAGAGAGGAATGTTCAGTTGTTCACTGATTTGTAAAGTCAGCTCTTTTTTCCGTTCTTCGCTGATAGGTTCAGCAGAAATTTCCACTTTGAAGATATTACGGTTAATCATACCTAAGCTTAGGGTAGATAATACTTTATCGGTATGTGAACTCCATACTTTCAATGCTGTCCAGATATCGTTATCGTCCAGTTGGATGAAATATTCCAAACAATCGGGGGTGTTATAGAATGTATTCCGGTTGATATCGTTGTAAAGGAAAAATCTCAGGGCAGGAGGTGCAAACAGTTCTACACCTTGACTTGCCAGCTCCTTAGCGCGTAACAGGGTACTGATAAGCATTTTTTCGTATGCTACCGAAGTCTTATGAAGATATACTTGCCAGTACATCAGGCGGCGGGCTGTGAGGAAATTCTCAATGGAATAGATACCTTTAGACTCCACTACAAGATGATCATCTTTTACATCAAGCATCTTGATGATACGTGCCGAACCAATATTACCCTCTGTGACACCAGTGTAGAAACTGTCACGGCGCAGATAGTCGAGCCGGTCCATATCCAACTGACCGCTTACCAATTGGTGGAGGAAACGTTTGGGATATTCATCTTTGAAGATTTGGATGGCAAGAGTTAGTTGCCCGTTCATTTCCTTGTTGATCCGTTCCATCAACATTAGGGAAATATCTTCATGGGATACACCGCGGACGATCGTATCTTCCAATACATGAGAGAAAGGACCATGCCCAATATCATGCATCAGGATAGCTGCCTGGACGGCTTCCGCTTCACTGTCGAAGATAAAGTTTCCTTTACTGGCAAGGTTTTGAATAGCTTCACTCATCAGATAGAAAGCTCCTAGAGAATGTTGAAACCGCGTGTGCTGCGCACCCGGATATACAACAGATGACAAACCCACCTGCTTGATACGGTTTAAACGTTGTAGAAGGGGATGCCGTACGATATCATACAACAACCCCTTTGGAATATTGATGAACCCGAAAACTGGGTCATTTATGATTTTTCTTTCGAACACGTTGTTATTGGTTAACAGTTGATTAGCAACTTTTCCATTTGTGCTTGTACTTCTTGTGCGGCTTTGCGGCTGGCAGCGGCAAAGTTCTCTGTCTTATCCACATAGATGATACCACGGCTAGAGTTTACAATCAGTCCGCAGGTTTTATTCATACCATATTTGCAAACTTCTTCCAAAGAACCACCTTGTGCACCGATACCTGGAACCAGCAGGAAGTGTTCGGGAGCAATCTTGCGGATATCTTCGAATGCACGACCTTGTGTAGCACCTACTACATACATCATTTGTTCGTCATTTGCCCATTCTTGTGATTTGCGCAGAACTTTTTCAAAAAGACGTTCGCCGTTTTTATCTTCTGTCAATTGGAAATCGTGAGAACCTTTATTACTGGTGAGTGCAAGCAAAATGACCCACTTTCCTTCGTAAGTGAGGAATGGGGTAACACTGTCTTCGCCCATATAAGGTGCTACGGTTACTGAATCGATATCCAGTTCTTCGAAAAATGTACGGGCATACATAGCGGATGTATTTCCTATATCCCCACGCTTGGCATCGGCAATAATAAATTGATCGGGATAGTTCTGTTTGATGTAATTTACCGTCTTTTCAAAAGCAATCCAACCTTTTACCCCCATGCTTTCATAGAAAGCGAGATTTGGTTTGTAGGCAATACAGAGGTCGGCGGTTGCATCGATTATCGCCTTATTGAAAACGAAGATGGGATCCTCTTCCTTCAATAAGTGTTCGGGGATTTTTTTGATGTCTGTATCCAAACCTACGCAAAGAAATGATCTTTTGCGTTTGATATTTTCAAAAAGTTCTTGTTTATTCATCTCGGATATTTTTTTATGTTTATTTCTTGAATAAGTAGCCGTTGATACTCAACCTGATATCTTTATCTTCCTGTTCGTCGTATGCTATAGAGAAACTGGTGAGTATAAACAGTTTTTTGTTGGAATTACATTTGAATTGGGTTGGTCGCATTTCACCGTATCTATATTCATCAAGTTCTTTAAGTGTTTTGAGGTCGATATAAACCGTATCATTCTCGTTACCTGTTTGCAGACCGAGAGAGACAGGTAATACTCCTGTTTTCACATATTTAAGTGGAATTTTGATATTCCTGTCTGACTTGTTTACATCTTTTGGTATAGCTATAAAGCGATTATATCCATTGGGAATTTCAATACTTGTCAGTGGAAGTGCTTGTCCGTTGTATGATACATAGGTACCTGCATTATTTTCTTTATTGGTTACGCCTTCATAGTGATACTTGGTGGTATAGAATGAAACATCTTTTTCCACAAGATTAGCGATTGTTTTTCGTCCGAACAAATCGTCGATGTATAGGAACTTATCATTCACTTCCATGGCAGTTTTCTCGGAGAGTGATGCCAGCCAGTTATTGTAGTCTTCACGTGAAAGAGGAAGTTGTGCGTTACAAGTCTGTTTTAACTTTTCTTCCAATTCAGTACGGATAGCATTCTTGGTTATACTTGCATAATTAATGGGAAATGCTGATGTCAACAGGAAGAGGATAGCAAACGATATAGGTATCCAGTTGATGCGACGTGCTTTCGTTAAGATAAGCCCGATACAAACAATGTAGAACCAGATATTGAGAGTGATAAGATATAAACGGTTTATGGTAATGCCATAATCATTGAAGCGGCGTATGATCCCTACCGTCATCAACATCAGCAGTGGCAATACAAGTGTTGGAAGCCAACGTGCAATGTGTTCGTCAGTCCGTTTCGCATCTCCTATACGGGTAGGATATAAACCGAACTCGATGGCAATACATCCTGCCATCAGTGTTACTACCAACCATGATACCCAGCCGATGGGTAACTCCCAATTGGAAAGGATACGTGCGGTGTAAATATAGAGAACCAGTAAATATCCTCCGATGAGTGGCAGGAACAAAAAACGTATAATGCCATTCAGAAAATCTAACGATTGCGGTTGCCGATTATGTTTGCTTTCACCTTGGGGCAACATACCGAGGAAAAGTAATGTAGGAAGCAGAACACTACATATGATAAAGATATAAGCATAGCATTTCCCACTTACATTTACATCAAAAAGCATATGGAGGGAGAGTACCAACAGACTTATTCCGCCGCTCATGATGTAACCTACAATATTGGCTGTGATGAATGAGGTTATTGTGTTCAAGGCGAAGTTCCAACTTGGAATGTCGTTTTTCTCCTTAAAAAAAGAGAGAAAGAATATAGAAAACCATAGCGTGAGGATAGCGGCAACGTGTGCTATACCTAGTTCTACATAGGTTTGTTCAGAAGAATAATGGTAAAGAAACAGAGCATCGGCAATGAGTAGTGTATTGGCTACTATTTGTATGGTTACTTTCTTGATTATACCTTGCATCTCTTCATGCCACAGATGCAGAGTGAGTGAAAGTAATGTGCCGATAGAGAGGTAATATCCCCAGATAAATAGCCTTTTTCTGTCTCCATCCATATCGGTAGCAACCAGATAGATGAGAAAGGCAGACAGCGCAAACACAAAGCAAACAGTTATCGGAAAGCGTTTCATGCAATTTTGAAATGCTTCTGCTAAAGTATGGAATACTCTTTGTAATAAGTGCCCTTTCATATGTAGTATTTTAAGGCTTTGTTTTATAATTCGCTCTCTTTTAATCTTTCCGCATTCTCCGCCACTATTAAATGGTCAATACAATCTTGAATATCCCCATCCATAAAAGCTGCAAGGTTATAGATCGTATAATTGATACGGTGGTCGGTAATGCGGCCTTGTGGATAATTATAGGTACGGATTTTTGCCGAACGGTCACCAGTAGAAACCATCGTCTTACGTTTGGAAGCGATGTCGTCGATGTATTTCTGATGCTCCTTGTCGTAGATGAACGTACGTAGGCGGGAGAGCGCACGCTCCTTGTTTTTGGGCTGATCGCGCGTTTCGGTACATTCGATGAGAATTTCCTCGACAACGCCAGTATTGGGGTTTTTCCAGTTATAACGCAAACGTACACCGGATTCTACCTTATTTACGTTTTGACCGCCGGCACCACCACTTCGGAAGGTGTCCCACTTGATTTCACCTTCATTGATGATGACATCAAATTCTTCTGCTTCGGGCAATACAGCTACAGAGGCGGCGGAGGTATGTACACGTCCTTGAGTTTCGGTGGCAGGTACACGTTGTACACGATGTACCCCTGACTCATATTTCAACGTACCATATACGTTATCACCGGTTACTGAACAGATTATTTCCTTGAAACCGCCAGCTGCACCTTCATTGGCACTGGAAATTTCCATTTTCCAACCTTTTGTTTCACAATATTTGGTATACATGCGGAAGAGGTCACCTGCAAATATGGCAGCTTCATCTCCCCCCGTACCTCCACGAATTTCAAGAATTGCATTACGGCTGTCTTGCGGATCGGCAGGAACAAGTAGTAGCTTTATCTGTTCTTCCAGTTCTGGTTGGCGTGCTTGGCAAGTATCAAGTTCTTCACGTGCCATTTCGCGCATTTCAGGGTCTGTTTCATTAACGATGATTTCCTTGGCTTCCTCAATGCCGCCCAATACTAGCATGTACTCCTTACGAGCATTCATCAGGTCGCCAAGTTCCTTATATTCTTTAGTAAGTTTCACATAGCGCTTTTGGTCGGCAATCACTGCCGGGTCGGTAATCAAGGTCGATACTTCTTCAAATCGAGCTACAAGTCCATCTAATTTTTCAAGTAAGGTACTGTTATCTGCCACTTTATCGCACTTTTAATATCTGAATTCTCCGAATTCACTCTTTATAATCAATTCTTTTTTATTACTTTCTTCAATGTGTCCCACTATTTGAGCATCAATGTTGAAGTTCTTACTGATAGCGATTACTTCTTCCGCATGTTCGGGTGAGAGGTAAACTTCGAGACGATGTCCCATATTAAATACCTTGTACATTTCACTCCAATCCGTATCACTTTGCTCCTTGATGGTCTTGAATAAAGGTGGAACAGGGAAAAGATTATCCTTCACTACACGGCAATTATCACCTATAAAGTGTAATACTTTAGTTTGCGCACCACCCGAGCAATGTACCATGCCATGAATTTCGGGACGAAGTGCATCAAGTAATTTTTTTACTACCGGTGCATATGTACGAGTAGGGGAGAGTACTAGCTTACCTGCGTCTAACGGACTATCTTCTACATTATCCGTTAAATTCAATTTACCGCTGTAAATCAGTTCATCGGGTACTGCTTTATCATAACTTTCAGGATATTTTTCAGCTAGATATTTGGCAAACACATCGTGACGAGCACTAGTCAAGCCGTTACTACCCATTCCACCGTTATATTCTTTCTCGTAAGTTGCCTGTCCGTATGAAGCCAGACCTACAATCGCATCTCCCGGACGGATATTTGCATTATTGATAACGTCAGAACGTCTCATGCGGCAAGTTACTGTAGAGTCTACGATAATGGTACGTACCAAATCGCCTACGTCTGCTGTTTCACCCCCCGTTGCATAAACACCTACTCCCATTTCACGGAGTTCGGCAAGCAATTCGTCCGTACCGTTGATAATGGCAGAGATAACTTCACCGGGAACAAGTAGTTTGTTACGTCCTATAGTAGAAGAAACCAAGATATTATCCACTGCACCTACGCAAAGTAGGTCATCTATATTCATAATTAGTGCGTCCTGAGCAATACCTTTCCATACTGAAATATCACCTGTCTCTTTCCAGTAAATGTATGCCAGACTGGATTTTGTACCTGCTCCGTCGGCGTGCATAATATTACAATACTCAGGGTCTCCCCCCAAAATATCAGGGATGATTTTACAGAAAGCCTGTGGAAAAATACCTTTATCAATGTTTTTGATGGCGTTGTGCACATCTTCCTTTGATGCGCTGACACCCCGCATCATGTATCGTTGATTACTCATGAGATATGTATGTTTATTATCAATTGATTGTGCAAAGATACATCTAATCTTCTACAACACAAAGCGAGACACAAAGTTTCTCGTCTTTGTACCTCGCTTGTAAAAGGAATATTTGAGACGTTAAAACTGCACTTGCGGAGCCTGATCGGTACCTTCGGCTGCTTCAAAGTAAACACGCTTTTCAAAGCCGAAAAGACCAGCAAGAATGTTCTTTGGGAAACGGCGAATGGCTGTATTGAAGTTCTTCGCTGCATTGTTGAAGTTGGTACGGGCTACGTTGATACGGTTTTCCGTACCTTCCAGTTGTGCTTGTAATTCCAGAAAGTTCTGATTAGCTTTCAAATCCGGATAATTCTCACTGATGGCAAGCAACTTTCCAAGAGCAGAAGTTACTACACCTTGGGCTTTTTGATATTCAGCTAACTTTTCTGGAGTCAAGTTGTCGGCATCAATCGTGATTTGAGTGGCTTTACTACGTGCTTTCACAACACCTTCAAGAGTCTCTTTTTCATGTGAGGCATATCCTTTGACCGTATTTACGAGATTAGGTATCAGGTCGGCACGGCGTTGATATTGAGTTTCAACATTAGACCATTGTCCACTGACATTTTCGTCCATAGTGACAAGACTATTGTAACTACTTACACCCCATATTGCGAGAAGGGCTATAACTACAAGGATGATAATGGTTGATTTCTTCATTTTCTTTTTTGTTAAGTGATTATATAATTTTATTACTTTAATAAATGGAAATTTAGAAGCGCGAACCAGCGCCTCCACCTCCACCTATACCTCCTCCGAAACTACCACCACTAAAACCTCCGCCTCCACCGCCGAAACCTCCGCCGAAGATAACGGGACCTCCACCACCACCGCCACGATAATTTTCGTCATACGATTGTTGGCGACGCACTATCTGGTGTCCGCAATTACGACAGGTATAAATAACGTCTTCCGTTTTCACTCCGTTGTTACGTGAAATGAGGGTACTACCACTACGTTGTAATTTATGTTGTCCACAGTTTGGACATTTATTAATTGCACGTGCTTTAAAAAAAGCGGCTATTATGGAGATGATTATGATACCTATTAAGATTAGGGTTAACACTATTGAGTTGTTTTCCTCGTCTCCGGTTGTATCGTTTTCCATACTTCCCTCTAACCGGGCACAAACAGCACGTATACCTATCACCATACCCGCATCCCAATTTCCATCTTTCAAATAAGGAATCATATATTGTGTTTGGATACGTTTGCAGATGGCATCGGGCAGATCACCTTCCAAACCATATCCGGTATAAAACTGGATACAACGTTGATCAGTTACGAGTAAAATGACCAATCCATTGTTCGTTTCTTTTTTCCCAACACCCCATTCATTGAGCAACCGGTGTGAAAAGTCGAAACAATCTTCATTACCGATTGATGGAACTACAGCAACTACTGTTTCAATTCCTGTCTGTTGTTCCAATATGTATAACATACGGTCTATACTATCACATACTGTTGTTGAGAGAATACCGGCAGGATTACAAACATAACGTGTTTTATCTTGAAGGTGTACTTTAGGGATATTTCGAGTAGTATAGATATGTTGTGCCTGCAAAGAAATAAGTAGACACAAAAAGAATACTATGGAGGTAATTCGTTTCATATTGTTAATAATTGTCGTGGCGAAGATAGAAAAAATCGCATCAATAGATGTATTTTTCTACGAATTTCTTCACTCGTTCGGTGTATTCCTGAGGATGGTCTTTATAAGACATAGCATGAGTTGAACCGGGAACAATCCATAGTTCTTTAGGTTCTGATTTTATTTCATATAGTGGATAAACCATCCAAGTAGGCACATACGTATCTGCATCGCCATGAATAAAAAGCATGGGAAGTTTACATTTCTTTATTTGTTCTAGTGAGGATGCCTCCTGAAAATTCCACCCATATTTGACGTCGCATAACAAACTAGTAGTATACATCAGAGGGAAAGCCGGTAATCCGAACATATCTTTTAGTTGATAGGCAAATTCATCCCATACACTGGTGTAACCGCAGTCTTCTATAAAACATTTCACGAAATCACGTTGAGACTCACCAGATACCATCATAGTAGTTGCAGCTCCCATGGAAATTCCATGTATCACCATTTGTGTACTTTGAGGTACGTTAGTACGTATACTATCTATTTCTGCTTCATATCGTTTTTTAAAGATATCATTGGCTATATTCATCCAGCTTAATACGTCTAGTCGGTCTTTCCATCCCATCTGAATTGCTGGACCTTCACTTAATCCCTGATCTTGCAGGTCGGGGAGTAATATGTTGTATTTTAGATTCTTGTTATAAAGATAACCTATCATCAACATGCGGATGGCATCATCCGTATAGCCATGCACAATAACAGCTGTCTTGTCGGTAGGTTCAGGCGCAGCGGCAAAAATAGCGTGTAACTGTCGACCTTCAGGATTGATGATAAATGTATCCCGCAAAGCACCGACTGTCTGTAAACTGTCTAACCACGGCTTGATTTGAGGGTACTCGCTAAGCATATATTTGTAGGAACCGGAAATATCTTTTCCTTTATTATGTTCGGGGGTCAAAGAGAAACCGAGCATATAGAAACTTCCACCGACAATTACAATAATAATAAGTACCAATAGTCCGACAAGACTGTATTTAATTTTTTTTCCCATAAGAAGATATTGTTATTTATTCCAAATCTTCCATGCAGCAAAGGCTTGTAATAACAGCATCTCGAGTCCATTCTTAGTGATGGCACCTTGTGCTGCACCTTTCTTCATGAAAAGTGTTTCATTTGGATTATATAACAAATCGTAGAGTAAATGGTTGGAAGTAAGTGACTCATAAGGGATATTAGGGCAAAAATCGACTTTGGGGAACATACCAACAGGAGTACAGTTTACTATAACTGTATGTGTTGTTATGATCTCTGGAGTTAATTCTTCATAAGTTAGGAACTTGTCGTCTTTCTTAGTACGTGAAACAAATGTACTCTCGATTCCAAGATTTGTTAAACCGCGATATACAGCTTTCGATGCTCCACCTGTACCGAGTATTAATGCTTTTTTGTGATACGGTTGCAACAAAGGTTCAATAGATTGAGTGAAACCGATAATATCCGAATTATATCCTACGAGTTTAACTCTTCCTTTGGGGAGACGAATAATCTTAATAACATTGACCGCACCTATTTTAGCGGTATCTTTGTCTAACTCATCAAGGAAAGGGATGACTTGTTCCTTATAAGGAATAGTTACGTTGAGTCCACAGAGGTTGGGATTTTCCTCTATTACTTCCATAAAATCGTTGATACTGGGAATTTCGAAATTTACATATTCAGCATCAATATTTTCTGCTTTAAATTTCTCATTGAAATATCCGATGGAAAACGAATGTTTCAACGGGTAACCGATTAAACCATATTTTTGCATATTCAATGTGTGTTAAAAGGGGGATTAGTAGCTATTTCTTTGCGATATATAAAGTACATATTCCGAAAGTTAACCGTTTGAAATACACTTCACCAAATCCTACTCTATGTATAACTTTTTGCATAACTTCTCCTTGTGGAAATGCGCGAATGCTTTTTGGAAGGTAAGTATAGGCACTATTATCTTTCGAAATACATTTACCGAGGAACGGAATGACGACCTTGGAATAAACGGTGAAGAGTTGCTTCATCGGAAAACGGTCTGGGGTAGAAAGTTCCAAAATGACGAGATGACCACCAGGCACTAACACACGGTATATTTCAGAGAGCCCTTTGTCTAATCCATCAAAATTGCGGATACCAAACGCTACGGTTACAGCATCGAAACTTTCATCGGCAAATGAGAGAGAGGTGCAATCCTCCCGGACAAAAAAGATTTTGTCCGAAAGGTGCGCCTGTTTTACTTTTTCACGACCCACATTCATCATACCTTCGGAAATATCAGTACCGATCAAGGTAGTTGGCTGCAATTCACGGCAGGCAAGAATGGCAAAATCTCCGGTTCCGGTAGCTACGTCCATGATACGTTGCGGATGAAAAGGTCTGAGTGCATTAACCGCTTTTCTACGCCAACTACGATCGATACCCATAGATAAGGTATGATTCAGTTTATCATAAGCAGGAGCGATATTGTCAAACATTTCTTCGACTTGTTCACTCTTCTTTCCTTCCTTACCGTAAGGCTTGATATGTTCCTGCGGGTAGTTCATGTTACTATTTTAAGTATCCCATTACGTTTTTCTCAATTCTTTCAGCAATATTGTTAGTGTCTTCCTTTACGAACTTTTCACCGGTAATGTGTTCGTATAACTCGATGTAACGGTCACTGATAGAAGTAACGATTTCATCGGTCATTTCAGGAACTTGTTGACCTGCTTTCCCTTGGAAACCATTGTCCATTAACCATTCACGTACGAATTCTTTGGATAGTTGTTTCTGAGGTTCACCTTTAGTAAAACGTTCTTCGTATCCTTCCGAATAGAAGTAACGGCTGGAATCGGGAGTGTGAATTTCGTCCATCAAATAAATTTTTCCATTGTGTTTACCGAATTCATACTTTGTATCTACCAATATCAAACCACGTTCTGCTGCGATTTCAGTACCACGGTTGAAAAGTGCCATTGTATATTTTTCGAGGATGGCATATTCTTCAGGAGTGGCTAATCCTTTAGCTAGAATATCTTCCTTGGAGATATCAGCATCATGTTCACCTATTTCTGCCTTAGTAGTTGGAGTAATGATAGGTTCGGGGAATTTTTGGTTTTCTTTCATGCCTTCGGGCAATTTCACACCACAGATTTCGCGAACACCGCTTTTGTAGGCACGCCATGCGCTACCACAAAGATAACCGCGTACAATCATTTCTATAGGGAATCCTTCGCACATCACACCTACCGTCACCATTGGATCTGGAGTAGCCATTTTCCAATTAGGACAAATATCAGTTGTAGCATCCAGGAACTTAGCTGCAATTTGGTTCAGCATTTGTCCTTTGAAAGGAATACCTTTTGGTAAGACTACGTCAAAAGCAGAGATACGGTCAGTGGCAACCATAACTAACTTTTCACCATTGATGTTGTACACATCACGTACTTTTCCGTGATATACACTTTTTTGTCCCGGAAAATTGAAATCTGTTTTAGTTAATGCTTTCATTTTTCTTATTTTATAAAGTTCATGTAATATCTTATTCTATAATTGGTCATCCGAACTCTTGTTTCATTTTTTATTTTCTGTTTTTATTTTTCTCGTTCGGCTTTCGTTTCCTTATCAAAGCGTTCGTAAGCTTCTACAATCTGAGTAACAAGTTTATGTCTTACAATATCTTTTTTGTTCAATTCGATGAAACTGATACCTTTTACTCCCTTTAAAATCTTTAAGGCTTGTATTAATCCGGATGTTTGCGATTGTGGTAAATCAATCTGCGTCATATCTCCCGTTACAATCATTTTGGTATTCATGCCCATACGGGTGAGGAACATTTTGATTTGTTGGGTAGTAGTATTCTGTGCTTCATCCAGAATAACAACGGCATCATTCAATGTTCGTCCACGCATAAAAGCGAGAGGTGCGATCTGGATAATGTTCAGTTCCATGTATTCTTTCAGTTTTGCAGCAGGTATCATATCTTGCAAGGCATCATAGAGAGGTTGTAGGTATGGATCTATCTTGTCTTTCATATCACCAGGTAAGAAACCGAGTTTCTCTCCGGCTTCTACTGCTGGGCGGCTAAGAATGATTTTCTTAATTTCTTTATTTTTCAGTGCCCGGACCGCAAGTGCGATGGCGGTATAAGTTTTACCTGATCCGGCGGGACCAATGGCAAATAACATATCGTTCTTTGCAAATCCCTCTACCAGTTTCAACTGGTTTTCGCTACGAGGGATAATAGGTTTTCCGGTTACACTGAAAACTATAACATTACCGGATTTTTCAGCCTGCGGTGCATTGCCTTTGATAATATCTATAATTACTTCCTCTTTTAGTGAATTATATTCGGCGCAATATTTTTCCAGTTTAATGATATTCTCTTCGAATGCACACATTTCCTCTTCGTCTCCCAACACTTTAATAACGTTACCTCGGGCAACAATGCGGAGTTTGGGATACAAGGCTTTAATCAATTGCATATTAGCGTTGTTTACGCCATAAAAGATAACCGGGTCGATATCCTCAAGAACAATCAGTTTTTCTATCATTGATATGCTTTAAAGTTCAATTCGTTTTTTAGGTGAAACGTTTTGCAAATGTAATGAAACGTTTGGATACTTAAGCTGTTACTCATGTTATTTTTTCTGTTATTCAAAGTACTGAATAACACCTCCATCTGAAGATGCATATTTTCTTAATAACTCCTGTATCATTTCAGCAGCTTCTTTCAATCCGTTTTCTCCACTGTATCCGTTTACAATAGCAAGAATGTGTCGTGTTTCCAGTTCCATTTTTGTACGTTCGTTGTCACTAGTGGGTGTACCGATACCTCCGACGTTGTCACGGTAAACGGGTAGTCCCTCAATGTTCAGTACTCCACGTCCGATACCTTCGAAAGGTTCTTCTGCACGACCTATACCAAGTTTGAGGTCATTCCCTTGTATTTTATCTGCATCAAATCCACCGATAGAGTAACCGGTACGTAGAGATACAAGGTTGATGAGATCTACAAGTGTGTCAATTTGATAAAGAGCAATTCCCTTCATCAGACGTCGGCGTAACGCCTCGGCAGAAGGACGATAACGGCTAGGGTCTTTCCCGCAAAGTTTATAGGCTTCACGGGTGGCAGCAATAGCATACTGTAGTTTGATATCATCAGTCTGAGTGGTAGAAGTCAGTTCTTGAGTAAATTCATCAATTTCTTCCCACAGTCCTTTACTGAACGTTGTATTGATAACTTCTGCATAGACAGCTACTCCTTTGAAACCAGGACAAATTTTCTTTATTTCTTCTGATATTTTAATATTATACATAATTTTTCCCTTTTTATTCTTTTATCATGATACCCGACAAGATACGTCCGGAATGTATACCCAATCTTCGTGCCGAGAAAAACTCTTTGTATTCTGTATAAGTACAGATATCTGCCGTTTCAATTTGTACGGAAGGCACACCGAAATCTAATAGCTGAAGTCGATTGGCTGCCGATAAGTCTATGTGATATTTATGTGTTTCAGGTCTCCATTCTGAAATATATTCCATGGAAAAACCATTTTTACGGAATGTTTCGTATACCTCGTAACCCACTTCAAAAGCTTGTAGAGAAATGCCGGGACCTATACAGGCAATGATCTTTTTACTATCTGTTTTATAGAGTACTTGCATTTTTTCAAGTACATGCCCCAAAATATAATTTACTGTTCCTCTCCATCCGGCATGTACGGCGGCTACTACTTGATGTTCTGTATCATAGAGTAATATAGGAATACAGTCTGCTGTAGAAATACAGATACAACAGCCCGGTTCACGAGTGATCAGTGCATCGATGTCTTGCAGTAGGATATGACGTTCCCTTTCACTGGCTTGTAGGAATTTCTTATCGATAACTTGCGACTGTACACCGTGTGTTTGAAAAGGGATAATCAATTCTTTAGGGCGTTGGGGAAGTGAGGAACATAATATATCCTGATTTTGTTTGACGCATTCTGTATCATCTCCTGTATAGGGGGTACAGTTAAAAGTAGCATAATTTCCTTCACTGCATCCACCCCAACGAGTAGTTACAAAACAAGAAATGCCGGAATATGGAGTAAGTATTTCATATCCCAACATTTTTCTATCCTTTGTGAGAGAAATCATTTTTCGTTTTCCTCCCACTCCTCTTCGTATTCAAAGTCTTTCAAATCTTCAATATCTTCATCCGTATCAATACTCTCATAACTGAGATCCTCATCTTCTCCTTCCTCTGCAAGTTCCTGTTGAAGATGTCTCATGTCTTTGGCACGATGAGCAATACTTTCTACTTTACCTTCTATCTTATTGCTTTCACTATTCAGCTCTTCCCAAAGAATATCTTTTAATATCGTGATACCCATACCCGAAATGGCTGAGATAAACACGTGTGGAACTCCTTTAGGCAGAGTAGGCTCTATTTCATCTATCAGCTCCTGATCCAACATATCGCATTTGGTAATAGCAAGTACGCGTTGTTTGTCAAGCATTTCGGGATTGAAACTCTTTAGCTCGTTTAACAGAATCTCGTATTCCCGGCGGATGTCATCGCTGTCGGCAGGTACCATAAATAATAACAGGGAATTGCGTTCGATATGACGTAGGAAACGTAACCCCAATCCACGACCTTCGCTGGCTCCTTCTATAATACCTGGGATGTCTGCCATCACAAACGACTGTTGATCGCGATGGGATACGATTCCCAGACTAGGTTCCATTGTTGTGAAAGGATAATTGGCTATCTTGGGTTTTGCAGATGATACAGCGGAAAGTAATGTTGATTTTCCTGCATTGGGAAAACCTACCAAACCAACATCTGCCAGTAACTTTAGCTCCATGATAATAGTCATTTCTTGCATCGGTTCACCTGGCTGTGCGAAACGAGGGGCTTGACGGGTAGGGGTCTTAAAATGCCAATTTCCTAATCCACCACGTCCTCCTTTCAACAAAATAATTTCTTGCCCATGTTCTGTGACGTCACATATATATTCACCGGTTTCAGCATTGTAGACTACTGTGCCACAGGGCACTTCTATTACTTTGTCTTCACCGTCTTTTCCGAAACTGCGATTTTTAGATCCGGACTCGCCATGACCTGCCATGATGTGGCGATCATAGCGTAAATGTAACAGAGTCCAATAGTTACGATTTCCCCGAAGTATAATATGACCTCCTCGTCCTCCGTCACCTCCGTCGGGTCCGCCGTTGGGACAATATTTTTCACGTCTCAAGTGTGTGGAACCTCTTCCGCCCTTACCAGAGCGACAATATATTTTTACGTAATCAACAAAATTTGATTCTGCCATATTCTTCTAATATTTAGGATAATGAATGCAAAATTAGTGATTTTGCCTGATACGCTCAAAACTTTTGCGATTATTCACTAACTTTGATGCGAAATGAATAATCATATATATATGAATAGAACATTTTTGACCGGATGGATAGCAGTTGGTGTAGTAGCTCATTTGCAGGAAATAAATGCCACAGAATTACAGAAAGAGGAAGAACAACATCCTAATATATTGTTTATTTTAAGTGATGATCATACCTCCCAGGCATGGGGAATTTATGATGGAATACTTTCTCAATATGTGCAAAACTCTAATATTCGTAGGCTGGCAGCTGAAGGTGTGGTATTGGATAATTGTTTTTGTACCAATTCTATTTCCTCTCCTAGTCGTGCCAGTATCCTGACGGGGTTGTACAGTCATCGTAATGGACTTTATACACTTGCTGATTCATTGGATACCTCTATTCCTACCTTGGCAACTGTACTTCGCGACAATGGCTACGCAACTGGATTAGTGGGAAAATGGCATATCAAGTCACAACCACAGGGCTTTGATTACTATTCCATTTTTTATGATCAGGGAGAATATCGTGATCCGACTTTTATTGAAAGTACTGATCCTTGGCCGGGAAATAGAAACTTTGGTGAACGGCTCATCGGTTTCTCTACAGACTTGGTAACAGAGAAGGCAATTAGTTGGATAAAAAAACAGAAAAGTGAAAAGCCTTTTTTGATGTGTTGCCATTTTAAAGCAACTCATGAACCTTACGATTATCCAGTACGTATGGAACATTTATATGACGGAGTTACCTTTCCTGAACCGGAGAACTTGTTGGATTGGGGACCGGAAACTAATGGTCGATCTTTTGTAGGGCAGACTCTGGAAGAGTTGGGCTACCGTTGGAAAATGGCTTCAAAAGATCCTGATAAGTGGTGGTGCCGTTATCCGGGTTTACCTTTCAATACCGAAGGTATGCAGCGAACTGTTGCTCGAAAGGCTATTTATCAAAAGTTTATTCGTGACTATATGCGTTGTGGGGCTACTATTGATGACAATATAGGTAAACTACTACAAACACTTGACGATATGGGTATTGCTGAAAATACCATTGTTATTTATGTTTCCGACCAAGGATATTTTCTAGGCGAACATGGTTTCTTTGATAAACGTATGTTCTATGAGGAAACTGCCCGGATGCCTTTCGTTATTCGCTATCCTAAAGTTGTTCCTGCTGGTAAACGATTGAAAGACTTGGTGTTGAATATTGACTTTGCACCTACCTTAGCCGACTTTGCCGGAGTGAAGATGGAGGGGGTACAAGGACGTAGTTTTGTCCGTAATTTGCAAGGAGAGACTCCAGCAGATTGGCGTGAGGAAATCTATTATCGTTATTGGACTAACCATGCTGTTCGTCCGGCACACATGGCCGTTCGCTCAGATCGATATAAGCTTATTTTATATTATGGTCGTAATCTTGATATGACCGATACGGAAAAATTTGAATTTACTCCTGCATGGGATTTTTATGATTTAGAAAAGGATCCGCACGAAAATCATAATCTTTATGATGATCCACAATATGCTCCTATCATTAAACAGATGAAAAAAGACCTGCATAGGTTACGTAATGAAATGGGAGATACAGATGATCGATATCCTGAAATGCAGGATTTATTTAAATTATGAAGCTAGTATAAAATTATTTAGGCACGGATTATACAAACTATCGTAGAAAAATATAAATTGATCTGTGGTTTAGCGTGTAATTCGTGCCTAAAGAAAATGGTAATTGAGTTATGGTACTTTTCTATCAGTTTTTTATTTTACTGCGTCGATAGCTTTGCAGATTTCTGCTGTAATAGTTTCTAAATTTCCCAAACCGTTGATGTGAGCATAAAGTTTTTCATTCTTGTACCAATCAATCAGAGGGGCAGTTTGTGAGTGATAAACAGTAAGACGTTTCTTGATGGTTTCTTCATTGTCGTCAGCGCGGCCTGATTCTTTTCCACGTTTGATGAGACGAGTCATCAATTCGTCTTCAGGTACGTCAAGGTCAAGCATAATATTAACATTCTGATTACGTTCAGCAAGCATTTTTTTTAATGCTTCAGCTTGGGCGATGGTACGGGGAAAACCATCAAAGATAACACCTTTACTCTCTTTGAAGCTATCCAGAGTACTTGCTAGAATATCGATTATCAATTCATCCGGTAACAATTGACCTTGGTCAATGTAACCTTTTGCTGTTTTACCGAGTTCTGTTCCATTCTTTATCTCTGCACGGAGTACATCACCCGTAGAAATGTGATTGATACCGTATTTCTCTACAATCTTTTCACTTTGTGTCCCCTTTCCTGAACCGGGAGCACCAAAAATTACAATGTTCAACATTTGTTTAGTTCTTATTTAATGATTTATTGTTTGATACTTATTCTTCGATAACAGTGTAAATGTCTGGGTAGTTACGTCCAAAGCCATCATAATCCAATCCGTAGCCTACGATAAAGTCATTAGGTATATTCATAGCAACGTATTCAATGTTTAAGTCTACTTTTAGCTTTTCCGGTTTTACCAATAATGAAGCAATATGGATTTCTTTGGGATTTCGGGTACCGAGTGTCTCCAGTAAACGCTGCATGGTAAGTCCTGTGTCTACAATGTCCTCTACAATGACTACCGTACGATCGGTAAGATCTTCATTTATTCCGATAACTTCTTTTATTACCCCTGTAGAGGATACTCCTTGGTAAGATGCTAATTTAACAAATGAAATTTCGCAAGGGATATTAATTCTCTTCAATAAATCGGCAGTAAACATAAACGAACCGTTCAAAACACTGAGAAACAAAGGATTTTTCCCAGCTAAATCGCGATTTATTTCGTTTGCGACACGGGTCACTTCTTTTAGTATTTGCTGCTCTTTGATAGAGACTGTAAATAGCTTATCTTTTATTTGTATGGTATCCATAGGCGGGATGTTTTAGAAAGTTGGCGCAAAAATACTATTTTTCCAATCATCCACCAAAGAATGTATAAATACTTTCTTAGGTTCTATGTATCTGTATAGCTTTTTAAATAACTAAATATAATTCAGGTCAAAGTTAATATATCGTTCTCGAAAGATGGTATCCATGATGTGGGCTTTTCTTTTCAGCATTCAAAATATAGGTGAAAAGAGGAACTCTACTTCTTCTTAATTCTTTCTGAATTATGTTTTTTATAAAAAAAGAACGAATTCCCTGTGGTATATATTGATATTTTTGTAAAATGTAAAGGTGTATTGTCTTTAATTCATGAAAATAGCTTATATTTGTCCCTGTTCCTTTAAAATATAGACTATGAAAAAAGAAATCCTATGTGGACTTATCTCTTGTTCAACTCTCCTTTACGGACAAGTAAAGGATAATTCGGAAATAGTATCTTTAAATAAAGGGTGGACATTTGCGCAATTTGGAACAGATAATTGGCGTTCGGCGATTGTACCGGGTACGGTACATCAGGATTTGTTGCGTCATAAATTATTACCCAATCCTTTCTATGGTACTAATGAAAAGAAAATTCAATGGGTAGAAAGTGAAGACTGGGAATATAAAACTACCTTTCAAGTAACTTCCGAACAGCTCTCTCGGGGAGCGGCACAAATCATTTTTGAAGGACTGGATACGTATGCTGACGTTTTTCTGAATGGTTCATTGTTGCTGAAGTCCGATAATATGTTTGTGGGATATTCTGTTCCTGTAAAGGAAGTGTTGCGAGAAGGAGAAAACAGATTACACATTCTTTTTCATTCTCCCATCAAACAAACGCTTCCTCAATGGAAATCCAACGGCTTTGATTATCCGGCGGATAATGATCATTTTGATAAGCATCTGAGTGTGTTTACCCGTAAGGCTCCTTATAGTTACGGATGGGACTGGGGAATACGAATGGTGACCAGTGGTATTTGGCGTCCGGTTACTTTGAAATTCTATGATATAGCTACGATTGATGATTATCACGTCAAGCAACTTTCATTGACGGATGAAAAAGCGGAACTTTCTAATAACTTGGAGCTAACTAATATATCCGGAAAACAGGAAATAGCGGAAATTACGGTTTCTTATTCTTTAAAAGGAGGAGAAAACACTACGGTAAAACGGTCTGTGACTTTACTTCCCGGAAAAAACAGTATAAATTTGCCGATAACGGTAGAGAAACCCGTACGCTGGATGCCGAATGGCTGGGGAGAGCCTGTATTGTATGACTTTTTTGCACAAGTGATTTGTGATGGAAAGGTGATCGCCGGGAAGCATCATCGTATTGGTTTACGTACAGTGCGTCTAGTGAATGAAAAGGATGAATATGGAGAATCTTATTATTTTGAAGTGAACGGTATCCCTATGTTTGCCAAAGGAGCTGATTATATCCCGAATGATGCCTTACTGCCTGCGATGACTACAGAACGATATCAAACTTTATTTCGTGATATCACAGAAGCGAACATGAATGTAGTTCGTGTCTGGGGAGGAGGTGCTTATGAGGATGATCGCTTCTATGACTTTGCCGATGAGAATGGAGTTTTGGTGTGGCAGGATTTTATGTTCGGTTGTACGACCTATCCGGCCGATCCTACTTTTCTGAAACGTGTATCGCAAGAGGCTGATTATAACATCAAGCGTTTACGTAATCATGCCTGTCTTGCCATGTGGTGCGGTAATAATGAAATTCTAGAGGGATTGAAGTTTTGGGGATGGCAGTCCCGTTATACCAAAGAAACATACGAACAGTTCTATCGCGATTATAATAAGTTGTTCAGAGAATTACTGCCCGCTAAAGTAAATGAACTGGATAATGATCGTTTCTACATACATACCTCTCCTTATTTTTCTAATTGGGGACGACCTGAATCATGGAATATTGGTGACAGCCATAATTGGGGAATATGGTATGGCAAAAAGCCATTTGAGTCATCCGATACGGAATTGGGACGATTTATGAGTGAATTTGGTTTTCAGTCTTTCCCTGAAATGAAGACAATCGCGACGTTTGCCAATCCGAAAGATTATGAAATAGAGTCTGAGGTAATGAATGCGCATCAGAAGAGTAGTATCGGAAACAGTCTGATACATACTTATATGGAACGTGACTTCATTGTTCCGCAGAAGTTTGAGGATTTTGTATATGTAGGACTTGTCTTGCAAGGGCAGGGTATGCGTTATTGCTTGGAAGCGCATCGTCGCAATCGCCCTTATTGTATGGGAACACTCTATTGGCAACTTAATGATAGTTGGCCGGTCGTTTCTTGGTCGGGTATCGATTATTATGGCAACTGGAAGGCATTGCATTATCAGGCAAAGCGGGCGTTTGAGCCTTTGCTTATCAATGTGGTACATGAAAAGGGCGATTTGAATGTCTATTTGATCTCCGATAAACTGGAAAAACTTTCAGATCTGACACTTACGATGCAATTGGTTGATTTCAGTGGACAGAAGTTAGGCAAGCAACAGATCACAGTAGATGTTCCCGCTAATGTTTCGAAAAAGGTATTTGGTAAGACTATAGAAACATGGGGGAATGAAGATCGGCGTAAAGAGTCTTTCTTATTATTGACATTGAAAGATAAATCCGGACATGAGATGGCTCGAAGAGTACACTTTTTCGGACATACCAAGGATCTGAAATTGCCTGAAACTACAGTGAAATATACAGTGAAATCATTGGATGGCCGTTGTGAGGTGACATTGAACACTCGTCAATTGGCTAAAGATGTATTTGTACAGATACCCATTCAGGGGGCACGGTTCAGTGACAACTTTTTTGATCTGTTACCGGGCGAAACAAAGAAGATCACGATTACTTCACCGGAAATTAGGAAAGGAGACAAACCGGAGATTACAATAAAACATATACGTGAAACTTACTAACACCTTTAAATATTTATGATTATCATGAGAAAACTATTCAAGTTGGCCGGGTTACTGGCAATGACGGGAATATTAGTTTCCTGTTCGAATGAAAAAACAACTGCTAATTACCAGGTAATTCCTCTTCCACAGGAGATCACAGCAGAGTCGGGGGATGAGTTTGTCTTAAATAATGGGACAGAGATTGTTTACCCCGGGGGAAATGAGAAAATGCAACGTAATGCTCAGTATCTTGCCGAATATTTGAAGAAAGCAACCGGTGCCGAATACAAGATAGTAGCTGGTACGAAAGGAAAAGGAAATATCCTTCTGCAACTCGGATTGTCTGCCGAAAAGCCTGAGGCTTATCAACTGAAGGTTACATCGGATGGAGTTACTATTTCAGGGGCAAGTGAAGCCGGGGTGTTCTACGGTATCCAGACTTTGCGTAAATCTATTCCGGTAGTGATGAACAGTAACCCTGTATTGGCTGCTGTTGAAATCAACGATTATCCTCGTTTTGATTATCGTGGCGTACATTTTGATGTAGGACGTCATTTCTTTACTGTTGATGAAGCAAAAAGTTACATTGATATGATGACCTTGCATAATATGAATCGTTTGCATTGGCATCTGACAGAAGATCAGGGATGGCGCTTGGAAATAAAGAAATATCCGTTGTTGACCGAGGTGGGTTCTAAACGTAAGGAAACGGTTATCGGGCGTAACTCTGGTGAATATGACGGTAAACCGTACGGCGGCTTCTATACACAGGAACAAATTAAAGAGGTTGTTGCATACGCTGCTGACAGATATATTACTGTCATTCCAGAAATCGACCTACCAGGGCACATGCAGGCTGCTTTGGCGGCATATCCACACTTGGGTTGTACAGGTGGTCCGTATGAAGTCTGGACACAGTGGGGGGTATCGGATAATGTGCTTTGTGCCGGTAACGATAGTGTACTGACTTTTATAGACGATGTTTTGACGGAAGTGATGGAACTGTTCCCATCCGAGTATATTCATGTAGGGGGCGATGAATGTCCGAAAACGAAGTGGGCGGCTTGCCCTAAGTGTCAAGCCCGTATCAAGGAACTGGGTATTAAAGGTGATGCCAAGCATAGTAAGGAAGAATATCTGCAAAGTTATGTTATCAATCACGCAGAGAAATTTTTAAATGAGCATGGTCGTCAAATCATCGGTTGGGATGAGATCTTGGAAGGTGGACTGGCTCCGAATGCCACAGTAATGTCGTGGCGTGGTGAAAGAGGGGGTATTGAGGCTGCCAAACAGAAACATGATGTTATCATGACTCCGAATACTTATCTCTATTTCGACTATTATCAGACAAAAGATGTAGAGAACGAACCCTTGGGTATTGGTGGATATTTGCCTATCGAACGTGTATATAGTTATGAGCCTATGCCGGCTTCTTTGACTCCTGAAGAACAGAAATATATTGTGGGCGTACAGGCTAATCACTGGTCAGAGTATATACCGACCTTCTCTCATTTGCAATATATGGCATTACCTCGTTGGGCCGCACTTGCTGAAATTCAATGGACCAATCCTGATAAGAAGAATTATGAAAACTTTCTTTCACGTCTGCCACAGTTGATAAAATTATATGATGCAGAAGGATATAATTATGCTACCCATATATTTGATGTGAAAGCTAATTTTATAGCTAATTCTGCTATCGGTACCGTCGATGTTGTAATGAATACTATTGATGGTGCACCTATCTACTATACATTGGATGGTACGGAGCCGACAGTCGCTTCACCCGTAGCCGACAGTATTCTTGTAATCAAGGAAAGTTGTACTCTCAATGCGCTTTCCATTCGTCCTATAGGTAATAGCCGTATGCTGACGGAGAAAGTTCTTTTCAGTAAATCTACCTCGAAACCAACTAAAGCTAATCAGCCGGTAAACAAACAATACGAATTTAATGGGGTCACTACTTTAACTGACGGTTTGAAAGGAAACGGTAATTATAAAACTGGTCGTTGGATTGCTTTTTATCGTAATGATATGGATGTAACTATCGATCTGTTGGAACCGACAGAAATATCAACCGTAGCTTTCACTGCTTGTGTAGAAAAAGGTGATTGGATTTTTGATGCTCGTGGTGTAACTATAGAAATTTCAGAAGATGGCGAGAATTTTACGAAAGTTGCTTCCGAAGACTATCCCGCTATGAAAGAAACCGACCGTAATGGTTTGTATGAACATAAGCTGGCTTTCGATCCGGTAAAAGCACGTTATGTAAGGGTGATAGCTCCTTCAGAGAAATCTATTCCCGATTGGCATGGTGGTAAGGGGTTTCCCGGTTTCTTGTTTGTGGATGAAATTACGATAGATTAAAGGAACTTTATTCTTAGTCCTTCATTAAATTGTGCTACTTATGAAATTGAAAGCTCAATACCTGCAAGGAGCCGTCTGGCTGATACTCCTTGCAGGTTGCGGTACAACAACCGTAAAGACAGATTATGCAGCATACGTCAATCCGTTCATTGGTACGGGAGGGCATGGACATACATTTCCCGGAGCTATTGTACCTAACGGGATGATACAACCCGGCCCTGATACACGTATATATGGTTGGGATGCCTGTTCGGGTTACTATACAGCTGACAGTACTATTAATGGTTTTTCTCATACCCATCTCAGTGGTACGGGATGTGGAGATTATGGAGATATCCTGCTGATGCCTACGGTGGGAGTACAGAAGACGGAACATGTGGCACCGGATACACAGACGTTGGCATACGCTTCCCGTTTTTCGCATGAAAATGAAGCGGCTTCTCCAGGATACTATTCTGTTTTTCTCGATACATATAAGGTGAAGGCCGAACTGACTGCCACCGAGCGTACGGCTTTTCACCGTTATACGTTCCCCGAAAGTACAGAGTCTGGTTTTATTCTCGATCTGGACTATTCTTTACAGGGACAGAAGAACCGTAAATTGGAGTTGGAAATCGTGAATGATTCTACTCTTTGCGGTTATAAAAATACTAACGGATGGGCATGGAAGCATGATGTCTATTTTTATGCCGTATTTTCCAAACCCTTTACTTGTACGATATTGGCCGATTCTGTAGTGTCACTGGATGGTAAGAACATACAACCCATTAAGAAAGCATTACTCCATTTTGCAACGGCGAAGGATGAACAGATATTGGTAAAAATAGCCCTCTCTGCCGTAGATAAGGAAGGAGCACAAAAGAACCTTACTGAAATCCCCGGTTGGGATTTTGAAAGAGTAAAAGCCGATGCTCGGCAGGCATGGAACAACTATCTCTCCAAAATAGATATTGATACGCCGGATGAGCAGCAGAAGACCGTATTTTATACAGCTATGTACCACACCGGAATATCCCCTAATCTTTTTACCGACATTGACGGACGTTATCGAGGGCTGGATCGTGAAATCCATACCGCTGAAACAGGTAAACCGATGTACACCATCTTTTCATTGTGGGATACATTCCGTGCTTTGCATCCGTTACTGACCATCATTGACCCGGAACTGAATACAGGCTTCATCCATGCGTTATTACAACAATATCAGGATGGAGGTATACTGCCGATGTGGGAATTGGCGGGCAACTATACAGGTACAATGATCGGATATAACGCTGTCCCTGTCATTGTAGATGCCTATATGAAAGGTAATCGTGATTTTGATGCGGTTCTGGCGCTTAAAGCTTGCCTTCGTAGTGCGGAGTATGATACCTTGTCTCCGATTGCAACTACTAATTATTTGAAGAAGAACGCTCTGATGCCAATATCCAAATATTATAAAAATACATTGGGCTATATTCCTTGTGATAAAGAACATGAATCGGTGGCCAAAGCGCTGGAGTATGCATACGATGACTGGTGTATCAGTCTGCTTGCCGGTTCTTTGGGTGATACGGTTACACAACATCGTTATCAAAAACTGGCTAAGGCATATAAACATTATTTTGATCCTACAGTTCGTTTTATGCGTGGAAAAAATTCTGAGGGACAATGGCGTACTCCTTTTAATCCCCGTTCCAGTAATCACCGTGAAGATGACTATTGTGAAGGTACTGCCTGGCAATGGACTTGGTTCGTACCCCATGATATAGACGGATTGGTTGAATTAATGGGAGGACGTGAAGGATTTATCAGTAAACTCGATTCTTTGTTTACGGCAGATTCTTCTTTGGAAGGTAGTTTGGTGTCAGCAGACATATCGGGACTTATCGGACAATATGCGCACGGAAACGAACCGAGCCATCATATTATCCATCTGTATAATTATGTGGAGCAGCCTTGGAAAGCTCAGGCATTGGTGGATAGCGTATTGCGTACTCAGTATTTTAATGATCCGAACGGGCTTTCGGGAAACGAAGATTGCGGACAGATGTCGGCATGGTATATTATGAACTCTATGGGATTTTATCAGCCTTGTCCCGGACGTATCGAATACTCTATCGGACGACCGTTGTTTAATACCGTGACAATCAAACTACCCGCTGGAAAGATGTTCCGTATCGTTGCTAAGAATAATGCGTTGGAAAATAAGTACATTGAATCTGCTACGTTGAACGGACAGCCATTGGATAGGCCGTTCTTCACCCATGATCAATTAATGGAAGGAGGAACATTGGAACTGATGATGACTGATAAACCGACCCGTTGGGGGACGAAATAATACAGTTAACAGAAATATATGCTGAAAATCAACTACGTAATTTGTGTATTATTGCTTGCCGTCCTCTGGTTGGGTGGCGGCATTGCAATGGCACAATCCATCATTCCTGTACCGCTGAAAGTGAAGCAGAGAAACGGAACTTTCTGTATCTCTAAAGAAACCCAATTATATACAAATCTGAAAGGAGAGGAGAAAAAAAAACTGGCTGCTTATCTGTCTACATTTCCTGTTTCATTCTGTAAAGAATTTAAAGGAAAGAAAACTACACGTAAGAATGTGATAATCCTGCAAAAAACTGGGAATGTTATTCCTGTTTCCGAAGGTTATACGTTGCAAGTCACTCCTGAACAGATTCTTATCCGTTCTGTTAGTGATGCCGGATTATTCTACGGATTACAGACATTGCTGCAATTGACCGAACCTGCCGGTGATGCAAGCTGGAAAGTAACTTCTATCGAGGTGGAAGATGCTCCGCAGTTTGATTACCGGGGACTGATGCTCGATGTTTCCCGCCATTTCCGTAGTAAAGATTTTGTTAAGAAACAGATAGATGTCTTGGCGCGCTACAAACTGAACCGTCTGCACTTGCACTTGACGGATGCTGCGGGATGGAGAATTGAGATCAAAAAATATCCGCGTCTTACCGGATTTGCTGCCTGGCGGCCGGAAGCTAATTGGAAAAAATGGTGGCTTGCCAAGGATGGACGCAAATACTGTGAAGAGTCCGACCCTCGTGCCCAAGGTGGATATTATACTCAGGATGATATCCGTGAATTAGTACAATATGCCGCCGAACGTTACATCACGGTTATTCCGGAGATAGAAATGCCGGCACATTCAGAAGAAGTTCTTGCGGCATATCCTGAACTCTCTTGTTCGGGCGAGCCTTATAAAAGTGCTGACTTCTGTGTGGGTAATGAGAAGACTTTCTCCTTTCTTGAAGATGTGTTGACCGAAGTGATGGAACTTTTCCCCTCGGAATATATTCATGTAGGCGGTGATGAAGCGGGCAAAGCTGCCTGGAAAACTTGTTCCAGGTGCGGTAAGCGCATGCAGGACGAAGGACTTAAAAATGTGGATGAGTTGCAAAGTTATCTTATTCACCGCATTGAAGTGTTCCTGAATAAACATGGTCGTAAACTGCTGGGATGGGACGAAATCATGGAAGGTGGTTTGGCGCCTAATGCCACCGTGATGTCATGGCGGGGAGAAGAAGGTGGTATTGAAGCCGTAAAAGCCGGACATCGTGCCATTATGACTCCTGGAGCTTATTGTTATATCGATCAGTATCAAGATGCTCCCTATTCGCAACCCGAAGCTATTGGCGGATATCTGCCCCTGTCGAAAATTTATTCCTATAACCCGTTGCCCGGAGCCTTGACAGACGAGGAAGCTGAACTCATTTATGGTGTACAGGCTAATCTTTGGTCTGAATACATTCAGACCGATGAACATTGTGAGTATATGATTTATCCGCGCATGCTAGCTTTGGCTGAAGTAGGATGGAGCAATCCTGCCCACAAATCGTATACCGATTTCCACTGCCGTGCTCTGAAAGAAGTGGATTGGCTTCAATCACAAGGATATCATACGTTCTCCTTGAAAGATGAAATCGGTGATCGTCCGGAGACTTTACAACCGGTCGACCATTTGGCTTTAGGTAAACCCGTGAAATACAATGTCCCTTATAACCAGTCCTATTCTGCGCAGGGAGACAAAACCCTTACTGATGGAAAACGGGGAAGTTGGACATATTCTGACGGAGCGTGGCAGGGGTTTATCTCGCGCGATCGTCTGGATGTAACCATAGACCTTGAAACCGAAATGGAAATTCATTCCGTCAGTGCGGATTTTATTCAGGTAGTGGGACCTGAAGTCTTCTTACCGGGCGAAATTATTATTTCCGTTTCTTCCGATGGCATGAACTTCAGTGAACTGACGCATTTTGTCCATGAAAGCTCGAAGTCGGAAGTTTTCACCTTTAAGAATTTGGGCTGGAAAGGAGATGCCCGTGCACGATACGTACGTTTTCGGGCCCATGCTGATAAAAACTTCGGTGGTTGGGTTTTCACAGATGAAATTATTATAAAATAAAAAGAAAGAGGATTTATGCAGATGAGTATGAAAAAACGATTTTTATATTGGGTATTTCTTGTATTCCCCGTTGTTTCCGTCGGGGCTCAAGGTTCTGCTACATCGCCTGTGGATTATGTAAACCCTTTTGTGGGAACTACTAATTATGGGACTACAAATCCTGGAGCAGTTTGTCCGCAAGGTATGATGTCTGTAGTTCCTTTCAATGTGATGGGAACTGTCGATGGGAATATTGATAAGGATAGCCGATGGTGGTCTACTCCCTACGAATATAAGAATACATATTTTACGGGATATTCCCATGTCAACCTGAGTGGTGTGGGATGTCCGGAATTAGGTTCTTTATTACTGATGCCCACTGCCGGTGCTTTGAATGTTGATTATCTCCAATATGGTAGCGGTTATAAAGATGAGCAGGCTTCTCCGGGATATTATTCCAATTATCTCACTAAGTATGGCATTAAAACGGAGGTGACGGCTACCCCTCGCACAGGTCGTGCACGTTTCATCTTTCCTGCCGGACAAGGGAATATTCTCTTGAACTTGGGCGAGGGATTAACGAACGAAACGGGTGCCACGGTTCGTTTTGTAAACGATCGGGAGATAGAAGGCAGCAAGTTGTTGGGGTCTTTCTGTTATAATCCCAATGCGGTTTTTCCCGTCTATTTTGTGATGCGTATCGACAAATCCCCGAAAACACGTGGCTATTGGAAACAAATGCGTCCCATGACAGTTGAGGCACAATGGGATTTTACTTCTGGTAAACGTAAGATTTATACTTCATATACCAAAGAAATGAGTGGGGATGATATCGGTACTTGGTTCACTTTCGATACCACGGAAGGAGAAGTGATAGAAGTCAGTATGGGGGTATCTTTCGTGAGTATTGCCAATGCCCGTCAAAATCTGGAAGTAGAGCAGGAGGGAAGAAACTTTGAACAGATACATACTGCCGCCCGTCAAGCATGGAATAAGGACTTGAACCGTATTCTTGTAGAAGGTGGAACGGAAGAACAACGTCGTGTGTTCTATACGTCCATGTATCATTTCCTGATTCATCCCAATATCCTGCAAGACATCAACGGACAATATCCTGCAATGGAAAGTAACGAGATACGTACAGTCAAAGGAAACCGTTATACGGTTTTCTCTCTTTGGGATACTTATCGCAATGTACATCAGTTGATGACGCTTGTGTTCCCCGATCGTCAGTTGGATATGGTTCGTACTATGATTGATATGTACCACGAACATGGATGGTTGCCTAAATGGGAACTTTATGGACGCGAGACATTAACGATGGAAGGTGACCCTTCTATCCCGGTGATTGTGGATACATGGATGAAAGGATTGCGTGACTTTGATGTGGAGACGGCATACGAAGCCATGTATAAATCGGCTACGACTCCTGGAAAAGATAACCTGATGCGTCCCGATGCGGACGATTATTTCTCATTGGGTTATATTCCTTTGCGTGAGCAATATGATAACTCGGTGTCTCATGCGTTGGAGTATTATATTGCTGATTATGCGTTATCCCGCTTAGCTTTGGCCTTGGGCAAAAAGGAGGATGCACGCCTTTTCTATGATCGTTCGTTGGGATATCGCCATTATTATAGTAAGGAATTCGGAACCTTACGTCCTTTGTTGCCCGATGGTACGTTCTATTCTCCTTTTAATCCGATGGAAGGGGCTAACTTTGCGCCGAGTCCCGGTTTCCACGAAGGTAATGCCTGGAACTATACTTTCTATGTACCTCATGATATTGTCGGACTTACTCACTTGATGGGAGGAAAAAAGAACTTTGTGAATAAGCTGCAGAAGATTTTTGATGAGGGACTGTATGATCCGGCGAATGAACCGGACATTGCTTACCCGTATCTTTTCAGCTATTTCCGTGGGGAGGAATGGCGTACACAGAAGCAGGTAAAAGATTTATTGGCACGCTACTTTACTTCTCGGCCGAATGGCATTCCGGGAAATGATGACACAGGTACGATGTCTGCCTGGGCTATTTTCAGTATGATGGGATTTTATCCCGATTGTCCCGGTATACCCGAATATACGCTTACTGTTCCGACATTCGATAAAATAACCATTCAACTCGATCCTCGCTATTATAAAGAAAAACAATTGGTTATTCGCACTGTTCGTCCGGTTGCGGATGCCGGATATATAAAAGAGGTGAAGCTGAATGGTAAACGGCATACCGGTTTTCGTATTATGCACGATGAATTGATACATGCCGGAGATATTGAATTTATATTAACCCGATAGTATATCATGAGAAGAAGAATTAAGATTTTGACAACCTTCTTTTTGGCTTTGTCATTCATAGCCAATGCGCAGGTACGTACAGAGCAAACCTTTGAAAAAGGCTGGAAATTCACTCGCGATGATAACCCGGAATTCAGCCGGGAGGTTTATAATGATGCTGAATGGCAATCGGTCGTTGTACCTCACGACTGGGCTATCTATGGTCCTTTCAGTATAAACAACGATAAACAGAATGTCGCTATCAGCCAGGATGGGCAAAAGGAAGCGATGGAACATGCCGGACGTACCGGTGGCTTACCTTTTGTAGGGGTAGGGTGGTATCGTCTGAACTTTGACGCTCCTGCCTTTGCACACGGTAAAGAGGCAACTCTTGTTTTTGATGGAGCCATGAGTCATGCCCGTGTCTACATCAATGGTCGGGAAGCCGGATTTTGGCCGTATGGCTATAATTCTTTCTATGTGGATGCTACTTCCTATCTGAAAGCAGGTGAAACAAATACCCTGGCTGTTCGTCTGGAAAACAAAAACAAGTCATCACGTTGGTATCCCGGTGCCGGACTTTACCGGAATGTGCATCTCGTAGTCAATGAAGATGCCCATATCCCTACGTGGGGTACACAACTGACCACTCCTGTTGTGAGGAAGGAGTATGCGAAGGTTAACCTCAAAACTAATCTGTCAGTACCTGCCGGTAAGTCGTTTACCGATTATCGCGTTGTTACCGAACTGAAGGATCGTAACGGTAAAGTGATCTCTACCAATGAAATGCAAGGAACAAAATTTGATGGGAATACCTTTAGCCAAGACTTTGTGGTGACTATGCCGATGCTTTGGTCACCTGACACTCCGGTTTTATATGCTGCTGTGACAAAAATCTATGAAGGTAATACACTGAAAGACGAATATACCACTCCTTTTGGTATTCGTTCCATTGAAATCATTCCCAATAAAGGTTTCTATCTGAATGGAGAACGGACTGTTTTTAAGGGGGTATGCAATCATCACGATCTCGGTCCTTTGGGGGGAATAGCCAATGAAGCCGGTATCCGCCGTCAGATACGTATCTTGAAGGATATGGGATGTAACGCTATTCGTACTTCCCATAATATGCCTGCTCCCGAACTGATCCGTGCCTGTGATGAGATGGGGATGATGGTGATGGCGGAGTCTTTTGATGAATGGAAAGCCGCAAAAGTACAAAATGGTTATCATAAATTCTTTGACGAATGGGTAGAAAAGGATTTAACGAACTTGATCCATCAGTATCGCAACAACCCGAGTGTCGTGATGTGGTGCATCGGTAATGAAGTACCCGACCAATGGAATGGTAATCGTGGACCGAAACTCTCTCGCCTCTTACAGGACATTTGCCATCGTGAAGACCCCACTCGTCCGGTTACTCAGGGTATGGATGCTCCTGATGCCGTTGTGAACAACAATATGGCTGCCGTGATGGATGTTGCGGGATTTAATTACCGTCCGCATAAATATCAGGAGAATTATAAAAAATTACCCCAACAGATTATTCTGGGCAGTGAAACGGCTTCTACTGTCAGTTCTCGCGGAGTTTATAAATTCCCGGTAGAACGACGCTCCATGCAGAAGTATCCCGACCACCAGTCTTCTTCGTATGATGTGGAACATTGCGGCTGGTCCAATCTTCCGGAGGATGATTTTATCCAACATGAGGATTTGCCTTACTGTATCGGTGAGTTTGTGTGGACGGGTTTTGATTATTTGGGAGAACCTACTCCTTACTATACCGACTGGCCCAGCCATTCGTCTCTATTCGGTATCATTGACCTTGCGGGGCTGCCAAAAGACCGCTATTACCTCTATCGCAGCCATTGGAATAAGAACGAAGAGACGTTGCACATTCTTCCGCATTGGAACTGGGAGGGACGTGAAGGTGAAGTGACTCCGGTTTTTGTATATACCAACTATCCGTCTGCCGAACTGTTTATTAACGGTAAGAGCCAGGGCAAACGTACCAAAGACTTGTCTGTCACGATCGATAACAGTGCCGACTCCACTTCTGTGGCTCACTTTAAGCGTCAACAACGTTACCGCCTGATGTGGATGGATACGAAATATGAGCCGGGCACGGTGAAAGTAGTAGCATACGATAAAAACGGTAAAGCTGTCGCAGAAAAGGAGATACATACCGCCGGACGTCCGCATCACATCGAGTTAATTCCTGATCGCAGTGAGATTAAAGCTGACGGCAAAGACTTGTCTTTTGTTACGGTTAAGGTTGTTGATAAAGATGGAAACCTTTGTCCGCTGGCAGAGAATGAAATCAGCTTTAAGGTGAAAGGTACCGGAACTTATCGTGCCGGAGCCAATGGCAATCCTGCTTCGCTCGAAGCATTCCAGACTCCGAAGATGAAAGTTTTCAGTGGTATGATGACTGCTATCGTGGCTTCTACCGAGAAACCGGGTACAATTGTGCTCGAAGCGACCGGTAAAGGTCTTGGAAAAGGTGTATTGAGGTTGGAAAGTAAATAACTCTCAGATTCAGCTTTTATAGAAACGTTCGTTTCCGCTTATAGGGAACTATAGTTTCCCTTCATGGGAACGACGGTTTCTCTCTAAAGAAACGACAGTTCCCTTTAATGGGAACGCTCGTTTCCACTAATGGAAACTGCTGTTCCTTACAACGAAACGGAGTGTAGTGCTTATGTCTGAAAAGAAAAACGCTTTAGATAAAGTCTTCTTTACCTAAAGCGTTTGAGATTGTCAGCTGTGAGAGGAACTTGTCAATGAAAGTCCTTACTGGTAGACTGTCTTGTATCCGTCTGTCTGATGTAGAGCGGAGTTATTGGTCAATGTTATTTTGTCTATCGGCCACAACAAGCGTTTGGGATGTTGAGGATCTGCGGTAGTATATTTAAATACATATTCGTTTCCGAAACGACGTAAATCATACCAGCGTTTGCCTTCAAATAGAAATTCTTTGTATCTCTCTCTCAACAGTACTTCGTCAATGCCATCATTGTCACCTGGATAGTTAGGATAACCGATAGTGGCTTCATCATAATTATCTGCATATGCACGTTTCCGGATGTCGTTAATTTCACTGGTCGGGTCACCGTTGGTCAATGATTTGGCTTCTGCGGTAAGCAGAAGCAGGTCTGCATAACGGTAGATGGGGAAGTCATCTCCCATGTAACGCGTGGTAGTGCCTTTAGGATTTAACCCTTGGTATTTGTAGGGGAAACAGCCTTTATAGGCATGGTCTGTTTCGGTTGAATAAACTGCCTTGACGGTAACATCGCGACGGGTGTCCATTGCATCAAAATCATTATAAACTTGCGGTTTCAGCGGATAAAATATACGACCGCCAAAGTTAATAATGGAAGCATCGAAATTGGTACCTGTTTCCATATCATATTGATTTTTGATTACTTCATTTGCAGGCATAAATCCGTCACGCCATTTGCTGTTGAATAATTCATATTCGTTTTCTCCATGGTGGATCACGAAGATCATTTCTTTATTAGCCTTGTTGTCATAGTCGAAGACATTGGCATATCCGTCTTCTATCAGGCCTAAGTCCGGTAAGTTGGTCTTGATGTCGTTCAGCGCTTTCAAGGCTTCTTGGGCATCTGCCTGACCACCTTCCATCTGACGGCTCGACCATAAGAAGACTTCTGCTTTCAGCATTAAAGTGGCGGCCTTGGACCAATAGCTCTTCTTTTCGCGGAAGTTATAATCGTTACCAAAGTTATCGATAGATGATTGGATGTCTTTTTTGATATTGGTCATTACTTCTGAAGCAGAATTTACAGGACGCGCAAGATTGCCAATTTCAAACCCAGTACTAGGATCTTCGTTCCAGATTACATTACCCCAGGAACGGAGCAGATGGAAATAATAGAAGGCACGCAGGCCATACATTTCACCTAAATAATAAGAACGCTCTTTAGCAGATAATATATCAGTGTCGAGTGCCTTGCTGATGAATAAATTGATCTGGTTGATATTGGTGTACAAACCGGCATAGTTTTCTAATCCCGGATTGTCTTCATCCAGCATATTCAGGCAATATAGTGAAGTTACACTTTCTATACTGAAAGATTGTTCGTCTGAATAGTGCCCGCAGCGTAATTCACCCAAAGTGAATAAGTTTGGCAAATCTTTTCTTAATTGAGAGTGTACGCCACGTACAAAGGCAGAGTAGTGCCCTTCATTTTTCCACATGTTCTGGTCAGTAAGGCTACTCACCGGTTCTGTGTCAAGGCAGCTGGTCAATGCAAAGAGTGAACAAGCTACAATTACAAGTGATTTTATTTTATTTTTCATAATCAATTTCTTTTTAATTAAGTCTATTAGAACGATACGGACAAGCCTAACAGGAGGGTTCTTGGAGTGGGATAACGACCACCGTCAACACCCAGCCAGCGTAAGGGAGCTTCGGGAGATATGCCGGAATAACCGGTGATGTAGAACAAGTTCTGTCCTGTTACGTATACGGAAGCATTGGTCATGTGTGCTTTGGAGATCCATTCAAGTGGTAACTTCCAGCTTAATGTCAATTCGCGGCATGCCAGATAGTCTCCTTTTTCGTAGAAACGGGAACTGTTGTTCTGGAGAGCGTGGCTGCCACCACCGTTACTGCGGTAGATGTTGCGGTGTGAGTAGTCGGCATAATCTGCATAATCGCATCTTGGCAAATCGGTGTCAGGATTTTCCGGGGTCCAGGTCTTCAAACCTTCTTTGATGATATTCTTGAAACCTACGGCTTGTCCCAAAGAACGTGCTGCCACTTCATTGAAAATGGTATGTCCGACGGCGTAGTCAAAACGTGCGTATAAGGATACGTTCTTGTATGAGAGGGTAGTAGAGAAACCACCGGTCCATTTGGGATATACATTGCCAATTTTTTCACGGTCTAATGAATTGATGGTTTTGTTACCGTCTTTATCGTCCCACAGTACATCACCCGGCATGATGGGTTTCCAATTGCCCTTACCGGCATATTCTGCGGCTTTGTTTGGACCGTATAGGTGTGCTATTTCGTCAATGTAGTCACCAGCCAGGCGTTTTACTTCTTCTTCATCACGTAAGATTTTTACTTGCTTGTAAGCGTAGATGTCTCCCAAAGGTTGCCCTTCCTGATAACCTCCTACCCATACGATTTTTCCCTGGGCGGGATCGTAAATCTGAGAACCTCCCTGACGGTTGTTTTCAGTTCCGTTGTATGGTAGTTTTATGATCTTGTTCTTGACGTATGAAGTGTTGAAAGATAAATCCCAGTTGAAACCTTTGGGATTACGGATGAGGTTTACGTTGGCTTCTACTTCAAAACCGGTGTTGCGCAGTGAACCTAAGTTGGTTTTGAAACTACCGAAACCTGTATAACCCGGTAAGTCGAGGTCTGTCAGTAAGTCGGAAGTGGTACGGCTGTAATAGTCTAAAATCAAGTTGTAACGGTTGTTCATAAATCCTAAATCCAAACCGACTTCGATAGATTTACTCTTTTCCCATCTCAACTTAGAGTTGATGACCCCTGTATTTTGAATACCTACAGAGCCATTGTAGGCAGTGGTAGAAGAATAGACGCCGTATACATCGTAGTTACCGATACCGTTGACATTACCGTTGATACCATAAGAAACACGAGGTTTGATAGTAGAAACGATATCTGCCAGTTTACTGTCTTTATAGAAAGCCTCTTCATGGATATTCCATCCGGCTGATACACCGGGGAAGAAACCCCAACGGTTGTCTGAAAGTTTGGAAATACCATCGTAACGCATTACTGCGGTAAACAAATAGCGATGTTCGTAGTCGTAAGTCAGACGGCCGAAATAAGACATGATACGGTAATCTGTCCGATTTGAATAAGCGTCTCTTCCTTCTTTACTTGTAACGTTCAGGGTTGGGATGTCATCGAATTCCGAACCTTTTCCGCTACCTTTCATTTGTAAATAGTCATATTGAAAATATTCGCCGCCAGCCAGTACGGAAAGGTTATGTTTTTCTTTGTAAGTGTCGGTATATTCTAACTGGACACTATGTTGCTGCTGGATAGTACGTTCGTAGTTAGTCGAAGCGTAACGTTCTTTATTTGTCTTTCCGTTGGAGTCATTGTTCCAGAAATCTTGGTAAGACTTGTTGAACGTTTCGTTGGTATAATCATTGTAATATACGGAGCTGTTTTCTCTTAAGAATAATTTATTCTTTATGATTTCAAGATCTGCACCGATGTTCAGTGTAGTACGCCGTGTATTATTGTTGTTGATAAATCTGTCTAACCAGTAGAGTGGGTTACCGTCACGTTTACCGTAACCATAAGCCGGAGTACCGTCTTCATTAAACGGATTCCAGGTAGGCTCGATACTTTGCATACGTTCGAACATATCCGATTCATCGTCATAATACATGAATGGTGATTTTGCGGTAGAGAAGTTCACGCCGCCTTTAATGTTTAATATAGGCAGAACCTTATAGTTGCCGTTTAATGTACCACTGAAACGTTCATATTTGGTTCCACGTAATACACCATCTTCAGAATAATATCCCAAAGAAGCGGAAAAAGTACCGTTGTCATTTCCACCGTTGAAACTCAAGAAATGATCTTGGGTAAATGATGGGTTTTTGTAAGCGGCATCTCTCAGCTGGGTTCCATAGTCCTTGAATGCTATCATTTTGCCACTTACAGGATCTTTCATCTGCTGCCAACCTTGTTTTAGAAGGTCTTCATTGCCTTCCAGCCACTTTACGCTGAAGTTTCCGTTTTCCGGACCATATCCACGTTGAGTGTTACTCAATTGGCCTGAATAGTTGGCTCCCATACGGGCATAAGTCAAATATTCTTCAGCATTCATATATTCGTATCCGAAGCGTGCGAAGTTCATACCGGCTTTAAATTTATAGGAAACTTGTGTATGGCCGGCTTTACCTTTCTTGGTGGTGATTAAGATAACACCATTGTTTGCACGTGCACCGTAAATGGCTGTTGAGGCTGCATCCTTCAGAACTTGCATAGATTCGATATCGGATGCGTTTACATCGTTTAAGGAGCGGATGACTCCATCCACAACAACCAGAGGAGAACCCGGTGTACCTTCGATGGTGGCACCACCACGGAGTACGATACTAGGAGAACTACCTGGTGAACCGGAAGTATTGGTAACGCGCAGACCACTGACAGAACCTTGCAATGCTGTTGCCGCATTAGCTACCGCTGCATTTTCCAATACTTTATTGTCTACTTTGGAAATGGAAGTGGTCATTGTAGAACGTTTTTGTTTCACTCCATAACCTACTACTACAACTTCTTCCAGCATTTCGGAATCTTCTTTTAAAAGGATGTTTAAAGGTTGACCGTCCCATTTTACTTCTATAGTTTGGTAACCGACGAAAGAAACCTGAATAATTTCTCCCTTTTTAACATCGGGAATTGAGAAGTCACCGTCCAGTCCGGTAATAGTACCATTGGTCGTTCCTTTTACTACCACAGATGCACCGATTACGGTTTCGCCTGTGGCATCTTTTACGATACCCTTACAAATACCACTCTGTTGAGAGGCTTGTACACCATCCATACTTGGAGTGGCCACTGCGTGTGTAAATCCTCCTAATAAAAAACCGAGGAACAACACCACGCTGAATGATCTAAGGTGTTTGAACATAAAGGTTAAATTTTAATAGTTAAGAATAAGATAAGATATTATGTTGTTTTAAATAATTAAAGAATTATATATGTAATCTATTTATTAATAATTATGTATTTATTTAATATGTTTATTAATTGATCCTCGTTGATTTTTAAACCAATTTTAAGGTTTTACCGCCGTAAAAGTAATATTAATTATGATGTTGTACAATTTTTCGACTAAAAAAACTCTGTTTGCCTCTAATATTTAACATATTAATATTTTTATAGATTGAAATAATGGAAAAAATAATGATAGCTTTAAAAGCAAAAGGTTAACTATAATTAGCGAAATGTGAGATTTATAATAAAAAAAAGATTGATTATTATGTCTTGTATTACTAAAATTGCTATCTTTACGTCGCACATTAATATATAAGAACTATGAAGCGATTATTATTATTATTATCTTTTATCGGGAGTGTTTTTTTATCGGTCTATGCTGCTGATACGGTTTATGTTCGTGAAACACAAATTCCTATCCTTATTGAGCGTCAGGATAATGTTCTCTATTATCTCCGGCTCGATGCCCGTGACAGTCATCAGTTGGATGAAATAGTCCTGAACTTTGAGGATGGGACTAACTTAGTGGATATTCAAGCTGTGAAGTTGTATTATGGAGGTACTGAGAGCCGTAATATCATGAGTAAAAATCGTTTTGCGCCGATGGGTTATATGACTAATTTTACACCCGGTAAGACGATGGCTGCCCTACCTTCTTATTCTATATTAAAGTCGGAAGTTAAAAAGCCGGAGCAGAAAGTCGTGTTAGAAGGAAAACAGAACTTATATCCAGGTATCAATTATTTCTGGATCAGTTTGCAGATGAAGCCGACTACTCCTTTAACGGATAAGTTGAAGGTGAAATTGACTTCTGTATCTTTGGATGGGGTATCTGCCCCTATTAATGTAGTTTCTGCGGATGATATAGAGCATCGTATGGGTACAGGTGTACGTCATGCAGGGGATGATGGAGTTGCTGCCTATCGTATTCCGGGGTTAGTAACAACGAAGAAAGGGACGCTACTGTCAGTGTACGATGTCCGTTATAATAACAGTGTGGATTTGCAGGAACATGTTGACATAGGCTTGAGCCGCAGTATAGATGGTGGACAAAGCTGGGAAAAGATGAGAATTCCTTTGGCGTTTGGTGAAGACGGTGGGCTTCCGAGTGCACAAAATGGAGTAGGAGATCCGGCAATATTGGTAAATGATAAAGATAATAGTATCTGGATTATCGCTTTATGGACACATGGAATGGGAAATCAACGTGCATTCTTCCATTCGGTAGAAGGTATGGATAAAGAGCATACGGGGCAACTGGTATTGGCTAAGAGTACGGATGATGGTAAAACATGGTCTGCCCCGATAAATATTACCAAACAGGTGAAACATCCTTCCTGGCGCCTTCTTTTCCAAGGTCCCGGTCGCGGAATTACCATGCAAGATGGTACTTTGGTGTTTCCTATACAGTTTGTAGATTCGGCTGGAATGCCGCATGCCGGTGTCATGTACAGCAAAGACAGTGGCAAGAACTGGAAAATACATAATCCTGCTCGTAGCAATACCACCGAAGCTCAGGTCGTGGAAATAGAACCGGGGATACTGATGCTGAATATGCGTGATAATCGTGGGGGGAGTCGTGCTGTTTGTATCACTAAAGATTTGGGTGAAACTTGGATTGAACACTCGTCTTCACGCAGTGCATTGCGTGAACCGGTTTGTATGGCAAGCCTTATCAGCGTGAAGGCAAAAGATAATTGCCTGAAGAGAGATATTTTGCTTTTCTCAAATCCGGATACCACCAAAGGACGGCACCATATTACTATCAAGGCGAGTCTGGATAATGGAGTGACGTGGTTGCCCGAACATCAGATAATGTTGGATGAAGATGAGAGTTGGGGATATTCCTGCTTAACGATGGTTGATGCTGAAACAGTAGGTATTTTATATGAGAGTAGTGTGGCACAAATGACTTTCCAAACTGTAAAATTGAAGGATCTTATTCGTTGAACTTGATAAAAACTACTATATACATTATATTATATACTATGAAGAAATTTTTTTATTCATTTTTTTGTATTCTTATTCTCCTGCTCGGTTTCGGGTTAGATAATGCAAATGCTCAAGAAGAATTGTCTGTCCCTCATTCTGAAGATGTAGCTTGGAATAGAATTCCTCAGAAATTGTATGCTACTTGGACTACAACGAACAATCAAGTAGATAAGTTTGGCTGTCCGTCTACTTCCGGCTTGGTAAAACGGTTGACGCTGACCGGTTGGCGAGGTGAGCGTTGCCGTGGCACGTATGGCGGAAGTCCCTTTATGGAGTAAAGAACATTTAATGCCATGCGTCCGTTGATGGAGCGTTTGGCAAAGGCCGGACAGCGTGGCATTACGGTTTCTGTGACCCATAAACCCTGGAATGGGCAAACTTATGATTATTTTGAAAATATGATAATTGAAATCCGTCGGGTAGATGGTTCATGGATATACGATTTTACTTTGTTCGATCGTTGGATAGAATTTATGACATCTTGTGGGGTCGGTCCTTATATCTATTGTTATTCTGTCATTCCTTGGAATTTGACTTTCCGGTATTATGATCAGGGTACAAACTCCATGGTTGACCGTAAATTCAATGTGAATGATTCTGCTTTTGATGATTATTGGGTATCTAAATTAAGTGTATTTGCAGCGCACTTGAAGTCGAAAGGTTGGTTTGACCATACTGTTATCGCGATGGATGAGCGTCCAGCTGAAAGTATGAAAGCTGCTTTACGTGTGATACGAAAAGCTGATCCGGACTTCAAGATCTCCTTGGCAGGAACTTATCATGAGGAGTTGGATGATGAAATCTATGATTATTGTATTGGATATAACGATAAATATCCTGAAGGTGCGATAGATGCCCGTCGCGCTAAAGGTAAAATAACTACTTTCTATACTTGCTGTACGGAGCCTTTCCCTAATACCTTTACTTTCTCACAACCTGTCGAAGCGACTTCTTTTGCTTTGATTGCTGAAGAACGGAACTTAGACGGATATTTGCGTTGGGCATACAATAGTTGGGTAAAATCGCCTTTTCAGGATAGCCGTTTTACTGCTTGGGCGGGAGGTGATACTTACATCGTATATCCGGAGAATAATTCTTCGGTACGTTTTGAAAAGTTGATTGAAGGTATACAGATGTTTGAGAAAGTACAGTTGTTGAAAGCTGAGGACAAACATAGTCGGAATATACGTAACTTACTGCAACCGTTTGCTTATGATCGCATCAATAAAATTGATTTACAGAAAAATATCAATAGACTGAGTGAGTATTTAAATAAATAAGAATACTAAAAATGGTAGAGTGATAAGGTGATGATGGGACGCTGCTCTGACAGTACATCTGTATAGTTAGAAAAATAGTCGCATAGTCATGTTATTGCTCTATCACTTTAAAATTATCATTTACTTGTTTTTGCCCTGTATCTTTCTTCCTGGATTTTTTGTACCTTTGTTCGTGATTTAATTCAATGACTTGTAATGAAAAAGATTTTTCCTACTACCAGGATAAAAGGACTGGATACATACACTATAGAAAATGAACCGATTGCTTCTATCGATCTGATGGAGCGTGCTTCTCAGGCATTGGTAAGGAGTATTTCTGAACGCTGGAATTCGGATACTCCTTTTATGGTTTTTGCCGGACCGGGGAATAATGGTGGAGATGCATTGGCAGTGTCTCGTCTATTGGCTGAAAAAGGATATAAACTAGAAGTTTACCTGTTTAATACTAAAGGCTCTTTATCACCGGATTGTGAAATAAACAAGGAACGATTAGTGAATGTTGCGGGAGTAGATTTGCATGAAGTGACTTCTCAATTTGTACCTCCGATGTTGACTGAAGAGCATATTGTGATTGATGGTCTGTTTGGTAGTGGGTTGAATAAGGCTTTGAGTGGTGGTTTTGCTGCTGTGGTAAAATATATTAATGCTTCGTCTGCTAAAGTGATTTCTATTGATATTCCGTCTGGATTGATGGGAGAAGATAATACTTATAATGTACAAGCTAATATTATTCGTGCTGATTTGACTTTGAGCTTGCAATTACCGAAATTGTCGTTCCTTTTTGCTGAAAATGAAGCATATGTCGGTGAATGGGAATTATTGGATATCGGACTGAGTGAGGAGGGCATTAAAGATACGGAGACTGATTTCTATCTGTTGGAAAACGAAGATATGTCAGAACTATTGAAACCTCGTGATAAATTTGCGCACAAAGGGAACTTCGGTCGTGCTTTATTGATAGCAGGTTCACAGGGTATGGCGGGAGCTTCGGTACTTGCTGCTCGTGCCTGTTTGCGCTCTGGAGTAGGCTTGTTGACTGTACATGTACCTTTTTGCAATAATTTTATAGTACAGACTTCTGTGCCTGAGGCTATGACAGAACTAGATATCAGTGAAACTTGTTTCACTTTACCCACAGATACGGATGATTATCAGGCAGTAGGTATCGGTCCGGGTTTGGGAAGATTTATTGAAACCGAATCCGCTCTGTTTGAACAGATTGATTCTTGTCAAACCCCAATGGTAGTAGATGCTGATGCTTTAAATATTTTGGGAGAACGTCGTAGTTATATCGGACGTTTGCCTAAAGGTAGTATTCTGACACCACATCCCAAAGAGTTGGAGCGTTTGGTTGGTAAATGTCAAAATTCTTATGAGCGATTGATGAAAGCGCGTGAACTGGCAAAAACAGCTGGAGTACATATTATCTTGAAAGGTGCCTATTCTGCAGTAATTACCCCTGAAGGAAAATGTTATTTCAATCCAACAGGAAATCCGGGGATGGCAACGGGAGGTAGTGGTGATGTACTTACCGGAGTAACATTGGCTCTTTTGGCACAAGGCTATAAAACCGAAATAGCCGCCTTGTTGGCTACATACGTGCATGGATTGGCAGGAGATATTGCCTGTAAGAAGCAGGGAACAATAAGTATGACGGCAGGAGATATCGTTAGTTGTTTGCCGTTGGCATGGAGGATGTTGGAAGAGTAACGTCCCCCTACACCTTGTCACTTTATAGCTTTTTTATTTTCTTGTCGTAATATGGAAGCATCCTTGTTTCAGCTCATATTTGATGTAGCATTTGTCTGCTTTCTTCAGATCGCGTAAAACTTCAGATAAAACAAGCTTTAGAGTATCTGCACTTACATCTTGTAATGGGCGACCGTCTTCATCTTCTATTTTTTGAAAACGTTTCCAACTGACATCAAACGTAGTACCATAGGAATGAGCAGAGTTGGCTGATGCATTACCATTACGGCGACGTAGGCGCTTAACGTCATCTTGGGTGCGAAGGACAGAGGTCACGATGACCTTGTTCGGATTTAAACCTTTGGCAACTAATGAATCGAGAAAATTACTTCCAATGGTATCCAGCAAAGATGCTGCTCCGGGAATAAGAAAGGGAATAGAGTGGGTCAATGAATCGACTGCATACAGTTCATTTGTCGTGATATGTTTTAGCTTTTCTTTCATTTTCTCTGCTTCTTCGCGTGAGACGAGTGGACGGATACCGACAACTTTAGCTATATTCAGATGCTTTTCATTCAGATCTCCGAAAGAGCGTCTATAACTGATAACTCCATGGATATTATGTGGCTCGTTCAATTTGAGTGACATATCTTTTTTTTTACATCCGGTAAGAGTGGAAGTGAATACGATACCGGCTAATAATATGAAGGAAAGAATGCGGTGGTTATAATGTATCTTCATTTCTAATTTATGTAGATTAGTGTAATTTGTGGTGAAATCTCTTGCAAAGATAAACTAAACCCTTGAAACTATCAGAATAGATTACTGCTTTTTGCGTGGCTTTTCATACCTTTTTGTAAGATGGGTTGTACCTTAGCATAAAAAAACATCAAGCTTATTTTATTCTGCCTTTGGTTTACACTATCTTTGTACCGTTTTTATACTTCAAAAGAAATCAGAAAGAGAACGTGCAACGATATTTCATTTATTTGGCTTATGACGGTACAGCCTATCATGGCTGGCAAATTCAACCCAATGGGGTGAGTGTACAGGAATGTTTGCTGAAAGCACTTGCAACCTTATTACGTCGTGAAGTAGAAGTTGTAGGGGCTGGACGTACGGATGCCGGTGTACATGCTTCTCTGATGATAGCTCATTTTGATAGTGAAGTACCTTTGGATACCACTTTTATGGCCGATAAGCTGAATCGTCTTCTGCCTCCTGATATTTCTGTTTATCGTTTGCGGCCGGTAGTACCTGAAGCACATGCTCGTTTTGATGCTACATCGCGTATGTATAAGTACTACGTTACGACTTCCAAGATACCTTTTGACCGTCAATATCGTTGCCGCCTTTTTCAAGTTCCCGACTTTGAACGTATGAATGAAGCAGCGCAGACATTGTTTGATTATACCGACTTTACCAGTTTCAGCAAGCTGCATACGGATGTCAAAACCAATAATTGCAAGATAATGCATGCCGCCTGGACTCAGATTGACGAAGTCACCTGGGTATTTACCATCCGCGCCGACCGTTTTTTGCGTAATATGGTGCGGGCTATCGTAGGTACTCTGCTCGAAGTAGGTCGTGGTAAACTCACGGTTGAGGACTTTCGCCGTATCATTGAACAAAAAGACCGTCGCCGGGCCGGAACTTCTGTCCCCGGAAATGCGTTGTTTTTGGTAGATGTAACCTATCCTGAAGAAATATTTTTAATGAATAATGGACAATCATCAACTATCAATTATTAATTAATCGAATGTGGTTATTACTTGCTTTTCTCTCAGCGGCGTTGCTGGGGTTCTATGATGCCTTTAAGAAGCAGTCGCTCCGTGATAATGCTGTGCTTCCCGTTTTATTCCTGAACACAATATTTTCGAGTTTGGTATTTCTTCCGTTCATATTGATTTCTGCTTTTATGCCTTCGGTCTTAGGAGGTACGATGTTTGATGTTCCTGTTGTGGGATGGGAAGTACATAAATATATTGTTATTAAATCTTTTATCGTACTTTCTTCTTGGATATTCGGCTATTTTGGTATGAAACATTTACCACTTACTATTGTCGGCCCGATAAATGCAACACGTCCTGTAATGGTGTTAGTGGGTGCGATGCTGGTTTTCGGTGAAAGATTGAATTTATATCAATGGATTGGTGTGATGCTTGCCGTATTGTCTTTTTTTATGCTGAGTCGTTCCGGAAAGAAAGAAGGCATTGACTTCAAGCATAACAAATGGATCTTTTTTATTGTACTCGCCGCAATAACTGGAGCTGTCAGTGGACTATATGATAAATATCTGATGAAACAGTTCAATCCGATGTTGGTACAATCTTGGTATAATGTATATCAGGTGTTTATCATGTGCCCCATCATTCTTCTGTTATGGTATCCCAAACGGAAAGAGAGCACGTCATTCCGTTGGGACTGGACTATCATTTGTATATCTATTTTTCTTTGTGTGGCAGACTTTGCGTATTTCTATGCATTGAGTTATCAAGATTCTATGATTTCTATTATTTCTATGGTGCGTCGTGGTAGTGTAGTAGTATCTTTCCTTTTTGGTGCTCTTTTTTTCCGTGAAAAGAATTTAAAAAGTAAAGCCATCGACCTCATTTTAGTGTTGATTGGAATGTTCTTCCTATATTTGGGGAATAAATAAAATTTCATATTGTTATGGCAGAGGATTTCTACATCAGTCAGGGCACCAAAGAAGATAAATATCTTATTCTACTTCCTCAAATAAATGGCTTGCTTACTGGCGAAGAGGATTTAATAGCCAATTTGGCAAATGTGTCGGCTGCACTGAAAGAGACTTTCGGCTTTTTATGGGTGGGGTTTTATCTTGTGAAGGGAGAAGAGTTGGTTCTTGGTCCTTTTCAAGGACCGATAGCCTGCACGCGCATTCGTAAAGGGCGTGGAGTTTGTGGAACGGCGTGGGCGAAAGCTGAAACTTTGGTTGTATCTGATGTTGATGCGTTTCCTGGACACATAGCATGTAGCTCGCTGTCCCGGTCAGAAATTGTAGTTCCACTTGTTGGTCCGGATGGTGAGGTATGGGGTGTTCTTGATGTAGATAGTGAGAAATTGAATAGCTTCAACGAAATAGATGTGCGCTTTCTGGAGAAATTATGTACTTGGTTGTGAAATTTCAATTTGTAGTTGATAATATGTAATGAATGAAATAATGAAAAAGTCGATAATCTTTTTGTTTTTAACTACTATATGGATATGTTCTTTGCAGGCTCAACAGGCGAAGAGTTATTTTATCAATATGCCTGATTCTATGAGTCCACTGCTTACATCCGTCAATCGTGCAGATTGTATAGATTTTCTAGAGAGTAAAATGAAAGCGGAAGTAACCAATCGTTTTGGCGGTAAATCAGAGATGACGGAATTGACTCCCGATTATATCCATATGCAGATGACCCCTCAGAGTACCTGGCAGATGAAATTACTTGCTGTGAATGATAGTACAAAGATTATATGTACTGTTTCTACTGTTGGTGCTCCAGCTTGTGATAGTGATGTTCATTTCTATACTACTGATTGGAAAGAGTTACCTACCGGAGCTTATCTGCCCATACTTCCTGTGATGGATGACTTCATAATGGATGCCCCTGATACGGTAGATCTTTATGATTATCAGGATGCTCGGCGTCAGGCAGATATGTTGTTGATGAAAGCTGATCTTTCTGCAAAAGATATTACGTTGACTTTTACCTTTACAACTCCTGATTATATAGAAAAAACAACGGCAGAAAAACTAAAACCATTTCTCCGCCGTCCTGTGATTTATGTTTGGAAAGAGGGAAAATTTATAGTCCCATAACCTTCACTCTATCACTTTACTTTAATTCTGTCAAATCCTTCTCCGTATACTCCAATGACTGCACTCTGTGATACGAATGCATTGGGATCTATATCCTTTATTAATCGGAAAATAATAGTGGATTCCCGTTTCTTGGCGAGAATGAATAACATTTTTATTTCTTTTCCCGTATAAAAACCGGAGGCGTTGATTACAGTAGCGCCTCTATGAGGATATACTTGGATGTGTTTAGCAATTTCTTCGTACTTATCACTGATAATGAAAAACTGTACCGATTGGCGGGCACTGTTCACTACTTGGTCAAGCACAAAGCTGCAGATATACAGGGTGACGTATCCATATACTACTTTTTCCCAATCCTTCAGCACAAAGTAACTAGATGATATAATTATCAGGTCGCAGATTAACATTACTCTACCCAGTGTGATGTCGCGATACTTATTGATAATTGCTGCAATAATATCCGTTCCTCCAGTACTGCCGTTGTTGGAGAATGCGATTCCGATACCACCTCCACAGAAAGATGCACCGATGACACAGGCCATGAAAGGTTGGTCATGTAATAATTGTACGCCTATGGTCAGTTTTTGGATGAGTGATAAAAAAAACGTTAGCGTAAATACGGCAAAGATAGTTTTGATACTGAATTTCCACCCTAAAATTCGGATAGCAAGTAGTAACAATAAGAAGTTGATGGCGAAATAGGCGTATTGTACAGGTAGTCCTGTTGCGAAATAGACAATGGAAGCAATACCTGGCACACCGCCTGTAGTAATGTCATTAGGCAGTAAGAATACTGTCCATCCGATACCATACATAACCATGCCTACGGCAATCATTAAATAATCTCTCAGTTCACGAAATGTGTTCTGTCGAGAAGGAATTATTACATTCATTTGTAGTTTGTTATTAATCATTTAAAATCGGCTGCAAAGATAAGGTTTTTTTTATCAAGGTATTCTTTGCAAGGCGTTACTTTCTTTGTTTCTTACTTTTGAAAAAAAATAACTACTTATGCAACCAAAGTATTTTTTCTTACGTCTAATAAATAAAAAATAGAAATATGAAACTGAATAAAATAATGAAATTGAATTATTCAATGGATGAAATCCGTATTAAAGTAGAGGAATATATAAAAAATGTGGGTCAGGTAGTTGGTCGTCCTGTGCTTATAACCTATTATGTGATGAGTGCTGAAACTACTCCTAAAAGTGAACGGACAAATATAATGTTTGCCTTAATCGCTATAGTATTTCCTACCAGTATAGATGATGTCTTGGGGCAAATCTTTATGATGGGTAAGGGGATTGCAGCTGTCTATGCTTATAGGAAAGTAAAAAAGTATATTACTCCTCAGATAAAAGATAGGGTGGAGGCTAAGTTGGATGAGTGGTTTCATAATAACGTAACTGAATTGAAACCTGTTTATTGGATCAATGAATAAACCTGAGGGGTAAATTTATAAATTGTAATCTTTGTCTCCAAATTAATTGCTTATGGAGTTAAATGGTTATCACCTTCTTCTTCCTGAAGGAACTTTGGATTACTTTGATCTTGTTGATGTGAAGGAAAGCGTGAATGAAGTTTTCATATATCTTGAGGAGAGGAATCAGATCCCCGAGAAGTATGCTGTTCAAGAAACAGAAAGTAAAGGGTTTTATGAGCCTATTGTTGTTCAAGACTTTCCTCTTCGTGGCAAGAAAGTCTTTTTGAACTTCCTTCGTCGTCGTTGGATTTTGAAGAGCAGCAATGGTATATTTCCCGCAACTGGCGTATGGTGGCTGAGGGTACTCGATTGACGCAAGACTTTGCGTCCTTTTTAAAAGAACTATATTGATAATTATCCGATCAGTTGCAAGCTATTGGGTACTTTATATGGCGTTGATGGGGATTTATTTGAACGTCAATATCGCCCATTTAAGTGATTACCTACACTGGGATCAGCTTTCTCACGCAGAGAACTGGCTCCTGTTTGAGAAGAACCTTGGTGCCTACGTCTGCATCGACAAAGTGGCTCTATCCCGTGGAGAATTCTATGCTGTGTTGATTAATAAAGAGGTTCACAGTGGTAAAGGCAGTATTATTGGTATCATTAAAGGTACGGATGTTTGCACGGTTAACTCTGTCCTGCTTAAACTTTCGCGTCGTCGCCGCTACCAGGTGCGTGAGATAACATTGGATATGCCTCCCAATATGGAACAGATTGCTCGGACTTGCTTCCCTGCTGCCAAACGGGTTACGGATCGTTCCATGCACAGAAATTAGTGTATGAAGCGGTTCAGGAGATACGTGTGAAAGCTCGCTGGGAGGATTTGGACGAAGAGTCCATACAGATAGCTTACGCAAAGGCCTGCGGAAAGATGTATCATGCGCCCGTTTTCGCTAATGGAGATACAAGAAAACAGTTACCGGCAAGGAGTATTTATCTGCTTTACAAAAAAGAATCGCTATGGACTCAGTCTCAAAGGATACGGGCCGAGATTCTATTTAAAGAATATCCCGATATAAAGAAAGGATATTATATGGCCATGCGGTTAGGATCAATCTATCATCAGTGTAAGTTTAAAGATATGGCTTTGACAAGGCTTGCAAGGTGGTATGATGAAGTAGACAAATCGGGGTTCCTCACCTTTGGAAGGGTAGCGCGCTCTATACAAACGCACTATCTGAATATAATAAACTTCTTTGAAAGAAGGGCTACCAATGCAGCAGAATCATTTAATGCTAAAATCAAAGCGTTCAGAGCACAGTTCAGAGGAGTAAGAGATAAAGCATTTTTCTTGTACAGACTCGCTAAATTATATGCATAAAAACGAAATCCCTCAGATTCTTACGTTAATCCGGAAAATGATGTAACAGCGTAACAAAAATAAGAAATCCTGATAGTAATATCAGGATTTCTCTTAAGAGCGGAAGACGGGGCTCAAACCCGCGACCCTCAGCTTGGAAGGCTAATGCTCTATCAACTGAGCTACTTCCGCAGTTTTTTGTGGGCAAAGATGGATTCGAACCACCGAAGGCGTAAGCCAGCAGATTTACAGTCTGCCCCATTTGGCCACTCTGGTATTTGCCCTTTTGCTCTTAAGAATTTAAACCCAATTCTTTTATTAAGTAGGTTTGTTTCTCAATTGCGGTGCAAAGATACTACTATTTTTGTAAACTCCAAGCAAAATCTATCATTTTTATTGCAGTAATTGCACATTCATCACCTTTATTACCAAGTTTGCCACCTGCACGGTCTTCGGCTTGTTCCATTGTGTTGGTAGTAATTAAACCGTAAATTACTGGTACATCGCCACTTGCATTCAATTGGGTAATTCCTTGGGTTGCTCCCATGCAAACATAGTCAAAATGTGGGGTGTCTCCACGAACTACACAACCAATTGCAATAACGGCATCTACTTCGCTGTATTCGATAATTTGATTGGCGCCAAAAGTCAATTCGAAACTTCCAGGGACTGTTTTTATTAGGATATTCTCGTCTTTGGCTCCATGTTTTTTTAATGTATCAACGGCACCTTTCAAAAGAGCACCGGTTATATTGTAGTTCCATTCGGAAACTACGATGCCGAATTTCATATCTTCAGCATTAGGAACGGAATTAAAATCATAATCCGAAAGGTTATGGTAAGCTGTTGCCATGATATTCTAAATTAAGAATTAAAAATTGAATGTGGAATAAAAAAGACACAAATTATACGGAATTCACGGTTTAGACATATCCGTGTTTATCCGTGTAATCTGTGTCTATAATATGGTGTGTATACTAAAATCTGAATTACTTCTTCAACAGTTTGGCTTGTTCGATGTACTTATCGATATCCATTGCCTGATAAGAACGGAAGTATTTATCCTTAATAGCAGTATATGCTTTGATAGCATCATCATATTTACCTTGTTTTACTAGGATTTCTCCGGCTTGTTTCAAGTAGATAGGACTAAGTGAATTATTATTTGCTTCATCAGCGGCTTTCAACAACATAGAAGCTGCTTTATCGAGCTGACCTAACTGAGCGTAGCAGTTACCCATAGCACCTTTCATGGCAGGAGCTACCATCTGATCGTCGCCACTGAAACTATCCAATGCTTTCACAGCTTCTTCATATTTACCGAGGTGAGCGTAACAGATCCCTGCGTATGCTTTTGCAAGATTAGCAGCATCCGTACCACTGTATTGATCTGCAATTTTGAGGAAACCTACATAACCGATACTATCACCATTCAAAGCTTCTGCGTATGCATCTGCTTCAAAATATTGTTGTCCCTGGAACAAAGCAGCTTGTGCTTTTTCTTCACGAGGTGCAGCATAAAGGTTTTTGTACATTACTATACCGGCTATGATAATAATTATAGCTAAAATTACACCGATGATAGTTTTTTTGTTCTTAATGAGAAATGCCTCAGATTGTGTGAGTGCGTCTTCCACGTTTAAGGCGTCGTTCTTCTTGTTCTGTTCTGCCATTTTTATATATTCTTTTTGTTATTATTCGTATATAGTTAATTCGACTCGCAAAAGTAAGTTTTTTATGGCTATCAAAGAAATTTAGCGGCATCTTTTTTTATTTTACATCCGAAAACCCCGAAATTCTTCCTATTTTTGCAAGCTAACATATCGTTGCTATATGATACTGAAACGTATATCCATACTCAATTATAAGAATTTGGAACAGGTAGAGCTTTCTTTTTCTCCTAAGCTGAATTGTTTTTTCGGACAGAACGGCATGGGGAAAACGAACCTGTTGGATACTGTTTACTTCCTTTCTTTCTGTAAAAGTGCAGGTAATCCTGTCGATTCGCAGAACATTAGGCATGAAGCTGATTTTTTCGTTATTCAGGGATTTTATGAAGCTGCTGATGGTACCCCTGAAGAAATTTATTGTGGAATGAAACGACGGCAGAAGAAACAGTTCAAACGGAATAAAAAAGAATATACCCGTTTGTCTGACCATATAGGTTTTATACCTTTGGTGATGGTGTCACCTGCTGATGCAGTATTGATAGCTGGAGGAAGTGATGAACGTCGTCGGTTTATGGATGTAGTGATTTCCCAGTATGATAAAGAGTATTTGGATGCATTGATACGATATAACAAAGCTTTGATGCAACGAAATATTTTGTTGAAGAGCGAAACGCCGGTAGAAGAAGAACTTTTTCTGGTGTGGGAAGAAATGATGGCACAGACGGGAGAAATTGTATTTCGTAAACGTGAGCAGTTTGTACGGGAGTTTATTCCCATTTTCCAGTCTTTTTATTCTTTTATATCTCAAGATAAAGAGAAAGTTGATTTGACCTACGATTCTCATGCGCGTAATGTTTCCTTGTTGGAGGTTTTGAAGGAAAGTCGTACACGCGATCAGATAATGGGATACTCGCTTCGTGGTGTACACAAGGACGAACTGAATATGCTACTTGGGGATTTTCCTATTAAGCGAGAAGGTTCACAAGGACAGAATAAAACTTATCTTGTGGCCTTGAAGTTGGCGCAGTTTGATTTCCTGAAGCGTACAGGAACTACCATACCATTACTGTTACTCGATGATATTTTTGATAAACTGGATGCTTCGCGAGTGGAACAAATTATCAAGTTGGTGGCTGGTGATAACTTTGGTGAGATCTTTATAACAGATACAAACCGAGAACATTTGGATCGTATTTTGCATAAAGTGGGTAGTGACTATAAAATGTTTCGCGTAGAACAAGGTGTTGTGTCGGAAATGGATATCATTGCCGAGAATGAGGAGGTTGAAGAATGAAACGGAATGATGCGGAACAGATTGGTAAATTGATACGGACTTTTCTTCGTCAGGAAAGCCTGGAATCGCCTCTGAATGAACGGCGGCTCATCAATTCGTGGGGAGAAGTACTCGGTCCCACCATTGCTTCTTATACTCGGGAACTTTATATTAAGAACCAGATACTCTATGTACATCTGACATCTGCTGCTCTACGTCAGGAATTGATGATGGGGAGAGAACTGTTGGTACATAATTTAAATCGTCATGTGGGGGCACAGGTAATTACGAATATCATATTTAGGTAGAACGAATTGTTACTTCAATATTATGCTAGTAAATTATCATTTATCTTTTTTTCATCATTAACTTATCTGTCCTCTTAATTTTTAACGTCTCTAGTTCTTTTATGGCTCGGGCATAGTAAACAGGAATTTCCAAATCCAGATTACAATGCGCATCCATTCCGATGATGGCAGTACAGCCTTCATTAGCGGCAATATGCCAAAATTCCGGACAAGGATAAGTAGTTATTCCATGAGCTTCATTGTAAGCGACATATCCGATGTTATATTCCAGTGGTATATTGAGACGTGCGGCGGCACGGCAGATGTGACGGCTGACGGATGTACAATGATGGTCAAATCTGAGATACGAACGCATAAACAGATCTGGATGGGCGAGACAACAATATAAACCACTTTCCATACCTTCTATAGCACTTTCTTCATAGAGGTCGAGCATGTCTCGGTTGTTGGTATGATGTCCAAAATAAGGGAATTTTTCGTCTGTGTGATAATGATGATTACCGAAAATAATATAATCCAGTTGATATTTTTTGATTTGTTCTTTCAACCAGGGGATATAGTCAGGGAAATACTCACATTCAAGTCCTATCTTAATATCGATTTGTTCGTGGTATTTCTCACGAAGTACTTGTATACTGTTCACATAATCAGGTAATTCTTCGGGGAGCATTCTCATATCAGCTACATAGTGAGTACGATATTTCCACGGAGTATGGTCTGAAAAACCGAGAACCTGAAAGCCACCTTTAATGGCGCTACGGACATAATCTTCGTCACTTCCTGTGGCATGCATGCAGCGGGTGGTATGAGTATGATAATTAGTTTTCATTGTAAGTTATGATTTCATCCATACGGATGTCGAACGATTCCGCAGGAACTTCTTCTACGATTTGAAATGGAAAACAAATACCGGCTTTGTAAGCCGAAGGAATATGGGGTAACAAACGATCATAATATCCTTTACCACGCCCCAACCGGTTACCTTTAGTGTCAAAAGCCACACCGGGGACTACGATAAGGTCAATCAAGGCATAGTTGGTAAATAATTCTCCCATGGGCTCCTTGATGCCAAACGCACCCTGAACAAGTTCTTCAGGAGTCGTATATTTACGTACTTCCAGCTCATTGCCTACTACTACCGGGAGTAATATCTGTTTTTTACTGCTCCATTTCCGGATAAATTCATGCGTATCCACTTCATCTTTCAATGAGTGGTAAAGCAACACAGTATGTGCTGTCCTGAAAGCCGGATGTGTTTCAAGGGCGGCAAGTATCTTAGCAGACTGTAACTGAAGCGTAACGGTAGAGTTGTGAAGGGTTCTCAACAGAGCTATACGCTTGCGCAGTTCTTTTTTTCTTTCCATCATCTTTCTTCTCTTCTTCCTGACTGGTTTGTTGCGGTGCTTTTGGGAAAGCATCGTTGTTTTCAAGAACCTCCAGTGCTTTTTTCACAGTAGCGTCACTTTCATTGGCATATCGGATATAAGATTCTTTTCCTAAAATATTATAGATAATATTACCATAAAGATTTCTTTCTAATAATTTATAAGAACGATGTATCAACAGATTACGCCTTTTGATGCCTTTGGAGTCAGCAAAACGTATGAACTGTTCCACGATACCCTGATGACGTAGATATTTCAATAAATCCTGCTCATTATCAAATTCACTCAGTTTAGCACGATTGTGGTCAGTATATTGGAAGCTGAATTGTATTAACAATCCCTTGTTGCTCACTTCTATCAGATAGGAAGATATACCGGTAGTATCTTGCGGAACGAATATATCCGGCATAATACCGCCTCCACCATAAACGGGGCGTCCCAAACCTGTGGAATAACGCAGGTTCTCATCAAGTTTGATACTATCTTTGGAGAAGAACTCACCATGCTCATAGCGAGTAAGCCAGTCCATTTCATATTTACTGTCCTTACCACTTTCATAGGGACGTTGTATACATCGTCCCGACGGAGTGTAATAACGTGCGATGGTCAGGCGGATGGCGGAACCATCACTGAAGTCGATAGGTTGTTGAACCAATCCCTTACCGAAAGAACGGCGTCCTACGATCGTTCCACGGTCATTATCCTGAATGGCACCGGCAAAGATTTCGCTGGCTGAAGCGGAGCCTTCATCCACCAATACCACGAGTGGCATTTTTTGGCAACTGCCTGTCCCGTTGGCATATTCTTCCATGCGAGGATATTTACGGCCGTGTGTATAAACTATCAGTTTGCCTTCGGGCAGGAATTCATTTACCATTCGGGTAGCGGCTTCCATATAACCACCGGTATTACCACGCAGGTCGATGATAAGTCCTTTACACTTTTGATGGCTCAATTGGGCAATCGCATTCAGTAGTTCGATGTGAGAAGTGCGGCCAAATTTACTGACCTGTATATAGCCGAAATCATCGTTAATCATATAAGCCGCATCAATCGTGTTCTGTGGGATGTCACCACGGGTGATGGTGAAGTCCAGTAACTCTTTCTCGGTGGCACGTTTCACACCCAGTTTGACTTGTGAACCTTTCGGACCTTTCAGGTTACGCATGGCCTTTTCATTCGTAAGTCCTATACCGGCGAACAGGCTATCATTCACCGTCACGATACGGTCACCTGCCATCAGTCCCACTTTTTCGGAAGGACCTCCCTGAACTACGCTGTTTACGTGTATGGTGTCCTCCTGTATGGTAAACTGGATGCCGATACCGCTAAAACTACCTTCTAGTTCAGAGTTCACTTCTTCCAGTTTCTGTGCCGGAATATAAGTGGAGTGGGGGTCAAGCTCTGCCAATATCTGTGGCATGGCTTTTTCAACCAAGTCTGTCATGTTGACACTATCCACATATTGGTCATCAACAACACGTAGCAAGGCATTCAGCTTGTTGGATGAACCATTGATGATCCCCAAACGGTTTCCTGCAAAATGTCTGGCATAAAACGTTCCGATAAGAATACCCGCCACTACGCTGATTGCAATGATAAGTGGGGTAAAGCGGGAAGAGTTTTTTGTACCCATGATATTTATTTACGATTTAACGATTTACGATTTGGCTTCGCTCAAAACATCTCTTATTATTTATTAATGTGTAGTTTCGATTGAAGTTATTATTAACCTACAATTATCAACTCTTAATTATCAACAGCAACAAACACGACCTCAATTCCTGCGCGCTTCAACAGTTCGATACCGTCTTCCAAACGGTATTTCTCTGAATAGACTACACGCTTGATACCTGCCTGGATGATAAGTTTGGCGCATTCTATGCAGGGAGAAGCAGTGACGTACATGGTAGCACCGTTACTGCTGTTATTAGAACGGGCTATCTTGGTGATGGCGTTGGCTTCGGCATGTAGCACGTAGGGCTTTGTTACATTGTTTTCATCTTCACATACGTTCTCAAACCCCGAAGGAGTACCATTATAACCGTCGGAGATAATCATTTTATCTTTGACAATTAATGCACCTACTTGGCGGCGTTTACAATATGAGTTTTCTGCCCAGATACTTGCCATGCGTACATAACGCTTGTCCAATGCTTCTTGTTTGATTTTTGTGGAGTCGTCCATGTCTTTATTATATCGTTTCTGTGTTTATTGAGCAGTAAATCCCATGACCTTGGTTGTATTCTCGTCTTTAAAGTAAAGGGTTAATGATTTAGAATCGCCTTCATATTTAAAAACCTTCAACAAGCCTGCCATGAATGCTTTGGCAAGTTTGTCAGTTTCAGCTCCGGTTACTTTTCCATTAAGAGTCAGTGAGCGTGTCTTCCCATCAACTTTCACGGAAGCGTCTTCAATGTTTGCCCTAATGCCATGCGCTTTTGCCGTACCGGTAATTTCTCCATTCACTTCGACTATGTCAAAACTTAAAGTGAAGTTTCCTTGTTGCTTGAGGGCTTCAAGGCTGTTTTCTTTTTCTTTGTCACTGCTCCACAAACCGTTGTAGAACTGTTCTTTACCATTTTCTGTTGTAAGCCGGGCTAGTTTCCAAGTTTTTCCATTGAAAATTTCAGCCACGTCGTCTTCATCGTTACAGGCACTGAACGTGAGGAGTACGGCAAGCATCAGCAGGCAACAGCCGATGGATTTCATGTGAATTATCTTTTTCATTTCTTTATTCCGTTTCTGATTAATAATGCGTCAATAGTCGGCTCTTGTCCGCGGAAGCGTTTGTAGAGCGTCATCGGATGCTCTGTACCTCCCTTGGAAAGAATATTTTTACGGAAAGACTCGGCCACTTCCTGATTGAAGATACCTTTTTGCTTGAATAGCGAGAAAGCGTCGGCATCCAACACTTCCGCCCATTTATAGCTATAATATCCGGCAGAATATCCTCCGGCAAATATATGTGAGAATTGGGTACTCATACAAGTCTCTTCCACTGTGGGAAGTATTTGCGCTTTATCCCATGCTTTCTTCTCGTATGCTCTCACGTCTCCTTCGAATGGAGTATTGCGAGTATACCATGCCATGTCGAGAAGGCTGAAACTGATTTGTCGTAGACAGGCGTATGCCACATTGAAGTTAGAAGAATCAACAATGCGTTGTACTAGTTCGTCTGGGATGAGTTCTCCTGTCAGATAGTGGCGGGCAAAGGTATGCAAGAATTCTTTCTCGATGGCAAAGTTTTCCATAAGTTGAGAAGGAAGTTCAACAAAATCCCAATATACATTGGTTCCGCTGAGACTGTGGTAAGTAGTATCCGCAAACATTTCGTGCAAGCTGTGCCCGAATTCGTGAAGAAAAGTCTCTACCTCGCCAAAAGTCAGCAAAGCCGGTTTGCTTTGTGTCGGCTTGGTGAAGTTCATAACGATGGAAACGTGGGGGCGGCTGTTCTTTCCCGTTTTTCCCTCTATCCATTGGCCTTTGTAACTTGTCATCCAAGCGCCCGACCGTTTACCGGCTCTGGGGTGGAAATCCGTATAGAGCACGGCAAGATATTTCCCGTCTTTGTCGAAAACCTCGTAAGCATCTACATCTTTGTGGTAGACAGGAATATCCGGGTTCTTTTTGAATGTGATGCCATACAGTTTGGTTGCCAAGCCAAACACGCCTTCCTTCACTTGGTTCAGTTCAAAGTAAGGGCGGAGCATTTCGTCATTGATGTTGAATTTTCGGTCTTTCAACTTATGGGAGTAGTATACCCAGTCCCAAGGCATCAGGATAAAATCTTCTCCTTGTTCCTGGCGCGCCAATATCTGTACCTCGGCATATTCTTTCCGAGCAGTCGGAGTATATGCATCCAGCAATTGGTTCAGCAGCTTGTAAACAGACTCGCTGTTTTTTGCCATACGTTCCACCAGATTATATTCGGCAAAATTATCGTAACCCAGTAACTGCGCAATCTCCAGGTGTATATTGGCTATCTTCTTCACGATTTCCAGATTATTGCAGGCATTGTCATGCGTACACTTCGTATTGTAAGCCATATACAACTCATGGCGCAAGTTCCGGTTGTCGGCATATGTCATGAAAGGTCCGTAGCTGGGGGCTTGCAAGGTAAACACCCATCCTTCGATACCCTTTTCCCGTGCCGTCTCGGCAGCGGCATCCATAGCGCTTTCAGGCAGACCGGATAATTGGGATTGTTCGGTTAAGACAAGTTCATAATCGTTCGTCTCTTTCAGATTGTTTTCGCTGAATTGTAGGGTCAGGAGGCTGAGTTCCTTACATAGCCCGCGATACTTCTCTTTGGCTTCTCCCTGTAAGTTCGCACCGTTTCTGACGAAACCATTGTAGGTGTCCTCCAGTAACTTGGCTTGTTCCGGATCGAGTTTTTCCTTATCTCTTTGCTCATAAACAGTCTTGATACGTTCAAATAATTTTTCGTTTAAACTGATGTTGTTTTCATGCTCGCTCATCAGCGGCATGATTTCTTTGGCAAGTTCTTGCAGCTCATCACTGGTCTCGGCGCTGAGCAGGTTACCGAAAACCGTATTGACGTGTTGGAGCAATTCTCCTGATTCTTCGTATGCCAATACGGTATTGGCAAAAGTCGGGGTGTCAGGGTTGCCGGTGATGGCATTTATTTCGGCATTTTGTAGACGAATACCTTCCCGGATGGCAGGCTCGTAATGTTCGGTCTTAATTCGATCGAAAGGAACAGTTTCGTGTGGGGCTGTATATTTTTCAAAGAAAGGATTTGAGGTATGTATCTTATTCATATTATTAACTTAAAAGTATTCTAATTGCAAAAGTGCAAAAAAAATAGGCGACTTCGATAGAAGTCGCCTATTTTTTATTATTTTCTAACTGTATATTAGCAGTTAACTGATGCCATGTGAGCAATCAAGTCAAGAACCTTGTTAGAATAACCGATTTCGTTATCATACCAAGATACAACCTTAACGAAAGTATCAGTCAAAGCGATACCAGCTTTAGCGTCGAAGATAGAAGTACGAGTGTCACCCAAGAAGTCTGAAGAAACAACCGCATCTTCAGTATAACCTAAGATACCCTTTAATTCACCTTCAGAAGCTTCCTTCATGGCAGCACAGATTTCTGCATAAGTAGCAGGCTTAGCCAAGTTAACTGTCAAGTCAACAACTGAAACGTCCAAAGTTGGAACACGCATAGACATACCGGTCAATTTACCGTTCAATGAAGGGATAACTTTACCTACAGCCTTAGCAGCACCAGTAGAAGACGGGATAATGTTGCCAGAAGCAGCACGACCACCTCTCCAGTCTTTCATAGAAGGACCATCAACTGTTTTCTGAGTAGCAGTTGTAGAGTGAACAGTAGTCATCAAACCGTCAGTAATACCGAACTTGTCGTTCAATACTTTAGCGATAGGAGCCAAGCAGTTAGTAGTACAAGAAGCGTTAGATACGAATTGAGTACCCTTAACGTAAGTCTTCTCGTTAACACCACAAACGAACATCGGAGTGTCATCCTTAGAAGGAGCTGACATTACAACGTATTTAGCACCGGCTTCGATGTGAGCCTGAGCTTTTTCTTTAGTCAGGAACAAACCTGTAGATTCAACTACATATTCTGCACCAACTTCATTCCACTTCAAGTCAGCAGGATTTTTTTCTGCAGTAATACGGATAGCGTTACCGTTTACAACCAACTTGCTGTTTTCAACATCAGCTTCGATTGTTCCGTCAAACTGACCGTGCATTGTATCATACTTCAACATGTAAGCCAAGTAATCTACCGGACAAAGGTCGTTAATACCAACGATTTGAATATCGTTTCTTTTCTGAGCAGCGCGGAATACGAAACGTCCGATACGTCCGAATCCATTAATACCTACTTTAATCATTTTTGTTTAAACTTTTAAAGGTTTTGTAATATTTGTTTAAAATATCTCTCTTTTCAAGAAGCATTTGTTTCCAAATGCGGTGCAAAAGTAAGAAAATGTTTTTATATTCGCACTCAAATTCATAATTAAATAATTGAAAAGATGGGAAAAAGTTCATTTTTACAGGATTTTAAGGCTTTTGCCATGAAAGGCAATGTGATAGACATGGCTGTCGGTGTGATTATAGGTGGCGCGTTTGGAAAAATTGTCTCCTCCATCGTGGCGGATGTCATTATGCCTCCAATCGGTTTGCTGGTGGGCGGTGTCAATTTTACTGACTTGAAGTGGGTGTTGAAGCCCGCTGAAGTGGTGGATGGAAAAGATATCGCAGCGGTGACGCTGAACTACGGGAATTTCTTGCAGGCTACCTTCGACTTCTTGATCATCGCTTTTTCTATCTTTTTGTTTATCCGGTTAATCTCCAAGCTGGCCGAGAAGAAGAAAGTGGAAGAGCCTGCCGCTCCCCCCGCACCGCCTGCCCCTACCAAGGAAGAAGTGCTGCTGACGGAAATCCGCGACCTGCTGAAAGACAGGAAGTGATGGCGGCTTTGCGCCCCTGTCCCCGCCGGTCTGCGCCCGGCAGTTCATTAATGAAATAGGAACCATAAGGGACCCGGACAATCTCCGTTGCGGACCGGATGGCGCAGGGTATAGGACTGAATTGTGATTAAAAGCCTTTTAATACCATGTTAAAAGGCTTTTAATGCGGCATTAGAAGGCTTTTAATGTGCCCTTTCCCTACAAGGCAGTCTGTCTGACATTTATATTGTATTAACTTCAACCAACGAATAAATTATGTTCTATAAGAAAAGTCGTGCCAAGATAGCCGGAAAATTCAAATGGTTTCCCCGTGCGTGTGTGTTAAAACATCCTGTGGATACGCAGGAATTGGCTGAGGCCATCAGCTGCCGGTGTACGGTTACTCCGGCTGATGTGCATGCCGTCATCCGTTCGCTGCCCGAGGTGATGGCGTTCTACATGGAGAGCGGGCGCAGTGTGCACATGGACGGCCTCGGGTCGTTCTTCTACAAGCTGAGTTGTGCCGGACAGGGAGTGGATACGCCCGAAGAGGTGAGCGCGGAGCAGGTGCAGGCGGTGCGGGTGCAGTTCATCCCCGAACGCAGCAGGCAACCGGACGGATACCGCCGTGTGCTGGGCGAGGACGTGGACTTGGTGGAATTTGGGAAATAAATCGCATATTTCACGGTTATTTTCCTACTTTTTTCTACTTTTGCAAATCGTTTATAAAATCCATAACAGATTGATATGCAAGAGAAGATTATTATTCTTGATTTTGGCTCACAGACAACACAGCTCATCGGCCGCCGCGTTCGTGAGCTGAATGTGTATTGCGAAATTGTGCCTTACAATAAATTCCCGCATGGGGATGAGAGCGTAAAAGGAGTTATCCTGTCGGGTAGCCCCTTTTCCGTATATGATGCGAGTGCATTCAAGGTGAACTTGGACGAGATCCGGGGACGGTACCCCATATTGGGCATCTGCTACGGTGCGCAATTCATCTCTTATAGTAACGGTGGACGGGTAGAACCTGCCGGAACCCGCGAATACGGGCGTGCGCATCTTAGTTCTTTCGACCGTGAGAATATCCTTTTCAAAGGTGTGAAAGAAAACACCCAAGTATGGATGAGTCATGGCGATACGATTACTGCTGTGCCTGATAACTTCAAAATTATTGCTTCTACGGATAAAGTGACGATTGCTGCTTATCAGGTGAAAGATGAAAAGATGTGGGGCGTACAGTTCCATCCGGAAGTATTCCACAGTGAGGACGGTACGCAAATGTTGCGTAATTTCGTGGTAGAGGTTTGCGGTTGTAGCCAGAGTTGGAGTGCTGCATCGTTTGTAGATACCACAGTGGCCGAGCTGAAAGCGCAAATAGGAAATGATCGTGTTATTCTTGGACTTAGCGGAGGGGTAGATTCTTCAGTCGCTGCTGTGTTGCTAAATCGTGCCATCGGTAATCAACTGACATGTATTTTTGTTGATCACGGTTTGCTTCGTAAGGATGAGTTCAAAAATGTGATGCACGATTATGAATGTTTGGGTTTGAATGTTATCGGAGTGGATGCCAGTGAAAAATTCTTCAAGGATTTGGAGGGTATTGCGGAACCTGAACAGAAACGTAAAATCATAGGTCGTGATTTCATAGAAGTATTCGATGCTGAAGCGCATAAGATAACCGATGCCCGTTGGTTAGCGCAGGGTACCATTTATCCTGACCGTATTGAGAGTCTGAACATTACTGGCAAGACCATCAAGAGTCATCATAACGTGGGCGGCTTGCCGGAAGAAATGAACTTGCAACTGTGCGAACCATTGCAATGGTTGTTCAAAGATGAAGTTCGTCGTGTGGGACGTGAATTGGGTATGCCGGAACATTTGATAACCCGTCATCCTTTCCCTGGACCAGGATTGGCTGTTCGTATCTTGGGTGAAATTACGCCGGAGAAAGTGCGTACTTTGCAAGACGCTGACGATATTTTTATTCAGGGTTTACGTAACTGGAAGGTGAAGGATACCAATGGCAATGAGACAACACTATACCACCAAGTATGGCAAGCAGGTGTTATCCTGTTACCTGTACAGAGTGTGGGTGTGATGGGGGATGAACGTACTTACGAACGTGCTGTAGCTTTGCGTGCCGTGACCTCCACTGATGCTATGACGGCAGATTGGGCGCACTTGCCCTACGAGTTTTTGGGTAAGGTATCCAATGATATTATAAATAAGGTGAAAGGTGTAAATCGTGTCACGTACGATATTTCATCGAAGCCGCCTAGTACAATAGAGTGGGAGTGATGCGGGATTGAATAATATAAACTGTTTTTTATCACTTACTTAACTTTAAAAAATATATAAGAATGAAACAGGACATGATTGTGATTTTAGACTTGGGAAGCAATGAAAATACAGTGCTTGCCAGAGCTATTCGTGCATTGGGGGTATATAGTGAAATTTATCCGCACGACATTACGGCGGCCGAGTTGAAAGCCTTACCCAATGTGAAAGGTATTATCATCAACGGTGGTCCTAATAATGTGATTGACGGGGTGTCTATTGACGTGCTCCCCGAAATTTATGAGGCAGGATTTCCGGTAATGGCTGCCGGACATGACAAGGCGCTGTGCGAGGTGAAGCTTCCCCGGTTTACGGATGATGTGGAAGCTATAAAGGGTGCCGTAAAATCTTTTGTGTTCGATACTTGCAAGGCTGAAACCAACTGGAACATGACGAACTTCGTCAATGACCAGATTGAGTTGATACGCCGCCAGGTGGGCGACAAGAAAGTGTTGCTTGCCCTGTCGGGGGGGGTGGACAGTTCGGTAGTGGCCGCTCTGCTGCTGAAAGCCATTGGATCCAACTTGGTATGTGTGCATGTAAACCATGGGCTGATGCGCAAGGGTGAGTCGGAAGATGTAATCGAAGTATTCAAGAACAAGCTGAATGCCAACCTTGTGTATGTGGATGCTACAGACCGTTTCCTGAATAAGCTGGCCGGTGTTGCCGATCCTGAGCAGAAACGCAAGATTATCGGCGGCGAGTTTATCCGTGTATTTGAGGAGGAAGCCCGTAAACTCGATGGTATCGATTTCTTGGGACAAGGTACTATCTATCCTGATATTGTAGAAAGTGGCACGAAAACTGCCAAGATGGTGAAATCACATCATAATGTAGGCGGTCTGCCCGAAGACTTGCAGTTTAAACTGGTGGAACCCCTTCGGCAATTGTTCAAGGATGAAGTGCGTGCATGTGGTATCGAACTTGGTTTACCTTATGAAATGGTTTATCGCCAGCCATTTCCTGGACCGGGTTTGGGTGTCCGTTGTTTAGGAGCCATTACGCGCGATCGTTTGGAAGCCGTTCGTGAATCGGATGCTATTTTGCGTGAGGAGTTCCATTTAGCTGGCTTGGATAAGAAAGTATGGCAATACTTTACGGTTGTTCCCGATTTCAAGTCGGTAGGTGTACGCGATAACGCCCGTTCTTTTGATTGGCCTGTTATTATCCGTGCTGTCAATACGGTGGATGCCATGACTGCTACTATTGAAACGGTGGACTGGTCTATTCTAATGAAAATTACTGATCGTATCCTTAAGGAGGTAAAGAATGTTAACCGTGTCTGTTATGATATGTCTCCGAAACCCAATGCTACGATTGAGTGGGAGTGAGAAGACAGGTATAATATATTAATATGATAAAGCCCGGAGCATTGCTTCGGGCTTTACTAATTTATGAAAACGGTTATAATAGTTTTTCCACTTCCGGTATTACAATCTCTCCCCGGTGCAATTCCAACAGCCCGTTTTCTTGCATGCTGTTCAGAATCTTCGATACGCTGGCGCGGGTTTCGTTGAGAATTTGTGCAAAGTCTTCCATTTTTATTTTCAGAATCTTTTCTCCGGTGAGTCGTTCCGTATGTTTTAGGATGAAGTAGGCTATACGTTCTTCTATACTGTTAGACGGTTTATTCCACAAACGGCTGTATAACGTTTGTGCACGGTTACTGATAATATTCATATAGTTCAGGCGAAATATTTCATACCTGAATAATTCTTCCATCACGAACGCCTTGTTGATGCTGACAGTATGTACTTCTGTATGTGCACGATAGTTGGATACATAACAAGTATTCATGCCAAACATAGATTGTGGTTCAATCAGATAAGGAGCTGACAAATACTCGGTAAAGCTGTAAGAATCATCATCCGACGATGTGGAAGAAACTACTTCTCCCTTCAGTATAAACATAAGTTGGTTACAAGGAGTTCCTTTTTTCTGAAGAACTTCTCCCGCCTTATGTTTTGTGAAGTGTAATTTTACCTTTCCCAAAATGCACGTAAAGTCCTCCTGGGCTAGTCCCTGGAAGAGCGGCAATTGAAGTAAGGTATCAAACATTGTTTCCATATCGTTTCATCTTCTGGTTTAGAGACAAATGTAGATATAATCAAGCTCTGCCGTAAACACTTAGTCTCTCTTTTTGTTTTTTTTATTATTTCTTAAAAGTGCTATTCATTCGTTATTAAGAAATATTGTAGAATGCATAAAAATAGATTATCTTTGCAAAAAAAAGGAGGGAAATATGTTTTCAGCATTTAATTGGCAACAGATGACCAGTGCATTTATCGTGCTGTTTGCTGTGATAGATATCATTGGTTCTATTCCTATTATAATCAATTTAAAGGAGAAGGGGAAAAATGTAAATGCACTCAAAGCAACATTAATTTCGTTTGCATTGCTGATAGGTTTCTTTTATGCAGGCGATATGATGCTGAAATTATTTCATGTGGATATAGAGTCGTTTGCGGTGGCAGGCGCGTTTGTTATCTTTTTGATGTCGTTGGAAATGATTCTTGATATTGAAATCTTTAAAAACCAGGGTCCCATTAAGGAAGCTACCTTGGTACCTTTAGTGTTCCCGCTATTGGCTGGAGCCGGCGCTTTCACCACTTTGTTATCGCTTCGTGCTGAATATGCGAGTGTTAATATCATCATTGCATTGGTTCTGAATATGATATGGGTATATTTTGTTGTCAGCATGACCGGACGTGTGGAACGCTTCTTGGGAAAAGGGGGTATCTATATCATTCGCAAGTTCTTCGGTATTATATTGCTGGCTATCTCTGTCAGACTATTTATGGCGAATATCTCGTTGTTGCTCGAAACACTGCAAAAGTAGAGGGTGAACTTTGTTTTTCTAACAAAAATAAATGTATTTTCGTTATATTGATGCGTAAAAATAAAATCTATTAATTTATTTTTTATATCTTCGTCTCGTAAATATCTAGTATATCACTGATGAGGCGAATCAAATATTCTTTTTCAACTATCTTGTTATTGTTTTCTGTCTGTGTATACGGACAATATTTTAAGAAATTGGGAATGGAAGATGGACTTTCCAATCCCTCTGTATTAGCTATTTATCAGGATATTTTAGGGAGAATATGGTTTGGGACGAATGAGGGTATCAATGTATATGATGGTAAGCAGATTTACAAATATATATCTTATGATGTTGTAGAGGGGCAGTCTCATAAAGAGAAACTTATCAATGGAGAGATTAATCAGATTGTAGGTGATGATGAGGGGAATATCTTTATACGCAATAATGGGACATTGATTAAATATGATATTCGAAAAGAAAGTCTTAGAGAGTTACGTTCTTCCAATATTGGTGCTTTAGCCGTAATTAAAGGAAAAGTATGGTGTGCTGTCCGTGATTCACTATTCAAGTATGATGCTGATACTGATTCTTTATGTTTCTTTCGTGAAATAAATACTTCCTATATTTGGTGTATCGAAGAGATGTCAGATAAACTTTGGATTGGAACTGCCAAAGGGCTTTATGCGCTGGAAGACGATACTGTTAAGTGTGTATTGCCCGACGTCGAAATATTTAAGTTATTCGTTAGTAGTCGTAATGAATTATGGATAGCTTCCCGTATGAAAGGGTTATATAAAATCGGCAGAGATGGAATATTGAAGAAGGAGTTGCATTCTCCTACGCGTGTTGTTAGTGAACAGATACGCGATTTCATTGAAGACGATCAGCAAAATATATGGTTTGGTACTTTTGAGGGGCTACAAGTTTATAATCCCTATTCTGATACTTATTCTGTTTATCGTCCAAGTGCTTATCCGGGTTCTTTGGAGCATCAATCTGTTTTTTCTCTTTATAAAGATAGGCAGGGTACCATTTGGATAGGGACTTATTACGGAGGTGTCAATTATTTTAATAAGTCGAAGGATATATTTCATTATTATCCATATAGTAAATTGAACAAAGATGGTTTGAGCTTTCCGATTGTCGGGCAAATGGTTGAAGATAAGGATCGTAATCTTTGGATATGTACGGATGGAGGAGGAGTGAACTGTTTGGATAGAAAGACCGGTACTTTTACATATTATATGGCATCCGGTATAAATTCCATTTTGCACAATAATACTAAGAGCATAACTTATGATGATAAGCGTGACCAAATATATATTGGTACTTATACGGGAGGTGTTAGCCGATATGACCGGAAAAGTAGAAAATTCTATAACTATCTTACAGATTATGAACGGACAAAAAACGGACCGAATAGAATAATATATCATGTCTTGTTTAAAGACAATTGGTTGTATGTATCTGCACGTAATGGTTTTTGGAGGTTAAATCCTGAAACAAATGAATTTCAACTGATCAATAAGAATAGACTCTATCTGACATTTGAAATAGATTCTCGTGGATATATTTGGTTGACTGCCGATTATAATCTGTATCGGATGAAGATTGGAGAATGGACACGGGTAGAGCGAATTAATATAGAAAAGATTGCGGAACGGAAAGCCAAGATAACCAGAATTATGGAAGCGACCGACGGAATGGTTTATGTTTCGACTTTAGGAAATGGTATCTTTACCTATAATTATGAAACAAAGGAGTGGAAACATCATACAGCGAAACAAGATAATCTGATAAGTGATTTTTGCTATAATATGGTAGAAACGCCCAAGAATAATATATTGATAACTAGCGATAGAGGTATTTCTCTTTATTCTCCTTTTAATAATTCCATATACTCGATTGAATTAGGACTTAAAGGAGGAATATCTGCCGTGACGGATGGTTGTGGTGTATGGACAGCTTCCGATGACTTGATTTATATTGGAGGAGTAGACGGTATGATTTCTTTCAGAGAGAAAGATCTGTATTTGGAAAGTGAAAGTCATACAGAATTCTATTTTTCCAATCTTCATATTAATAATGCTATAGTACGTCCTGGGGATAAATCGGGAGTACTGTCACAGGCATTACCTTTTACAAATTCCCTTGATCTGGCATATCATCAAAATAATCTTATGATTGATTTCTCTAGTTCCAATTATGTGGAACATGAAAGAAATGTCAGATTTCAGTATAAACTGGAAGGCTTTGATAAAGAGTGGATTTCTACAGATCAGTTACGAATTGGCTATACTAATTTGGCTCCGGGAAACTATGTGTTGAAAGTACGTGAATCAAAAAGTAAGATATTAGGAAAAGGATATAAAGAAATAGCTCTTGATATTAAGATACACCATCCATGGTTCGCTACGTTTTGGGCATTTTTGGTGTACTTGATAATCATGGCGATCATTATTTATGTCTTCTGGAAAATAAGGACTGGGCATCGGCTCTTGGCATTGTCATTGGCTAAAGAAAAAGATGAAAAAGAACGGATAGAAGAATTGAATAAGATGAAGCTTCGTTTCTTTACCAATATTTCACACGAATTCAGAACACCTTTGACGCTGATAATAGGGCAAATAGAAATGTTGTTGCAGTTGGATAAGTTATCTCCTACTCTGAATAAGCGCTTACATGGCATATACAAGAATGCAATGAATTTACGTTTTTTGATAACTGAGTTGTTGGATTTTAGAAAACAGGAGCAGGGTTTCCTGAAGTTGAAAGTTGAGTGTGTAGATATTATTCCATTCATGAAAGAAGTCTATCAGTCATTTATAGATCTTGCTCGAAAAAGGAATATCAGCTATACGTTCGAACATGCAGAAGAGAAAATAGACTTATGGTTTGATGCCATACAAATGCAGAAAGTATTGTTCAATTTATTGTCGAATGCCTTTAAGTATACACCCGAAGGAGGACACATTAAGATTTCTATTAAGCGGCAACAACGAACTGTTGAAATAGCAGTAGCAGATACTGGTTGCGGAATTCCCGAAGGATCTTTATCGAAAATATTTGAGCGTTTTTATCAGGTAAATGATGGTCCTGGGAAAAATATTTTGGGAAGTGGCATTGGTTTGGCCTTTACAAAAGGTATTGTAGATGCTCACAAAGGCGAAATAAAAGTAGAAAGTGTATTAGGAGAGGGAAGCTGCTTCAAGATACAACTGTTATTGGGAAATGGACATTTTACTGCCGAAGAACTTGAATATGAGCAGACTGTAGTACACTCATTGGATTGGGAAGAAGAAGGTATACTTATAGCGGAAGAAATATTGCCGGATAATACTGCCCTTGAAAATGATGATCCGCTGGAAGAAGAGAAGGAGGGACTACCTAGTATTTTGATTGTAGAAGATGATGAGGAGATGTTGGATATGTTGGTAGGAATATTTTCGCCCACCTATACGGTCCATAAAGCAATGAATGGGCAGATTGGATTTGATATGGCATGCCAACTACATCCTAATTTGATTGTGAGTGATGTTATGATGCCGGTAATGTCAGGTAGTGAATTGTGTAGTAAGATTAAAAATTCGTTGGAGTTATCTTATATTCCAGTTGTGTTACTTACGGCGCAATCTTCGGTAGATTATACGATAGAAGGATATATGTCAGGTGCTGATGATTATATCACAAAACCGTTTAATGTCAAGGTATTGTTGACACGTTGTAATAATTTGCTGAATAGCCGGAAAAAATTAATGGCTCGATTGAATATGGTTATAAAGGAAGAGCAGGATGTGAAGACTTTGGGTACCAGTATAGTCGATCAGAAACTATTGGATACTGCAACTGCTGTGATAAAACAGAACTTTGACAATCCGGATTTTGATATGAATATGTTGGCTTCCGAGTTGAATATGGGACGAAGTAAATTATTTCTTCGTTTTAAGGAAGTGGTAGGGCTTACTCCCAATGAGTTTACTTTAAAACTTAAATTGGAAGAAGCTTTGAGAATGTTGAAAGAAGAACCGCAATATAATGTTTCGGAAATATCTTATCGGTTAGGTTTTTCTTCTTCTCGTTATTTCAGTCGTTGCTTCAAAGATTTGTTCGGAGTTTCTCCTCAGAACTACCGAAAGAAAATTCATTAACGAATATCCCCCCTAATAAGTTCATTATTCTTCTATTTGTTGCTGTGCACTTATAGTCCGAAGTGCGGCATATATAGTCCGACGTACTATTTGTGTCTTAGACAATTGTGTGAAGCTAAGTTTTTCATGTTTAATAATTCTTTATTTGCGCATCTTTTTGAGAGGTTTGAAAAGTGTCGGATTTTGATATTAAATTACATAAATATGTATATAGAGAATGAAGAACATGAATTTTAAATTAAAATCTAACTTATGAGAAACAGAGTTTGGTTATTTGCTTTTGCTTTGTTAGTCTTGTATGCGGGTAAGACGTGGGGTAGTGATGTTCGCGTCCAATCGGTGAATACAACGCAACAGGCTAGAGAAAAAGTAGTGACGGGTACGGTCTCTGATGATATGGGACCGGTAGCGGGTGCTACAGTTATGGTAAAAGGTACCACACATGGTGTGATTACAGACATGGATGGTAAGTTTACGTTGAAGCTTCCGGTAGGGAAGACTCTTGTTGTTTCTTTTGTAGGATATCAGGATAAAGAAATCGTCTACAAAGGAGAAAGTGAACTGAAGATTTTTATATCAGAAGATGTGACACAACTGGAAGAAGTGCAGGTCATAGCTTATGGTACTACTAAAAAGGTAACGGTAACAGGTGCTTTGGCTTCGGTGAAGTCGGACGAAATCATGAAATCTCCGGTAGGTAGTATTGCCAATGCTTTAAGTGGTAAAGTCCCGGGACTATCCAGTGTACAGACTAGTGGTCAACCGGGTGCCGATGATGCTACTTTGTATGTACGTGGAGTTGGTTCTTTAACTACCGGATTATCCAGTCCGTTATGTTTAGTTGATGGTGTGGAACGTTCGTTCACTCAGTTGGATCCTAATGAAATAGAAGATATCACTGTTTTGAAAGATGCTTCGGCTACTGCTGTGTTCGGTGTACGTGGTGCCAATGGTGTTATTCTGGTTACTACTAAACGCGGACAACAAGGTAAAGCGAAAATATCGTTTTCTACCAGTATGGCAATTCAGATGCCTACCAATATTCCGGAGTTTGCCAACAGTTACGATTATGCTACCACCTATAATGCTGCACAATTACGCGATGGAGTGGCAGAAGATAAGCTGATGTTCTCTGATGAAATTCTGGAAGCTTTCCGTACACATAGTAATCCTTTGATTTATGCGGATACAGACTGGACCGATCTTATGATAAGGAACACGGCGTTACAGACTCAGCATAACTTATCCATTTCCGGAGGTTCGGAACGGGTTCGTTATTTTGCATCGTTGGGTGTATTTACACAAGATGGCCTTTTCACTACGTTTGATAATGGCAATGACAAAGGTTTCAAATACAACCGTTACAACTATCGTATCAATATGGATATAGACGTGACGAAGACTACTGCCATGAAAATCAACTTGGGAGGACGTCTGTCAGACCAACGTCAACCTAACTATAATAACGGTACATATACAGACATTTCATATTTGTTTGACAATATTTACAGTGCCGTTCCTTTCTCAGGTGCCGGTATTGTAGACGGAAAATGGATAGTAGGTGATAAGGCTACTTTCGGCTCATTCGGTACATTGAATGACGGTTTAGGTGCCTATTATGGAAAAGGATATAACACAACGACCGGAAATACAATCAATTTCGACTTTTCATTGGAGCAAAAACTGAATTTTATTACAAAAGGTCTGGTTGCTCATGTTAAGGGCGCTTATAATAGTGGTGTTACCTATAATAAACGTCGTGAGGGTCGTATTGAGAATTACCAGGCTGTGAAAGGCGAGAATGGTGAAGCCATTTTGAAGAAATCTCAGGAATCACAGACACTGGGATTTAGCCAGTCAACAGGACAAAGCCGTAACTGGTATCTGGAAGCAGCCTTGAATTATCAACGTAATTTCGGTGAACATCATGTGTCTGCTCTTGCCATGTATAATCAGACCATGAAATATTATTTTAGTAATAATTATCCTGGTATTCCTCGTGCTTATGTTGGTTTTGTGGGTCGTCTTACTTATGACTGGAAGACACGCTACTTGCTCGATCTGAGCTTAGGTTATAATGGTTCCGAGAACTTTGCGGAAGGAAAGCGCTTTGGTACGTTCCCTGCCGGATCTATTGGCTGGATACTTTCTGAAGAAAAATTCATGCAAGCTTTAAAACCGGCGGTAAATTATCTGAAGATTCGTGCTTCTTTCGGTATTGTAGGTAATGATATTGTATCCAATAGTTCACGTTTTCTGTACTTGCCGGATAATTATACGCTCAGTACAGGATCTGTAAACTTTGGATCCATCACTAACAATAAATTGCCCGGTTCCAAAGAATCTTTGGTCGGTAATCCAGATGTTACATGGGAAACTGCTGCTAAGCAGAATTATGGAGTTGATTTACATTTCTTCGACAGTCGTTTGAAGACTTCTTTTGATTACTTTATAGAACATCGTAAGGATATCTTGATTTCCCGTCAGGTAAATCCCGGTTATCTTGCTATTTCTTTACCGATTGTCAACATGGGTAAGGTAGATAACAAAGGTTTTGAAGTAACAGCCCGTTGGGAAGATAGAATTCGTAACTTTAGTTATTATATCGGAACAAACTGGTCGTATGCCAAGAATAAAGTAATTTTTAAAGATGAAATTCCTCAACCTTATGAGTGGATGTGCGAAACCGGACGTCCTGTAGGGCAGCAGTTCGGTTATGTAACCGATGGTTTCTTCTCAGAAACGGATGCGGAGAACTATGAAAACGTGAAAGGTACGGAAGGTGGAATTCCCGATCATGGTGCCGGTTTCTCACCCAAACCCGGTGACGTGAAGTATAAAGATTTGAATGGCGATCACAAAATTGATATTAATGACAAGTCAGCCATTGGTTATCCTACCTATCCGCTTTTGAATGGTAACTTACAAGCAGGTTTTTCTTGGAAAGGTTTTGATTTCAGTATGACTTGGGCTGGCGCATTTAAAACTTCTCGTTTGGTGAGTAGCATTTATCGTACTCCTTTCGGACAGACTGGTACCAACTCACTGATGCAATATATGATCGACGATGCTTGGACACCGGAAAAGGGTAACAGTGCAAAAGCTCCTGCCATCTCTTTGACAGGTAGTAAAACAAATAACTATCAAGATTCTGATTTGTGGTTGCGCGATGCCTCTTATGTTCGTCTGAAGAATATCGAACTCGGTTATTCTTTCCCGAAACAGTTGTTGCAGAAGATACATATCAATTCTCTGCGTCTTTCAGTATCCGGATACAACCTGTTGACATTTAGCGATCTGGATTTTTGTGATCCGGAATCCAATGCAAACGGACGGGCATATCCGTTGATTAAGATCGTGAATTTCGGTTTGAAAGTTGGATTTTAATAAACTGTATTTATGAAAAAGATAAAGAAACATTTTCATGTCATTATATTGATGTTGGGGTTGGTTACAACCATCTCCTGTGAGGACTTGGCGTTTGGAGATAAATTCCTGCAGAAACCGCCCAGTACAGACGTTACTATCGATACTGTTTTCTCTACCGCTGAATATGCCCGCCGTGTATTGTGGTATAGTTATCAGTATCTGCCATACGGACTTGATACGAAGAACTATTGGACCGGTATGTGGTTGGGAAATTTGGAAGGACTGACAGATTTGAATTGCGATAATGTGGGATATTCCGGCGTACAAAAGATTTATTATAACGGCAATTACGATGCCGGAAAAGAAAATCGGCCACGCGCTACTTATATGGCAACTAAGATGTGGTTTAACGATGCAGATACTCATATATGGTCTTCTATTCGTAACGCTTGGTTGGTAGTAGCCAATATAGATCGTGTGCCAGACATGGATCAGGAGGAAAAAGAGCGCTTGAAAGCAGAGGCGAAAATGGTTGTGGCTGTTCAATATGCCAATATGCTACGCCACTATGGCGCATTGCCCATTATTGACCATGTGCTTGCGGCATCGGACGAAATGCCGGCACGTGCTACTCTGCAAGAAACGGTGGATTTCATTATTCGTTTGTTGGATGAAGCGATTAACTGTCCCCAATTCCCGTGGAGAGTTTCGGATGCGGATATGGCTCAGTGGGATGGACGCCTCTGCAAGGCAGGAGCCTATGGCTTAAAAGCGAGAGTACTGCTATTTGTCGCAAGTCCGCTATTTAATAGTGACCAACCTTATGCTGCAGGTGAAGCTTCCGAAAAATTGATGACTTGGTTTGGCGGTTATGACCACGAACGTTGGAAAAAGGCTATTGATGCCTGTGAAGCCTTTTTCACCGCATTGAATGCTAACGGCTATTTCCGGATGGTACAGAAAAGTGATGTTGCCGAGAATGAGTACCGTTATGCTTTCCGTAAGGCTTATTTTGATCGCGGTACTACTGAAACTTTGATATCTGTACACAGGAACATTTATAGCGCAAGTTTGAGTTCGGGAGATTTAATGTTATGGAACGCTATCCGTTGGGGTGGTTACAATCCGACCAAAGAATATTTCGACATGTTTCCTATGGCTGATGGTAGTGATTTTGACTGGAATAATCCCGAACATACTAAAAATCCCTTTGTCAACCGTGATCCCCGTCTGAACGAAACTTTCCTGATGGATGGTGATATTTTTCAAGGAAGAACAGCGGGCTTGACAGCTCCCAAGACAGATGATAAGGAAAATTATCCTGCAGGAAGAGATTGGGAAATAGGTGCCATGAACAAATTGAGCCTGAAGACCGGAATAGCTTGCCGGAAATGGGGACTGGATCGTGGTGCGGAACTGAAGGGACATGTCATTCAGTGGCCTTTCTTGCGCATAGCCGAACTTTATCTGACTTATGCGGAAGCATTGAATGAGTATCATCGAGGTCCTAATTCTACGGCATATAGCTATGTCAATCAGGTGCGCGCCCGTGTTGGTTTGGGAGGACTGAAGGAAGGAATGAACCAGGAACAGTTCCGTGCTGCCGTGCTTCGTGAACGTGCTTGTGAATTTGGTTATGAAGAAGTACGTTTCTTCGACTTAATTCGCTGGAAGATGGAAGAGAAGTTCACTACACCATTACATGGCCTGAATGTCTATAAAAACAAAAACGACGGTTCTTATATCTGTGAACCTTTCTCTCTTGCAAATTCAGACAGAAAGCGTGCTTGGTGGAATGCCGGTGGTTTCTCTCCAATCTGGTATCTAAGCGCTTTCCCTTCAGACGAGGTTAACAAACAATACGGATTGGTACAAAATCCGGGTTGGGAATAATATTTCTGAAAATTAGAAATGAAGATTATTATGAGTAAAAGATTAAATATACTATTAGCCGGTGTGTTGTGTTCATGTGGTATGATGGCACAACAAGATACTTTGACGGTTCATAAAAAACGGGAGGCAATAGAATTGGGACGTACTATTACCTATGACGCACAGGAAGTGACAGGTGCAATTTCTGTAGCTACTAATGACGCCCTTTCACATAAAAACAGTATCAAGCCTTCTAACCAATTGTTTGGTACAATTCCGGGCTTGCAGGTTTTACAAAACGCCGGTACAGTGTGGGAAAACGGAGCCACTATGTATATACGTGGACTTGGTACTACAAGTTCCAAAACTCCGCTCATCCTGGTCGATGGTTTTGAACGGTCTATTGACGAACTGAGTTCAGAAGAAATTGAATCTGTAAGTGTGTTGAAAGATGCTGTAGCCACTGCTTTGTATGGCATTCGCGGTGCCAATGGAGTGGTACTTGTGAAAACCAAACGCGGAACAATGGGGGCACCCCGTATTAATTTCTCTTATGAGTTCAATATGGCTACTCCTAAATACTTACCGGATTTTGTAGATGGTTATACGTATGCCAATGCCTTGAATGAGGCTATGAAAAATGACGGACTTGATCCTCGTTATTCTTCGGCCGAACTCGATGCTTTCAAAAACCAGACATATCCGAGTGTTTACCCGAATGTAGACTGGATGGATGAATCATTGAGAAATATGAGTTATGGAGATAATGTGAACTTCTCTGCACAAGGGGGTGGTAAGTTTGTACGTTATTATACAATGTTGAACTTTTTGGATAATCGCGGTATTCTGAAACCTACGGAAGAAACCGATGGTTATTCTACTCAATTTAAGTATTCACGTTTGAATATCCGTACAAATCTGGATATTACGGTGACTCCTACCACTACCGTACAGTTGAACTTGTTGGGTAATTTCTCTGAGCATAATCGTCCCGGAGAGTCGACAGGGAATATTTTCTCCGCATTGTATCAGGTTCCGTCAGGCGCTTTCCCTGTCAAGACAGATAGAGGCATTTATGGGGGTACAACAACTTATAGCAACAACCCGGTCGGTTTGATTGCGGGCAGAGGGTATGCCCGTTCACAAACTCGTGCCATGTATGCCGATATGCATTTGAAACAAGATTTGTCTGCCATTCTTCCCGGATGGTCGGCCGGTTTCAAAGTTGGTATCGACAATACGGCTTCCTATTGGGATAACAATACGAAGAACTTCGGTTATGAAGCAGCCACTATTGATTTGACAACTGGTGAAAAAGGGTATACAACACTTCGAAATGAAGGAACACTTTCTTTTTCAAAGAGTGTAGGTTCTGTAACGACCCACTTCAATTTGGAGGCATATACTAATTATATGAAGCAATGGAACAAGCATAACCTGAATGCTACTTTACTTTATTCAATGGATAAGAAAAACTCGAAAGACCAGAATACAGGACGTGCTTTTATGGACATAGTGGGTAGCGTACACTATGCTTACGACAACCGCTATTTGTTGGACTTCACAATGTCCGGTTCGGCTTCCAGTATCCTTGATCCGGATAAACGTTGGGGAATTTTCCCGGCAGTAGGTGCCGGATGGGTTCTTTCTGAAGAAGACTTCATGAAGAATGACTGGTTGAACCTGTTGAAAGTAAGAGCGTCTTATGGTATTTCCGGACGTGCGGACTATGGTGTTAATCTTTTCCAGGATATTTATGGCAGTGGTAACTCATACTATTTCTGGACTACCAACCCAAGTTCTTCAAGTGGTATGAAATTTACTCAATTAGGTATTGATAATATGACTTATGAAAAATCTCATAAACTGAATGTTGGTATAGATTTCAGAGCGTGGAATAAACTTTCTTTGACTTTGGATGCTTTCTACGATCATCGCACGGATATTCTGGTAGCCGGCAGTGGTGCCATTTCTCAGACATTCGGTATGTCTGTTCCCAGTATCAACGATGGTGTTGTAGATAATAAAGGAGTAGAAGTAGCTTTGAACTGGGATGATAAATTAGGTGATTTCTCTTATCATCTGGGCGGACAATTTACTTTTGCGCGCAATGAAATTATCAATCAGAATGAGGAATATCGTCCTTATGATTATCTGAAACGTACAGGACGTCCTATCGGGCAGATTTATGGATATGAAGTTGTAGGAATTTATCAGTCGCAAGAAGAAATTGATAATCGCGAAGTGAAACAATATTTGGGTAGTGTACGTCCGGGTGACTTGATGTTCAAAGATCAGAATGGAGATAACCGGGTTGACTCATACGACCAGGTGCCGTTGGGATATAATTCTACTTGTCCTGAGATTTATTATTCATTCGATTTAGGAGCTGAATATAAAGGTTTCGGTGTTTATGCGTTGTTCCAGGGAGTGGGTAATTATAGCCAAATATTGAACACACCGAGTCTTTACCGTCCTATCGTAAGTAATAATACAATTTCTACCTATTATTGGGAAAATCGCTGGAGCGAAACAAACCCGACCGGAACATTACCGCGTCTGACTTATTCCGGTTCAGATAATAACTACAGTACGAATTCGATGTGGGTGGCCGATGCTTCTTATCTGAAATTGAGAACACTGGAGGTGTATTATAATTTCCCGTCCAGATTGCTCAAGAAAACTGGCTTCTTAGGGGGTGCTAAGCTTTTTGCCCGTGCACACGATTTGTTCAGCATTGATAATCTTGATCTTCGTGATCCGGAATCTATCGGTGCAGAACATCCTACGATGACTCAGTATACTTTCGGATTTAATTTATCTTTCTAAAACTTTGAATCGTATGAAATTAAAGAAAATTTTTACAATACTACTCTTTGCAGGTTTATTGACGTCCTGTGACTTTATGGACTGCAATGAATCGGATTATTACTCTTTGGAAGAGATCCGAGGAAGCTATAATCGTGTTAAGCAATTTGTAACGAATACCTACGGCTATCTGCCTTCAAACTTTTGTAATATTGACGGTGCTATGCTGGATGCAGCTACGGATGATGCCGTACATATTTATGAAACATCTGATATCCAACGTTTCGTGAATGGCACATGGTCGGCCAACTATACGGTAGATGATAAGTTCAGTACTTATTACAATGGTATCCATGATGCAAATTTTTATCTGGAGAACCTGACAGGTTTGAAGTTTGAGACTTGGGAAAATAGTGATGACTACGAAGACTGGATGGTGAACTATCCAAACTTTGAAAATGAAATCCGCTTTTTGCGTGCTTACTTCTACTTTGAATTGGTAAGACGGTATCAGAATGTGCCTTTAATAACCAAAGTGATGACTATGGATGAGGCCAATGCTGCCGAGCCTGCTACAGCCGGACAAATTCTTGATTTTATAATCTCCGAATGTGCCGCGATAGCCGGTAAACTTCCGGTTAGTTATGCTAATATGCCGGGAGCGGAAAAGGGACACGCAACAAGAGCTACAGCTTTGGCATTGAAAGCGCGTGCAGCCCTCTATGCGGCAAGTCCGCTTTATAACACAAGCAACGATAATAGCAAATGGGTAGCTGCTGCAGAAGCTGCCTATGAAATAATCGGACAGAAATCAGAGTTGGGAGTTGACTTGGACGCATCATTCTCCAATCTGTTTGGGGCGACCAATTACAACAGTAAAGAGGTCATTTTGGTACGTGCCACCGGAACAAGTTCGTCTTTTGAAAGTGCCAACTTCCCGAAAGGGGTGACTGGTGGAAATACCACTACTTGTCCGACGGAGAACCTGGCAAGTGCTTTTGAAATGAATAATGGTACCGCTTTCGATTGGAACAATGCTGCCATGCGTGCGAACCCTTATAAAGACAGAGATCCGCGTTTTTATCTGACAATTGTTCACAACGGAATGGCATGGCCGTCGACCAAGGCCGTAGAAATATGGGAAGGGGGCGCTAACGGACTTCCTTTGACCAATGCCACTACTACCGGTTATTATTTGCGCAAGTATGTAGATAAGAGTATTACTTTTGATGCCGGTTCAGCTTCGGCAAGTACTAATCATAACTGGATTTTGTTCCGTTATGCTGAAGTATTGCTGAACTATGCGGAGGCTATGGTCAATGCTTATGGAGATATTAACCGTACAACTGCCAATTGCGCCATGAGTGCATTGGAGGCTGTCAATGCAGTGCGTGGTAGAACAGGTGTAAAGATGCCGCCTTTGCCGGGCAACTTGTCTGCAACCGATTTCTTGAAACGTGTGAAGAATGAACGCCGTGTGGAACTGGCTTTCGAGGGACATCGTTTCTGGGATTTGCGCCGCTGGAAAGAGTTGGATGAATCGAAGGACATCTATGCTGTAAAGATCACGAAGAATGGTGACGAGATATCTTATAAGAAAGCGACATTAGAATCTCGTACCATAGAAGACAAGTTATACTTCTATCCGATTGCTAATACAGAGTTGTTCAAGAATGGTAATCTGAAGCAAAATCCGGGTTGGAATTGATATATGTAGAATAGAAAATGACCACACCGGTAAACTGTTCTCCCGGTGTGGTTTTTTTATAACTTAATTTGATTATTATTTATGAAGTTATTTTGGAGTACACTCTTTATAGGATGTTGTATAGTTATTTCTTGTGGAAACGATACTCACGGAGAGGAAGCGTCGGCTACTTCCCCTTGGGTGGATGTGGATACTCCTTCGGATGCTCTTCCCGTCAATACTCTGATCGGTAAAGGGTGGAAGTTGGCTTTCAGCGATGAGTTCAATGACAACAGAGTCGATTTCAATAAATGGGTAATTAAGGATGAATCGAGAGGTTCGCGTCCGAACTTAGGTATTAAGGAATGGTTTTTCAAACCGGAGAATGTGGTAGAGGCTGATGGAGACTTGGTCTTGAAAGTGACAAAGGTAGGTGAAGATGTGATGCATTGCAGTTCCGTCTATTCCAATGGAAAGTATTACATGAAATATGGTTATGCAGAAGCGCGGATTAAATTGGCGGACATGAACTCGGCGGCTCTGACTGCCTTTTGGTTGCAAAGCAATTCAATGAGTAAAGTCGATGGTACAGGTAATGACGGTGCTGAAATTGATGTCTTCGAGTCTGCGTATCTGGCAGATGAGGTGATTTCTACTATCCATATAGACGGTTATGGTGCCGACCATCAAGAGAAGAACTTCCGCTATGCTACTCCCGGTGTGTTTCAAGGATATCATGTGTGGGGTGTTTTATGGAATGAGAAGAGTGTAAAGATATACTATGACGGAGAATTTATGGCTGAGTTTGATGAAAAGTGGGTTCCTCGGGTGGAAGAATTTCTTTATTTATCCACAGTGGCAACTTTTAGCGGTCAGGGTGACTTTAAGGGAAAGCCTGCTGACTCTTGGCTAAGTGAAGCCCGTTTTGATTATGTTCGGGTATGGACTAATGATAAATAATGAAAGAAATTATGAGAATAAGATTGATGAGCATTGTATGCTTGGGGGCATTCCTTTTTTCGTGTAAGGGGAACAAGCAAGAAGCCGATTTCGTAGTGAATGGCTTTGCAAGGGCGGAGCAACAGTTATCCGCACAATTGAGTGAACTTCCCGAACCTACCGGGTATCCCCGTACAATAGATCGTAATGGAAACTTGAGGGTTACCCATAAAAATGATTGGACCGAAGGTTTCTATCCGGGATGTCTATGGTATATGTATGAGTATGAGGACGACAAAAAATGGAAGGATGCCGCCGTGAAATGGACGGAAGCGCTTGAATCCTTGAAGACACAAACCAATCATCATGATATAGGCTTTTTAATGTATTGTAGTTTTGGAAATGGTTATAGATTGACAGGTAATGAGGCATACAAAGAGATTTTGTTGGAATCTGCCCGTTCGTTATGTACCCGTTTCAATGAAAAGATAGGTTGCATCGAGTCATGGAATTACCGGAAGGCTTGGAACGGAAAGGATGAGTGGTTTTACCCGGTGATTATAGATAATATGATGAACCTGGAGTTGCTCTATTTTGCTTCCAAGGTAACCGGTGATTCTATTTATGCCAGGATTGCCAACAAGCATGCTGAAACGACAGCCCTTAACCATTTCCGTAAAGACTACAGTACCTATCATGTGGTTAATTATGACGAAACAACTGGCAGAGTGCTTCACCAGGCCACTTGTCAGGGATTTTCTGATAATTCAACATGGGCGCGCGGACAGGCATGGGCTATTTATGGTTATACAATGGCTTATCGTGAGACTCAAAGACATGATTTCCTGAATATGGCGATACATGCCGCCGACTTCTGGTTGAACCATCCTAATTTACCCGAAGACGGAGTACCATATTGGGATTTTAATGCCGGTCAAGACGGTTATGTACCCGATTGGAATTATGATCCGCAGGCTTTCAAGATAATTCCCCGTGATGCATCGGCAGCGGCAATTGCAGCTTCTGCATTCTTGGAATTGGCAGATTATGTGGACGGCGGAGGAAAGTATGAACAAGCTGCAGAACACATATTGAAAAGTTTGTCTTCTCCGGCATACTTGGCGGAACCAGGTACAAATTGCAACTTTGTTTTGATGCACAGTGTAGGAAGCATCCCTCATTCAAGTGAGATAGATGTTCCTTTGGTATATGCGGATTATTATTATCTGGAAGCACTGTTGAGGTATAATAATAGAAAGAATAAGAGGTAATCAGATTGACGATGCATCGTATCTGGAGAAAATTATCAAAAATAGTATTTCTGTTGCTGTTTGTAAATGTAATAGAACATGTTTGCGCTCAAAATGGCAGATTGTTTTTTTCTGTTTATTCCGACTATCTGTCTAAAGTATATGATATCTCATGGAAACGTCCGAAAGGATTTACGGATTTACATACATCTATCTATTGGAGTCCATGTGGAAAAAAATCTTCTACTCTAAGCTACAATTTCATTTTCAGATCGAAAGATGCCGATTGTATGATTATGTATCCGGAAATAGGACTTACCTATTTTCCTAAGAATAAAATTAAAATGATAAATATCAAGCGGTTGATATATGGAGATTTGGGATGTATAGGAAAAGACGGTATATTGCAGGAGAGTGCTGTTCGTGAATTCGAGGAGCGTGTCATTATCTTGAGTAGTGACGACGCCAAGAAGTTCTTCAATGCCGACTCTGTTCATGTTTGCACAATTCCTTTGGAACAACCTTATCAGGGAAAGTATCCATATTGTACTGGAATCTACGTTTCCAAACAGAACCGTCCGGACATGTACTTTAAATGCTTCTTTACCAAGAGAGGGAAGCAAAAAGAAGATGAGTATTTGGGTAAGCTATATAAGGCTATCGGATATCGTAATGAGAATTGGACGTATGATGACGAAAAATATGTACAGGAAAACTATAAGTTATATTTGAAGAAGCGAAGTAATAAATAGAATATAGTATCAGTTTTCATTAGGCAATTATAATAGATTTAATAATTAGATTAACACTACAAGACTTCTAACCTTATTATCAAACACTGGATAGATTTGATAAACGAACATGGAGTGGGAGAGACCGTGAGGCCTTTCCCATTTTTGTCATTGATTGAGTCCGTTTCCCCTAATGGGAACACTCGTTTCCTATTGTGGGGAACGACAATTTCCCTTAATGGAAACGCTCGTTCCCTACCATGGAAACTGCCGTTTCTATCAATGGGAACTACCGTTTCTCTTAATGGGAACGGGAGTGTCCACTTATGGAGAACAGATTAATCTTAAAAGACAAATAGGCTATTCAACGTTATTGTCTCCTTTCAACCCATTATCGGACTCTTCTTTTCCGGAAGATTCGTTTTCATTGTTTTCTTCATCCTCTTCGTCTGCAAAAGGATCGGGACGTCGAGGCCCGTGTCCCATGAATGCCAGTGCGCAAAGGGTGCCGGCTATCGCTCCGCTGAGATGCCCTTCCCAGGAGGTGGTCACTTTGGCGAACTGTGGAAACATGTTCCACACCAATCCTCCATAAAGGAAAGTAATCAGAAGGGATATGGCTATGAGTGGAACATGTTTACGCAATAACCCGCTGAAAAACAGAAAAAACGCCAGCCCATAGATGATACCGCTTGCACCGATATGCCATCCGGGTTTGCCTATAAGAAAAGTAAGAAGCCCGCAACCTGTCCAGATGGTAAAAAAAATGTAAGGTGCGAGGTGACGGTAAAAGTAAAACAGGCACCAAGACAGAAAAAACAATGGGATTGTGTTGGCAAAAAGATGTCTGAAACTGCTATGGACAAGCGGGTGTGCAAAAATTCCGAACACTCCGCGCTTCTCCATAGGATATACTCCTAATCGGGTAAAATCCCAGTCCATACCTATTTCCATAAATTTCAGTATATATAAGATGAGGAGCAGAAAAAGCGGAATGACCGCTGCCAGAACTATTCGTTGAAGGTCATGCTTCATATATTGTACAAGGATTAATTATTTTCGCACAATGCTACGAATTATTTATTTGAAAAACGAAAAAAAACTGACTTTTTATTTTGCGTGTAGGCTTTAATTCGTATTTTTGGGCATCGCTACAGGGTTTGTAGCGCACAATGACCTGAATAATTAACCTTTAAATAATGCACAACTATGAGTTATTTACGATTTGACAAGACCCTGATGATTAATCTGGAAGAATCTTTGCCAAGGGAGATACTTCGGACTAATAAATCGGGTGCTTATCATTGTACAACAATTGTAGATTGTAACACACGCAAATATCACGGTTTGTTGGTGATACCTGTACCAAACCTGGATGATGAAAACCATGTGCTGCTGTCTTCTTTGGATGAAACGGTAATTCAGCACGGTGCGGAGTTTAATCTGGGATTACATAAGTATCAAGGAAATCATTTTAGTCCGAACGGACATAAATATATCCGCGAATTCGATTGTGAACAAATCCCGGCTACAACTTACCGTGTAGGAGGTGTTATCCTCCGTAAAGAGAAAATCTTTGTACATCATGAGAACCGGATTTTGATACGTTATACCTTGGTCGACGCTCATTCTGCAACAACCCTCCGGTTCCGGCCCTTCCTGGCTTTCCGCAGTGTACGCGAATATACGCACGAAAATGCTCAGGCAAGCCGTGATTATCAAGAAGTGGAAAATGGTATTAAGACGTGTATGTACCCCGGATATCCGGAACTTTTTATGCAGTTGAATAAAAAGAATGAGTTCCATTTTGAACCCAACTGGTATCGGGGCATCGAATATCCTAAAGAACAGGAACGCGGGTATGATTTCAATGAAGATCTGTATGTGCCCGGTTACTTTGAGGTAGATATCAAGAAAGGTGAAAGCATCGTCTTCTCTGCCGGTATTTCCGAAACTTCTCCACGCAAGTTGAAACAGACGTTTGAAGCGGAAGTGGCCGACCGGACACCGCGTGACAGCTTTTACCACTGTTTAAAAAATTCTGCGCATCAGTTCCACAACAAACAAGGTGAGGAGCATTATATACTTGCGGGATATCCCTGGTTTAAATGTCGTGCCCGTGACTTGTTTATCTCCCTGCCGGGTTTAACTCTGGCTGTAGACGAACAAGATGAGTTTGAAGATGTTATGAAAACAGCGGAAAAGGCTATACGTGATTTCATAGAAGACAAACCGGTAGGATATAAGATTTATGAAATGGAGCATCCTGATGTATTGCTATGGGCCGTATGGGCGTTGCAGCAGTATGCGAAGGAAACTTCCCGTAGCCAATGCCGCCTGAAATATGGCAAGTTGCTGGAAGATATCATGGATTATATTCGTGGTCGCAAACATGATAACCTTTTCTTGCATGAGAACGGTTTGCTTTATACCAATGGAACGGAGAAAGCCGTAACATGGATGAATTCTACAGCTAACGGGCGTCCGGTAATTCCTCGCACCGGATATATTGTAGAGGTGAATGCTCTGTGGTATAATGCTTTGCGCTTCGTTGCAGATATGGTACGTGAAGGTGAAAACACAATTCTTGCAGATGAACTGGATGCGCAGGCTGAGATTACCGGAAAATCATTTGTGGAGGTCTTCCGTAATGAATACGGTTATCTGTTTGACTATGTAGATGGTTATATGATGGATTGGAGTGTTCGTCCGAATATGATATTTGCCGTTGCTTTCGATTATTCCCCGTTGGATAGGGCACAGAAGAAGCAAGTGCTCGATATCGTGACGAAAGAATTGCTCACACCGAAAGGTTTGCGCACGTTGAGTCCTAAGAGTGGTGGATATAATCCGAATTATGTCGGTCCCCAAATTCAACGGGATTACGCTTATCATCAGGGTACGGCCTGGCCGTGGCTGATGGGATTTTATATGGAGGCCTATTTGCGTATTTATAAGATGAGCGGTATTTCTTTTGTAGAACGTTACTTGATTGGATTTGAAGATGAAATGACCAGTCACTGCATAAGTTCGCTTCCAGAACTGTTCGATGGCAATCCTCCTTTCAAAGGACGTGGGGCAGTGTCGTTTGCCATGAATATAGCAGAAATACTACGTATTTTGAAGTTGTTATCTAAGTATTATAATTCATAAGAGAGGAGGGAATGAAGATGAAAGTTTTAATGTTTGGATGGGAATTTCCTCCCAAAATATATGGTGGTCTTGCAGTTGCCTCTTACGGTATTACTAAAGGACTGAGTTTGCAGGGTGATATGGATATTACGTTTTGTATGCCCAAGCCTTGTGGAGATGAAGAAAAGTTCCTGAAGATAATCAGTATGAGCCAGGTACCTATCGTTTGGCGTGATCCTGATTATAATTATCTGCAATCGCGTTTGTGTAATTGCATGACGCCGGAAGACTATTATTCTCTGCGTGATCATATTTATGCTGATTTTTCTTATATGCACGTCAATGATCTTGGTTGTATGGAGTTTGCCGGTGGTTATCCGGGAAACCTGCATGAGGAAATTAATAATTTCTCTGTAGTTGCCGGGGTTGTGGCGCGCCAACAGGAGTTTGATATCATTCATGCTCACGACTGGTTGACGTATCCTGCCGGCGTACATGCCAAGATGGTGAGTGGTAAACCGCTCTGCATACATGTTCATGCTACAGATTTTGACCGTTCACGTGGAAAAGTCAATCCTACGGTTTACTCTATGGAGAAAAATGGTATGGATTATGCCGACTGCATTATGTGCGTATCCGAACTGACCCGCCGTACGGTTATCAATGAGTATCATCAGGATCCGAGAAAGGTGTTTGCCATGCATAACGCTGTTTATCCGCTTTCACAGGAATATCAGGATATTCCTCGTCCGGAACATTCTAAAGAGAAGGTAGTGACATTCCTTGGACGTATCACTATGCAGAAAGGACCGGAGTATTTTGTGGAAGCTGCTGCAATGGTGTTGCAACGTACACGTAATATCCGTTTTGTAATGGCGGGTTCGGGCGATATGCTCGACGCCATGATTAATTTGGCTGCTGAGAGAGGTATTGCCGATCGTTTCCATTTCCCGGGTTTTATGAAAGGTAAACAAGTATATGAAGTTTATAAGAATAGTGATGTATTCGTTATGCCTTCTGTCTCCGAACCTTTCGGTATTGCTCCACTGGAAGCTATGCAATGTGGAACTCCTTCGATCATATCTAAACAGTCGGGGTGTGGTGAGATCCTTGATAAGGTGATTAAGACCGATTATTGGGACATTCACGCTATGGCGGATGCTATCTACTCCATCTGTAACAATCCGTCTCTCTTCCATTATCTACAGGAGGAAGGTAAAAAAGAAGTGGATGGAATTACTTGGGAAAAAGTCGGTCTGAAAATCCGTGCCCTCTATGAGGATGTGTTAAGAAACTATGGTAAATAACAAAACAATAATTGAAAATGAGAACGATCTGTCTTTATTTTGAAATACATCAAATTATACATCTGAAACGTTATCGTTTCTTTGATATAGGTACTAATCATTATTATTATGATGATTATACCAACGAAACCAGCATCAATGAAGTTGCTGAACGTTCTTACATACCTGCTCTGAGTACGCTTATCGAGATGGTGAAGAATTCGGGAGGTGCGTTTAAAGTTGCTTTGTCAATTTCTGGTGTAGCATTGGAACAGCTTGAGATTCATGCTCCTGCTGTTGTTGACTTGTTGCATCAGCTGAACGATACGGGCTGTTGCGAATTCTTGGCTGAACCTTATTCTCACGGCCTTTCTTCTTTGGCTAACGAAGATTGTTTCAAGGAAGAAGTGATGCGTCAGAGTGCAAAGATGAAGCAAATGTTTGGCAAGGCTCCGAAGGTATTCCGTAACTCCAGTTTGATTTATAATGATGAAATTGGAGCTGTCGTGGCCAGTATGGGGTTCAAAGGTATGCTGACTGAAGGTGCCAAGCATGTGTTGGGTTGGAAGAGCCCGCATTATGTATATCATTGTAATATGAATTCTAATTTGAAGTTGTTGTTGCGCGATTTCAAGTTGTCCGATGATATCAGTTTGCGTTTCTCCAATTCTGAATGGAACGAATATCCTTTGTTTGCCGATAAGTATATCAGTTGGATTGATGCATTACCCCAGGAAGAACAGGTCATTAATATTTTTATGGAACTTTGTGCACTGGGTATGTCTCAGCCTTTGTCTTCCAATATCCTGGAGTTCTTGAAAGCATTGCCGGTATGTGCTAAGGAAAAGGGCATTACGTTCTCTACTCCGACAGAGATTGTTACGAAGTTGAAGTCGGTTTCTGCATTGGATGTGCCGTATCCGATGTCTTGGGTGGACGAAGAAAGAGATACCAGTTGTTGGTTGGGTAACGTAATGCAACGTGAAGCTTTCAATAAATTATATAGTGTGGCTGAACGTGTACATCTCTGCGATGACCGCCGTATCAAGCAAGACTGGGATTATTTGCAGGCAAGTAATAATTTCCGTTTCATGACGACCAAGAATAGTGGTGTAGGTTTAAATCGTGGCATTTATGAATCTCCTTACGATGCCTTTACTAATTATATGAATATTTTGGGTGATTTCATCAAACGGGTTGATTCTCTTTATCCGGTGGATATTGATAATGAAGAATTGAATGCTTTGTTGACTACTATCAAAAATCAGGGTGATGAAATCGAAGAGTTACATAAAGAACTGGAAAAGGCCCAGAGTAAGTTGGATAAAGAGAAGGTAACGGAAAAGAAAAAAGAAACTAAAGCACCGGCAAAGGCTACTGTTGCAAAGAAACCTGCAACGAAGAAGCCGGTAGCAAAGAAACAGGCTGCAAAGAAAGAGGCATAAGAAAGTCGTGATTATGCAATAAAAAAGTCTCCCGCTCCATTTTTAAGGGCGGGAGACTTTTTTATTGATGATGAGGATATGAGAATTATTTGTTGAAACTTGTATAGGTAACTTCTAGTTCCAGATAACTACCCCCTTTTTCCGGATTTCCTCCTTGTAATTTGGTGTAAGCGGGTTTTAAATCATTTTGAATTCCAGTCATTGTTGGATTACTTTGGTTGGATGTATCGTAAGTTACACTGACAGGAACAAGCAATACTTTATCCCAATCCTCATTTTCCACTGCCCATACTTCTTTTTCCCACTTCTCTTCGTCCCAAGCGGCACCGGCTTTTTCTTTTGCTGTTTGTTTAGCTGCTTTCTTTTCGTTGATACAGGTTGTTACTAAACGGGCAATATTCCTAAACGTATATTGGTTGGTTGCAACATTATTGTGAGTAGCAATAAATGAAGTTATATTGTCTGTGAGCTTATTATCCTCAAAGAAGGTAGCTAAATCTTTCTTGCGGAGTAATAGGACAGTTTCCGGGGCACTCATACTAAACTTATTACTGGTTTCTTGATTGTAATTAGTGAAAGTCAGTTTCACGGCATTAAGCGTGTCGTTCGTAAGTGCATCATGTATCTGATCGTAAGGCATGGTAGCTTGCGTGAATATTCCGGCAGGAGATTTAAGATAAGTATGCCCCTCTTCCTTTATTCGTTCCTCAAGTAAATCTGAATTTTTAAATTGATTGGCTTGAATTACTTCTTTTGTGGAAGCAAATACAGTAGCCATACTATAATATAACGAATCCGTTCCGTCTTTTTTCAGAAGTTTTGCACCGGAGTCGTCTACATAGTGAAAACGGAATTGCATCTGCAAAGCTACTTGATCTACATAAAGGATTGTTCCGTCACCATAATCGGTTTTGATATATACACCTTTCAATACGTTGTTGATAAAAGCCTCCGAATTGGCAAAATATTCAGGATGCTTTCTGCTCAGATGTAATATCTCATTGCCGTATACGGTATCTAATGGAAGTGTGATATTAGGGTAGAAAATCTTATTCTTGTTTGAATCTGTCGCATTTCTTACGGAGTCGGGCACGGACGTGTCGTATGCCGTATATGCTTTATGCAGATTGAAATAACCCGTTTTAAAATTAGGCTTGACTTCTTTGTTGCCGTAATATTCTGTCGGGTCAATATCGGTATAACGATTTTTATCAAGTTTACTATCCAGTTCATATACGCCAATTCTACATGCATTCAGCGAATCTCCAAACCAGGTTGAATAGTAAATTGCCAATTGGATGGAAACGACTGTATCACCGGCCATGATACCCGTATGAGTCTTGTCATTATATACTTCCGGAAATGTGAAGTTGTCCGTACAGTTCAACTCAGTAAGGAAACTGGCTTCGTAATTGCCAAACTTATCAGCAGAAGTATCGGTGAACTTTCCTACATAACCGGTACTCGTTTTGGCATAGACTCTCCCTGCGGGATAGGAGTTGGTTATTACATTAAAAGTTGTAGTTTCCGCTTTAATACCATCTGAATCGGGTAACATACCCATGCCCAGTGTTCCGGTGTTGTCATCACAACTAAAGAGAGTCAGGAATGCCAAAAGCAATATTCCCAGATATCTTACTTTCATAATTTTTTGTCTTGAATCAATTTATTATTGTTCTATTTCCCCAATCTTGTCGTAGAAGTCGTTGCAGGCATCTGCGAAATTCTCGGGAGATTGATAATCCAAAATTAATTTTCCTGATTTGCGGGCGTATTCCAGGACTTCTTCGTTGATATGTTCGCTTTGCTGAATTACACCGTCAGAGAAGTCAATAGCTAGTTTGCAGAGAGCGGTATAGTTAATCGGTTCTTTCAAATTGGCAATATCTTTCTTGGTAATACCTTTCAGCATCAATTTACTGGTAAAATCAGGATGGAAAGATTGCTTGAAATCATTATCGTAGAGCGAAAAGATAACTTTTGCATCTCTGAAAGAAGGTTCATCTTTATAGGCTTTCTTGATGTACAAGGGGGCTAAAGCCGTCATCCAACCATGGCAGTGGATAACATCCGGACACCAACGGAGTTTTTTTACCGTTTCCAGAACGCCACGAGCGTAGAAGATGGCACGCGCGTCATTGTCTTCATATTCAACACCATTTTCATCGGTAACCTGCAGGCGGTTCTGGAAATAGTCATCATTATCAATGAAATAGACCTGCATACGTGCAGATTGAATGGAAGCTACTTTAATAATCAGCGGGTGGTCGGTATCATCGATGATAAGATTCATGCCGGAGAGACGTATCACTTCATGCAGCTGGTTTCTGCGTTCATTGATGTTTCCCCATTTGGGCATAAATGTTCTGATTTCTCTGCCTTTTTCTTGAATTGCCTGAGGCAGATTTCTGCCCACAAGGGACATTTCGGTTTCTGAAACGTAAGGGGTAATTTCTTGTGTTATAAATAATACCTTGTTCGCTTTTGTCATAATAACAATGTTCTCAATTATTCTGCAAAGATATAAAAAAAATCGGGCAATAAAGCAAGCAGACCTTGCTTATAATTCCTTATGAATTGTTAACCGCTTGTTTATCAGGTATAAATGAGGAAGGGCGATTACTTTCGCAAGTACTAACTTTTGCATAAATTTATGATATTTCTTCTTTATATGGTAAATAATGGTTTATTTTGCACCGCTTTTGCAAATAACTAAGTTATTATACAACCAATTTAAAATGAAAATAGTACATACTATCAAGGACTTGCAGGCCGGACTTTCGACTTTGAGAGCCCAGGGTAAAAAGGTAGGTCTGGTACCTACGATGGGAGCCTTGCATGCCGGTCATGCCTCATTGGTGAAACGTTGTGTGGCAGAGAATGACGTCGCTGTGGTAAGTGTTTTTGTAAACCCGACTCAGTTTAATGACAAGAATGATTTGGTGAAGTATCCTCGTACATTGGAAGCTGATTGCCGTTTATTGGAAGAATGTGGAACCGCTTTTGTCTTTGCGCCTTCTGCTGAGGAGATGTATCCGGAACCGGATACCAGACAGTTCAGTTACGCTCCGTTAGATACAGTGATGGAGGGAATATTTCGTCCCGGACATTTCAATGGAGTTTGCCAGATTGTGAGTAAACTGTTTGATGCGGTGCGTCCCGATCGCGCATATTTCGGAGAGAAGGATTTTCAACAATTGGCTATTATCCGTGAAATGGTTCGCCAGATGAAATTTCCTTTGGAGATTGTGGGTTGTCCTATTGTTCGTGAGAAAGATGGTTTGGCTTTGAGTAGCCGCAATGCCCTTTTGTCTACTGAAGAACGTAAAAATGCTTTAAAAATATCGCAGACTTTATTTGAAAGTCGTACCTTTGCGACTTCGCATACGGTGGCTGAGACACAGAAGTTTGTGGAAGATGCCATTGCGGCCGCTCCCGGTTTGCGATTGGAGTATTTCGAATTGGTGGATGGCAATACTTTGCAGAGAATTGCCAATTGGGAAGATACTACTTATGCTGTGGGATGTATCACGGTGTTCTGTGGAGATGTTCGTTTGATTGATAATATCAAATACAAAGAATAATAACCCTCAAAAAGAGCTAATCTTATGATGATTGAAGTGTTGAAGTCGAAAATTCACTGTGCCCGCGTCACGGAAGCTAACCTGAATTATATGGGTAGCATCACGATTGATGAGGATTTGATGGATGCAGCCAATATGATTGCCGGTGAAAAGGTTTACATTGCCGACAATAATAATGGCGAACGTTTTGAAACATATATAATTAAAGGTGAACGCGGTTCGGGTAAGATTTGTTTGAATGGTGCTGCGGCTCGTAAGGTTCAACCGGATGATATCGTTATTATCATGTCTTATGCATTGATGGATTTTGAAGAAGCCAAATCGTTTAAACCGACAGTGATTTTCCCAGATCCGGTAACAAATAAGGTGGTGAAGTAAAGTCTTTGGAGAAATATACAAAAAAGAAACCCCGTCTGTACAAGAGTGTAGCAGGCGGGGTTTTTGTTTGTATAGAGGGGGATATACGCTTTTGTTGTTTATTTCTTTAATTGCTTATTCATTGCGGCAGCAGCTTTTCGTCCGTCACCCATGGCAAGGATTACAGTTGCGCCACCACGGACAATGTCACCACCTGCATAAATTGTCGGAATGGATGATTGCATATTGTCGTTCACGGCAATTGTTCCTTTACGCCCTAACTCCAGACCTTTAATAGAACTTGGTACAATCGGGTTGGGTGATACGCCTACGCTGACAATGGCAAGATCGATATCAACAGTTTCAGTTGCTCCCGGGATAGGCACAGGACTACGGCGTCCGGATGCATCCGGTTCGCCAAGTTTCATTTTTTGTAAAACGACTTGTTTTACTTTCCCTTGTTCATCCGCAATGTATTCTATCGGATTATGCAGTGTCAGGAACTCTACACCTTCCTCTTTAGCATGTTTTACTTCTTCGATTCGTGCTGGCATTTCTTCTTCTGAACGGCGGTAGATAATCATGGCACGTTCTGCACCGAGACGTCGTGCAGTACGTACGGAGTCCATTGCTGTGTTACCGCCACCGATAACAGCTACACGTCTTCCGAAGGGAACGGGAGTGTCAGAGTCTTCGCTGGCGGCATCCATCAGATTGACACGTGTCAGATATTCGTTGGAAGACAGGATGTTTATGGAATTCTCGCCGGGAATATTCATAAAATTAGGTAATCCTGCGCCTGAAGCGACAAAAACACCTTTGAAATCTTCTTCTTCAAGTTGTTCCACACTCACTGTTTTGCCGATGATACAATCCTTGACGAACTTTACACCCATTTGGGCGAGATTATTGATTTCAACGTCTACAATCTTATTGGGCAAACGGAATTCGGGAATACCGTATTTCAGAACACCGCCGATTTCGTGCAATGCCTCGAATACGGTAACATCATATCCATATTTTGCCATATCTCCGGCAAAAGACAGACCGGCAGGTCCTGAACCGACTACAGCTACTTTGATACCATTTTTCTCCTTGATTTCCGGTATGGAGATTTGTCCGCTTTCCCGTTCATAATCGGCAGCGAAACGTTCCAGATAACCGATAGCTACCGGTTTTTCGTTCATCTTCAGATGGATACATTTAGATTCGCACTGCTTCTCTTGCGGGCAAACACGACCACAAACAGCAGGCAATGCACTTGTCTCTTTCAGTGTTTGGGCTGCTTTAAGGAACTCGCCACGTTCGATGTTTTTGATAAAGCGAGGAATATCAATACCGACAGGGCATCCTTCCATACAACCTGGGTTGGCGCAATCCAAACAACGTTTGGCTTCTGTTAAGGCCTGTTCTTCTGTCAATCCTTGATTTACTTCTTCTTTACGACTGTGTGAGCGATATTCTGCATCCAGTTCGTTCATTTCAACACGGGGTATAGCCGTACGTTCTTTGGGTTTCATTGATTTGCGTAACTCTTGACGCCAGGTTGCATTGCGGCTTTTGTCGTCAATAGTTTGCAGCGCTTCTCCGGTAATCTGGCAGGTAGATTGTGGCTCTTCTTCCAGTTTGTGCATTTCTTCACGCTCGATGCTCTTGAAAGCTCCCATACGTTTTAACATTTCGTCAAAATCAACCTGATGTCCGTCAAATTCAGGACCATCCACACAAACAAACTTGGTCTTTCCACCTACGGTGATACGACAGGCGCCACACATCCCCGTACCGTCTACCATGATTGTATTCAGTGATACTTCTGTAGGAATTTCATATTTCTTAGTTAGTAAACAAACGAACTTCATCATAATGGCAGGGCCGATAGCGAAACATTTATCAACCTTTTCGCGTTTGATAACGTCTTCTATACCTTCGGTTACTAAACCTTTACGGCCGTAAGAACCGTCATCGGTCATGATGATTACCTCGTCAGAACTTTCACGCATTTCTTTTTCAAGGATAATCAGTTCCTTGTTCCGGCCTGCCAATACTGTGATTACCCGATTGCCGGCAGCTTTTAATGCTTGTACGATAGGAAGCATCGGTGCCACGCCTACACCACCTCCGGCACAAACTACGGTTCCGAAGTTTTCGATATGCGTAGCTTGTCCCAGCGGACCAACAACGTCTGTTATGTAATCACCCTCATTCAGCTCACATAGACGGGTAGATGACAATCCTACTTCTTGAACAACCAAAGTGATAGTTCCTTTTACCGAGTCGGCAGCTGCAATTGTCAACGGCATACGTTCACCTTTTTCGCCTACACGTACGATGACAAAGTGTCCTGCTTTGCGTGATTTGGCGATTAGCGGTGCTTCAATTACTAATTTAAAGACCTTTTCTGAAAAATGTTCTTTGTTAATGATTTTATTCATTATCTAATAATTTTGTTGGTATAATTACGTTATTTCTTTCAGATTGATAGATTTTGCAAAGATACGGCTTATTTGGTAATAACAAAAAATGTGAAGGGAAAAAGAATGGGTCGGGGAGGAATGTAGTAATAAAATAAAACGCGAACTATACAAAATTTACAGACTTCTTTTATTAAGACTGTATTTTTATTTTGTATAACTCGCGTCTAAAATATGACAGGTTGAATTCTTCTAATCAATCATTTCAAATCCCATATATGGAACTAATGCTTTCGGGATACGGATACCTTCCGGAGTTTGATTGTTTTCAAGCAACGCGGCTACGATACGTGGCAGAGCTAATGCAGAACCATTCAATGTGTGGCAAAGTTCTGTTTTCTTTTCTGCTGTACGATAACGACATTTCAGACGGTTAGCTTGATAAGTATCGAAATTGGATACGGAGCTAACTTCTAACCAGCGTTTCTGAGCTTCGGAATAAACCTCAAAGTCGAAACAAAGGGCTGCAGTGAAACTCATATCACCACCACAAAGGCGGAGGATACGGTAGGGTAATTCTAATTTCTGGAGCAAACCCTCAACATGGTCAAGCATTTCCTGATGGGATTGTTTGGAATGTTCCGGTTTGTCGATACGTACTAATTCTACTTTGGAAAATTCGTGCAGACGGTTCAATCCGCGTACATCTTTTCCGTAAGAGCCTGCTTCACGACGGAAACATTGAGTGTATGCACAGTTCTTGATCGGCAATTGCTTTTCGTCCAAGATTACATCACGATATATGTTGGTAACAGGAACTTCTGCGGTCGGAATTAAATATAGGTCGTCTACTTCGCAATGATACATCTGGCCTTCTTTGTCAGGAAGCTGGCCTGTACCATAACCGGAAGCTGCATTTACTACGGTAGGCGGCATAATTTCCGTGTAACCGGATTTACGAGCCTCGTCCAGAAAGAAGTTGATGAGTGCACGTTGTAACTGTGCCCCTTTACCTTTATAAACAGGAAAACCTGCCCCTGTAATTTTTACACCTAGGTCAAAGTCTATCAGATCATATTTCTTGGCCAACTCCCAATGGGGTAACGCATCTTTGGGAAGTTCTGTTTCCATACCTCCCATTTTCTCTATGACATTGTCTTCCGCACCGATACCTTCGGGTACACTGTCGTATGGAATATTAGGGATGGTATAAAGCAAGTTCTGTAAATCGGTTGCAGCTCCATCCATTTCGGTTTGCAAAGTTTTATTGCTCTCTTTCAGTTCGGCAACACGATTTTTGGCAACTTCTGCCTCTTCTTTCTTGCCTTCTTTCATTAACTGTCCTATGGATTTGGAAAGTACGTTTACCTCCGATAGATTTTTATCTAAGATTGTTTGAGTATTGCGTCTTTTATTGTTAGTTTCCAGCACTTTTTCAATGGTTTCCTGAGCATTCTTGAAGTGCTTTTTCTCCAGTCCGCGAATTACCGCGTCGGTGTTTTCTGTAATTTGTTTGATGGTAAGCATATCTTATACTTGTTTTTTATAATACTCCGTTTTGCGACTACAAAGATATATAAAAATAAGAGAAGCTATATTCCGATATTGAGATAAATTATTTGTTTATAGCCTTATTGATGTATAATGAGTATTTGAATGGATTTGTTTGGGAGGGAATATGAATATAGGGACAAAAGAAAATGGGATGCAATCTTCAAGATTGCATCCCATTTTCTTTTGTCTGTTACGGAAACTTATGCTTCTGCGCTTTCTGCAGGAATTACAGATACATAACGTCTATCTTCCTTGCTTACTTTGAACTGTACAGTTCCGTCTACTAAAGCGAAAAGAGTATGGTCCTTACCCATACCGATATTGTTACCCGGATGGAATTCAGTACCTCTTTGACGAACGATGATGTTACCTGCTTTACAAGCTTCGCCACCAAATATCTTAACGCCTAATCTCTTACTTGCTGATTCGCGGCCGTTCTTAGAACTACCGACACCTTTTTTATGTGCCATTTCTTCTTACTTTTTAAATTGATTAAGCTACTACTTCTGTAATTGTTAACTCTGTGAATTGTTGACGATGACCATTCAACTTACGATAACCTTTTCTTCTTTTTTTGTGGAAGATAAGTACTTTTTCACCTTTAACCATGTTAGATACTACCTGACAAACAACTTTTGCACCTTCTACAGTAGGAGCACCTACAGTGATAGCACCATCTTTGTCTACTAAAAGAACCTTTTCAAATTCTACTGTTGCACCGTTTTCTGCTTCTTGAATGTGGTGTACAAATAGCTTCTTGCCAGCTTCAGCTTTGAATTGCTGACCGTTGATTTCTACAATTGCGTACATTGCTTATATTAATGTATAAGTTAGCTCCGTCGGGTGGTCTCTAATCACTTAGAAAACACTTAATTAAACCCGGTGCGGAATAATCGGGCACAAAATTACCTCTTTTATTTGAAATGTGCAAATGTTTTTTCTCGTTTTTATTGATAAAATAACGGTCTACTATAAAAATGGTTTGAATATATAAATAGCTATTATAGCTAGGAATATAGAGATAAAGGTCAAAATTAAAATTACTTTTTTAAGGTTCTGGTTTGGCTTGGAATTTTTTACTTGAGTTCTTTGCTCGGTTAGGGGTTCCTTTTCCAACAACTCTTCCAGACTATTCATTATTTTCTTATGAGGATATTGCTGTAATTCCTCGGCTGTAGTCATACCATGTAGTACACCTACAAAGTCTACATCAGCGGACTTAGCGGTTTGGGCATCTACCGTACTGTCACCGATGTATAGTGTTTCGGCTTTGGTGACATGTAATTGTTTGATGGCAAATAATAGACCTTCGGGTGATGGTTTAGCGGCTTTTACATCTTCACCACCCACTATGATGTCTATAAAGTTGGAAGGGAAATGTTGATCTAACAGTTCTTTGATACGATAACGATATTTAGTAGATATAATACCTATACGTGCCCCCGAATCTCTCAATGCCACCAATACAGACTTAGTCTCAAGAAAAAGGACTGTATTTACGGTCATATGTGTATCAGCTTCTTTACGGTATTCTTCTTTGAAGCCTGCTAGTTGTGTAGAATCCGTCACTCCGGTGAGAATAGAAAAAGAATCTTCCAAGGTTTTACCGATAGTACGCTTTATTTCGTCATCTGTCACTTCCATATATCCGTGTCGCGTAAGTACAATCCGGAAACAAGTGACAATACCGCGTGATGAATCAGCGAGAGTGTAATCAAAGTCGAAAAGATAAGTCGTATAATTCATTGCAGGCTATTTTGTTTGCAAAGATATGAATTAATCGGTATTTTATATTTATTAGAAGATTTATTTCATAGGAGCTATGATATAACCTTGCTGCTTCAGTAAATTCAATACCCCGTTGTTTCCGGGCAAATGTCCTCCACCTACAACGAAAAGAGTAGGAGCTTCTTTCATTATTATCGGCATTTTCTTTGTCCATGCTTTATTACGCTTGTCAAGCAATATTTCCATTTCGTTCGGAAGAGGGTCGCAGGAACTTCCTTCTTTTTCTTCCATGAGACATAATATACTATCTAAGTCTTGGGCTTTATAGTAATTTACAATTTTTTTGTTTTGTTCTATGGTCTTTTCGATATGGCTGATGGCACAATATAAAAGTTGGGCCTGACGTTGTAATGTTTGTCTGTTGAATAGCATATCCAGCTGTGATCGGGTAGTTTCCAATCCGCCGACCTTTTTGCCGTTCTGTTGGGCTTGTTGTTGAAAGTAAGCATCTATTGATTGTTGTAGATTGGAGTCTTTAAAATACTTCAAACTGAAGACGACTTCTAACTGTAGGTTAATAATCGTGGGCTTGACTTGTGCCAGCATTGAAATATCTGTCATCAGGTATTCTTTAACAATTTTGCCGAGTAATTCGTATTGTTCAGAGGTAAACAAGCTTTGTAGAGTCGTGTCTGTTGGCATCTTCATCATTCTTTGTGCTTCCTGCATGAAGGCTGGTGTGTTCGTTTCAGACATTATTATTTCACCATAAACCTGATTGGTTTCGTTGATGACTTGTGCCATGCTGGTAATGCTGTCTTTGATACTGAGTGGCGCCAGATGGTGTGTGCCGAAAATGTAAGAAGGCTTTTCCAATCCGTTACCGGATATTTTCCACAAGAGTTGTGCGCTACTGTTTAATGCAATGCAGATAAACAGGAATATCCCTGAAATTTTCTTCATTGTTTTTCTTTCTTATAGGGTTAATTTTAGTATATAAGTCGGAAAAGAATAAAGATAATCACACAATAAAGAAAAATCAGTGTATTATGAATTGATTCTTCCTCCGCAAAGCCAATATTGTATATAATATTTTTCTTTAAGGCTGCTGACAATTACTCCTTGGCTGGTACTGGCATGGATAAACTTTCCGTCTTTAAGGTAGATGCCTACATGCGCTACCTTTTTGTGAGAATTGCGGCTGGTAAAGAATATCAAATCTCCCTCGCGCAAATTGCTGCGGGAGATTTTATGGCTTTCTTGTAATTGTCCATTTGTACTTCTCGACAGACGCGTACGATACACTTCTTTATAGAGTTGCGATGTAAATCCCGAACAGTCTGTACCATGCTTGGTATTGCCACCAACACGATAAGGAGTACCTATCCATTTGGCAGCATCAATATACAACTTATGATTGTCTTCCAATCCGATATCTATACCTAAGCGTATGGAGGCTTGTGCCAATGCTTTGTAGTCAAGGCGTGGAGCGGAAGAGTGGCAGGAACTTAAGCCGGTCAACAATCCGGTGAGGATAACTATATAGGAAAGGACTCTTTTCATTCTTCCATATTTTTAGGTACTTCAACAGAACCTGTTGCTTCAAAAGTTTTTTCTGTTTCGTTCAGTTTTTCTGTTTCATTCAGCTCTTCTGCAATTTCTTTTTCTACATCGACGTTGAAATAAGCTTCCAATTCTTTCTCCGCCGAATTGTTCTCATTCTGAATATCACGGATAATAATACCATGTTCCAGCAGAGCGATACGCGGGCAAACGTCTACCGTGTGGTTCAAGTTGTGGCTGGAGATGATGACAGTTGCTTCATGTTCCTCATTGTATTTCTTCAGCAGATGCTTGATGATGGATTGGGAACTAGGGTCGAGAAAGTTGAATGGTTCATCCAAGATAAGCAGTTGTGGATGATGGAGCATGGCAGATATAATACCGATTTTCTGTTTATTCCCGGCAGAAAAATTACGGATGAATTTTTTTTGTCCTATTACTTCGTTGTTCATAAAGCGTTCAAAAGGAGCGATACGTTCATCCACTTCTTCCTTTTTCAATCCGTACATTTTTCCAATAAAATAGAAATATTCTTCAGGTGTGAGATAGTCTATCAGAAAACCATCGTCGATGAAAGCACCGGTAAAGTTTTTCCAATCTTCACTCTTGCTAACATCTATATTATTAATTGTAACATTTCCATTGTCAGCTTTCAATAAATCCAGTATCAGACGGAAGAGGGTAGTTTTTCCAGCTCCGTTATTTCCCACTAACCCAAGCATGTCACCTTGGTTGATTGTATATTTCTCAATATCAACGGCTTTTTTGTTGCCGAAGTTCTTTTGAAGATTATTAATCCGTATCATTTTGATATTTATTGTTTAATGATTTATTACTTTTCTTATTGCCTACTGTCTCTGAAACCTTCCATATTTTTGTAACGGCGTTTCATGAAGCGATGATATACATTCATCAGCCAGAAACGGGAAGTCAGGATAAACCCTGTGCCTATTACAATCAGGATGCATGCGGTAACGGTGGGACCGAAAAAGGCATTCAATATAAAGTTCATAAGCAGGGGGATACCGAAAGCTGCACCTGCTATCAGGTTCTGCAATCCAGATCCCATATTATGGCGATTGGTCATTTTGGCATTCAGATTTACCGTCTTATTATTATATACAGCTAGTTGGAACAGGCAGAAGTAGACACATCCGGCTACAAATATGGCCCAGGCAAAGCAGCTCAATACGAGGAGTTTTCCCGTGACCATGGCAGGTATCATTAACACCATAGGAATAAGTATGGCAACGCTATATAATATGTATTTGGCACGGAGTAATGTATATATTGATTCCTTACGGCTCATCAAACCATCGATGTAATTACCTTCGTAGCTCATCAGACTGGAAAGAAATAAAATGCCGAAGATAACAAAATTATATACCATGATAAAGTTCTTCATTCCTTGTCCGTCATACACTTCTGTGAAACTAAGGATGCAGCTAAAAGCGATTACTACGATAAACACCGTGCGTAAGGCTGTCTTGCAAACCTTGTTACGTAACAACATTTTCAGTTCCAAACGCATATATTCACCTATTTCGCCATAACGATCCAGAAATTTATATTCCGATACATGTTTTACTTTCGTATCTTCTACTTTATTGATTTCATCGTAGATCAGACCAATCATCAATACACGATTAATGAACCACATTAAGGCTATAATTACCAGTACTCCGACGAATGACAGTAAGTTTCCGGTAATGAATCCCTCTCCGAGACTTACCGAAAAGTCAAATAACGAACTATGTTCCGGTATGAATAATCCTGCTGCTATACCTCCATATACAACAATTGGTAATGTTATCCACCAAATACGTTCATTCATCAGGGTACGACATAACAGGAACCAGTAATTATTGAAAATCATCAGTAACCAGATGCCTGTACAGTAGGCCAGTACCCCCATGATACCATAGAATTTAGTGATGGTGACGATAGCGAATGGTACGAAAAAAAACAACCATATCAGGTTAAATCCATTCAGGCCGGAGCGTATTAATAAAAAGTCAATAAGACGATTCCGCCTTATGGGAAGCAGCAGATAGGGCTTTACTTCTTGTGTCGGTGTCTTTTGAAAAGGAAAGCGTATCATAAAGTCTAGAACCAAAACAAATATTAGTCCACTGTTTAATACGTGATAGGCTTCCGTAGCACCACCGTCGAAAGCAAAAGCAAAGGTTGTTCCGAAGAACATCAGATAACCGGCCCAAAAGATAGCCATGAAATACATCCAGAATTTGCCGAACTTATTCTTTTCGTACATCGGATTTCGTTTGGCTGCCAGTTTACCATGTTTGCGTAATTCTAAAAATAGGCTCATTGTATATAAATGATTAGAATGTATATAAAAAAGACCACGCTGCTTTTTTCAAACAACGCAGCCTTTTAAAGTTATAAGCTATTATTTGCTTTCTGCTTCAGGACTGATCATTGATACTTCAATCTCGTTTTTCTGTTTGAGTAGATCGTCAGCAAATTTCTGAATGTTTTTCATGGTAATGCTGTTTACAATTTGTTCGTAATTTTTAATGCGATCCATACCGGTGAATAAATATTCGTCAATACCACTTAACCAATAATTGTTTTCTTTCAGGTCTTCAGCATGTTTTTTTAGCATGAACTCTTTTACTTTGTTCAGGTTTTCTTCGGTAGAACCTGCTTTGGCAAAATTATTAAGTTCATCAAAGATGATCTTCATTAATTTGTCTCTTTTAGCAGGGGCAGTATCGAAGATTATTTGCAAAACAGCCTTCTCTGTCGGATACTTTCTCAATTGCCCGCCTACATATACACCGTATGTACCACCTTCATCTTCGCGTACTTTGGCTGTGTAAATCAGGTCAAGGATTTGGCTAGTCATATCTAGCAAAATGTCATTTTTCAAATTGTATTCGCAGTTACCACTAATCAAAACAAAGTTAGAAGCTTTGGCTGTCTCTTGTTTACGGATAAATTCGTTTTTGTAGGTACCTTGGCGTATTTCAACTTTATTATCTTTGAAAGTTTCCTTACGATTGATGGCAGGTAGTGATCCTAAGTATTGAACAATCAGCGGTTTCATCTGCTCAACGTCTACATTTCCTACAAAAATGAAAGTAAAGTCGCTGGCATCTTTGTAACGGTCATTGTACATTGACAGAATTTTATCATAGTCCATCTTGTCAATCATGTCGGCTTTAATTCTCACTTGTCTGGGGTGTTTCATATAGATACCAGCTTGAATAGAGTCGCTGAAAGCTATTTGTGGATTCATTTCCATATTAAGCAATGCTGCTTTACTACGATTTTTATACGAAGCGAATGCCTCATCATCACGGCGTGGAGCGGTAAATGTCAAATAAGTCAACTGCATCATGGTCTCAAAATCTTTTGGAGAACAATTGCCATGAATGGTCTCTGTCTTGTCACCGATACCATAGCTGACAGAGGCTTTCTTACCAGCCAATACTTTTTCGAGATTCACAGTACTAAAATTTCCTAAACCACCTACGCTTACAGCATCTAAACCGTTGATATTGATAATTTCTGAATTTGGGAACAAAGAGCTACCACCTAAACTGACACCTTTCATACGGATTTCATCAGCCTTGAAGTCAGTCTTCTTGATAATAACCTTAACGCCATTAGAGAGTGTTAAGGTTGTAGTACCGAATATATCATCCTTCTTTTCGGATATGATTTTACCACCTTTCGGAGTTTCTTTCATCAATGGTTCATCAGATACCTTGTCTACATATGCAGTCAACTTCTCAGCTTTTACATCTTTCAGAATTTGTTTGATTACATCTTCCGAAGGTATTTTCAATCCTTCTTTCTCAGGAGCGAGAATGGCAACTACCTGGTTGCTGTCGGTTACAAGTTCCTGCATCATTTGGTTTAATGCAGCTACAGGGATGGCAGGGGCAATTTGGTTAATGATGGCATATTCGTTCTCGATACCAGGAATGGGTTCATTATCAAGGAAATGACGGACATATTTGTTTACATATTCCTCATTCTTACGTTTGTCGCGTTCATTGAAAGCAGATTCCAATTGACGTAGGTATTCAGCGCGGGCACGGTTGTATTCAGTTTCGGTAAATCCGAACTGGCGTGCACGCTCGGTCTCGCGAAGTAGGGTGGCAATACCATTTTCTATGGCATCTTCCTTACAAACTACGATACCGGTAAATGCGTCCTTTGTTTTAGCAACAAAAAAATTGTCATCATAAGTAGTAGCGTAGATATAAGGTGGATTGGCTGTTTGTACCAATTCGTTCAAACGTGCATTCAGCATATTGTTAATGAGAGTAATTGCATAGTCTTGCAATAGATATCCCATATTAGTCTTTTCGGTATCAGGGGTATTCTCGTGTTTGTTGAAAACCAATGCCTGGACATTAGGCTGTTCTTTATCCTTATAGATGATAACGATCGGCTCTTTATTATCATTCACGGGATAATATTCACGCTTGGCAGCATTGGGTTGTGCTGGAATGTCAGAGAACATCTTCTTGATTTGAGCTTCAATAACATCCACGTCTATATCGCCTACTACAACGATACCTTGTAAATCAGGACGATACCATTTTTCATAATAATCTCTCAAGGTCTGAGGTTTGAAGTTCATTACCACTTCCATTGTTCCGATAGGAAAACAGTGTGCATACTTGGTTCCTTCAAACATTACAGGTAACATCTTTTCCTGGAAACGTTGGATAGCACTCATGCGGGTACGCCATTCTTCATTGATAACTCCACGTTCTTTGTCGATTTCTTTTGGATCGAGAGTAAGATCATTACTCCAGTCGTGCAAAATCAGCAAACAAGAATCAATGGCACCTGGAGTGGTTACGGGAACATTGGAGATATTGTATACGGTTTCGTCCACGGAAGTATAGGCATTCAGGTTTTCACCGAATTTCACACCAATACGTTCCAGATATTGTTTCAAAGCGTCACCCGGGAAGTGGGTCGTTCCATTGAAACACATATGTTCTAGAAAATGGGCAAGACCTCGTTGACTTTCTTCTTCCTGAATGGAACCTACTTTCTGGGCAATATAGAAATCTGCTCGGTTGGCAGGAAGACTGTTCTTACGGATATAATACGTCAATCCGTTGTCTAATTTACCTATGCGTACATTTTTATCAATGGGGATAGGTGGCATTTGCTGGGCAAATACTTGTTGGAAGTTGCAGCAAATTATTAGCGCTACAATCCATAAACTGTGTAATAAATGTTTCATTATAGTTATATAATTAAATGTTCTTTGACTTATATGTCGGATACCGGAATAATAAATCACAATATAATGGATAATTTATTCTTTGATGGCTTTGCGGATATGAACCAACTTAGTCAAAAGATTTTCTAGCATGTCGAGTTTCAACATGTTAGCACCATCACTTTTTGCTACTGCAGGATTTTCGTGAGTTTCGATGAACAAGCCGTCTACACCCACTGCAATACCAGCTTTAGCAATAGTTTCAATCAACTGAGGCATACCGCCGGTGACTCCACTGGTTTGATTAGGTTGTTGAAGTGAGTGAGTTGCGTCCAAAATAACAGGAAATCCAAAAGATTGCATTTCAGGAATACCGCGATAATCAATTACTAGATCTTGATAACCGAATGTTGTACCACGTTCTGTGAGCATTACATTCTTGTTTCCTGCTTCCACCACTTTATCCGCTGCAAAGCGCATGGCAAAAGGAGAGAGAAACTGTCCTTTTTTGATATTGATAATCTTACCCGTTTTGGCTGCGGCTATCAACAAGTCTGTTTGACGGCAAAGAAATGCCGGAATTTGTAATACATCTACATACTCTGCTGCTATCGTAGCCTCTTCTGCGGCATGGATATCCGTTACAGTGGGAACCCCGAATGTATCGTGTACTTTTTTTAATATCTTCAAAGCTTTTTCATCACCGATACCCATGAAAGAGTCTAAACGCGAGCGATTGGCTTTACGGTAGGAACCTTTAAATACGTATGGAATTTGTAGCTTATCGGTGATGGTTACTATACGTTCTGCTATGCGCATTGCCATTTCTTCTCCTTCGATGACGCAAGGACCTGCCAAAAGAAAGAAGTTGCCGGCAGGATTATTTTTCAGTTCAATCATATTTTGTTTTTATTTAATGTGTAAATAGGAAGTTGATTTATATTATTAAATACAATCATGCCGAAAAAATGTTCCAGTGTTATACCGGTCAGTTTGGAATAATGAGTGTTATTGCTTCGTGCATTACCCCGATGTCCAGTGGAAAGTGCCGGTCGAGGATACGCCCATCCAAATCGACAGAAGCACTTTGTGCGCGAAGCACTTTAACCTTTTGTGTACGATAGGGCATCACGACTTTATGGTTTAGAATTCGGCCTTGGATAAGCATCCATAGACCCGACCAAAGTTGTAGCAGTTCTGGTCGATAGATTACGGAAACGTCTAACCAACCATTATATGGAACAGCACTTGGTGCCTGCCCATATCCCCATGCACTTCCGATGCAAACCGTCATGATGCGTCCACGTATATGTTCTCCGTTTATTTTCAGGTGCATACGATATAATTTCCGTTCAAAAATAATAGAAAGTAATGCCATGAAATAGGAGAGAAATTTCACACCCCAAAAACGTTTGCACTGATCGGTAATTTTTACGATACGTGCACCGAGCCCAATATTAATAGCATTCAGAAAATAACGTGTCAGATGCTTTTCGCCATCGTAATAATAGCATGTACCGACGTCTATCTTCCTACGTCGGTTGTTGATGATACAATCTACCGCTTTCTTGTATTCAGAACTCATTTCCCAATAGTCAGCAAAATCATTACCTATACCGTTTGGGATAATTCCGATTGCTATATTTTCCTTATCTTTCGCATTGGAAAGCATGATACCGTTGATAGCGTCATTCAAAGCACCGTCACCCCCCACAATGACGATGGTACGGTAGCCGTTATTGGCAAGTATACCCGCCAAACGCTCTACCGAACCAAACCCTTCGGATTGCACGTAGTCGTAGGATACGCCCTTACTGTCCATATATTCTTTAATCTCTTTCCACCGTTTCTGCACCTTTCGTGTTCCGGCTTTAGGGTTATATATCACACCCCACTTTTCGGGTTCTACGCTCATGAGTTAATTTACGATTTGACGATTTACGATTGAAAATACTTTATACTTGTTAAGTGCCAATTCTCAATTGACAAAAGTACTAAATCTCTTTGAGTTTTGCCTTTACAAAAGCAATCTTTTCTCGCATTGGCAGTCGGGTATCTATCCAATGGATAGTAAAACCTCGCCTTTCCATTCCCCGAAACCAAGTCATTTGGCGTTTGGCAAACTGATGGATGGCGATTTCCAGTTGACTGAACATTTCGTTGTAGGTCAGTTGACCGATGACATAAAGTGTCAAATATTTGTATTCCAGTCCGTAATAAATAAGATCGTCTGGTTGAATACCTTGTTCTAACAATCGGCGTACTTCATCTACCATACCTTCATCCAGTCGTTGTCGTAAACGTTTGGTTATCTTCTTGCGACGCAGTTCTCGATCAATATCCATACCAATGATGAGGCTATCCAGTTGTGGAAACGAGCATTCGTCCACTGGAGTATGTGCATAATATTCCTCAATTTCAATGGCGCGGATAGCACGTTTAGCAGTATCTACGTCCGTGGTATTATGTAGACTCTTGTAACTTTTCAGAATTCTAGTCAACTCTTCCAAAGACTTACCCAATAAATTGGAACGTAGCTCTGGATTTTCGGGTACGGGTAGTAATTTGTAACCTTTTAGTACGGATTCCATATACATTCCGGTTCCTCCACATAGAACGGGCAGGCAACCTTTTTGTTTAATCGTTTTGTATGCATCCAGAAAGTCACGTTGGTACTCAAAAACGTTGTACTTATAGCCCGGATCAGCAATGTTAATCAGATGATAAGGGATTAGTCTTCCGTTTACGGTATAGTCGGCAATGTCTTTCCCTGTACCGAGATCCATGCCTCGATAGATTTGCCGGGAGTCGGCACTAATAATCTCTGTATCCAACTCGGCAGCAAGTTCAGCGGCAAACAGAGTTTTCCCTGAAGCGGTAGGACCCAATATGGTGATTAAATCATAGTTAGACATATCTGAGATTTTGTTAATTTGAATACAAAGGTATGAAAAAGGAAGTGAAAAGGAGATACTTACTTCTTAAAAGGTGTTATAAAACATGTTTTTCCTTTTGTATAATTTGTGGAAATCTCAAAAGTACATAAATTTGCAATGTGTTTTTCATAGTATTAGATTTAAGGTTAACAAAGGTTGGAGTACAGCGGTACTCCTTTTTTTATATCCTAGAGTCAAGTTTTTTCATTGAATATAGGTGTGTTTAGCTTTTTTTCCCTGAAGAAATTTAATTCATCTGTCTATATTCATTTGGTGAACATCCCACTACCTTTTTAAACAATCGTGTGAAGTGTTGGGGATATTTAAATCCTAAATCGTATGCTACTTCACTGATAGATTTACTAGTGTCGAATATTCTTTCTTTGGCTGTAGCAATCAGTTTTAATTGGATATGTTCTTGAGGAGAATTACCGGTTTCTTTCTTTATTAAATCTCCGAAATAATTAGGGGAAAGATGTAACTGATCTGCACAATACTGTACAGATGGTAAACCGATTTCCTGTGGCTTATCAGACAGGAAGTAGTCGTTCAATAAATGTTCGAATTTCGTTAGAATATCCTTGTTGATATTACTACGCGTAATGAACTGGCGATCGTAAAAGCGCATGCAGTAATTAAGTAGTAACTCGATATTGTTAACGATCAAGTTCTTGCTATGCTTATCAATGGAATGTTGTAGTTCCTCTTCAATATTATGTAGGCATTCCAGGAATGTTCTACGTTCTTGTTCGGATAAGTGTAAAGCTTCGTTCGATTCATATGAAAAGAAAGTATATTCGTGTATTTTGCGTGCAAGAGAAGTACCCCGAAGCAAATCGGGATGGAAAATCAGTGCATAACCTTTAGGTTGGAATACTTCTCCGTTATTAGAAATTCCAACAATTTGCCCAGGAGCCAAGAACACGAGTGTGCCTTCTTGATAATCGTAAAAATTTCGTCCGTAACGCATGTCACCGCATTTAATTTCTTTCAAGAAAACGGCATAAAAACCAAAACGTTGGCGGTGATGTAACATAGGAGCGCATTTGGACCAATCAACTACACTAATCAATGGGTGCAGAGTTTCAACACCCACAAGTTCATTGTACTGACATACATGATCGAGTCTAATTAATTCTTCCATATTCTTATATATCTTAAGGTTACGACAAAGTTAATGTTTTTTTCGTATATGGAATAGTGTGTATGTCGTCAATCTGTAATAATGGTATATATATCTGTAATTTATATAAATTGTTAAAATGGATACTGTCTGTTTTTCAGACATGAATTGTTTTTCCTTTCCATATATTTATAGTTTTCTTTCGTATCATAGTCATGTTCAGTAGCGATACAATGAGGAATAGGATACAACCTGTAATGATGCAGGGTAATGATGATCCAGTTTCCAGTTGAGGAAATAGAGCACGAATTGTCTCAGTATAATAGATACGTATCCATGTCACTCCACCAATGGACAACAGTAAGACTAATAGATTGAGGCCTACAGTGAGGATGTTATAAGGAAGTGATACACGATTAGGGCTGTATCCTATTAATAATAGATTTTCCAATTTTATCGTATTCTTCTGGAGTAACAGGAAAATGCTAAGCATCAGAATGTAGAATGACAGAACACTGATGAACAATCCTATCCCCATAACAATACCGGTGATAAGGCGTAAGAAGTATGTAGTTTTACCTGCATCCAGTTTATCACCTTCCGTTTCATAATTCTTTTTTTGAAAGTATTGGGCGATAGCTGTATCAGTTGGATTTTTTACTTCTATGATGAGACGTGATGGGTACGCTTCTCTTTCAGGAGCAAAAGTTTTGTTTGCCCAGTTTATGAATGATTGGGGAACAAGAATCGTATTCAATCGGTTAGAAAATCCGACGATATTACCTTTGTACTGTTCTACATGTTCATTGCCGTGCATTATGATATCCATTTGCATCAGGCTCATCACGCCTTCCGACAATTTAGGGAGACTACGGCTTTGAGCGAAACCAAAGTTGTAAAGGTTCAAATAATTACGGGGAATTATGATGGGAATAATTTTTGAGTCTTTATCGAAATTCCATTTATCCAAACTGACATCTACATATTCGTCGGGTACAGCTTCAAAGAACATTTCTGTAGAGAGATGAATACCAGTTTTTTGCATACTCAATCCAGCGGATACTTTAAAAAGAGAAGGAGTGAATGCTCCCACATTACGAGTAAAGAATTGTTCTTTCAACTCATTAATTTCATCTTTGGAGAAGGTATTATTTTTTCCAGCCAAACTACTGAGAGTACTGATTCTCTTGGTAACAATAATGTAATCTTTTTTTATAAAACTGTCACCTTGCGTGAAGATAGGAAGGATATCTCGGTAGAATTGTATGCTAAGTAGTACAATCATCATACCGAAAAGATTAGCAAGAAAAAAACCTGATAGTTGTCCAAGACTGATATGTTGGCGGAGAAGCTTCCAAACGAGTTTATTCATTGTATAGTGATGTTCTTTATTAAATAAATTCTTATTTATAATTGTAATACTCTATCGTAATTCATCTCCAAATGTTTTCCTATTGAAGTTACAATTATTCCTGCCTTCTGTTTTTCTGCTTCCTCTACGAGTAATTTGCTCATAATTGCACTGTTCTTGTCATCCAAATGACTAATAGGTTCATCCAAAAAAATGAAATCGAAAGGTTGACAGAGACAGCGGATAAAGGCGATACGTTGTTGTTGTCCAAAGGAGAGTTTACCGACTTTTTCGTTTATTTTATTGGTGATACCAAGAGTTTCAAAAAAGGTGAGGATTTCTTTCTTTTTTTTGTAGTTGGTTATTTGATTTTTTAACTGTATATTTTCAAGGGCTGTCAATTCGGGAAAGATACGTAACTCCTGAAAAAGAATACTGAGCGAATACTTGCGTATATCTACCCATTCATTGATGGAGAGAGAGCGAATATTTCGTTCGTCGAAGTTTATGATACCCTGATAATCTCGTCGGTATCCATAGATATAGCTGCAAAGGGAAGATTTACCTGTACCCGAGGCTGCTTCAATTAAATAATGTTTTCCTTTACTGAAAACAATATCTTGATGCCATACGTCGGAAGTAATGACATCACGGTCGGCAAACACTTGAGGTAGTGTTTGCCGTAAGTGAATGCTATTCATTAATCATTAAACGTTTATTATTGACTACATTCCTGCAAACTCTTTAATAAAATCCACTATTTGTTTCAAAGCATTTACTTCTTTATCTTTTAGTTGCAGGGTGAGATTAGACTTCATGTTTTTACCGGTTATGTCCAAATAAGAAATCTTATCGGCAAGAGCATAATAAATCGCATATTCCTTACCACCATAGCTTGTTAACATTTTCACTATCGGCAGAGCGAGAATTGCCTCTACGTTGACAATAAAGGCAGAATGCTTTCCTTTGATAACAGAAGCGTATCCAGTGTCTTTGGCAGATGGATCAATCGGTTTACAGATATTCTTGTATAACAATTCATCATTAGTGGCATACAGCTGCTTGTCATGTATACCGAAGAAAATATTGATGGAGCGTGATTTGTAAACATATTCATTTTCACCCAGTTTTACGATATCTTCTTTATTCCCTAATTTCAGTTCATCTTTTTTCTCGTACAGAGCTTGTAAAGAACTGTCGTTATTTACACTGGCGTATGCTAGGAAAGTAGGAGCATTATTACTCATTGTTATGTTGACAAGCCCTATGGTAATATCCTTTTGGAAAATACTGAATAAATCTTTTACTTCAGCAGCTTTCGATATTGAAAAATTATTGCGGAAGGTTTCGTTTTCTTGTAATAATTTGTAAAACTCTTCACCATTGATACCCATACTGACTAGTGCCAACGTTGATTTTGGGAAATATTTCAAAAATGTGTTTTCAATGGGGAGAGTACTCTTCGCTTGTTTTTCAAGTATCGTTTTCAGTTCTACGTTTTCAGTATAGTTCTCTGCATCTAGTGAGATTTTCCCCTTTTCAAAAGAAAGATTTCCAATGAGAGTCAGGCCTTTTAGGTCAATGTCTTTTGGCATAGCATAATTTATCTGTTTGAAGTATTCACCAAAAATGCTTGAAAAAGAAACAAGGAAATTGATATCACCACTCTGTTTTTGCATCTTTAAGAATGTCGGTTTACTGCTGATACTGCTTGTTTCCGTCTGTTTTAGTAAAGTACTGATGTCTTTTTTGACTTTCTCCAATTGAGAATTATTGTTATAGCTTACAATTAGTAGAGTAGAGGGCGTAAAGGCTATCAGAGTCTGGTTGTCTATTTTTACGAAGCTGTAGTTGTCGGCTTTTTCTATTGCAGTACAAACTTGTTCTTTCTCCATTGCTTTGAGAAATATATGAAGATCCTTCTCATTGGTTACTTTAAGTACCCCTGCGACAGTAGTGTTCAATGAAGGAGAGGTAAATATATAAATAGGTACATTGATGTCTACTCCCGATTTGGAAGGATCTTTCATTATCGCCTCCAATTGTTGATAGGTATCGGCTTTCATACCACTTTTCAGTGCATCCGTCAATTTTGTTAGTACCTCTTTGTTTTCTTTGTCTTTTACTCCGGCTTTTTCAGCCAACGTTTTCACGTTAATGGCCACTACCGAAGCGTCAGCCGGAATAACATTGGTGTACTCCGCTTTCTTTGAACAAGCGCTTACAAACACAATCAGTATTGCCAGTACCAAGAGGTGGGATAATAGACTTTTTTTCATATTCATAATTGTTTTAATGAGTGTTATTGATTTTGTAGATTTAAGATATGGCATGCTACAAGAGCAGCAGTTTCGGTACGTAGCCGAGAACGTCCCAAACTGATGGGAATAAACCCGTTTTTAATAGCATTTTTCACTTCTTCTTCGCTGAAATCTCCTTCGGGACCAATAAGTACAAGGGCATCTTCACCCGGATGCAAAATATCTTTCAACAGTGGTTTTTCTCCTTCATAGCAATGAGCTATAAATTTTTGGCCACTGAATGGTTGAGTAATAAATTTATTGAAATCTGTCATTTCATTTAGTTTAGGTAGACGCGCCTTGAGCGATTGTTTGATAGCGGATACCAGTATTTTGGCGATACGTTCTGTTTTGATGACTTTACGTTCGGAAAAACGGCAATTCAAGAAAGTCAGTTCGTCGAAACCTATTTCAGTTGCTTTCTCTGCAAACCATTCCGTACGATCCATATTCTTGGTAGGTGCCATGGCTATGTGTAGATGTCCACTCCACAAAGTTTCTTGAGGAATAATTTCTAGGATGTTGACGAGACAACGTTTATTGGTAACAGTACTGATTTCGGCACGATAAAAATTCCCTTTTCCGTCAGTAAGTGTCACTCTGTCACCGACTTGCAACCGTAGTACACGAACAGCATGGGTAACTTCTTCATCGGGTAACTCTGTATGATTTTGTATATCAGGAGTGTAGAATACGTGCATTTTTTGACTCTTTTATTTTTGTTGATTGATTAAATCTCTTAATTGTGCAGCTCGCTCATAGTCTTCCTCATCTACGGCCTTTTGAAGAGCGTTTTTTAATTTCTTTAGCATTTCTTCTTTTGAAGAGGGCTTCATATCCAATTCTTGAGTGATAGGTGTAATATCTGCTTCTGTTTTCACACGTTCGGCTTCAAGAATATCCTCATAGATCAGAATAGGAGCATTCATGCGTAAGGCAAGTGTTACTGCATCACTGGTACGGGCATCTACACGAAGGATTGTTTCTTCAGCCTTCAAATAAAGATAAGAATAGAAAACCCCATTATCTACTTTATAAATAAGGACACGCATTAATTTCACTCCCAGTACCTCGAGTACTGAAGCAAATAAATTGTGTGTTAATGGGCGTGGAGGAACAATTCCTTTCATTTCAATGACCATTATTTGTGCTTCTGAGGCACCGATAATGACGGGCAACTTACGTAAGCCGTTCACTTCACCCAAAACCATGGCATAAGCACCTACTTGCGCCTGACTGTTAGAAATGTTCAATACTTGTAGTTCAATCTTCTTTTTGTTCATTTATTCTTTACTTTATATCCTCCGGACGATGTTTGTATTTGAACACAAATGCAAATACCACTGCTACTACCAATGCATAAGCTGCAAATGTATACCATGCTGACTGCCATTGTACTATCTGTGGAGCTTCACTGTTGAAGTCTACAAAATAATTAACTACAGCCTGTGCACCTAATGTGCCGATAGTAGCACCGAAACCATTTGTCATGATTACAAACAGACCTTGTGCGCTGGAACGAATTTCCCTGTCTGTTTCTCTATCAACAAACAAGGAACCGGATATGTTGAAAAAATCAAATGCAACACCATATACAATCATGGAAAGAATAAACATCCATACTCCGTTACCTGGATTACCGGCCCCGAACAGACCGAAACGCAACACCCATGCCAACATGGCAATTAACATTACATATTTGATACCAAACCGTTTCAGAGAGTAAGGTATCAACAGAATGCAGAGAGTTTCGGATACCTGTGACAATGAAATCAGAATATTGGCATGTTGTACACCAAATGTATTGGCATACTCGAGGATATCTCCGAAACTACTGATGTATGGATTGGCATACCCGTTGGTAATTTGTAAGGATACTCCTAATAGCATGGAGAAAATAAAAAAAATAGCCATCTTCTTTTGTTTGAACAACGTGAAAGCGCGTAACCCTAAAGCTTCTACCATTGATTTTGCTTTGTCACTCTTACTAACTGGGCAATCTGGAAGAGTCAGTGCATATACACCATAGAACACACCGATGAGTGCACAGGCAAAGAACTGGCCATAGTTGTTTTGTAGTCCCAACAAATCTACCACCCACATAGAACAAATGAAACCGATGGTTCCGAAAATACGGATAGGTGGAAAGGTTTTGATAGTATCCAGTCCTGCCTTGTCTAAAGCAGTGTATGCTACGGAATTGGACAAAGCTAATGTCGGCATATAAAAAGCAACACTTAATGAGTAGAATGAGAATAATGTACCGAAGTTTACATCGGCTCCTTTGGTCATTCCATAGTATCCGGCAATCGCCATGAACAATGCAGCAGTGAAATGGCTGAAACTTAATAGCTTCTGTGCTGGTATCCATCGATCGGCAATGATGCCAAGGATAGCAGGCATGAATAAAGAAACGATGCCCTGCATAGCGTAGAACATGCCGATATGTTCTGCAAGACCGACATTAACCAAATAGCTACCCATAGATGTGAGATATGCTCCCCATACTGCAAATTGCAGGAAGTTCATGATGATTAAACGAACTTTAATGCTCATAATGTTTTTCTTTATGTTAGACAATAATGTCGGATATAATATTAGATATAATCTGTGTCAATCCGCGTAATCTGTAGTGAAACCTTGCAAATGTAGGTATTTTATCGGAAAGGGGGAAAAGAGAGGAGTGAAAAAAGTGTTTGTAAGGGGGATATAAAAAAGAAGGCTATCTATCCCAGACAGCCAATCTTTATTAACCTTAAATCTAATACCATGAAAAACACAGTGCAAAGATAAATGGTTTATGTTATATAACATAATATTTGGGCGGCGAACCATCTTTTATTAACTTTTTTTATATTTGGCATATTAGATATTTTCTCAGTTTTACATGAAAAATAGGATGGATTTAGGGTAAACAGATGACACGTTTTACAGCAACATTTTATTTGTTTATATTTGTTGTGTTATTCTACATATAGTACGAGACCTTTTAAATATTCACCTTCGGGATGATAGATATTCACTGGATGATCGGCAGGTTGTGTCAACTGGTGCAAGATGCGAACGTTGCGTCCTGACATGGCAGCAGCCGTAAATACAGCCGTTCGGAAGTTTTCTTTACTGACCGCTTGTGAACAGGAAAAGGTGAAGAGTATACCACCCGGTTTGATTTTTTCGAAAGCTTTGACATTGAGTTTACGATAACCTTGTAAAGCATTGCGCAGAGCATCTCTATGTTTGGCAAAAGCGGGCGGGTCAAGTATGATAAGATCGTATTGATCGCCTATACGATCCAGATATTTGAAAGCATCTTCTGCATAGGCGGCATGGCGCGTATCACCGGGAAAATTCAGTTCTATATTCTTGTTTGTCAGGTCAATGGCTTTGGCGGAACTGTCTACGGAGTGTACTAACTTGGCATCTCCACGCATTGCATACACAGAGAAACCTCCGGTATAGCAGAACATATTCAGTATACTGCGACCTTTAGCATAACGTTCTAGTAAAGAACGATTTTCGCGTTGGTCTACAAAAAAACCTGTTTTTTGTCCTTTCAGCCAATCAATATGGAATTTTAAACCATATTCCATGGCGATGTTATCTGAACTTCCACCTTTCAGGAAACCATTCTCTGGATACAGGTCGGCTTTGAAAGGGAGAGTTGTTTCGGATTTATAGTAGATATTGTCAATTTTATCGCCCATTACTTCGCTAAGTGCTCCGGCAATAACCATACGGTCAAGATGCATTCCAGCAGAATGTGCTTGCATCACAGCGGTACGTGCATAGATGTCAATGACGAGTCCCGGCAGATTGTCGCCTTCACCGTGTACCATGCGATAAGTATTATTCACTGGATTTTCTGCAATGCCGATACTGCGGCGCATTTCGTAAGCAATCTGTAATTTATGTCTCCAAAAGTCGGCATCAATCGTTTCTTTCTGATTGAAACTAAGTACACGGACTGCAATACTGCCAATTTGAAAATGTCCTTTGGCTATAAATTCTTTTTTGGCCGTATAGATTTCAACTATTTCTCCTTCTTCGGGTTCTCCATCAAAATGTGCAATAGCACCTGAAAACACCCAAGGATGAAAACGTTTTAATGATTCTTCTTTGCCGGATTTGAGATATACTTTGTGCATGATTATATTGTATTGTTTATCCTTTTTCTGTTGTTATCACTTCTTCTTTTTCAACTTCCGGAGCCAATTCAAAATCTCCGGTACGTTTCAACTCCTGTAAGCGGTTGTATATATTGATACAAGCCCAGGCATCAGTTGCAGCATATTGTTGCTGGGGTTGCGTCAGCACTTCCGCTTCCCAATTGGAGAGACGTTGGCTCTTGGATATTTTTTCCGCAAAAAGAATGGCATATATCTTTTGTAAGCTTTTATCTTGTATACCGAAAGTGCGGACGTATTCTTGTAACTCTATGCAGGAATGTTGTTCAAAAGGAGCTCGTTTGTGTAACATCATGAAGTCATCTCGTAAAGATAACCCTACTTTAATTACATTGGGGTTTTCAAGCAACATAATGACAGGTAGAGTTAATCCTGTTAGGTTCAAGCGGAAGAGGAAACAATGTTCTTCCGATGAGATCTGCAACAAAGCAACCTTGTGAGATTGTCCTTTGGTGAAGGATGGACGTGTCTCACTGTCAATTCCCAGTAGAGGACAAGTCTTCAGGTAAGCCACAGCTTTTTCTGCTTCCAGCGGGGTTTGTACGACATGTATCTGACCCGGGAAGATAGCTTTGGGCATATCCTTCAGTTCTTCTTTATTTATACTTCTTTTGATAACCATAATTTAATGTTTAGTGATGATGGTGATAATCGTGTTCGTGACAGTGGCAATCATCATCATGACAGCATTCATTTTCTGAATTCCCGAACTCTTCAGTTTCTTCTTCCTCCTGTTCTTCTTCATCATCTGTTTGGTTGTATCTCACATCATGTAGGGCTCGCAGTGTGTTCACTAGTTTCTGTCCCCAATATAAGGCGAAATTTTCTTGACAAGTAGCGAGAGAGTCATTCATCGTTTCGTTCAATCCCAACTGGAATACAAAAATAAAATCTTTAATATCCTGGTAGATATCTGCCAGGTCTTCTGATATATTTTTCTTAATAGGCTGATCGCTATATTTCATATCCGATACGAAAACATCCAGATAATCGTCTTTATCGGCCAAAAGACTGGCAAGATTTATGCGAAGTATCTCGTAGGTTTCTTCAGTAACATAGTTTTCGGGAGCTTCGTCACCGATGATTTCACATTTAGGCAGCATGGATGCCTTGAGATAAAGTAGTGGGAGTATTTTTAAAGATGTATCGACGAATACAGGACGTTTCATCATTTCTGCTTGTTCCAGAAACTTGCAGAACTCGGCAGCTACGGTTACGAACTCTATCACGTTACGGTCGAATATCACTTGGCTTTCTTTTTTCATATCTTCTTGATTTAAAACGCAAAGATAGTGCAAACCGAGTGCAGAAGCAAATTTATTTGCATTTTGCTGAAGTGCAACCTATTTTCGCAAAGCAAAGGTACGAAAAAGGTTTGAAAGCATTACTGCATACGCTTTTTTTTGTTACTTTTGCGACATTATACAGATATTAATAGCATAGGATTTATGGTAAAGAAAAATACAATTAAAGATACGGAGCGGTCGTTGTCTTTCTTCGGAAAGATAATTGCTGTTTTTAAGAACGAAACAGTTCATTTTATAATCGGTTTGGTATTGGTTATTTTTTCAGTTTATTTGTTATTGGCTTTTTCGTCGTTCTTTTTTACAGGAGCGGCAGATCAGAGTATTATAGACTCCGGCAATGCGCAGGAATTGATTTCAACGAATAATGGTGTGAAAAATTATGCCGGTTCGCGTGGTGCGCAGTTGGCAAGCTATCTGATAAATGATTGCTTTGGAGTTTCTTCCTTTTTTATCTTGATATTTTTGGCCGTAGCAGGCTTGAAGTTGATGCGGGTACGTGTGGTACGGTTATGGAAATGGTTCATTGGATGTTCATTATTATTGGTATGGTTCTCGATATTCTTTGGCTTTGTATTTGTTGATCAATATAAAGATTCCTTTCTCTATCTGGGTGGTATGCATGGATATAACGTCAGCAATTGGTTGGTATCTCAAGTAGGTGTACCCGGTGTGTGGATGATATTACTTATTACGGCTATCTTTTTCCTGATTTATCTGAGTACACGTACCATTATCTGGTTACGTAAACTGTTTACGTTTAACTTTTTGAAGAAGGAGAAAAAAGAAATTGAAGAAGGGGAAATTCCGGAAGAATTTACGGAGTCTTGGATTGCGAAAGGGAAGAAAGAGTCGACTATCGTGGAAATTCCGGAAGTTAAAAATGAAAAGAATGATATTGAAGAAGAGGAGGAAACAGAGGTTTCAAATGAAATAACGCTTGATTTGAGTGACTTGCCGAATGACAAAGTGGGGGCTGTTAAGCCGGATGATGATGTTTTTATGACGATTGAAACATCATCTCCAGAGTTAGTATCTTCCGTACAATCACATTCGGAAATGAAAGAACCTACCTTTGAGGTAGAAACCACTGAGGAGGAAGAATATCAAGGTTCTGAAAAGGAACCGTATAATCCGCGCTTGGATTTGGAGAATTATCATTTCCCTACTATTGACTTGATGAAACACTATGATAATGCCGAACCAACGATTGATATGGCCGAACAAAATGCCAATAAAGATAAGATTATCAATACTCTACGTAGTTTTGGTATTGAAATTAGCACTATTAAAGCGACAGTCGGTCCTACTGTCACACTTTATGAAATAACGCCGGAACAAGGGGTACGTATCTCTAAAATCCGTGGTTTGGAAGATGATATTGCTCTTAGTCTTTCTGCATTGGGTATACGTATTATAGCTCCGATACCGGGAAAGGGTACGATTGGCATTGAAGTTCCTAATTCCAATCCTAAGATTGTGTCGGGACAAAGTATCATCGGTAGCAAGAAATTTCAAGAATCTACCTACGATTTACCTATTGCGTTGGGTAAGACTATTACTAACGAGGTATTTATGGTGGACTTATGCAAGATGCCGCATGTGCTTGTTGCTGGTGCCACAGGACAAGGTAAGTCTGTCGGTTTGAATGCCATAATCACTTCTTTATTATATAAAAAGCATCCGGCAGAACTAAAATTTGTGTTAGTAGACCCGAAGAAGGTAGAATTCAGTATTTATTCGGTTATAGAACATCATTTCCTTGCCAAATTGCCTGACGGTGAAGATGCCATTATTACAGATGTTACTAAGGTTGTACAAACTCTGAACTCTATCTGTGTAGAAATGGATGCTCGTTACGATTTGTTGAAAGCGGCACATGTGCGTAATATCAAGGAGTATAATGAGAAATTTATAAACCGTCAGTTGAATCCGGAGAAGGGTCACCGGTTTATGCCGTATATCGTAGTTGTGATCGATGAATTCGGTGATCTGATTATGACGGCCGGTAAGGATGTGGAACTACCGATTGCACGTATTGCGCAGTTGGCACGTGCGGTGGGTATTCACATGATTATCGCTACGCAACGTCCGACAACGAATATTATTACAGGTACGATTAAAGCAAACTTCCCGGCGCGTATTGCTTTCCGCGTGTCGGCTATGGTAGACTCACGTACCATTCTTGATCGTCCGGGAGCCAACCAATTGATTGGTCGGGGAGATATGTTGTTCTTGCAAGGTGCAGACCCTGTTCGTGTGCAGTGTGCGTTCATCGATACTCCCGAAGTAGCTGAGATTACGAAATATATCGCCCGCCAACAAGGGTATCCTACTGCTTTCTATTTGCCTGAATATGTAGACGAGAATGCTGGTAACGATTTGGGTGATGTCGATATGGGAAAGCTTGATCCATTGTTTGAAGATGCGGCCCGGTTGATTGTAATTCATCAACAAGGTTCTACTTCGCTTATACAGCGTAAGTTTGCCATTGGATATAATCGTGCGGGACGTATTATGGATCAGTTGGAGAAAGCAGGAATTGTAGGTCCTGCACAGGGTAGCAAGGCGCGTGAGGTATTCTGTGTAGATGAGAATGATTTGGAAATGCGGCTGAACAATTTATAATCAATCAATGTTTGAATTTATATGAAAATCTGTCGTCTTTTATTTGTTGTGTGGGTATTCTGTCTCGCTTTACCGACGTTGGCGCAGCAGTCCGAAGCAATGGCTTTGCTCGACCGTGTGGCGGATACGTTCCGTGAGGCAGGGGGAGTAAAGATTGTTTTTTCTGTTCGTAGCCCGGAAGGAGATTATAAAGGTGCGATTCGTTTGAAAGGCGATAAATTCCTTTTGGAGACGGAAGGGGTGACTACATGGTTCGACGGGCATACTCAGTGGAGTTATCTTTCTTCCAGTGACGAAGTCAATGTGTCGGAACCGACTCCTGAAGAATTGCAAAGTATCAATCCATACGCATGGCTTTCTTTATATAATAAGGATTATCACCTGAAGCTTGGAAAAGTCGGAGGTTCGCAAGATGATAAGATTTATAAGATAGTGATGACAGCTACAAAACGCAATCAGGAGATTCAATGCCTTATACTATATGTAGAGAAGAATACGTTGCACCCATTGAAAATCAGCATGGTTCAGCGAGGAAACAAGGATGCGGTAGTAGTGTTCATCAATGCATATCAGACTGGGCAGACTTATCCTGACAACCTATTTGTGTTTGATAAGAAGGCATATCCCACAATAGAGGTGATTGATCTAAGATGACTTAAAAGATAACTATAAATTAAATAAATATGGAAACAGAAAAAGTTAAATGCTTGATTATCGGTTCCGGTCCTGCCGGTTATACTGCTGCTATCTATGCAGCGCGCGCTAACCTCTCTCCAGTGCTATATGAAGGTATGCAGCCGGGAGGACAATTGACTACAACTACGGACATTGAAAACTTTCCTGGTTATCCAGAAGCAATCAGTGGTACGCAAATGATGGAAGACTTGCGTAAGCAGGCTGAGCGTTTCGGTGCAGACTTACGTTATGGAGTAGCAACGGCCTCAGATTTGAGCAAAAAGCCTTATATAGTGACTATTGATGAAGAAAAAAATATTGAAGCGGAAACTGTTATCATCGCTACAGGTGCTACTGCAAAATATTTGGGATTGGAAGATGAAAAGAAATATGCCGGTATGGGTGTGAGCGCTTGTGCCACTTGTGACGGTTTCTTCTATCGTAAAAAAATAGTAGCAGTAGTAGGTGGTGGAGATACAGCTTGTGAAGAAGCAACTTACCTGGCCGGATTGGCAAGTAAGGTTTACCTGATTGTTCGTAAGCCATTTTTGCGCGCTTCTAAAATTATGCAGGAGCGTGTAATGAACAATGAGAAAATCGTTGTTCTGTTTGAACACAATGCTGTAGGTTTGTATGGAGAGAATGGTGTGGAAGGTATACATTTGGTAAAGCGTATGGGAGAATCTGATGAAGAACGTTATGATTTACCTGTTGACGGTTTCTTCCTGGCCATCGGCCATAAGCCTAATTCGGATATCTTTAAGCCTTATATCCATACGGATGAAGTGGGATATATCATTACCGAACCAGGTACTCCTCGTACAAATATACCAGGTGTGTTTGCCGCAGGAGATGTTGCCGACCCTCATTACCGTCAAGCTATTACCGCAGCGGCAACGGGATGTATGGCTGCAATAGAAGCGGAAAGATATTTGCTCGGTTAGAGAAGAAGGAATAAAAGAAGAAAAGCCGCGCAATAGTTAATTTTCAACTATTGCGCGGCCTTTCTTCTTTATTTTTAATTATTTCATCCTATCTTACTTATCTTCTTCAGTTTTTCTTCATCGATAATCTTGATTTTTCTTCCATCGATAGTGATTAATCGTTCTGTTGCAAATTGTGACAGAGTACGGATGGCATTGGAAGTTGTCATATTGGATAGATTGGCAAGGTCTTCACGTGAAAGATAGATACTTAACGTAGAACCATCTTCCTCCAAACCATAACTCTCTTTAAGGAAAAGCAACGACTCAGCCAGTCGTCCACGGATATGTTTCTGCGTGAGGTTGACAGTACGTTCATCAGCTATTCCTAAATCGACGGATAGTTGTTTGATAAAAAACATAGCCAAATCATTGTTTTGTGATAACAACGTCATAATTGCCGTCATCGGTATCAAACATACCAGTGAAGGTTCGAAAGCGCAAGCTGCAGTAACATAATCAGCTTTTGCAAAATAAGGACGATATCCAAAGTATTCGGCAGGTTTAATCATACGGATAATTTGGCTTCTTCCACCCACACCATCTTTAAATATCTTGACTTTTCCACTTAACAGGCACATCAGATAAGTAGGTGTTTCACCTTCACAATGGATGATCTCGTTTTTCTTATAATTCTGGAGCGTGAAATGATTGGCGAGAAACTCTCGTTGCTCATTATTCAGGGGTAACCATATATCAGGTATTAACTCCGGAACATTTATATCTGATAAATTCATTTTTACCATAACTGCTACAAAACTGTGTTGTACAGCACAAATGTATAAAGAAAAAATTAAAAATAACACAATTGTGGTAAAAAGATGCAAGAGGGAGGGGAAAAGGGGAGGAAATAAAAGAAAATTTATGTGTGGTTTTAATTCTTTAGAAATGGATTAAGCAGATCAAACGAATGATAGTATTTTTTTGGGGGGGGGGAAGTATATTATTTACAATCTCCGTACCTAAAAAATACTATCATCCGAAAGAATATCTTGCAGGGATATTACATCCCTAAATTATCATTTTGTAAACAGTAATTCCCTGTATTTCGGAAGCGGCCATATCTCATCATCAATCTCCATTTCAAGATTGTCAATGTGTTCACGGATACTTTCCAGATACGGACGTACTGTTTCTTCATAGGCAAAAGCCCTATCCTTGTAGTTGTCCATGTGATTAGCAACTTTTCGGGCTTCGGTCATATTACGCACCAGTGTCTTGATTGCCGTTACCCGTTTGGAGATTTCACGTACCAATTCGATGCGGTCAGCACTCAAAATTTCGTATTCTTCGGGCGAGAATGTTTCACGTAATCCACGTAAGTTCTCCAACAGACGGTTTTGGTAGATGACAGCGGTCGGCACAATGTGGTTGATAGCAAGATCTCCCAACACACGGCTTTCAATCTGTACTTTCATAGTGTATTTTTCGAGTTCTACCTCCAGGCGACATGCTAATTCCGTTTCATTGAAGATATGTTCACCGATGAGGACAGAACGTGCCTGGTTATCGGTGTAGCGCATCAAGGCTTCCGGAACATGGCAAATGTTAGTCAGACCACGTCTGGCTGCCTCTTGTTTCCATTGTTCAGAATAGCCGTCACCCTCAAAACGAATAGGTTCCGAAGCAATAATAGTCTCTTTGAGTATACGGAAGATAGCTTCATCTTTACCGACACCTTCTTCCATCAGTTTTTCGATAGAAGCTTTAAATTCATTAAGTTGGTTGGCCATTGCTGCATTGATGGCAATCATGGCGGCAGCACAGTTGGAAGATGAACCGGCCGCACGGAATTCAAAACGGTTACCGGTGAAAGCAAACGGAGAAGTACGGTTACGGTCTGTAGTATCCAGTAGAATTTCTGGAATACGGCCTATACCCAGTTTGAGTGTAGTCTTTTCTTCAGCTGTCATCTTACTGTTACTCACCTGGCGGGCTATCTCATCAAGGATAGAAGACAACTGTTTGCCTAGGAAAATAGAAAGAATGGCGGGGGGCGCCTCGTTGGCGCCTAAACGGTGGCTGTTACCTGCGCTCATGATAGAAGCGCGTAATAAATCCTGATTTTTGTAAACCATCATCAAGGCATTCACCAGGAAAGTGAGGAAAAGCATATTGCCTTTTGGATTCCTACCGGGAGCAAAAAGATTAACACCTGTATCAGTACAGAGCGACCAATTATTATGCTTACCCGAACCGTTGACTCCGCTATATGGTTTTTCGTGTAACAATACCGCAAAGTTATGTTTGCGTGCAATGCGTTTCATCAAGTCCATCACCAACTGGTTATGATCATTGGCAAGATTGGCGTTTTCAAAAATAGGAGCCAACTCGAACTGGTTGGGAGCAACCTCATTATGGCGTGTCTTAACAGGAATACCCAACTTATGGCATTCTATTTCCAGCTCTTTCATAAAAGCCGTGACACGTGGAGGGATAGAGCCGAAATAATGGTCTTCCAACTGCTGGTCTTTTGCAGAAGAGTGTCCCATTAAAGTACGTCCCGTCAAACAAAGGTCAGGACGAGCATTATATAGTGCTGAGTCTACTAAAAAATATTCCTGTTCCCAACCTAGATTGGTATAGACACGGGTCACATTCTTGTCGAAAAGCTGGCACACATCCGTTGCCGCCTTGTCTACGGCAGCGAGAGCTTTCAGCAATGGCGTTTTATAATCAAGCGCTTCGCCTGTATAAGAAATAAAAATAGTAGGAATACAAAGAGTAGAGTCAACAACAAAGGCAGGGGAAGAAACATCCCATGCGGTATATCCACGCGCTTCGAATGTATTCCGGATACCTCCGTTTGGGAAAGAAGAAGCATCCGGTTCTTGCTGGATGAGCAATTTGCCCGAGAAGCGTTCGATAACATCCATACCTTCTCCGAATTCGATGAAGCCGTCATGTTTTTCGGCTGTTCCATCCGTCAAAGGTTGAAACCAGTGCGTGTAGTGAGTTACGTTCAGGGATTTAGCCCAACTTTTCATACCGTTAGCTATCAAGTCTGCCATTTCCCGGCTGATGGGAGTACCTTTTTCAATAGCATCTATCACGGCCTTGTAAGCTTCTTTAGGCAGATATTCCTGCATTTTCTTACGGTCAAAAACATGGCTGCCGTAGTAATCGGACAACTTGTTTGAAGGGGTAGTGACTTCAAGAGGGCGCCTGTTGGCAAGCTCTTGTAAAGCAAAAAAACGCATTTTTGACATATTAGTCTTTTCTTTTGTTGATTGATGGGCGCAAAAATACATGTTTTTTTTGAACCACCCCCTGTTTTTTTGGGGGTATTCTTTATATTTTTGATGTTTTTTTTGAATATACCCCCTTAAAAAAGCCTATCTTTTTCCAAAAACGTGTTTTTAAGCTTCTTTCCCTCTATCATAAAATGAAGTTGAAATAATACGGAGATAATTACTTTTTTTCTATATTTGTCCCTGTCTATAAGGAGAAATTGCGGTTGAAACATTTGATATGTATATGGATTGTGCTCTGTTTCTTGCTTTCGGATTTTCAGAAGGTAAGAGCTTCGTCTGTTCCCGAGTCATACGTCGCACAAAGGGCATTTGCAGACTCCATCATGGACAAGGTAATCTTCTTTGCTCCTTTCTATGAACGTATTATTGATGATTACCGGGCGGAACTATATATCAAAGGTTGGGTGAATATACGCAAAAAGAACCATCTTATCCGTTTTATTCCTTCTATGTTCCGTATTCAGAAGGGCGTAAGAGAATATATGATGGAAACCTACAGTGACTTGCACTTCACCGCTCCCAATATTTACGACCAGAAGGTGAAGGCAAGTGTCGGTACTTCTTCTGAATTTTGGGAGTGGGATGGGCGTTTGCCCGAATATTTCCATATTAATATATATTCCTCTACATTATTATATGACAAGCTGCTTTCTCCGCTGGCCACCAATGCGAAAAAATACTATACTTATTATGTAGACTCCATTATGGGGGAGACACACAAACGGCAGTATCGCATTCGTTTTATGCCGAAAAGTAAAAGTTTTCAGTTGGTAGGTGGTTATATGGTGGTAAGCGATAATGTGTGGAGCATACGTGAGATACGTTTTGCAGGGCGCAATGAAATGCTTCGTTTTAATAATTTGGTACGCATGGGGGAAGTGGGAGCTATCGACGAATTTCTTCCCAAACATTATAATATAGATGTAACGTTCCGTTTCTTTGGAAATGTGATAGAGGGTAGTTATATGGCGGTGCTTGATTATAAAGATATTCATCAGCACGACCCTTCCAATATTAGGAAAAAGGAAAATAAGAAGAGTCGTTATGATTTGTCCGACTCTTATACGTTGCGTTGCGATACAAATGCTTTTCGGCGTGATACCACTTCTTTTAATATATTGCGCCCGATACCGCTTTCTCCGCACGAGGAAACTTTGTACGAAGACTTTTTTTTGCGGCGTGATACCTTTCTCTATAAAAAGAAGCCGAAGAATAAACGACTTGAATTCTGGGGGGAGATTGGCGATGCATTGATCAGTCGTTATACGGTAGATCTTGCCAAGATGGGAAGTGTGCGTTGCTCTCCGCTCATCAATCCACTTTTGTTGAGTTATAGTGGTAGTAATGGTTTCTCTTACCGTCAAGAGTTCAAATACAATCGTATATTCACGGGAGACCGTTTGCTCCGTATTGTTCCTAAATTGGGATATAATTTTAAACGGAAAGAGTTCTACTGGTCCATCAATTCCGATTTCGATTACTGGCCTCGTAAACGTGCTGCCTTGCATGTCAGTGTGGGTAACGGTAACCGTATTTATAGCAGTGATGTGCTGGATGATTTGAAAGCTATACCGGACAGTATCTTTGACTTTGACCAAATTCATCTGGACTATTTTAAGGACTTATATTTGCAGATACGTCATAGTTGGGAAATAGTTAATGGCCTGACTTTGGATGTCGGGCTCTCTATGCATAGGCGTACTGAGGTGGAGCGTTCCAAGTTTGTAATTGTTTTTCCGGATATGCCGAATATCGTTTCTGCAAAAACTTCTCCTGTCTATCCGGGTTTCGACCCTGATATTCTGAAGAAATTCCGTCATACTTATAACAGTTTTGCTCCCCGTGTACGTCTGACGTGGACTCCCGGGCAGTACTATTATATGAATGGTGACCGTAAGATTAATCTCTATTCCAAGTATCCTACCGTCTCGGTAGACTGGGAGCGTGGCATCAGTGGTGTCCTTAATAGTACAGGGAAGTATGAGCGCATTGAAGTCGATTTTCAGCATAATGTGCCTTTGGGGTTGATGCGCGATCTCTACTTCCGCTTTGGGTGGGGGGCGTTTACCAATCAAAAGGAACTTTACTTTGTTGATTTTGCCAACCTTGCCCGTTCTAATCTGCCCGTAGGTTGGAACGATGAAATCGGCGGGGTATTCCAATTGCTCGACGGACGTTGGTATAACTCTTCACGTAAGTACGTTCGCGGACATGTCACATACGAAGCACCGTTTCTGCTGCTCCGGCATCTGAAGAAATACACTCAATATGTATTGAATGAACGTCTTTATCTCAATGCATTGGTTGTTCCTCACCTAAATCCTTATTTGGAAGTGGGTTATGGCATTGGTACACACGTCTTTGATTTCGGAGTATTTGCCAGTTTCGCTAATTGGAAGTATCAGGAAGTGGGCGTCAAATTTACTTTTGAACTCTTTAACCGATAGGTATTAATCATTATCAGTGAAGTATGGTAACCGGTTTGTGCCAATGAAGTGGCACAACGATGCCATTAAATTGGCACGATGATGCCAATTCTATGGCACAACTGTGCCACCCTATTGGCACAAACTACCAACAATAGTCTTTCACGTATGAATCAAACTCCAAAGAACCGTTTGCACCGTATTCTTTGAAAATAGCCAATACTTTCTGCTGTTCATCGGGAGAGAGCAGGCGTTCGCCTTTGCGTATGCGATAGTAAGTCCTTCTGCTAAATAGATTAATCAGGCGGGCAATGACGTATTTAGTCTGTTTGTTCGGTAAATTTCCTAAAATATCGACGAATCCTTTAGCAAACTGTACTTTGACGGAGCTGCGATAATAAGCACAGTCACCCTGCTGCGAAGCAATGCGTTTAGGGCTGACGATAGTCCAGAACTCAGATGTATTTGTGACGCATTGTTCTACTAGTTGACGTAAACAACTGGATGCCAGTGGGCACTTGCGGTTGAGACATAATGCGTAGTCGGTGGGTACTTTGGTTGGGTTGAAGTTATTCGTTTCTGCCATGATTTTTAATTTTATAAATTGTGTAAAAGTACTCTTTCTTTTGGGTATTCGTATATTATTTATGATAGAATTCTATTAGAGCAGTCTATTTTTGTACCTTTGCCGCAAATACAATGATTGGCTATGGGAATTGTAATCGGTATAGATGTAGGTGGCAGTACTACAAAAATAGTGGGCATCAATGGGGGACAAATTGAATCTCCTATGTTTATTACGGCTACCGACCCGGTGACGTCTTTGTTCGGAGCATTCGGGAAATATATATATGATAAAGGTATTAATCTGTCCGATGTGGAGCAGGTGATGCTGACCGGTGTGGGTAGTGCTTTTATTGACAGTTCGCTCTACGGGCTTCCTACTCGTAAGACGGATGAATTTATAGCTAATGCTTTGGGGGCACGCCATGCAATGGATATAGATCAGTTGATAGTGGTCAGTATGGGAACGGGAACGTCGTTTGTACGTGTTGACGGCGATGAAATTCAGCATATTGGAGGTATGGGAATTGGTGGCGGAACGTTACAAGGACTTTCGCGGTTATTACTGAAAACACATGATATTCATCAGGTGGCGGAATTAGCTTCCCGGGGGGATGTGACCCGTGTGAATTTACAGATTGGAGATATTTGCAACAAAGCCTTGCCCGATTTGCCTGTTAATGCTACCGCTTCCTTGTTTGGAAAAACAGACAGTAATGCTTCTCAGGAAGATATTGCATGTGGAGTTATTTATATGGTATTGCAAACCATCGGTGGAGCGGCTGTACTTGCCGCATTGAACAGCCCTATCAAAGATTTTGTTTTAATCGGTAACCTGGCTCAGTTGCCCCAGTGTAGGGAAGTCTTTCCAAAAATGGAAGATATTTATCACGTTCGCTTTCATATTCCTCTTTATGCTGAGTACCGTACTGCGATAGGGGCGGCGTTGGCATATATAAATAAGGTGATAATGTGATATTTCATAGATTATTTTGCCATTCAAGAAAATACTTCTATCTTTGCGCCCGATTTAATATGAGTCAACATAAAGTCTCACTTAATTAACGAGTTAAACAATTTATTTATTAATGGAAAATTTAAAAAATGTTGCTCCCATTGAAGATTTCAATTGGGATGCTTACGAAAATGGCGAAGCCGTAACAACAGCAAGTCACGAAGACTTGGAAAAAGCGTATGACAACACGCTGAACAAGGTTAACGACCGCGAGGTAGTTGACGGAACCGTAATCGCAATGAACAAGCGTGAAGTAGTTGTGAACATCGGTTACAAATCAGACGGTATCATTCCTTTGAATGAATTCCGTTACAATCCTGATTTGAAGATTGGTGATACTGTAGAAGTATACATCGAAAACCAGGAAGACAAAAAAGGACAGCTGGTTCTGTCTCACCGTAAAGCCCGTGCTACTCGTTCTTGGGATCGTGTGAACGCTGCTTTGGAAAACGAAGAAATTATTAAGGGTTACATCAAGTGCCGCACCAAGGGTGGTATGATTGTAGACGTATTCGGCATCGAGGCTTTCTTGCCGGGTTCTCAAATTGATGTGAAACCTATCCGCGATTACGATGTATTCGTTGGCAAAACTATGGAATTCAAGGTTGTTAAGATCAATCAGGAATTCAAGAATGTGGTTGTTTCTCACAAAGCTCTTATCGAGGCTGAACTGGAACAACAGAAGAAAGAAATCATCGGTAAACTCGAAAAAGGACAGGTTCTCGAAGGTACCGTTAAGAATATCACTTCCTATGGTGTATTTATCGACCTGGGTGGCGTAGATGGTTTGATCCACATTACTGACCTTTCTTGGGGCCGTGTCAGCGATCCGAAAGAAGTGGTTGAACTCGACCAGAAACTCAACGTTGTTATCCTCGACTTCGACGACGAGAAGAAACGTATCGCTCTTGGTTTGAAACAACTTACTCCTCATCCTTGGGATGCTCTTGATCCTGACTTGAAGGTAGGTGATCACGTAAAGGGCAAAGTAGTTGTTATGGCTGACTATGGAGCATTCATTGAAATTGCTGCCGGTGTTGAAGGTCTGATCCACGTATCTGAAATGTCTTGGAGCCAGCACTTGCGTTCTGCACAAGACTTTATGAAGGTAGGTGACGAAGTTGAAGCTGTAGTGTTGACTTTGGATCGTGAAGAACGTAAGATGTCTCTCGGTATTAAACAACTGAAGGCTGATCCTTGGGAAACTATTGAAGAAAAGTATCCTATTGGCTCTAAACATACAGCTAAGGTACGTAACTTCACTAACTTCGGCGTATTCGTAGAAATCGAAGAAGGTGTAGACGGTTTGATTCATATCTCTGACCTGTCTTGGACGAAGAAGGTTAAACATCCTTCTGAATTTACTCAGATTGGTGCAGATATCGACGTACAGGTTCTGGAAATTGACAAAGAAAACCGTCGTTTGAGTCTTGGTCACAAGCAGCTTGAAGAAAATCCTTGGGACGTATTTGAAACTGTATTTACAGTAGGTTCTGTACACGAAGGTACTATTATCGAAATGCTGGATAAGGGTGCTGTAGTTGCCTTGCCTTATGGTGTAGAAGGTTTCGCTACTCCGAAACACCTCGTTAAGGAAGATGGTTCACAAGCTCAGTTGGATGAGAAACTTGAATTCAAAGTTATCGAGTTTAACAAGGATGCTAAGCGTATCATTCTTTCTCACAGCCGTATCTTCGAAGATGCTGCCAAGGCAGAAGAAAGAGCAGAAAAGAAGGCTTCTAAAAAGTCAACCGGTAGTAAGAGGGAAGAAGCTGCTTCTTCAATCCAAAATCAAGCTGCTTCTACTACTTTGGGTGATATCGACGCTTTGGCTGCTTTGAAAGAACAGATGGAAGCTGGAAAGAAATAATTCTTTTATATATAGATAATAAGGTAGGGGCGCTTGTACAGAACAAGCGCCCTTTCTTGTTTTTTATGCCGGTAGAATTTTATGGAATAGGGGATGTTTCTTTATTTTATGTTTATCTTTGCAAGGTAAGAAATCGTAAAGAAGATTTTTTCTTAGGTCTCTTAAAGAAGATAAATCAATAACTTAATTTTAATTCACTATGCAAAACATCATCAGAATCTCAGGTAAAATTATGCTGTTAACTTGTTTGTCACTAATGTTGCTTACTAGTTGCAGTCAAAAATCCAAACTTAAATTAGCAATAGAAGTAGCCGGTAAACAATGTCCTATTAGTGTGGGAGTGGCAGGTGAAGTGACAAGTATTGATTTCGATGGTGCAGATGTAGTGTATTCCATGTCGATGAATGAAGATTATATCAATTTGGAAGCTCTGGGAAAGACACCTGATGCCATGAAGTCGGGAGTGTCTGCTATGTTCAACAATCCAAAAGGTGAAATCAAGAAAATGCTGGAATTGGTGGTTGCTTCCCAATCTGGAATTAAATTTATATATAAAGGGAAAACTACGGGAAAAGAGGTAGAATGCTATTTGAATACGGAAGATTTAAAAAAAATCCTGGACCAGGATATGAGTCAGGAAGAAAGTGACCGTCAAAAGTTGGAAGAGTTGGTGAAAGTAACGAATGTTTCGTGTCCGATGAAAGTGGATGAAGCCACTACTCTTGACAAATTGACAATAGAATCGGACAATGTGGTTTATAACTATACGATTGATGAAGAAGCTGTTGATCTGAATGTTTTGAAAGGCAATGAGGGACAAATGAAACAAAATATTAAAGGTTCTTTAAATATATCTGAACCGGCTATAAAAATGTTCTTGGAAGCATGTATAAAAGATAATAAAAGATTGATTTATCGATATAAGGGTGATATTTCCGGCCAAATTATGGAATGTATATTTGAGGTTTCGGAGATAAAGGCGCTTTTTTAAATCGGGATAAGGATTGTTCTGTCTTCGTTAATGGAAAAATTTGAATTACACATTTTGGGTTGTGGGTCGGCGTTGCCCACAACCCGGCATTTCCCTACATCACAAATAGTGAATGTACGCGATAAATTGTTTATGATTGATTGTGGGGAAGGGGCGCAATTGCAGTTTCGCAAGTCACGCTTGAAGTTTTCACGGTTGAATACTATTTTTATATCCCATCTACATGGCGATCATTGTTTTGGCCTGTTGGGATTGGTTTCTACGCTCAATCTGTTGGGACGTACGGCAGAATTGCATATTTATTCTCCCAAAGGATTGGAAGGATTAATGGCTCCCATGTTGAGCTACTTCAATCATCAAATGACATATAAAATCCTTTTCCATGAGTTCGAAACTAAAGAACAGATGGTGATTTATGAAGATCGTTCATTAACCGTAACTACTATTCCTTTGCGTCACAGACTACCTTGTTGTGGTTTTCTGTTTGCTGAAAAGCAACGTCCTAATCATATCTTGCGTGATATGATAGACTTTTACCAAGTACCTGTATACGAGTTAAATCGTATTAAGAATGGGGCCGATTATGTAACTCCCGAAGGAGAGATTATAGCCAATACGCGTTTGACTCGTCCTGCAGTACTTCCTCGCAGTTATGCTTATTGTTCGGATACCATTTTTTTGCCTTCCATTGTGGAACAGATAAGAGGAGTGGATTTGCTGTTTCATGAAGCAACGTTTGCCGATGAAGATACTCCACGTGCAAAGGAGACCTTTCATACAACGGCTGCACAGGCAGCAGAGATTGCCCGTGAAGCTGGAGTGAAAAAGTTACTTATTGGACACTTTTCTGCACGCTATGAGGACGAAAGTATTCTGCTGGAAGAAGCTTCCGCTATTTTCCCAAATACACAACTTGCCAAAGAAACGCTTTGTATATCGGTATAAATTAAACTTTTAGTATCTTTGTCTGTCTAAAAAGACATAAATGTGAATAGATTTGTATGAACCCTTCCTATAACGAACGTGAAGTGTTGGCACTTTTGCAAGATGAAAGTACACAGAAGCGGGGATTTGAGATGATTGTGGCGCAGTATAGCGAACAGCTGTACTGGCAAATTCGTCGGTTGGTATTTTCTCATGAAGATGCCAATGATTTGCTTCAGAATACTTTTATTAAAGCATGGATGAATATTGATTATTTCCGGGCGGAGGCAAAACTCTCCACCTGGCTCTATCGTATTGCTTTGAATGAGTGCCTTACATTTTTGAATAAACAGCGAGCTACGGCTACAGTTTCATTGGATGATCCTGAAGCTGATGTTCTTCAAAAATTAGAGAGTGATCCCTATTTTTCGGGAGACAAGGTGCAGAAAACTTTACAAAGAGCTTTGCTTACCTTGCCGGAGAAACAACGTATGGTGTTTAACCTGAAATATTATCAGGAAATGAAGTATGAGCAGATGTCGGAAATCTTTGGAACATCTGTGGGAGCTTTGAAGGCTTCTTATCATCATGCCGTGAAGAAAATAGAGAAGTTTTTGGGAGAAGAAGATTAAACCTTTAATGTGAAAAGTTGTCTAATTAAACAGAGAGGAGAAGAGCTTATGAAAGAAGAGGATAATATATTGAAGAAAGTGGGGACGGGAAATGTTTTTAATGTTCCCGACGGATATTTTGAAAATCTTACTTCGGAGATTATGGACCGGCTTCCCGAAAAAGAGAAGGTCATTGTTAAGGAAAAGGTACCTACGATGTGGGATAGAGTGAAGCCGTGGGCTTATATGGCTGCTATGTTTGTAGGTGCGGCGCTGATTATCCGCGTTGCTTCTTCAAATCATACTCCGGTTGATACTGCAGGAGATCGTATGGCTGCGGATGATACGGAAATGGAAATGGAATACATCAACATCGCTGTGGATAATTCCATGATGGACGATTATTCATTATATGTCTATCTGGCAGACTCTGAAACAGAATGATGTACTTACAACTTAACTGATTAAGAAGAAATGAAAAAACTGATTGTTTTATTTGTTATAGTATGTAGTCTTGCCCCTGTGCTGTGGGCTGCTGATGGGTGTGACCAGCATTTGTCTCCTACGGAATTCCGTGCTAAACAAAAGGCGTATATTATGGAGAAAGCGGGATTGACAAAAGAAGAGGCTGTCAAATTTTTCCCGATGTATTTTGAGTTGCAGGATAAGAAGAAAGAGCTGAATGATAAAGCTTGGGAATTAATCCGCAAGGGAAAAAATGAAAAGACTACTGAAGCCCAATATGCGGAAATAATGGAAGGAGTATACGATGCCCGTATCGCTTCCGATCGTTTAGAAAAGACTTATTTCGATAAATTCAAGAGAGTACTTTCTGCCAAGAAACTCTATTTGGTTCAAAAGGCTGAGATGCGTTTTCATCGGGATTTGCTGAAAGGAATGCAGCGTGGTGGGGGAAAAGATAGAGCTCCGAAACGGTAGTCGGACAGGAAATAAAACAACACATCATCTATAATGAAACAGATGATGTGTTGAAGTAAAATAGATTATTTGTTTAGTGTGAACAGGTAATCTATTTTGGGGTTTCTAAAATTTTTGCTTCATTCCATAGTTTATCCATTTCCTCCAGCGTCATGTCGTGCAAGTTTTTACCTTCTTTGATGCTATGTGCTTCTACATAGTTGAAACGATGGATGAATTTTTGATTGGTCCTCTCCAATGCATTATCCGGATTGATTTTATAGAGACGTGCAGCATTGATAAGACTGAACATGACATCACCAAATTCTGCTTCTGCTTTGTCTTTATCCATGTGGACTACTTCTGTTTGAAATTCTTGTATCTCTTCTTTTACCTTATCCCATACTTGTTCGCGCTCTTCCCAATCGAAGCCGACATTACGTGCTTTGTCTTGGATACGATAAGCCTTGATGAGTGACGGTAGGGAGGTGGGTACACCACTTAAAACGGTTTTGTTGCCACCTTTTTCTTTCAGTTTCAGTTGTTCCCAATTTTCAGAAACCTGTCCGGCTGTTTCGGCTTTTACATCACCGAATACATGCGGATGGCGGAAGATAAGTTTCTCACAAAGGAGGTCGCATACATCTTTTATATCGAAATCACCCGTTTCCGAGCCGATCTTGGCATAGAAAGCCACGTGAAGTAACACATCACCCAGCTCTTTACAGATATCACTTTTGTCATTACGCATCAAGGCGTCGCAAAGTTCGTAGGTTTCTTCAATGGTATTGGGGCGCAGGCTTTCGTTCGTCTGTTTGCGATCCCAGGGACATTTCTCGCGTAATTCATCGAGTATGTCAAGGAAGCGTCCAAAGGCTTCCATTTGTTCTTTTCTTGTAGACATGATATAATTATATTTAGTGATCAATATTCAATACTTTACTTTAATTATTGTTTTCGGTTCTCATAGGAAATAAGTAATCCTATTACTTCGGAATAATTCTTTCGTCCACTTTTTATTTTATTTCCTTTCAGATACAAGTCGTATATCCAATTCTGAATATCTCCAATAATAGGGCTATACTTCTCCATCCAATATTTTTGATTAGTTCTTGCCAGCTCGATGATTTCAGGACGTATACGGTTCAGAAGTTCCGTATATTCTTCTTTATTCATCAATTGATGGGCATTACTTAATACATGCGAGAGAATAGAGAAATAACCACTGAAACGAATGCTCTGGACTTCTGAACGAGTACAGACCTGATAGGCGTAAAAATTGGCTTCTGCTTCGCTGGTGATACCCAACAGATGTGCCAGTTCGTGACTGTAGGTGGCGGGGTATTGTGAAGGTAACAAGTCTCCGTTCAGCGTGAATTCGCAAAAAAAAGGTCCCATACTACCGGTGACACCCACCTTGGAAATCAACGGGGTGAAGAACATAGTTTTGACACGCGGTGATTGATGGGGAGGACGATGTATGCCCAGTGTATCACTGATATAGTTATAGCTTCGAACACATTCTTTGCAAACAAGTGGTTCGTTGATGGAAGTTATATCGGTATAGGAAGCGTTCAGGTTGGCAATGTATGTATCTATAAATTTCCGAAAATTTTCGGGAGTATAGGCGGTATAGGGAATACCTGTCCGTTCGTAAAAATTTGGTTGTGAATAGTTCAATCCCCATGCCAGATAAAACCATACATATACCCACAATAGATACTCAAAATTGTTCAACAGAATATGTTTCCATATCTTCTTCAGATGGCAACGCGCGTAAATAGGATATAGGATAATTCCGGCTATACTGAGAAAAATGAATAAATCACCAATGGCAAATGGAAACAAATTAGAAAATGCAGATAGACAGTAGGAGATGGTTGGATATGCAGATTTAGCATAAAATTCTCCAAAAAACGGAATGAGTTGTGTGCCCCATGTAATAAACAATAGTACACTTAATATTACATATCTGATTTTTAGCTTACATCTCATTCTGGATATTGTTTAGTATGGACAAAAATATGCAATAATTAAACGTTACATAGAAAAATAGCTCTATTTTTGCGAAAAATCTGTTAATCAATCGATGGAGTCAACGACATCAAGTATTGTAATTATTATTTATGGTTGAATAAAACGAAATAGAATGTTATTGTAGAAATTGTGTTTTGCATGACTTTGGTTGACTTGGTATTGTTGAGTTGTGTTAGAGGAGACTTTCTTTTGCTATAGGCCTTATTGAAAAATAATGTGATGTTTCTTTGTAGAGATTTTTACCTGTATTGAATATGGTGAAATTTTCTCTTGGATGTTAGGAAATTGGGTATTTATGCCTGTTATTTTTTATGGCGTGACTCTTTCTGAAGGTTAGAAATTGTCTTTCCATGAGCAGAAACAACCTGAGGGTAGCAAGATTTAAATTTTAATTCATTAATTTTGTGCCCATTATTCGCAATAAATTAATTATAGAGATTTTATAATATGGAATTAGCAAGTAAGTACAACCCCGCTGACGTGGAGGGAAAGTGGTATCAATATTGGTTGGACCACAAATTATTTAGTTCGAAACCCGATGGTCGTGAGCCTTACACCATCGTTATTCCTCCTCCTAACGTCACTGGCGTGTTGCACATGGGACACATGCTTAATAATACCATTCAAGATATTCTGGTTCGCCGTGCGCGTATGGAAGGTAAGAATGCTTGTTGGGTACCGGGTACAGACCATGCTTCTATCGCTACTGAAGCAAAGGTTGTAAATAAACTGGCAGCACAGGGAATCAAGAAAACAGATCTTACCCGTGATGAATTTCTGAAACATGCTTGGGAATGGACAGATGAACATGGCGGTATCATTTTGAAACAACTTCGTAAACTGGGTGCTTCCTGTGATTGGGATCGTACCGCTTTTACAATGGACGAAAAACGTAGCGAAAGTGTACTCAAGGTATTTGTCGATTTGTATAATAAAGGGCTGATTTATCGGGGGGTCCGTATGGTAAATTGGGATCCGAAAGCTTTGACTGCCCTTTCTGATGAGGAGGTTATCTATAAGGAAGAACACAGTAAGCTATATTATCTGAAGTATATGGTAGAGGATGATCCCGAAGGACGTTATGCAGTAGTGGCCACTACTCGTCCCGAGACTATTATGGGAGATACTGCCATGTGTATCAATCCTAATGACCCGAAAAATACCTGGTTGAAAGGTAAGAAAGTTATTGTACCTTTGGTGGGTCGTGTTATTCCGGTTATTGAAGATGATTATGTAGATATTGAGTTTGGTACAGGTTGTTTGAAAGTAACTCCTGCCCATGATGTGAATGACTATATGTTGGGCGAGAAATATAATTTGCCTAGTATTGACATTTTTAATGATAACGGTACACTTAGTGAAGTAGCCGGTTTATATGTCGGTATGGATCGGTTCGATGTACGTGAACAGATTGAGAAAGATCTTGCTGCTGCCGGATTATTGGAGAAAGTGGAAGCTTATACCAATAAAGTAGGCTTTTCTGAACGTACTAATGTAGCTATCGAACCAAAGCTCTCTATGCAGTGGTTCCTGAAGATGCAACATTTTGCAGATATGGCGTTGCCACCGGTGATGAATGATGAACTGAAATTCTATCCTGCTAAATATAAGAATACTTATAAATACTGGATGGAGAATATTAAGGATTGGTGTATCAGCCGCCAGTTGTGGTGGGGACATCGTATTCCTGCTTATTTCCTCCCGGAGGGTGGTTATGTAGTAGCCACTTCTATTGAAGAAGCTTTGAAACTGGCAAAAGAAAAAACGGGTAATAATGCTCTGACTAAAGCTGACTTGCGTCAGGATGAGGATTGCTTGGATACTTGGTTCTCTTCTTGGTTGTGGCCTATTTCCCTATTTGATGGTATCAATAACCCGGATAATGAAGAAATCAACTATTATTATCCTACCAGTGATTTGGTAACAGGACCGGATATCATCTTTTTCTGGGTAGCCCGAATGATTATGGCGGGTTATGAGTATGAGGGTAAAATGCCGTTCAAAAATGTGTACTTCACAGGTATCGTTCGTGACAAACAGGGACGCAAAATGTCTAAGTCACTCGGAAACTCTCCTGATCCATTGGAACTGATTGAAAGATTTGGCGCTGATGGTGTGCGTATGGGAATGATGCTTTCGGCTCCTGCCGGTAATGATATTCTTTTTGATGATGCGCTTTGTGAACAAGGACGTAATTTCTGCAATAAGATATGGAATGCATTCCGCTTGATTAAGGGATGGGAAGTAAGTGTGGAGGTTGTAGTGCCCGAGTCTGCGGAACTGGCAATGCGTTGGTTCGAGACTAAACAAAGTGCAGTAGCTGCTGAAGTAGCGGATTTGTTCAGCAAGTATCGTTTGAGTGAAGCATTGATGGCTGTTTATAAATTGTTCTGGGATGAGTTCTCTTCCTGGTATTTGGAAATGATTAAGCCCGTTTATGGTCAACCTATCAGTAAGAAGGTATATGAAACGACTATTGCTTACTTTGATAATTTACTACATCTGTTGCATCCTTTCATGCCGTTTATTACGGAAGAGTTGTGGCAGCATATTTCAGACCGTAAGGAAGGTGAGAGCTTGATGGTAAGCCCTATTTCTTCTACTATCAAGATGGATGAGACCATTGAACAGCAATTTGAGGTAGTAAAGGAGATTATCAGTAGTGTTCGTTCCATTCGTTTACAGAAGAACATCGCTCAGAAAGAAACGTTGGAGTTGCAGATTGTTGGTGAAAATCCAGTTGTTGTCTTTAATTCTGTTATAATGAAGATGTGTAATCTTTCGGTCATCGATGTAGTAGAAAATAAATCAGACGGTGCCGCTTCATTTATGGTTGGGACAACGGAATATGCAGTTCCTTTAGGTAATATGATTGATGTGGAGGCTGAAATAGCCCGTATGGAAGCTGAGTTGAAACATAAGGAAAGTTTCTTACAGGGAGTCATGAAGAAATTGAGTAATGAAAAGTTTGTAAATAATGCACCTGCTGCTGTCCTTGAGTTGGAACGCAAAAAACAAGCGGATGCTGAAAGTATCATCAATTCTTTAAAGGAAAGTATTGCTGCTCTGAAGAAAATCTGATTTTTGTATTTTTTAAATAGATATGAAAAGAGTCCGGATTCTTAAGTTCGGACTCTTTTTATTATAGGATACTAAATAAAGTATATCTTCTAGGAGTATTAATATACAAAAATAGTCCTTGCAATTTTTATACTACAAGGACTACAATATATTGGATTTGATATCTATTTTTCTAATAACTCTTTCAGGAAAGTGTCCAGTTCTTCATCCAGACCCTTCAGGAGCTCCTCGTTTACCAATAACGTGTCATCATCCATCAACAAGAGTTCGGTAATGGTCTCTTTATCTTCGTCTACCAAAACAAAAGAGAAAGGTTTCATGATAGTCAATTTATCAAAAAGACCATTATTTTTCAGGTTACAAAGAAGGTTACTCAGGGCACGCTCCAGACTTTCATAAAAATCATCCCCTTCATAAGACATCCATTCCTCGATGGTAGTATTTGCTAATTCTTCATCTTCATCATCGAGAATGGTAAATTCACCGGTACTTTGATTGGCTTGGATATGAATATCTGTGACAATAGATTGCTCACAACCACAAGTATACTTGCTGATTGCTCGTTTTATGGTAACTTCGAGGATAGATAATACTGATTGACCGACTTTCATAATTACTTTTCTTTCTTAAGGATGTTCAAAGGTAGGGAAAATAATGAATAATGAGTAATGAATGATGAAAAAAATGTGGAAGTGACTATCAATCTTTCTTCAAACAGCACATTTGATCAAAAATCATTATTAAATCGTTGCATTTGCATATTCAGACGTGATATTCCTTCCTTTCTTATCTTCAACTCGGTTACATATAAAGTAGTAAACATATAATTAGGGAAATCTCCTACTCCCAATTGTGACGAGTCACGTTTGTCTATTTCATCTATCTTACGTGCTTCAACTTGAGCTTTTAAGGCCCAGTCAGTAGCAATTTCTATACTGTCCTGCATTTCATAACCTAAAGCCAGATTATAGGCAGCTCGCATTTTCTGTTTACCTTTTTTAGTTTGATAGGTTTGTTTCCATAACTCAATAGCTTTATTCCATTGTTTTTCCTTGACATAAACAGCGGCATCACGCATGTTTACAGATCCCCCAGTAAACATATACCGGTTGGCTGTTTCCCAATGTGGAAGAAGATGCTTTACCGGAACTGTTCCTGCAAACTCTGAAGCCTCTTTTAACATATCCTTCTCACTGATAAGATGTGTAAGCACAAAAGTCTCCGTACCTCCTATTGCATCCCAGAAAATACTATCATTACTATTGACAACCACCATAGGACCTTTGCGATTGGGTAAGTAAACCTTTATGGTAGGATAAACCTTCATGTCTATGGTACCATAATATGCTCCTATATCAGGTATAAAATTTATTCTACGGATAGAATGCATTTGTATATTCTCTAATGCTATTAAGAAATCTACATCAAGACTTTGAGTTAATTCATTTACTTCATCCTTAGTCAAGGTGTTTTCGCGGGGGGTGATATCCTTGGCGCGCAATGCCGAGTCGCAGATTACAATTTCATTGAAGTAATTTTCTGCAGCAAGTGCATTTGCCAATGCTTCGGTGGTAATAGTAGCGTCACCATTGTAGTAGTCCACTTTTCGTGCTATCTCTGTTTCACTCTTCTTTTTATCTTCTTCGCTAGCTATAAGTTTATTGTCCGGTACTTCGGGCATGTTGTTAACAATAGCAACCCGTTTCAGGGTTTCAGGGAAACTAACCTCTGCAGGGAGCATATAGTCGATTGAAAGTTGTTCTACACTTTGACATCCACTAAAAAGCAATAAGCTGAACAATAGCAGGTAATAAGAATATTTGGTCATAGTCTTCATTCTTTGTTCTGAAAGCAAAAGTAATCTTTTTACTCGGATAACAAAAAGCCTCGAACAGTTTTTAACCGTTCAAGGCTTTTATTAGTGATTGGCCGATTAGCTGTTTATGCATTCTTTCCGTGGCAGTTCTTATATTTCTTACCACTTCCGCAAGGACAAGGGTCATTACGTCCTACTGTTTTTTCCGCACGGATAGGTTCGCGTTTCACTTGCTCACGTGTGTCTTGTTGTGCAGCTGCCTGTTGGTTCGGATCACTCAAGTCTTGTTTCTGTTCGCGATACTTACTTAAGTCTTGACGTTGTTCCGGTGTTGCCTGACGGATTTCTTGAGGCTCCTGTACTGGTATTTGTCCACGCATCAGGATAGAAACTGTTTGGTTGTTAATCTTATCAACCATGACATCAAACAGATTTACAGACTCCAACTTATAGATCAACAATGGGTCTTTCTGTTCATAGCTGGCATTTTGTACGGAATGTTTCAGCTCATCCAGTTCACGCAGATTTTCTTTCCAAGCCTCATCGATAACATGTAACAGAATGGATTTTTCAAATGATTTTACCACTTCCTTACATTCACTGTCGTAAGCAGCCTTTAGGTTACAGGAAATATTGTACATACGCTTACCGTCTGTGATAGGGATAAGAATATTTTCGTACATATGCCCTTGGTTTTCGTAAACTTGTTTGATAACTGGATAGGCAATCTGTGCCATACGCTCAGTTTTACGTTTGAAAAGTTCCATAGCAGAATCGAATGCTCTATCAGCCAGTTTTTCTTTTTTCTCGTTACGGAATTCTTCTTCTGTAAACGGAGTTTCCATTGCCAGTGTTTGCAACAGATCCATTTTGCAATCCTCGTATGTCGGAGTTTCGATAGCATTGGCACAACGATCCCAAATCATATTTACGATATCCATACCGATACGTTCGCCCATCAAGGCATGGCGGCGCTTGGTATAAACTACGGTACGTTGCTTGTTCATAACGTCGTCATATTCCAACAAACGTTTACGGATACCGAAATTGTTTTCTTCCACTTTCTTCTGTGCACGTTCGATAGATTTGGAGATCATACTATGTTCAATCATTTCGCCTTCCTTGAAACCGAGCCTATCCATTACACTGGCAATACGGTCGGAAGAGAATAGACGCATCAGATCATCTTCCAGAGAAACGAAGAATACAGATGACCCCGGGTCACCCTGTCGTCCGGCACGACCACGCAACTGGCGGTCTACACGACGTGACTCGTGACGTTCTGTACCGATGATGGCAAGACCACCCGCAGCCTTTACTTCTGGACTTAACTTGATATCGGTACCACGACCTGCCATGTTGGTAGCGATGGTTACCGCACAACTTAAACCGGCTTTTGCTACGATATCCGCTTCTTTTTGATGTAACTTCGCATTTAATACATTGTGCTCAATCTTACGCATAGTCAACATCTTACTCAGCATTTCAGAGATTTCAACGGAGGTAGTACCTACCAATACTGGGCGTCCGGCTGCTACCATCTTTTCAATTTCCTCAATAACAGCTTTATATTTTTCGCGTTTTGTTTTGTAAACACGGTCGTTCATATCATTGCGGGCAATGGGACGATTTGTCGGGATAACGACCACATCGAGCTTATAGATGTCCCAGAGCTCACCTGCTTCCGTCTCGGCAGTACCAGTCATACCGGACAACTTATGATACATGCGGAAATAGTTCTGTAGTGTGATTGTTGCGAACGTTTGTGTCGCAGCTTCCACTTTAACACCTTCCTTGGCCTCAATAGCCTGATGCAAACCATCGGAATAACGACGGCCTTCCATGATACGTCCAGTCTGTTCATCTACAATCTTCACCTGACCATCGATTACTACATATTCGTCATCTTTCTCAAACATGGTATAAGCCTTCAATAACTGATTGATAGTGTGTACACGTTCTGATTTGATGGCAAAGTTTGTCATTAGTTCGTCTTTCTTTTCCAGACGTTGTTCATCTGTCAGCTCTTTCTCATTTTCCAGTTCGGAAAGTTGAGCAGTGATGTCCGGTAATACGAAGAAAGTTGGATCTTCGGAATTACCACTAATCAAGTCCACACCCTTATCTGTCAGATCTACACTGTTCAACTTTTCATCAATGACGAAGTACAGCGGATCGGTAACTTCATGCATGCGTTTATTATTCTGTTCCATGTAGATTTCCTCAGTCTTAAGCATACCTGCTTTGATACCTTGTTCACTCAGGAACTTAATCAATGCCTTATTCTTCGGCAAACACTTGTGGCTACGATACAGAGCAAGGAACCCTTCTTCTATATCTTTCTTATTATCTGAAGCGATGAGACGCTTGGCATCTGCAAGATATTGCGTAGCCAGTTTCTTTTGAGCTTCCACTAGTCTTTCTACCAGTGGACGGAGTTGTTCAAAGAGTTGATCGTCGCCTTTAGGTACTGGACCGGAAATAATTAACGGAGTACGGGCATCATCAATTAATACAGAGTCTACCTCATCGACGATTGCATAATTATGCTGGCGTTGTACAAGGTCTTTGGGACTGATAGCCATATTATCGCGTAAATAGTCGAAACCAAATTCATTGTTCGTACCGAATGTAATATCTGCCAAATAGGCTTGGCGACGTGCATCAGAGTTGGGTTGATGCTTGTCAATACAGTCTACACTCAAACCGTGAAACATATACAACGGTCCCATCCATTCGGAGTCACGTTTAGCCAAATAATCATTCACAGTTACTACATGTACACCGTTTCCGGTCAGTGCATTGAGAAATACCGGTAAGGTAGCTACCAAAGTTTTACCTTCACCTGTTGCCATTTCAGCAATTTTACCTTTGTGTAATACTACACCACCAAATAACTGTACATCATAATGTACCATATTCCATACTGTATCATTACCGCCGGCCATCCAATGATTCTGGTAGATGGCCTTATCACCATCGATACGTACAAAATCTTTGGTCGTAGCGAGTTGACGGTCAAATTCAGTGGCAGTTACTATGATTTCCTCATTCTCTGCGAAACGTTTAGCTGTTTCCTTCACAATGGAGAAAGCTACAGGTAACACATCGTCAAGAGCTTTTTCATAAATATCGAGAATTTCTTTCTCTATTTTATCTATCTGAGCAAATACTTCTTCACGATCTTCCAATTCAATACTTTCAACACTGGACTTCAGCTCTTCTACTTTGGTACGCTGTTCAGTAGCGGCATCACGGATATAGGCTTTCAGTTCTTCTGTTTTGGCGCGTAGGGCGTCATTGTCAAGTTTGGCAACTTCAGGATAAGCGGCTTTAATTTTGTCTACCCACGGTTTGATTTCTTTCATATCGCGAGTGGATTTATTGCCGAAAATCGAGCTTAAAATTTCATTAAATCCCATTTTATATAATTGTTTTTAATATTATTCAATCTTATGAGTGTACAAAGTTACTGATTTCTATACAGATTATACAGATTTGCATTGATTATTTTAGAGGATTGCGCTCTGAATATTCAGCATGGATTATACGGATAATCACGATTCTAATAATTGAGCGCAGTTGCTATACAGGCGTTTGGCGCCCGAATACGCATGAAATTTGTCAAGGTCGGTGCGATGTGATCTGCACTGACTGGGAGATGGGTAGTTTCAGATTTGATACCTCTGCCCATGAGGATAAGCGGTACTGGTATATCTGCAGCACGTACTACGCGATTGTCAGTACTGTTTTCCTGCATGATGGTCCAACCAGGGAGTACTTCGATGAGTAAATCACCAGAACGCTTGCGGTGGAAGCCATTGCGTATATGTTCTATTTCTGGCGACCAAGATCCCAATAACAACCGATAAGCAGAATATACTTTATTTACACCGCTGAACTGAACTAAAAATTCGGCAGACTTCTCTTGCAGTTTGGCAAGGTTTAATTGCTTATTCTCTATTAACTTATGATTGAGATATATTTGTCGGTCGTAAAATCCTTCTACATATTGTCCTTCACCGTAAGTTGCCATCAGGTACATATTCAATAGAGTAGCACACCGGTTTAGGTAGAATTCTCCACCAGGAACACGATATATCCCTACATCAGCACCTTCTGGATCAGCATATCCGGTAGAAGTGATACATAAAAGTATATTCTGCAAACCCACTTTGCGTTCCAGCATATCCAACAAGTTGGCAATACTACGATCTAGACGGGCATATGTATCTTGCATTTCCATAGCACATTCTTGTATGCTACGATGATTATAGTTTCCTGCGTAATAGGTCAGCGCCAACAAGTCAGTAATATCATCTTTACCGATAGTGCTTTTGTCTAAAATTTCCTCGGCAAAACGATTGATTTCATCATTCACAAGTGGGCTGGTTATTAACCGTCTGAATTTGTTTTCTTTTTCAATTTCAAATTTATACTTAAAGGGAGAAGTTCGCCATTCTGGTAGGAACGTATAATTTGTGATAGGATAGATGGGATTCCATTCTATTTCTTTGATACGAAAGTCGAGGGACTGTTGATCATTGTACTGGCTACCCCACCACGGAAATTCACCGTAATAGGTAGATCCACACCATTTTCCCGTTTTGTTGTTTAGCCAAAAAGCACCATTTCCGGCATGTCCGGCAGAAAGAATGGCAGCATCACGAAAAGGAGCTACGGAATATACCAGAGCTGCGTTTCTTGTCGCTATTTTCAGCTCATCGGTTACAGTAGAGGTCAATAACTGTGAAGGAGAGGAGTTCTCATCGGTGTAGTTACCCATAAATTCAGGATCATCTACACAATTCTTGGGACGTAAAGTTTTGGAATCGAGCCAATGTTTAGCTATGATTCCATTCATTGATGGTGTGGTACCAGTATAAATAGTAGCAATTGCTGAAGCACGATCGATTCCGGAGAAAGGAAATTTTACCTGACGGAACACTTTACCTTCACGTATTAATCTCTTAAACCCTTTTTCTCCGTAAAGGGACGAGAACGCCTCCATATAATCGGTGCGTAACTGGTCGATGGTTAGAGTTACCACCAATTTAGGAACAACAGGTAACGGTTGGGCTTGCAAACCGCTGAATGTTAATGCGAGTATAGAGGTTATCAGTCCTTTTTTCATCGAAATATCCAAATAAAACTATTTTTCATTTTTTTTAGAGGAACGAGAGGTGAGAATTAAGTTGTTTCCTGAACGTATCAGCAAACAAAGTGCCAAAGGTAATATTGCTATTGGAAATTTTTGTGGTATTATTGCCCAAAGCAGTATAAAAAGTGTTAAAACTACAAGGTTGGCTTGCATATACCAACTTCTTTGTCTTTTTCTTATTTTATTTATTATCCATGGTAAACAAAATAAATGCAATGGATGAAAGACGAATAGCAGATAATTGGGGCTGACTGCCGGATGTTGTGAAAGGAAAGTGAGGAATGCAAGAATACATCCTGCTATTCCAGCAGAAAAAAAGAGTATGAGGTCAATACCCCATAAAGTTCTCTGCTGACGAAGACCATAAATAGTAGCAACTGTAACTATGATGAATAACAATAGTGCCGATTGCATTGGCGTGATACCTCCCGATTGGAAATCAATAGCATTTTTCCCCGTTACCACAATTTTTTCTTCAGAAGAGACTAGTGGGCGTATCTGTCCTTTTTTGTCTATAATCCGGGCTGTATTGAAATATTCTTGCAAATAGAATGGTACAAACATCATCAACTTACGATTGATTGGTTTGTCGGCCTGGCTACCCATGCACATGTCCATTCCGAAACGCGACCATAAATGCCCTTCGCTATATTTATGTAGTAAATCTCGAAAAGTGACTCCTGTATCATTATCGGTCATATTGTCAGCATATTGTAAAACACCATCAATGGCTTTTTCTATCTGATCGCGTGGACGGGTCGCACAATTATCGTAAAAGAAGTTGTAGCGATAAACACGGTTTTCTGGACGGTAGTTCTCTTCCAGCAAAGAGATCAACTTCTCTTTTTCCCGAGGAGTGAGGTTCAGTACCTGCTGCCATACGTCACGTCCCTGTGAGTTATATTCACGGGTAAAGTGATTATAGTCGGTCACTCCAAGCTGGTAATCCGTATTTCCTAAAGCAAAGCGGAGAATGAAATGAGGAGCGTCGAAGTTAAATATTCCATAATTGAAGATAACGTCAATGTCCCGCGTGTAATTTTCATATCGAATAGCGGTATGTCCGAAAAGAAAATAAATTTCCCCCCCTGGAGCACATGTCAGTAAACTGATACGGGTAGAATCGGGCGTATCTATCTCTTGAATACCTGTCTGAGCAACACTTACAGAAGAACAGGTTAGGAAGGCGAACAGGTATATGATAAAAATTAAATGCTGTTTCATGGCTGCAAACTTATGGAAAATCTCTGGAATAGCAAGAATTTATTCATCTTAAAAGTTTTCTGTTATTGTTATTTTGAGACACTTGAGTCTGTCGAATGGGTAATCTGATTAAATCTGATGATACTAATATACAATTATAGAAATTGTTTTGTCTTATAATGAATTTTGAAATATGATTTTTTATTTTTTGTAAATGTGAAGGTTTTAAATATAGTCATTGCAGAGTCTTTGTAGAAAGTTAGATAGAAAATAGCTCCTTTATTATAATAAAACACTACCTTTGTCCCCTCAAAGATAAAAATAAGACAGTGAATCTCATTATTGATATAGGAAATACGGTGGCTAAGATTGCGGCGTTCAATGGAAATACATTGCAGGAAGTGATATATGATTCTAATAAAACGTTAGAAAAGTTATCCGCTTTTTGTTGTAAATATATATTTGAAAGAGCGATTGTGGCTACCGTCATAGATCTTGGCAAACAAGCTTTGATACAATTGGAATTATTGTCTGTTCCAGTACTTTGGTTAGATGAAAAAACGTCGCTTCCGATAGAAAACCTTTATGAAACTCCACTGACGCTGGGCTATGACCGTATAGCTGCTGTTGTGGGAGCGAATGAACAATTTCCCGATAAAAATATTCTGGTGATTGACGCCGGTACTTGTATTACATACGAGTTTATTGATGCTACTGGTCGTTATCATGGAGGAAATATCTCTCCGGGCATGCAGATGCGTTTCAGGGCCTTGCATCAGTTTACAGGAAGGCTTCCGCTGGTATCAGCTGAGGGGGAACGGGTATCAATAGGTAAGAATACTGATACGGCTATTCGCGAAGGGGTATTGAAAGGTATTGAACATGAAATTTCAGGTTACATTATGGCTATGAAGCATAAATATGCTGAAGTTTTGGTTTTTTTAACGGGCGGTGATGATTTTTCTTTTGATACAAACTTAAAAAGTATCATCTTTGCAGACAGATTTTTAGTGTTGAAAGGATTAAATAGAATTTTAAACTATAATAATGATAGGATATAGACAAACACTCTTGGTGTTCTTGCTAATAATAGTGTCCGGAGCGATCTTCGCTCAAAATAATACAAACTCTCCTTATACACGATATGGATATGGACAGTTAGCAGACCAAGGTTCAGGTAATAGCAAGGCCATGGGTGGTATTGCATACGGGTTGCGAGATAAATTTCAGACTAATTTCGTGAATCCGGCTTCCTATACGGCGATTGATTCACTTACATTTATTTTCGACGGAGGTATCTCATTGCAAAATACTAATTTTAGCGATGGGAAAGTGAAGAAAAACGCCAAAAATTCCAGTTTCGACTATATTACTATGCAATTCCGTTTGGGTAAATGGGCTGCTATGAGTTTAGGGTTATTACCATATTCGAATGTGGGTTATAGTTTGGGGGAATATCGTGAGAATTCAAAAGTGGAGACTAGTTCGAATACAGTGACATATTCTGGTGAAGGTGGTTTGCATCAACTTTATTTAGGGGCAGGTTTTAAAATATTTAAAAATCTTTCCGTAGGTGCGAATATTTCGTATCTTTGGGGAGATGTAACACGAACTTTGGCGGAACAATTTCCGTCTAATTCATCAATTATGCCACTGACAACAGTATCTAATGTGGCAATAAAGAGTTATAAACTAGATCTTGGTGCACAGTATACACATCAGTTTGGCAAAAAAAATGAAATAACGGTGGGAGCAGTTTTTACACCGGGACATGACTTGAGTAATAATACATATTTTCAAGACCAATTGGGTAACTCCAATACTGGGTCTACTATAACAGTAAGAGATACAACTGTGATTTGTGGAACACCCATGACACTTGGAGTTGGTCTTACGTATACGTACGACAATCGATTGACGGTAGGTGCTGATTTTATGTATCAGAATTGGGGATCGGTGACTTATATGAATGAAGATGATGCTTTCTGTAATCGTACGAAAATATCCGTAGGTGCGGAATTTCTTCCAAATCCGTTGGGGAGAAGTTATTTTGCTCATGTGAAATATCGTTTGGGAGCTTATTATTCTCAACCTTATTATAAAATAAAAGGAGAACGTGCAGCTAACGAATATGGTCTTACTGCCGGTTTTGGACTACCTATTCCGCGTACACGTTCTGTGTTGAGTCTTTCGGCACAATACGTAAGAACAGAAGGGACGAACGCGACTTTTGTGAATGAAAATACATTGCGTATCTGCATTGGAGTGACTTTTAATGAACGTTGGTTCTTTAAACGTAGAGTTGATTAATGGTGAATAGACAATATAACAACTAAAATTTAGATACAATGAAAATTAAAACGCTTGTAGCTATTTTACTCCTTTCGGGTGGAGTAAACAGCGCTTTCGCACAAAATGATTGTAATGCAAACAGTAGTATTTCTCATGAGGCGGTGAAAGCCGGTAATTTTAAAGATGCATATGCTCCTTGTATGGCTGTGCTGAAAGATTGTCCAACATTGAGATATTATACTTTTACTGATGCTCAAAAGATTTTAGTAGGTTTTCTGAATCAGATTAAAGATAGAAATTCTGCTGATTACAAGAAATACTTTGATGAATTGATGAATGTATATGATTTGAGAATGAAATACATTCCTGAATTTATTCAGAAAGGTATGAAAGGCGTACCGAGTGTTGCAGATGCTTTGGGTGCAAAAGCGGTAGACTATATTCAATATGCCCCGCAACCAGATTTGGATCAAGCTTATCAATGGTTAAAAGAATCAATAGAAGCTGAGAAGGCTGGTTCTAAAGGTGCTGTACTTCACTACTTTTTGGATGTTTCTATGCAAAAAGTAAAAGCTGATAATAATTTCACCGATCAGTTCTTCCAGGATTATATTAATGCTTCTCAATATGCTGATGAGGCTATTGCAGCAGAAACTAAACCTGCTACAAAAGCTAATTTGCAGGCAATTAAGGATAATTTGGTAGCAATGTTTATTAATAGTGGTGTTGCCGATTGCGAATCATTACAGAATATTTATGGGCCGAAAGTAGAAGCTAATAAAACTGATTCTGCTTTTTTGAAGAAAACCATTGCTATTTTAAAGATGCAAAAGTGTAATGATAGTGAAGTTTACTTCAAGGCTTCTGAATATTTGTATGCTGTGAATCCGACTGCTGACGCAGCTGTTGGTGTAGCATATATGTACTATAAGAAAAATGATTTTGATAATGCTGTGAAGTTTTTTGATGAGGCTCTGAATATGGAAACTGACAGCAAAAAGAAAGCAGAAATGGCATATGCTACTGCTGCAGCTTTATGGCAGGCCAAGAAGTTGTCTCAGGCAAGGACATATGCTCAAAAAGCTATTAACTTTAATGAAAGTTATGGTGAACCCTATATTTTGCTGGCGCAAATGTATGGAGCTAATCCTAATTGGAGTGACGAACCTGCATTAAATAAGTGTACGTATTTTGTGGTTATTGACAAGTTGCAACGTGCTAAAGCCGTTGATCCGAGTGTGACGGATAAAGTAAACGAATTAATATCAACGTATGCACGTCATACTCCGCAAGCTAAAGACCTCTTTATGTTAGGTTATAAAGCCGGTGATCGTATCACTATTGGCGGTTGGATAGGTGAGTCTACAACCATTCGATAGAGAATATGTTGTTACAACTCGATAACGTTGTCAATCTTAAAAATATGAGCATAACCATTGTCCTTACGGCAATGGTTATGTTTCTTTTATTTTCTTCCTGTTCGGGAGGAAAAAAAGACTTGGGTGCTGCGATTACTGAACGTGATTCATTACCTGTAATGGATACCCGGGGGGTGACGACATTGGTTTCAGACTCGGGAGTTACCCGTTACAGGGTTAATACGGAAGAATGGCTGATTTTTGATCGTAAATCACCTTCTTATTGGGCATTTGAAAAAGGAATATACCTAGAGAAATTTGATTCTTTGTTTCAAGTGGAAGCCAGTATAAAAGCTGACACTGCTTATCATTATGATAAGGAACGGCTATGGAAGTTGATGGGAAATGTTCACATCCAGAATTTGAAAGGTGAGAAATTCGATACGGAACTACTATATTGGGATCAGAATAAACATAAGGTATATTCTGATAAAAGGGTACGTATTGAACAACCTGATCAGGTTATTTATGCCATAGGTTTTGAATCGGATGAGCAGTTGAATAAATATCGCTTTTTTAAGACGGAGGGTATCTTTTATGTAGATGAGGAAAATACAGCTCCAATGGATACTTTGCAGAACGATAGCATCAAATAGCAGAATGGATACGATTATTTACTTGTTGATGACGATGGCTTTTTCCGCTTTCTTTTCTGGAATGGAGATTGCTTTTGTTTCTGTTGATAAACTACGTTTTGAGATGGAACGGAAACCGGGGGTTATTTCAAATATTCTGGTTTGTTTTTTTCGCAATCCGAACAATTTTATTTCTACTATGTTGGTGGGAAATAATATTGCATTGGTCATTTATGGTATTTTGATGGCACAGATAATTGAAGTTAATCTTTTGGCAGGAGTTATCTCAAATCATTTTGTGCTTGTACTGGTGCAGACTATTATTTCTACGTTTATTATTTTGGTAACAGGAGAGTTTCTGCCCAAGACTTTGTTTAAAATCAATCCCAATTTAATGTTGAGGGTTTGTGCTATACCTCTATTTATTTGTTATGTCATTCTGTTTCCCATATCGAAGTTTGCTTCGGGTATTTCTTATCTTTTCCTGCGTCTGCTGGGTATGAAGATAAACAAGGAAGCGTCTGCTAAGGCTTTTGGTAAAGTTGATTTGGACTATTTTGTTCAAACGGGTATTGAGAATGCCGCTAATGAGGAAGAATTGGATGCGGAGGTGAAAATCTTTCAGAATGCTCTCGATTTCTCCAATGTTAAGATACGCGATTGTATTGTGCCTCGTACAGAAGTGGTGGCAGTGGATGTTACGGTTTCGCTGGAAGACTTGAAAAGCTTGTTTGTGGAGTCGGGTATTTCTAAGATTATTGTTTATGATGGAAACATAGATAATGTAATAGGTTATATTCATTCCTCTGAAATGTTTCGCAATCCGGCAGATTGGCGGAATAATGTCAAGGAAGTTCCTATTGTACCCGAAACGATGGCGGCACATAAGTTGATGAAACTTTTTATGCAGCAGAAAAAGACAATTGCAGTTGTAGTTGATGAATTTGGGGGGACATCTGGTATCGTCTCTTTGGAAGATTTGGTGGAAGAAATTTTTGGAGATATTGAAGATGAACATGATAACACGTCGTATGTTTGTAAACAGATTGGTGAACACGAATATGTACTTTCAGCACGTCTGGAAATAGAAAAAGTGAACGAGACTTTTGGATTGGAATTACCGGAGTCAGATGAATATCTGACAGTAAGTGGATTAATTTTGAATCGTTATCAGAGTTTTCCAAAATTGCATGAGGTAGTTGTGGTAGACCAATATCAGTTCAAAATAATCAAAGTAACAGCAACAAAAATAGAGTTGGTGCGGTTGAAAGTCGTTGAATAATCTCGTTTAGGTATAAATTTTTAAAGAATAAATAGATGCGTATTAGCATTTTTTGTATCTTCGTGCGCTAAAATGAACATGAATGGAAAATAATAATAAACAAATAAATCATATTAACTAAAATGGCAACATTACAAAACATTCGGTCTAAAGGGCCTTTATTGGTGATTGTTATTGGTTTGGCGCTGTTTGCCTTCATCGCGGGAGACGCGTGGAAAGTACTTCAGCCACATCAATCACAAGATGTAGGTGAAGTGAACGGGGAAACAATTTCCGCTCAGGATTTCCAGGCGTTGGTAGAAGAATATACGGAAGTCGTAAAATTCTCCAGCGGTTTGAACGCATTGAGTGATGAACAGACTAACCAAATCAAAGATGAAGTATGGAGATCATACGTTAACAATAAATTGATTGAGAACGAGGCTGAAAAGTTGGGCCTAACTGTTTCTAAGGCAGAAATTCAAGCTATTATTGATGCAGGTATACATCCGATGTTGCAGCAGACTCCGTTCCGTAACCCGCAGACTGGAGCTTTTGATAAGGATATGTTAAAGAAGTTTTTGGTGGATTATTCTAAGATGAATCAGGCTCAGATGCCTGCTCAATATGCAGAATATTATAACTCTATGTATAAGTTCTGGTCTTTCATCGAAAAATCACTTGTGCAGGCCCGTTTGCAGGAAAAATATCAAGCATTGGTTATTAAGTCATTGTTCTCAAATCCGGTTGAAGCACAAGATGCATTCGATGCAAGGGTAGATCAATCCGATTTATTGTTGGCTGCTATTCCTTATTCTTCTATTGTAGATTCTACAATTGTTATTAAGGAAGCGGACTTGAAAGAGGCATACGATAAGAAAAAAGAACAATTCAGACAATATGTGGAAACTCGTAATATTAAATTTATTGATGTACAAGTAACAGCAAGCCCTGAGGATAAGGCTGCTATTCAGGAAGAAGTAGAGGAATATACAACTCAGATGAGTAGTAATAATGAAGATTATACTACTTTTATTCGTTCAACTGGATCTGTTACTCCGTATGTTGATTTGTTCTATACAACAAAATCTTTGCCTGCTGATGTGGTTGCACGTTTGGATTCTGTGACGGTAGGCGGTGTGTTTGGTCCCTACTACAATGTATCCGACAATACTATCAACTCTTTCAAAAAGTTGGCTTTTGCTGCTTTGGCGGACTCTATCGAATATCGTCAAATTCAGGTTGTAGCTGATAATGCTGACAAAACTAAAGCTTTGGCAGATTCTATTTTTGGTGCTATCAAGGATGGTGCAAGCTTTGCAGAAGTTGCTAAAAAATACGGTCAAACAGGCGAACCTGCCTGGATTTCTTCTGCTAATTATGAGGGTGCGCAGATTGATGGTGACAATTTGAAATATGTGAAGACTATTACAAGTTTGGCTCAGAATGAGTTGGTTAATCTAGCTTTAGGGCAAGCAAATGTTATCTTGCAGGTTACTAACAAGAAAGCTGTTAAGGATAAATATAAAGTGGCTGTTATCAAACGTCCGGTTGAATTTAGTAAGGAGACTTATAATAAGGCGTATAATGATTTTAGCCAGTTTATTGCTGTCAATAATACATTGGATAAGATGAGTGCTAATGCGGAAGATGCAGGTTATAAATTATTGGATAGAACTGATCTTTATAGTTCAGAACATGGCATTGGTGGTGTGAAGGGTACAAAAGATGCTTTGAAATGGGCGTTCTCTGCTAAAATAGGTGAAATTTCAGGTCTGTACGAATGTGGCGAAAGTGATCATATGATGGTAGTAGGTGTTGCAAATATTGTTCCAGAAGGTTATCGTCCGTTGGCTTTAGTAAAAGACCAGTTGAGAAATGAGATTCTTCGTGATAAGAAAGCTGAAAAAATTATGGCTGATATGAAGGCTGTAGGTGCTGTTTCATTTGATCAATATAAGAATATGGCTAATGCTGTTAGTGATTCTGTAAAACACGTTACTTTCGCAGCTCCGGCATATGTCCCGGTATTGCGTAGTAGTGAGCCTTTAGTAGGTGCTTATGCGTCTATTGCAGAATTAAATAAACTGAGCGCTCCTATCAAGGGTAATGGTGGTGTATTCGTTCTTCAACCATATGCAAAAGAGAAGTTGAATGAGACATTTAATCAGGAGACAGAAGAAAGTACTTTGGAAAGTATGCATGTACGTATGGCAAGTCAGTTTATTAACGACTTGTATCTGAATGCAGATGTGAAAGATAATCGTTATCTGTTCTTTTAAAAAGTGAGTTGAATAAAATAGCATAGTAAAAAGCCGTCCGACGTATTCGGACGGCTTTTTTATTATCAAAATACTGCATCGCTTTGCCTTTATGCAACTTTATTTCTACCTTTGCATTTAATTCACCATAGAAGATACAGGACTTTTATATTCTGTTATTTTGTCTGTCATTTTAAGTATAGCTGAAAAAATCTTCTAATGCGTACATTAAGGGAATAGATTCTTCAGAATGACAGATCGTATGTGTTGAAAACTAAAAGATAGATTATATGCAGAAACAATCCCTCTTAGGACTAACCCTTATCGAATTGCAAGCAGTAGTAAAAAAACTGGGAATGCCTAGGTTTGCTGCTAAACAGATTGCAGAGTGGCTGTACGATAAGAAAGTGGCTTCCGTTGATGATATGACAAATTTGTCGTTAAAACATCGGGAGCTGTTAAAAGAACAGTATGAGGTAGGTATTGCAGCTCCGGTGGATGAAATGCGGTCGGTAGATGGTACAGTGAAATACCTTTATCGAGTGGGAAGTAGTCACTTTGTAGAAACTGTTTATATTCCCGATGATGATCGTGCTACATTATGTGTTTCTTCGCAAGTGGGATGCAAAATGAACTGTAAATTCTGTATGACAGGTAAGCAAGGTTTTATAACTAATCTGACTGCCAACCAAATCATAAATCAGATAAGTTCTTTGCCGGAGCGAGATAATCTAACAAATGTTGTGATGATGGGAATGGGAGAACCATTGGATAATTTGGATGAAGTGTTGAAAGCATTGGAAATTATGACTTCATCCTATGGCTATGGTTGGAGTCCGAAACGTATCACACTCTCTTCTGTCGGTCTTCGTAAAGGGTTACAACGTTTTATTGAAGAAACAGACTGCCATTTGGCAATCAGTCTTCATTCTCCAATAGTATTGCAACGTCGTGAATTGATGCCTGCAGAAAAAGCTTTTTCTATTATTGAAATAGTAGATTTGTTAAGAAACTATGATTTTAGCAAACAACGCAGACTATCTTTCGAATATATTGTTTTTAAAGGAGTGAACGATTCGTTGCTTTATGCTAAGGAGTTGTTGAAGTTGTTGCGTGGTGTAGATTGCAGAGTAAATTTGATACGTTTTCATGCTATTCCAGGAGTAGATTTGGAAGGTGCTAATATGGAAACGATGATAACTTTCCGTGATTATTTGACTTCCCGCGGACTTTTCACCACAATTCGCGCATCTCGCGGAGAAGATATATTTGCCGCATGCGGTATGTTGTCTACAGCTAGGCAAGAGGAGAATAAAGAAGAATTAATATAAATTATTAACTTTAGCGGTTTGTATATACGATTTTTTCGTAGCTTTGTAAGAAACTAAAAAACATAGAGATATGAAGAAACGCCTGTTTTATTTAAGTATGGTTTTCGTTATGACGTTGTTTTCAGCGTGTGGTAACGGTAAAAAGGGGGTGTTTACTCCGACTTCCAGTGGTCGTGCGTATGAAATTCTGGTAGTGGTTGATCCTGGATTATGGGAACGTCCTGCCGGTCGTGCCCTTTATGATGTGCTTGATACGGATGTGCCGGGATTACCTCAATCTGAACGTTCATTCCGTATCATGTATACTTCTCCTGCAAATTATGACTCAACGTTGAAGTTGATTCGTAACATTATTATTGTAGAAGTGAATAAAGATCTCTATACGCAACCTAAGTTCAAATATGCAAAGGATGTATATGCTGCGCCTCAGTTAATCTTGACTATTCAGGCACCGGACGAAGCTTCATTCGAGAAGTTTGTAGAGGAAAATAAGCAGGTTATTATTGATTTCTTTACTCATGCCGAGATGAATCGTCAAATTTCTGTTTTGAAAGATAAGCATAGTGACTATATTTCTACAAAGGTAAAGAGTATGTTCGACTGTGACGTATGGGTACCCGGTGAACTGACTTCTACTAAACAAGGTGAAAACTTTTTCTGGGCAGGTACTAATGCTGCTACTGGCGATCAGAATTTTGTAATCTACTCTTATCCCTATACAGATAAGGATACATTTACCAAAGAATATTTTGTTCAGAAGCGTGACTCCGTTATGAAAGTGAATATCCCTGGGGCAAGAGAGGGTATGTATATGGAAACAGATTCTTTGATGACCGATGTACGTCCTATTTCCGTACAGGGTGATTATGCGCTTGAAGCTCGTGGATTGTGGCGTGTAAAGGGGGATTATATGGGCGGTCCATATGTTTCACACGCTCGTTTGGATAAGTCCAACCAGCGTATTATCGTATCTGAAATATTTGTGTATTCACCTGATAAATTAAAACGTAACTTGGTACGTCAGATGGAAGCTTCATTGTATACTTTGAAATTACCTAACAGTAAACATGGGGGAGCTGAAATACCATTGGGAGTAACGAAACAAGATACTACTAAAATTATAAAATAAGAATGGAAGATAATAAAATAAGGGTAGGCATTACGCAAGGAGATATTAATGGAGTGGGATATGAAGTTATTTTGAAAGTATTCTCAGATCCTACTATGTTAGAGTTGTGTACACCTATTATTTATGGTTCGCCTAAGGTTGCCGCTTATCATCGTAAATCTCTTGATTTATCTACGAACTTTAGTATCGTCAACTCGGCATCGGAAGCAGCCAACAATCGCCTGAATGTGGTAAATTGTACAGATGATGAAGTGAAAGTTGAGTTCTCTAAGCCTGACTTTGAGGCTGGTAAAGCTGCACTTGACGCTCTTGAGAAGGCAATAGAGGAGTATAAAGAAGGATTGGTAGATGTGATTGTGACAGCTCCCATCAACAAGCATACTATTCAGTCGAATGAATTTTCATTTCCCGGTCATACGGAATATATTGAAGGGAAACTGGGGAATGGAGAGAAGGCTTTGATGATATTGATGAAAGATGATTTCCGTGTAGCATTGGTAACGGGACATATTCCTGTAAGAGAGATTGCATCTACCATTACCAAGGAATTGATACAGGAAAAGTTGGCTATTTTTAATCATTCTTTGAAGCAAGATTTTGGTATCGGTACGCCGCGTATTGCGGTACTTTCTTTAAATCCGCATGCAGGTGATGAAGGGTTGCTCGGAACGGAAGAACAAGAAATAATTATTCCAGCTATTCAGGAAATGGCGGCTAAAGGTATACTTTGTTATGGCCCTTATCCTGCCGATGGGTTTATGGGTGCTGGTAATTTTGCCCATTTTGATGGTGTGTTGGCAATGTATCATGACCAGGGATTGGCTCCATTTAAAGCTTTAGCTATGGATGAAGGGGTAAACTATACTGCTGGACTACCGGTAGTACGTACTTCGCCAGCTCATGGTACGGCATACGATATTGCCGGAAAAGGGTTAGCATCTGAAGATTCTTTTCGTCAGGCTGTTTATGTGGCTATTGATGTGTTCCGTAACCGTCAGCGTGAAAAAGTGGCACATGTCAATCCACTGCGAAAACAGTATTATGAGAAACGTGATGACAGTGATAAACTGAAACTCGATAGTGTAGAAGAAGATTTGTAGTATGACGAAAGCGGAAATACAACAAGTAAAATTACGATTTGGTATCATTGGTAATAACGAGACATTGATGCGTGCTATTGATATTGCCATTCAGGTAGCTCCTACTGACTTGTCGGTATTGATCACTGGGGAGAGTGGTGTGGGTAAAGAAAGCTTTCCGCAGATTATCCATCAATTCAGCCGAAGAAAGCATGGGCAGTATATAGCTGTCAATTGTGGTGCCATTCCTGAAGGGACGATTGACTCAGAACTTTTCGGGCACGAAAAAGGGGCATTTACCGGTGCCATCGGTGAACGTAAGGGTTATTTCGGTGAAGCTAATGGTGGTACTATTTTTCTAGATGAGGTAGGGGAGTTACCTCTGCCCACTCAGGCACGTTTGCTTCGTGTTCTTGAATCAGGAGAATTCATCAAGGTGGGTTCCTCTAAAGTGGAGAAAACAAATGTACGTATTGTTGCTGCTACCAATGTAAATTTGGCACAAGCCATTGCTGACGGTCGTTTTCGCGAAGATTTATATTATCGTCTGAATACAGTTCCTATTCAGGTACCGCCATTGCGTGAGCGCGGAGAGGATGTTGTGTTGTTATTCCGTAAATTTGCTTCCGACTTTGCCGAGAAGTACCGGATGCCTGCCATTCAGCTTGCAGAAGATGCTAAGCAGATGTTGTTAGTATACTCTTGGCCTGGAAATGTGCGTCAGTTGAAGAATATCACGGAGCAGATTTCTATTATTGAAACTAATCGTGAAATAAGTGCTTCTATTTTGAAAGGATATTTACCTGTTCAGAATAATGTACAACGTTTTCCCGCTTTACTAGGTATGAAAGAAAACAAAGGTTTTGAAAGTGAGCGGGAGATACTTTATCAGGTATTGTTTGATATGAGGCATGACGTTACTGAATTAAAAAAACTGGTACATGAGATTATGCAGGAACGTGGCTCTTCTGTGGGAACTTCCTCGGTTACTCCTACTACGTACCTTACTCCAACACCTCCTGTGGTAGCTTCGGTACCGGCTGTAGTGCCGACTATTATTCATCCGTCGGCGAAGTCTGTTTCCGAAGTGGATGATGATATTCAGGATACGGAGGAATATGTAGAAGAATCGCTTTCTCTGGATGAGGTGGAAAAAGAAATGATACGTAAAGCCCTTGAAAAACATCATGGAAAGCGCAAAAGTGCCGCAAAGGATTTAAATATCTCTGAGCGCACACTATACAGAAAGATAAAAGAATATGGATTGGATTAAAAAAATAACACTGGTTGTTTCTTTGGTGAGTCTGGTGCTTGTGGTATATTCTTGCCGTATTTCTATGGGACTTGCTCCGATAAGTTCTATTGATTACAGTAAGGTGAAGACTATTTCCATTGCGGAATTTCCCAATCGTGCGGAGTATGTTTATGTTCCCATGGCTACTGAATTTAACCAGAAGTTGAAGGATATGTTTATCCAACAAACTCGTTTACAATTGGTAAACTCCAACGGTGACTTGGAAATAGATGGTGAAATAACTGGTTACAATCAATATAATGAGGCTGTTGCTGCTGATGGATTCTCTTCCAAAGTGAAGGTTACCATGACTGTTAATGTGCGCTTTGTGAATAATACCAATCACGAAGAAGACTTTGAGCAGCAGTTTTCTGCCTTCCAGACATACGATTCGTCACTGCTATTGACCGATGTGCAGGACGGCTTAATAACCAAAATGATTAAGGATATTACAGAACAGATATTTAATGCAACTGTAGCTAATTGGTAATCGAAGAAAATGACTTCTGTACACCTGCAACAATGGATATCATATCCTGAAACGTTGAATAGAGACACCTTGTACGAACTACGTACTTTAGTAGCTCGTTATCCTTATTTCCAATCAGTTAGGTTGTTGTTCCTCAAGAACCTGTATTTGTTACATGATATCAACTTCGGTACGGAGTTACGCAAGGCGGTGCTGTATGTAGCCGATCGTCGTGTACTGTTCTATTTGATAGAGGGTGACCGGTATACTCTGAAGTCCAAGACATCTTCTTTGTTGTCTTCCAAAGTTTTGGAGGAAGAACCGAGTGTAGATCGTACACTATCCTTGATCGACGCTTTTTTGGCCACTGTTCCGGAAGAACATTCACAACCCATGGAACTGGATTATACGATGGACTATACATCTTTCTTGATGCAGGATGACGGGCGGATAGGAGAAATAACTTTGGAAACAGATATCCCTAAATTGCGGGGACATGAGTTAATAGACGGTTTTATCCAAAAGAGTGAAACTATGGAAGTACCTGCTTTTGAGAAACCTGTACCTTATAGATTAGAGAAAGATGAGAATCTCATCAATGAAAGCAAGATGCCTTTGGCAGAAATCGTAGGAGATGAACTTACATTGGGGGATACAGAAGAAAACAGTATAGACGATAGCTGTTTTACGGAGACTTTGGCTAAAATCTATGTTAAACAGCGCAGATATGATAAAGCCCTTGAAATAATTAAAAAATTAAGCTTGAATTATCCAAAAAAAAATGCTTACTTTGCAGACCAAATCAGATTTTTAGAGAAATTGATTATTAACGCTAAATCAAAATAACAAAATGTACTTCTTATTAATTATTTTAATGGTGATTGCATCCTTGTTGATGTGTTTCATTGTGTTGATCCAGAATTCCAAAGGCGGTGGTTTGGCTTCGGGGTTCTCTTCATCCAATCAAATCATGGGTGTGCGCAAGACTACTGACTTTTTAGAAAAAGCTACATGGGGATTTGCTGCATTTATGGTAGTGATGAGCATTGCTTCTGCTTATGTAGTTCCAAGTGCTTCTCATAAGAGTGGTGATGTAATTATGGAACAAGCCCAGCAAGAAGAAAAAACAAATCCGTATAATATGCCGGTAGGTACTACTGCTCCGCAGGCTGAAACTCCTGCAACAACAGCTCCTGCAACAACAAACGGCTCTGACTCTGCGGAAAATTAATCATAGATTAATTTGTATTCATATCCAGCGGAATTGCGCAATAATAAGTTGCCCAGTTCCGCTGTTTTTTTTGAATATGTGCGGATATAACTTATATTTAGCTAATTTTGTACTTATATTCAGAATCTATTTACTACTATAACATACTATTTAAAATGACAACTACTGACAAAATTCATCAAACACTGCGCGATTCTGCAGGTATGCGTTGGACGGTGTTACTGCTTTTAGCTTTTGCTATGTTCTGTTCATATATTTTTATGGACATACTTTCACCTATTAAGGATTTGATGCAGTCTACGCGTGGCTGGGACTCAACTGCGTTTGGTACGATGCAAGGTTCTGAGACATTCCTTAATGTATTTGTGTTTTTTCTTATCTTTGCTGGTATTATCCTCGATAAAATGGGGGTACGTTTTACTGCAATTCTTTCGGGTGCCGTAATGCTTGTTGGTGCTACTATTAATTGGTATGCGGTGACTGATAGTTTTCAGGGAAGTGGACTTCATACTTGGTTCACTAATAATCTGAATTATATTCCTGGATTTGATGAGTTGGGTATTTCTCCGTTCTATAAAGGTATGCCTGCGTCGGCTAAGTTTGCAGCAATTGGTTTTATGATCTTTGGTTGTGGTGTTGAGATGGCCGGTATTACAGTTTCTCGTGGTATTGTCAAATGGTTTAAAGGACGTGAGATGGCTCTTGCCATGGGGTCAGAAATGGCTCTTGCTCGTTTGGGGGTTGCTACTTGTATGATATTCTCTCCAGTTTTTGCTAGATTGGGAGGAGTTATTGATGTTTCACGTTCGGTGGCATTTGGAGTTGTTCTGTTGTTCATAGCGCTCATTATGTTTATTGTTTATTTCTTTCTGGACAAGAAGCTTGATGCTCAAACCGGTGAAGCTGAAGAGAAAGATGATCCATTTAAGATTAGCGATCTTGGTACAATTCTGTCAAGTAGTGGCTTTTGGTTGGTAGCCCTTCTTTGTGTACTTTATTATTCTGCTATATTCCCTTTTCAGAAGTATGCAGTAAATATGTTACAGTGTAACTTAGTATTCAAGGAAGTTCCTGCTGACTCTTTTTGGGCTACTAATACGGTAACAATCATTCAATATTGTATAATGCTTGTTGTTGCTGGTGCTTCTTTTGCGAGTAACTTTATGAAGAAAGTAAGTTTGAAATACAGTTTACTTACTCTTGCCAGTATATTATTGGTCGTATTCTGTTATATGGGATATATGCGTCAGAGCGCAGAGACGGTATTTGCTGTATTTCCTTTACTTGCCGTGGGTATTACTCCGATACTTGGTAACTATGTCGATCATAAAGGTAAAGCTGCTTCTATGCTTGTAATCGGTTCTTTGTTACTTATTCTTTGTCATCTTACCTTTGCGTTTGTGCTTCCGATATTTAGAGATAATGCAATTGGTGGTATTGTCATAGCTTATCTTACTATATTGGTTCTTGGAGCGAGTTTTTCTTTGGTACCTGCTTCTTTATGGCCCAGTGTTCCAAAGCTGGTCGACGCCAAAATTATCGGTAGTGCTTATGCGCTTATCTTTTGGGTTCAGAATATTGGTCTTTGGCTCTTTCCTCTTCTTATTGGTAAAGTGCTTGATAAAACCAATACACAACTTGTAGCCGACTTGAACAGTGGACTGATCACTTCAGAAGAAGCTGCTGTTTCGTATAACTACACTGCACCATTAGTAATGCTTGCTTGTCTCGGTGTTGCTGCTTTGATATTAGGTTTAGTACTTAAAGTGGTCGATAAAAAGAAAGGACTTGGTTTGGAGGAACCTAATATCAAGGGGTAAGTATGTTGGATATAAAAGGAAAAATTAATCTACTTGATGCAGTTCCAGTTCAATGTGAACATATTACCACCGAGTGGAAAGGTGAATGCGCAGTACTCACCTTTCCCCGATTTAAATATGAATGGATGCGTCGTTTCTTGTTGCCGAAAGGTATGTCTCCCAATATCCATGTCCGGTTGGAAGAACACGGTTCGGTGGTGTGGCGTTCAATAGATGGACAACGGACTGTACAGGAGATTATTTCCATGCTTGCCGGATACTTTCAAGATGAAAAGACTTATCCTTCACGTGTCGCTACTTATGTAATGCAACTACAAAAGGATGGATTTATTCAATTAAGAATTAAAAATTAAAAGATATGAGGCTGCGCAATGTAAAATATGACTTTAATTGCGCAGCCTCATATCTTTTAACTTTTAAGGATTTAGTTCACTAAAATTTTCCTTCTTCTCTATCTACTTTTATCAATCCTCCTGTCGCTGTATCAAATAATACTTTTACGGTTGAATTCTTGTTGAACAATACTGGTGCAAGGTATTCGATTGTACCGAACTGGGTAATAGGTAGTTCTCCGTCAAACAGACGTTTATTGTTATTGTCTGTCAATGTTACGTGTGCCCTGCCCGGAACATTATAGGCTATACCGTCCATTTTTTTCTTACCATCGTCTACTGGAAGGGTGGGTGTCTTTAAATCACTTATACTGATATAATACGGTTCACCTGCTAAATCATCATTAGCAACTATACCCAAGCGTTTTGAAAAGCGGAAAACGATTTCATTATCCATTTCTTTGGGCGTCAACCGGATGGTGAAGGTTTTTGTTTCTTTCTTTACCTGACCAGAGAACATTTCTGTCATGGCACGTTCCTGTAAATTCAGATTATCAAGCATAATTTTGAGTTGTGCACCATCTTGCGGCATATTATCAGCTTCGCCGCGTAGAAAGGCATTTTTACTCTCGCGGATATTGTAAATCTCTTTGGCTACCAATTCGGCCATTTTAGCTCTGGAACTTGCCATCAATATTTCTTCTGTCAGAAATTTTCTAGGATCGATATTGTCTTGTACTTCGGTATCAGTTGCTTGGGGAGATTGTACTTTGTTACGTTCGCTGAGTGGCATATTGATGGAACGTATGATGCCGTTTTCCGTAAGCTCCATGAGCGGTGCTACTGTTTTGTCCTTCAATTTCACAAAGTAGACATTCTTTTTGTCTGGTATACCTGCTACGTGAGTTTCAATCTTGTCAATAGTCCAATGTATCTCGGGATCGGCAGATACACTACCCATGCGCAGATAGCGGTCGGCATATTTACAAAATTCCCCAGGAGTATAAGTATGCTTTGTTGTCTCAATGATTACTTCTATTTCAGTTTTTGGCAGGATATAAGTCACTCCGTAGTCCTTGCCACGCATTACACCCACTGTGACATCTGTCTGGGCATAACTGTTTGTAGCTATTAAAAGGCCTGCAAGCCATATTATTTTTTTCTTCATAATGTTCCAATCTGTTTAAAACGATGAATTTAAGAAACAAAGTTAACGAAGTTCTTTATTCCCGGAAACTCATTTACGAAAGATTAACTAATGGTTAAAAGGCGGAACAAATTGTACACAGACAGGTTTGTCTACAATGATATCTTTTTGTATATCTTTCAAGACTCCTGTATTTTTGTCGCGTTCGTACACTTGAATGACATTACTGTCACGACAAGCCACCAACAGATATTTACCATTTGGGGTAATGTTGAAATGTCTGGGATGTATACCTGTTAACTGATATCCTACTTTTGCCAACGTTCCATTTTCTGTATTGACAGCAAAGATAGCAATACCATCAGCTTGCAAACGATTACTGGCATATAGATATTTACCATCAGGGCTGAGGTGAATATCCCCACTTCCACGGGCAGCTGTTGTATCAGCGACAATAGATTGTATTTGTTCCAGTTTTCCATCCTCATAACTGAAAGCAATAACCTTTCCAGAGAGTTCATTAATCAGATATGCGAATTTTCCATTCGGGCTGAATATCAGATGTCTTGGACCGGAATCAGGTGCGACGTCAGTCGTTTCGGCAGATAGGTGAGGTACAATATCTTTAGGATGTAGAACAAAACGCAAAATGCGATCGGAACTGAAGTCTGTAGCGAAGATATACTTACCATCCGGTGAAAAAATGGCACAATGAATATGTGGCGTCACTTGTCGAGTCGTGTCTGGACCTGATGCTGTACCTTCAAAAAGAGTATCAACAGAAGCTATGGTTCCATCTTTCTGTAGAGGAAAGATGGACATGCTACCACCACTATAATTAGCAGTCAATACTTCTTTTCCGTTGGTCGAAACATAACAAGGGTCGGCGCCAAGTGTCGGTTCGGTATTTAGCAGGCAGAGTTCTCCTGTCTCCCGATTGAATGCAAAGGCATTCAGTGCAGCTGTATTATCGTTTATTTCACTGACAGCATAGACAAACTTTCCGTCTTCCGAAGGGATAAGATAGGAAGGATTAGGTATTTCCACAGAGTCGAGCGGCGTTGTAGTACCCGTTTCCTGATTAAAACGAAAACTATAAATACCTTTACTTGTACCATTGGTATAAGTTCCTATCAGCATAGAGAGCTCGTCCTTATTACCATTCTTCGCATCCTTGGAAGCACAAGCGGTTATACTTAGTCCGAGCATACAGAAAAGAAGTGTTTTCATCGAGTGATAAATATTTAGTGATTAGCGGTCAGTAATACACGGCATACCGCTAATCACTAGACACTAATCGGTTAATTGTTATATTTTACTTCTGCGATCCCCACTTTGTCATCATTCAGTACAATACGTAGATCGCTGGCAGTAGTTCCTTTGAATGGATAGGAGATAGGTTTACCGTACTCACTTACAGTACCTGAATAAACTGTCAGGAATTGTCCGCCTCCGCCAGAGAGTTGTATTTCAAAGTCAGCAGGCAGTTCGTTGTCACGCACGAAAGTGATAGAAACGTTATTTACTTTAGCTCCATTCTTTAAGGCAAAGGTAATATAATCTCCCTTATTTCCTTGCCAGATGGTATTGATTTTTCCGTCGAGTACATTTCCTGCACTTTCTTGATTAGTATTGGCGGTTACAGGACTAATCGGCTTTTGTGTTTCTAATTCCCGGATTCGCTCTTGATAATCTACTACTTTTAAAGTTCCACTCAAGCGAATATCTTCGGAAGAAGCGCCCGCCATCAGGGTGAAGTCTCCCGGTTCCACTACCCATTTCATATCGGCATCCAACAGCTCCAAATGTTTTCGGTCTATGGTGAAAGTTACTTCCTTGGTTTCACCCGGTTCCAGATGAACGCGTTCAAAGCCGGCGAGATTCTTTTCGTAAGTAGTAACACTGCTCAGTACATCACGCGTGTATAATTGTACTACTTCATCACCGGCGCGTTTGCCGGTATTGGTAACTTTCAGACGTACGATTGCCTGCTGGTCGGGAGTGATGACTTTAGGACTGATTTCCAAGTCGGAATAGTTAAAGGTGGTGTAACTCAAACCGTATCCGAAGGGATAGAGTGCCCCGTTGACGCGTGACATATTTCCGTCAGGTCCCGGGTTTTTCCCTCCGTCAATCTGTGAAGAAGGCTTACAGGGGAAGTTAAAAGGAATTTGTCCCACACTCTTCGGGAAAGTAACCGTCAGTTTACCACCCGGATTGTAATCTCCAAACAGAATATCGGCAATGGCTATCCCCCCCTTGGAGCCGGGATACCATGTCTCGAGAATGGCGGGTACGAACTTATTTGCCCAGTTGATGGAAAGCGGGCGGCCGTTGATGAGTACCAACACTACCGGTTTCCCTGTGGCTTGTACAGCTTGGAGTAACTTCAACTGACGTCCTGGAAGTTCCAGGCTACTGCGCGATTTGTTTTCACCGCAAGTACGTTGTCCGCCTCCAAGCACCACTACCGCCACATCGGCCTGCCGTGCATTTTCAACGGCTTTATCTATCTCGGTTTGTTCGTCGGCGGTCAAAGGATATTCTATTATCTCGCTTTCCGGCCAATTGGCATCCACTAGATCGCAACCTTTTGTGTAGAGCACTTCGGCTTTGTCCTTCATCTTATCCTGAATACCTTCCAGAACGGTGGTTACATCTACGGCAAGTGGACCATAATGCGTTAGTGCATACCCCTCTTCGTTAGCGTTAGGACCGCATACGGCAATCTTTTTTATGGAATTGATGTCCAGCGGTAAGAGATTGTCTGCATTCTTCAGCAAAACGATGGATTCACGGGATGCCTGCAAAGCGACAGCTTCGTTTTCTTCTTTTTCTACTTCTTTGTCCGCACCTGCAAGATCGGTCTGGTAAGGAGTGTCAAACAGTCCGACAAGGAACTTCACGCGGAGAATGTCACGTACGCGGTCATTGATGACCTCTTCACTCAGTCCACCTTCCTTCACCAGTTCACGAAGCGGAAGTACGTATGAATCTGGTGAGCGGAAAGTACAACGTACATTTAGTCCGGCTTCCACACTTTGGCGTACCGCTTCTTTCATATCTTTGGCAGTGCCATGTTTGGTATAGAGGTATTCTACCGCATCACTATCCGACACCACATAACCACGGAATCCCATTTCCTTGCGCAGGCGGGTAGTGAGCCAGTAGAAGCTTCCTTGAATAGGAATGCCGTCGTAATCATTGTACGAGCTCATTACACCCAGTAACCCCGCTTCCTTGATTACTCGTTTGAAAGGATAAAGATGAATATTTTCCACCTCACGAGGTGAAATCTGCGGATCAAGACGTGCCATGCCTTCACGGGCACCCTTGTTGTTGCTGTATGCGGCAAAGTGCTTGCCGGTTGCTGCTACCTGGTGGTTATGTTGCATACCGCGTACCATTTCGATGCCCAGTTCGGCAACCAGATAAGGAGACTCGCCATACACTTCCTCGTAACGTCCCCAACGCTGGTCGCGACCTACGTCGAGGATAGGAGCATAGACATTGGTATATCCCAGCATACGTGCTTCTCGTCCGGTGATAAGTCCAACCTTGTGAATCAGTTTCCTGTTCCACGTATGTCCCAGTCCTAATTGTGTGGGGAAGTTGGTAGCCCGGTAACTTTCCACACCACGGATACCTTCGTTGGTGAAGTCCACAGGAATGCCGAGACGCGTATCTTCTACAAAGAAACGTTGTACCTCGTTCAGCGCCCATGCATGGCGCGAGGCTGGCCATACGTTTTCATTGTCCGATGGAGGAAGTCCCCACTGCTGGAAGCCGTTCAGGTGCTCGTCTATGGCACCGATACCGTCTTTCCAGAGCTTTTGTTTCCATTCGGGGGTGGGAAGATCATCTTTCAATACACGCTTGTATCCGTAGAGAGTAACCATTTGGCAAGTCTTTTCCTCAAGTGTCATCTGTTGTAATAAGTCTTCGATACGTGCATCAAGTGGAGCGGTGGGGTCTTCGTACACATCCTTTATTCCGTTTTTGTTGAAGTCTATCCAACCTTTACGATACATCTCACTCTTTACCGGTTTGTACACAGCCGGTATTTTCGTAGTTTTTTGCGCTGATAGCATGGCGCCACTACCAAGTAGCAAAGTCGCTACAATTAATTTTCTCATGGTATAGTTTGTTTCAATAATTTCTTCGGGTGTCAAAGATAGTGATTTTGCAGCTATGGAAAAGTATAAAATTGTCCGTAGTATCAGTACTATTTGTCCATTACTCCTCTATTGATATAGGTATTTCTTCTTTCTTGTTTCCACTTTTTACTGGAACGAAAGTTATGGGAAATGTATATTTCACTTTTACAGCCTTTCCATGTTGTGTGCCGGGTTTCCATTTGGGCATCAAGCTTATTATGCGAAGTGCTTCTTTATCTAATTCCGGATTGACATGACGGAGGATGACAGGTTCTGTTACAGAACCGTCTTTATCTATTATAACCTGAACGATGACTCTTTCTTTTTTACTGTTCTCTGTTGTAGCTTGAGGATATTGCAGGCTTTTATCTACGAATTTAAGGAGTTCCGGCATTCCTCCGGGAAATTCCGGCATCACTTCTACTACATCATACACTGCTTCGTCGTATTCTTTTTTCAGTAATCTTACTTGTTGTTCGGAAGCGTATTGAAACATTTTGGGAGGAATAGGTGTTTTGGAGGCTTGTTCCCATTCTCGCCTTTTGTCTGTCAGTTGGAATTCGCTCATCATGAGTATCTGTCTCCGCCCTATCCAAACTCTATAAAAGAAGCGATAATGTCCCGGTCTGTTGGGATGGACGTCGGGGTAAAGAGATGCTTCAAAAGGAAAACTTCCTTTATGGTTGATGCCATAGGCTATGTCAATGGCAAGTGAGTTGATAGGCAGTTCTCTCCATATACCATTCTCATCCTGATAAGTGATGTAATAGTGTTCGCCGCACTTAATAGTTACACCACTATTATTATAGAGAATAAATTTAATTTTATGACTGTCTGTCGAATATGCGGAATATTCGGGACGGAGATAAATGCCGAGTGTATCGTTTACTCCGGTCTTTTCGTTGATGACAGGAATAGCCGGTCCGTTGAAGCGGAATGCAGGCGAGTCCATGATTTTTTCTCTGAACTCTTTTTGTTTTTCGGGAGTATTCACTATCAAGTCGATATCTATGTAGTGTAAACCGACTCCAAATCCTGTAACATTATTTTTGGTACTTTCATTTTCCAGGTCTTGGAAACGTTTACTCAATTCATCTTGGATAGCTATCAGTTGTTTTTGAGAATAATTGATGCGGTTAGTTGCTTCTATTTTGAATTGTCCGTTTCCTGATATTTTTTCCAACTTTTTATGTGTGGTAGTAGTGTCTCCCTTCATTTGAAAAACGTCAAGATGGGTACCTCCGATAAAGTCTGGACGGTGGGGAGTATCTCCTTTTTCATTCATTTTGCAGGAAGAAAGAAAAAGCGACAAAATTATCAGATGATACTTGTTCATAGTGCGTTTTTTATGTAATGATACAAATTTACGGAAAAAAAGAAATAAAAAAACTGCAGATAATATTTTTTCTTTTCTGCATTTAGTCATGTTTACATGGTTATGATGAAAAAAAATATTTGTTGATAATTGAAGCTTGAATGAAAGATTTTGTATCTTTGCGCTAAAGAAAGCGATAGGGCATGAAAAATAATGTATTATTTATTCCTTTTTCATCCCCCGGCTTAGAAATAAACATCGCAATCTTTTAAAATCATTCCATTATAAGACTCATGGGGTTGACTGGATTTGACAGCGGGCAGAAATGGTGAGTAAGCATGCAGTGCGTCGTTGATTTGCACTTTAATCTCAGTCTTCAAAATTTTATCTGGCGAAAACAATTACGCTCTCGCTGCTTAATCGAAGTATAGTAGATTGAAGCTTAATCCCGGCACCAGGTGCTGGGACGTGACATCACTCGGAAGCTGTTGCTCCGAAGCATTCCGATCCAGTGGTGCAGTTAAATCGGGGATAGTTCGTGCTTGCCTTGAAGCACGGATGAAACTTTAGAGGATAAGGTAACGGTTGATGGCTTTGGTTCTGTCGTTACACGAAAATTTAGGCAAAGATAAGCATGTAGAAAGCTTATGATTTCCTCGTTTGGACGAGGGTTCGATTCCCTCCAGCTCCACGAATGAATTTTGAAACCGTTGGTTTATCCGGCGGTTTTTCTTTTTTTAGGTAAGTTCTTTTGATACTGTATTCATCACGGAAGATACTTTTTGTCTCCGGATCGCCCGTTTTGCTGACACGTCCACTTTTCGAAAAGTCTGAAAATACACGATTTAACGCATAAATATGCGGCGTTTTTACCGAATATTCACTAGTTTCACGCTTCCCGAAGACGGGATATTAACTTCCCACGCGAGAGATATTAACTTCCCATGTGAGAGATGTCAACTTCCGGCGTGAGGGATGTTAACTTCCCTCATGGAAAAAATGAATATTTTTCCTGGGGACACTCTTTTTCTCCTGCAAAAAGAACGTTTTTATATGGACAACCGGCTATTTTCCGTTTATTGGAGTTGTACATATTTTTGTATTTTACTATCCATGAGTAAGATATGAATTTTCGCTCACATATTTTTGCTTGCACCTGTCAATGGGTGGAAATACGCAATTCTCGGGATGCGGAAAATGCAAAGTGTCAAGAAACGAACACAGGCAATGCCGGGGCGGTTCTTTTCGGGGATTGCTGAAACAGATGTATTTCCCCGCTATATCTCTACTGTCTCTTACCGCCGCGACTTGCCCAACACTGACTATGGAAAAGTATTTGAGTTTTTCGCCGCACATTCCGGACAAAGCCCCTTCAACACATAATTGATACTGTCCAGTGTAAATCCTTTAGGCATCTGAACTATTGGAGTAGGTATATTCTTAAAACAGAAAGTTTTGTTACATTTTTTGCAATGGAAGTGGGTATGCAAGTCTTCTACTTCGCACGAACAACTTTCGCCACATACGGCATACTTCAGGGAGCCGGTACCGTCGTCGATACTATGTATCAGATGGCGGGACAGAAATAGAGTGATGGTACGGAAGATGGTGGATTTATCAACCGTATCAAGTATATTTTCCAGATCGAGCAAGGATACGGAGCGACTGGCCTGCATCATGGCTTTTAGCACCAGCAACCGGTTGGCTGTAGGTTGTATTTCACGCTTTTCCAGTAAATCCAGATATATATTTTCTTCCATATTCAATCTCTTTATTTAATTAGTTTTTGTATGCGTATGGCGTTTACTATGGCAATGAGAGCGACACCGACATCGGCAAAGACAGCTTCCCAAAGAGTTGCCAATCCACCTGCTCCCAAGATGAGTACCAGTAACTTAACCCCAAAAGCTAGGGAAATGTTTTGCCATATGACTTTTCGGGTTTGCCTGCCTGCGTGGATGGCAGTCGCAACTTTGGACGGCTGGTCGGTCTGTATCACGATATCTGCCGTTTCTATGGCAGCATCACTACCGAGCCCTCCCATGGCAATACCTACATTACTAAGGGCGAGGACAGGAGCGTCATTGATGCCGTCGCCTACAAAAGCTACTTGATGATTGGCATTCCGGAGAAGCTCTTCAATATGTTTCACCTTTTCGTCGGGTAATAAATTGCCGTAAGCCTGCGCTATTCCCAGTTTTTCTGCAAAGTTAGTGACAATGGCTTGTTTATCTCCCGATAATATCTGAATATTATTGATATTTAATGCTTTCAGATCTTTTATTGCTTTATTGGCATCTTCTTTGAGGGTATCAGATAATAATAAGTAACCTGCATACCGGTTTCCGATAGCACAGACCACCACTGTTCCGACAATGGTTTGTAACTCTTGCGGATAATTTATACCGGATTTGGAAAGTAAACGGGTGTTTCCCACCAAAATACGTTCTCCATTGAGAGTGGTTTCCAGTCCGTAACCGGCAATCTCTGTAACTTCTGTTATGGTAATGGGTGTAACGTTTCGTTGTATGGCATAGTTGACAACGGCTTTTGCTATGGGATGTGTACTGTTCCGTTCCACTGAGGCTATGAGCTGTATTAGTCTTTCTTCGGATATGTCCGGTGCTTGTCGGCAGAATTGTACTTCAAATGTTCCTTGGGTCAGAGTGCCGGTTTTGTCGAATACCACAGTATTGATCTTGGTTATGGCATCCAGGTAATTGCCTCCTTTGAACAGGATACCCAAACGGGATGCTGCACCGATACCTCCAAAATATCCCAGCGGAATGCTTACCACCAGTGCACAGGGACAGGAAATTACAAGGAAAACGAGTGCTCTGTACAACCAATCATTGAAGATAAATGTAAATTGTATGTTTGTTAGAGAGTAAACGAAGGGGAGTAGTACGATAAGTATGGCCAGCCCGGTCACTACTGGCGTGTAGATACGGGCAAACTTACGGATGAAAAGTTCCGCAGGAGCTTTACGTTCGGTGGCGTTCTGTACCATCTCAAGGATGCGGGAGAGAGTACTTTTCTCAAAAGGTCTGGTCACTTCCAGTCTGATGACTTTATTCGTTACAATCATTCCGGCAAGTACCTCTTCACCCTTCCGGATGTTACAGGGAACGCTTTCGCCCGTCAGGGCTGATGTGTTGAATGAACCGAATTCGGTTAACATTGTTCCATCCAGCGGAACGCGTTCTCCTGTTTTTACTTCGATAATTTCGCCGACTTGTACTTTCCGGGGATTTACCACAATGATTTCTTTACCTCTGATTAGAGTGGCTGTTTCCGGTCTGACGTCCAGCAAGGCGCTGATATTCCGTTTGGCTTTACTGACTGCTTTCTCTTGAAAAAGCTCTCCCAGAGAGTAAAATAGCATTACAGCAACCCCTTCAGGGTACTCTCCGATGTAGAAAGCCCCAAGCGTGGCGATGGACATAAGTGTGAATTCACTGAAAATATCTTTGTCTCGAATACTTTCCCAGGCTTCTTTCAGTACTGGTAATCCCACAGGTAGATATGCCAGTATATACCAAAGGAGAGGAATATATCTTTCGCGGAAGAAAGCGGCATCCGTAGCGTCCAATACAATTCCGCTGAATAGCAGGACAGTCGAGAGTAATATTCTCCAATAACTTTTCAGGAGACCATATTTAACGGTGGTTTCTTTTACTTGTTCCCGTTTGTGAGTACAACAACATTTGCAATTATGATGTCCCATAAATCTCTTTTTTTATTTCTGATGCAAAGATAAGGGGAAAAGATATGCAACTTGGTTGCAAAGTGAATTTGCTGCTTGTTAATTTCTTTTCATTCATCAGAAAGAAAACTCTATGTGTGTCAACAATTACAGGGGTGGAGTCGTTATTAAATTCAAAATATATTATATCTTTGTCCACAAAGATGGATTTGTTGAGATTATGAAACAATTCGTTATTTTTGTCTGTATGGTAGTTTACTTGATGCTTGTCGGGTGTAATAATCGACAGGAAATCTCTTCGATGATGGTTGTACAGGATTCTATTTTTACAGATACCCTTCTTGCTGATACCGCTCATATGGATACTGTCCGGATGGAAGTTCCTTTCCGTGAAAAGTTGTTGACTGCCGCTGATATTTCCCTTACCAAAGAATTTCTTTATGATAAATATACACTGGAAGATACTTATCCTTATAAAGATACCGTACGTTCTTTTAAATGGGATGTTATTCGTAATTGTCTGGCATACATTGAGAATATGCAGCGAGATTCTGTGAAATGGGTAGTGTTGCAAAATTATAAAAATCAGAATCGGGAGGCCCCGTTGGTAAAGAAGTTTGTACGGGATGCTTATCGTCGTGTGGCTGATACGTTGGGAGTAGAACGTTATCAATCGGTACCGCTCTATCTTCCTGCCGATACGTTAGTGCCCGAACGTTATGGGCGGGATGGAACTTTGGCATACTTGATAAGAGAGGAGGGGAATTTTGACCGCATACATCCTGTGACATTAGAGGAGGATTGGTTGGCGCCACGCCGATATTTAAAGCGGTTGGCGGATAGTACGGTTTTTGATCGTGTCGTTTTTGTCGACCGTTTGGACCAGAATATTACTACGTTGGAACAGGTGGGAAAAGGTAAGTGGAAGATACGAAGCATGAACCCTGCGACTACCGGGCGGCATGCACCGCCATACGGGCAGGAAACTCCTTTGGGAATGTATCTGGTGCAACAAAAGAAGGAACGCATGATATTTCTCAAGGACGGTTCTACTACGACTGGTGGTTATGCTCCGTATGCAAGTCGTTTTACGAATGGTGCTTATATCCACGGTGTGCCAGTCAATGTTCCTCGTACATCGATGATAGAATATAGTTGGTCCTTGGGTACTGTCCCCCGCTCGCACATGTGTGTGCGGAATGCCACCTCTCATGCCAAGTTCGTTTTTGACTGGGCACCTGTAGAACGTTCCTTGGTGGTGGTTATTGAGTGATACTTGACTTTTTTAACTATCTGTGTGATAGGCGTATGGTAGAAAAGACGTATTTTTGCCACCGTTATTTTCAGTTGGATACTATGCTGCGTTTTTTATTATCAGTTTTATTCTTGTTTGTTCCTTGTGTCCTGTTTATGGATGGCAAGTCATCGGTCCGTACGACAAACGAACCTGATACCACCGCTATGAATAAGATGGAGGCTTATGCAGACTTATACCGTTCCATGCGGTTGGAGGGGGTGATTAAGTGGAAAGCTTTTCGGCAGGCTGTGATTGGGTACTATAAGATAGAAAATCGCCGGAAGGATATACTTACACTGATTGACTTTTCTCGCCCTTCCACTGAAAAGCGTTTGTTCGTTATCGACATGAAGCAACGTAAATTACTTTTTTCATCGGTAGTTTCACATGGAAAGAACAGCGGTGACAATTATGCTACTTCTTTTTCCAATGAATATGGTTCCTATAAAAGTTCACTCGGCTTTTATCTCACAGAATCTACTTATCAGGGGAAAAATGGATATTCGCTCATTTTGAATGGTCTGGAGAAAGGAATTAATGACCGTGCCCGTGAGCGTTCCATTGTGATGCATGGAGCTGTCTATGCCGATCCTTCGGTAGTAAATAAAGGTGGACGTTTAGGCAGAAGTTTTGGTTGCCCGGCTGTTCCTCAAAAATTATCACGTCCCATCATTGATGCCATAAAAGGTGGAAGTGTGATGTATATTTACGCAGAAACACCCGATTATCTGGCTCATAGCTCGGTGTTGCAGGAGGATGACCGAACGAAAGATTATACATATTGATATGGATGCTTTCTACGCTTCCGTAGAACAGCGCGACAATCCGGAATTGCGGGGCAAGCCCGTTGCCGTGGGCCATGCGGAACAGCGGGGAGTGGTAGCGGCTGCCAGTTACGAAGCTCGTCGTTTTGGAGTGCGTTCCGCTATGTCTTCGCAGAAAGCCAAACGTCTCTGTCCGCAACTCATTTTTATTCCGGGGCGTATGGAAAAATACAAATCCGTGTCTCGTCAAATACATGAAATTTTCCATGAATATACGGATATAATTGAACCTATCTCTTTGGATGAGGCTTTTCTGGATGTCACGGAGAATAAACTTGCTATTCCATTGGCTGTGGATATTGCCAAAGAAATTAAACGGGAAATAAGGGAAGAGTTAAATTTGGTAGCTTCTGCCGGTGTATCTTATAACAAGTTCTTAGCGAAGATTGCTTCAGACTATCGTAAACCAGACGGATTGTGTACCATTCATCCCGATCAGGCTTTGGAATTTATCGCCCGTCTCCCGATTGAAAACTTTTGGGGAGTGGGACCGGTTACGGCAAAGAAGATGCATGCTTTAGGTATCCATAATGGAGAACAGCTACGCACACGTTCGCTGGAAATGTTGATGCGCGAATTTGGAAAAGTGGGGAGCATATATTATGATTTTGCCCGTGGAATAGATCTACGCCCGGTGGAAGCGGTTCGTATACGTAAGTCAATTGGCTGTGAACATACCCTGGAGAAGGATATAAATCAGCGTTCGTCTGTAATTATCGAGTTGTATCATGTGGCTGTAGAGTTGGTGAGGCGACTGGAGCAGAAGAATTTCAAAGGAAATACGTTGACGTTGAAAATAAAGTTCCACGATTTCAATCAGATAACACGTAGCATCACGCAGGTGAAGGAATTGACTACGCTCGACGCCATCTTGCCGCTGGCAAAAGAGTTATTGAGGGGGGTAGACTACGAACATCATCCCATTCGCCTGATAGGTCTTTCCGTATCCAATCCACGTGAAGAAAATGATGAAAAAGGAAAGGGGTGGGAGCAGTTGAGTTTTGAATTCAGCGATTGGATATAAGTTTGAAGAGAAATATATCAAACTGTATAGGGTTGAAATAGGATGATTTCCAAAAAGATTATATCTTTGTCCCAACACAAAATAAATTATCTAATTGTAATTATCATGAAGAAAAACACGATTTACCGCATTTCTCTCGTCTTTTGTTTGCTTTTCATGTTGACAATTTCCGTCCGTGCATATACTGAACGGGATATGTTGCAAAAAGCTGTTGGCAGTGAAGAACAATTGAAACAAATACTGATGAAGAATCAGTCGTGGATACCTTATCCTGCTTATAATGATCGTGCCGGATGGGATGCTTTATTGGGTGAAAAGTATAAAACTGCCCTTATCCGTGAGGGAGAAAAACTTTTGAATTATGAATGGTTGTTGGTTCGGGCTACCGATTATCTGGAGTTTGAACGTACTGGTAACCGCTATGTGATGCAAGATCGTCTTAACAAAAACCGCAGTGCCATCAATTCCCTGATGTTTGCGGAATTGGCTGAAGGCAAAGGGCGTTTTATAGACCAGTTGATTAACGGTGTTTATTTGAGTTGTGAAATAACTTCTTGGGTATATTCCGCTCATCTGTCCAGGCAAAGCAACCATCGTTCTCTTCCTGATTTCAGAGAACAGGTAATTGATCTCTCGGCCGGTGGTTATGGAGCTATGCTTTCCTGGGTATATTATTATTTTCATGAGTCTTTTGATAAGGTAAATCCTTCTATTTCAATTTACCTTCGGCAGACTCTGCAGGAACGTATTCTTGATGCGTATATGAATAATGACAGTGAATGGTGGCTGGCTTTTAACTGGAAACCGGGTATTGTTATCAATAATTGGAACCCTTGGTGTAATTCCAATGTCTTGCAGTGCTTTTTATTGTTGGAGAATGATCTGGATAAATTGACGAAAGGCGTGTGGCGTACCATGCAATCAGTGGATAAATTCATAAACTTTGTGAAGGAGGATGGGGCTTGTGAGGAAGGACCTTCTTATTGGCAACATGCTGCCGGTAAGTTGTATGATTATCTCCAAATTCTTTTCGATGGAACAGCCGGCAAAGTATCTTTGTTTCAGGAACCGATGATTCGGAGAATGGGTGAATATATTAGTCGTTCGTATATCGGTAATGGTTGGGTGGCCAATTTTGCCGATGCTTCGGCCAAGGGTGGGGGAGACGCTCAATTGATATATCGTTACGGCCGTGCGGTGGGTAGTGATGAAATGATGCATTTTGCTGCCTACCTGATGAAAGGAAGGCGTTCTTCTGTTCAGTTGGGTGGTGATACATTCCGTTCTTTCCAGACCTTACTTTTCTGTAATGAATTGGAAAAAACGGTGGCAAGTCATGATGTTCCTCCTTGTACCTGGTATCCGGAAACGGAATTTTGTTATCTGACAAATAAAGAGGGATGGTTTTTGGCTGCTAAGGGAGGCTTTAACAATGAAAGCCATAATCATAATGATGTGGGCAGTTTCTCTCTTTATGTAAACACGACTCCTATACTGATTGATGCCGGTGTAGGCACGTATACTCGGCAAACATTTGGTAAAGAACGGTATACTATATGGACGATGCAAAGTAATTATCATAATTTACCGGTGATAAACGGTATTCCTCAAAGTTATGGACAGCAGTATAAGGCAACGGATGTTATTTGTCGGCCGGGCAGGCGTTTCTTCTCTGCAAATATTGCAAAGGCTTATCCGGAGGAAGCTGCGATAAATCGTTGGATCCGTTCTTATTCCCTCGGAGATAGACAACTTACTGTTACTGATGATTTTTCGTTAAAATCGGGTAAAATACCTAATCAAATAAATTTCCTTACTTGGGGAAAGGTTGGTATCTCCGTACCCGGAAAGGTATCTATTGAAGCGCAAGGACAAAAAGTGGTTATAGATTATCCTCGTAATCTTTCGGTTTCTCTTGAAACGATAGAGTTGAAAGATATTCGCCTTTCAAGAGTGTGGGGCGGAGAGATTTATCGTATAGTTTTTAAAGATAAAGAAATACGGACGACAGGAAGTTATAAGTTTGTTATCAAATAAATAATATTATCTTTGTACCTATACAATAAAAACAGAAGCCTATGGGGTGTTTAATGAATATTTTGTGGCTTGTATTCGGAGGAATTTTTACTGCAATAGAATATGTAATGTCCAGTTTACTGATGATGATTACTATTGTCGGAATACCTTTCGGAATACAAACATTGAAAATGGCAGGACTTGCTTTATGGCCTTTTGGAAAAGAGGTACGTAGTGGAGAACGTGCGAGCGGGTGCCTCTATGTGTTGATGAATGTAGTGTGGATTTTGTTCGGTGGCATTTGGATTTGTCTGTCTCATCTGTGCTTTGGCGCATTTCTTTGTATCACGATTATCGGTATTCCTTTTGGTTTACAACATTTCAAACTGGCATCACTGGCATTAGCACCCTTTGGAAAAGATATTGTAACTATCTGACAAAGATTGGATTGTGGTTTTAAAAGAAGAAGAGGGCGGGAAACTTTTCAGTTCTCCGCCCTCATTCATTTTATTTAAAGGTGTTTTTTACATGGTAGCATTAGCTTGCTTTGCAAGCAGTTTTTGGAGTTTGCCATTTAAAGCTTGGCACATAGTCCCGTTTCCCATTGCTTGATAGCGTTTGATACGGTACTGTAACATAAAAATTTCATTAGCATTCTTTTTCATAATCATCTTCTTTTTTTGCCTTCCGCGTTTCGGAAAGCGGTTTATACATCTTTTATTGTTTTCTCTTATTAACGTTGCAAAGATACGAAAAGTTTACGAAAAACATGTTCTATAACATAAAAATATGCATTTCTTTCTTCATTTTCTTAGAAAATTCTCGATTTTGCAATCTGTATATTGCAAATATGTTACATGCCTTTGCAAAATAATTACTATATAATTAAGGTGTAATGGTTTTCTCCACCTGGAAGAAATAATATTTTACTTTCTTTGTAGACACAACTTTGATGATACATTTCAAATAGACTTTCAAATATATTTTCTAAATTTGTAGCTCAACCTTAATAATATTTGCTTATGAAACGAGCTATACGACTCTTTGGGATAGGCTGTTTGATATGTATTCTTGTCTCTTGTGGCAAATCCCATTTTATGACGGATACATCTTATCGCCAACGAGTGGAACAAGACTTCCAACAGAAAAAAACATCAATGCCGCAGGGTAATGATATGTTTGCCATATTCGATACCGATATGTCTACGTACGAACGGGAAGCACTGGAATTTCTCTATGCCTATATGCCTTTGGCGGATATTGCGGACTATCCTGGAGAGTTTCATTTGATGAATGTTCGTGCTTCGCAGCAGACTGCCCGTGAAATGCCTTGGGGGAGAACAATTCCCGAAGAGTTATTTCGCCACTTTGTGCTTCCGGTACGAGTGAATAATGAGTCTTTGGATAGTACACGGGTGGTGTTCTATAAAGAACTGAAAGACCGGGTAAAGTCTCTGTCTCTATACGATGCTATTTTGGAAGTGAACCATTGGTGTCATGAGAAGGCTATATACACTCCTTCCGATTCACGTACAAGTTCTCCGCTGGCAACGGTTCGTACAGCTTACGGGCGTTGTGGTGAAGAATCTACGTTTTTGGTTGCCGCTCTTCGTTCGGTAGGTATTCCGGCAAGGCAGGTTTATACTCCCCGATGGGCACATACGGATGATAATCATGCCTGGGTCGAAGCATGGGCCGATGGTAAATGGTATTTTCTTGGAGCTTGTGAACCGGAACCCGTCCTGAATTTGGGTTGGTTCAATGCTCCTGCCAGCAGAGGTATGTTGATGCATACTAAAGTTTTCGGACGCTATGAAGGGGTAGAGGAAGTGATGTCCGTCAATCCTAATTATACGGAAATCAATGTAATTGATAATTATGCTCCTACTGCCAAAGCTACGGTAAACGTAGTGGATGAAGAGGGCAAGCCGGTTCCTGATGCACAGGTGGAATTTAAGTTATATAATTATGCCGAGTTTTATACCGTGGCTACTAAGCATACAGGTATCGATGGTACTTGTGGGCTTACTGCCGGTAAAGGCGATATGCTGGTGTGGGCGTCGAAGAACGGACATTTCGGCTTTGCCAAGCTTGCCTTCGGTAAGCAAACGGAACTGGTGGTGAAGCTTGATAAAAAAGAAGGAGATGTTTTTGCGGCAGATTTTGATATTGTACCTCCTGTGGAGAGTGCAAATCTTCCTGAAATAACGCCGGAACAGCGTGCTGAGAATGATAAAAGGCTGGCTCATGAGGATTCTGTCCGTAACGTATATGTAGCTACATTCATGTCGGAAAAGTCTGCTCGTGATTTTGCGAAACGATATAAACTGGATGAGGATGCGGTATCCAAACTTTTAGTTGCTTCCCGCGGTAATCATGGAATTCTTTGTGATTTTATGGCACGTTTGCGTTCTGATAAATCCAAGAAAGGTGGCATTGATCTATTGCAACGGATATCGGCGAAAGATCTTCGTGATGTCAGTCTGGAAGTGTTGATAGATCACATGCTGTCTCGTGTACGTACGAATGCCGAATATTTCCGTAAATATGTTCGTAATCCGCGTGTGAGCAATGAAATGTTGACTCCCTACAAGGCTTTCTTTGGTAAAGTTGTCCCGAAGGAAGAGACCGAAGCATACGTGGCGGAACCGATGAAGTTGGTGGCATGGGTGGCAGAGAATATCCGGATGAACAAAGATTGTAACTTAGGAGGGGCTCCTATCTCTCCCGAGGGGGTATGGAAGTCACGTATGGCAGATAAGCATAGTCGTGATATCTTTTTCGTTTCCATGGCGCGCAGTATGGGTATTCCTGCCCGTATAGATGAAGTGACTGGGAAGGTGCAGCTGATGACGGATGAAGGTGCGATAGATGTAAGTTTTGATAAAACATTGTCCGAGAAACAGTCGCATCAGAAAGGTAAGCTTGTTGCTGAGTATTCTCCGATCAAGTTGTTAGATGATCCTAAATATTATTCTCATTTTACAATATCAAAAATAACTTCTCAAGGTAATTTGCAGTTGCTTACATATGATGAGGGTGATATCGACATGGGTGGTGGTGCCACATGGAGTAATTTATTGAAGAAAGGAACTGAACTGGATCCTGGTGATTATGTTTTGGTAACAGGTACGCGTCTTGCTAGTGGTGGGGTACTTTCCAAAGTTACATCATTCCGTGTGATGCCAGGACAAACCACTCGTGTCAAGTTGGCAATGCGCGAAAGTGAAGATGAGATACAGGTTATCGGGAATTTCAATTCAGAATCTCTCTTCACTCCGTTGTCCGACGACTTCACTCCAGATACTTCTTCTAAACAGAGTTTGTTGCAGGCTTGTGGACGTGGCTATTTTGTAGTGGGGATATTGGGTGTCAATCAAGAACCCACCAATCATGCCATGCGTGATATTGCTGCTTTCAAAACGGATTTGGAAAAATGGGGTCGGAAGATGGTATTGCTTTTCCCAAATGAGACACAATCCAAGAAGTTTGTAAAGGATGCTTTCCCCGATTTTCCCTCTACCATTATATATGGTATAGATACGGATGGTGTTTCCGGCCAGATAACCGAAGCTATGAAGCTGAGACACAAAGACAACTTGCCGATATTTATCATAGCCGATACATTCAATCGAGTCGTGTTTGTCTCACAAGGATATACCATTGGATTGGGTGAGCAGTTGATGAAGGTGGTGAAGGGATTATAGATAATAAATTAGGGGCGTTACGCCCCTAATTTATTATCTAGTTTTGCAATTTTCAATCGTTCTTTTTACCCTTTCCGCTGTTGTTACATTCCGTTTGTACTCATCAATATGGATCGTTCCTCCCATAGAGACAATTTCATTGTGGTATTTCATTCCACTTTTTAATGTCTCTCTTGCTGAAAAATGGAACTCGTGAATACCTGTTTCTTTGGCAATATGTGCAATGTTTGTTTCATTCACTCCACAACCAGCCAATAATGTGATACGTCCTGCTGCTTGTTTCTTAAGCTCTTTCAATAGCATAATACCTTGTTCCGCCGTAGGTTGTTGTCCGGAAGTAAGGATACGGTTACAACCTAAACTGATAATATCTTCTATAGCTTTATGTGGGTTACGGCATACATCAAAAGCACGATGAAACGTTACGGACATGTCTCCTGCTACTTCTATCAATTGTTCCATAAGTGTGATATCTATATCACCCTCTGCCGTAAGACAACCGAAAACCACTCCGTCGGCACCTAGCCGGCGTGCATTGTCGATGTCTTTCAACATGATACGTTGCTCAAGCGGTGAATAAAGAAAATCACCGCCGCGAGGGCGGATAATAACATGTAGTTTCGTTGTAGTTAAAACTTTCCGGGCTATGATTATATCACCGTATGAAGGCGTTGTTCCTCCTTCAGGAATACCGGCACATAACTCTACACGATTGGCGCCGCCCGCCTGTGCGGCAATGCAACTTTCCACGGAGTTGGCGCAGATTTCAAATAGATAATCTTCCATATATCATAAATTCTTTTGTGCAAAAATAACGAAACTATGCGACCTTTGCATCTTCTGTAATAAATAAAAAAGGGTGAATTTATATCCACCCTTTTCCGTCTATTATTTAGAACATTTTTTTACTTCGCGTAACTTACCGCACGTGTTTCACGGATAACGGTAATCTTCACCTGACCCGGATAAGTCATTTCATCCTGAATTTTCTTGGCTATTTCTCCTGAAAGGTTCTCGGTTGCTTTATCGTCAATCTTGTCTGCACCGACAATCACACGCAATTCGCGTCCCGCCTGGATGGCGTATGTTTTCGTTACGCCCGGATAAGACATTGCCAACTGCTCAAGGTCATTCAAACGTTTGATGTAGGCTTCTACGATTTCGCGACGTGCTCCCGGACGTGCACCTGAGATAGCATCACAGACCTGTACGATAGGAGCAAGCAGGGTATTCATTTCCACTTCATCGTGGTGAGCGCCGATAGCATTACAAATGTCAGGCTTTTCCTTGAACTTTTCTGCCAGCTTCATGCCGTAGAGTGCGTGCGGCAATTCCGGTTCTTCGTCGGGCACTTTACCTATATCATGCAACAATCCTGCACGTTTTGCTTTCTTTGGGTTCAGTCCCAGTTCCGATGCCATCACGGCACAAAGGTTGGCCGTTTCACGAGCATGTTGCAACAAGTTCTGACCGTATGAAGAACGATATTTCATCTTACCGATGATACGGATAAGTTCAGGATGCAAGCCGTGGATACCCAAGTCGATGGTAGTACGTTTACCGGTTTCAATGATTTCTTCCTCCACCTGCTTACGCACTTTGGCTACCACTTCTTCGATACGTGCCGGATGGATACGTCCGTCCGTAACAAGCTGATGCAATGCCAAACGGGCTATTTCACGACGAACCGGATCGAAAGCAGATAATACAATTGCTTCCGGAGTATCGTCTACTACGATTTCAACGCCGGTAGCAGCTTCCAAAGCACGGATATTACGTCCTTCACGACCGATAATACGTCCCTTGATTTCGTCCGATTCAATGTGGAATACTGTTACAGAGTTCTCGATAGCTGTTTCAGTGGCTACACGTTGGATAGACTGTATTACGATGCGTTTTGCTTCTTTGCTTGCCGTTAGTTTGGCATCATCCATAATATCGTTGATGAAAGATTGAGCTTGCGTTTTTGCCTCTTCTTTCAAAGACTCTACCATGCGTTCTTTTGCTTCTTCGGCAGACAGCCCGGAAATAGCTTCCAGTTTCTCTATCTCTTGGCGCTGTAAATGTTCCAATTCTTCTTTCTTCTTGTCAACGATTACCAATTGGGCTTCCAGATTTTCCTTGACAGCTTCAGCTTCCATTTTTTTACGCTGAATTTCTTCCTGGCGCTGGTTCAATACCAGTTCACGTTGTTTCAGCTTGTTTTCCGCTTGTTGTATCTTTTGGTTACGGATGGCTACTTCTTTTTCCAAGTCTGCTTTCTTGTTCAGGAATTTTTCCTTTACTTCCAGCAACTTATTCTTTTTAATCACTTCCGCTTCTGTTTCGGCTTCTTTCAGGATACTGTCGTACTTGGACTTCAAACCGTGCTTGAAGAACAAATAAGAAGCAAATCCTCCGGCGATGAGGCAGGCAATGGATACTACTATTGTAACTACTGTCATTTTATTAATTTGTTTTTAAGTATATAAATAAAAAACACTGCATAAAAGTCTGTATCCATTCATGGACAAGACTTTTGTACAGTGCGCGAATATTATCTCTTTAAGTCAACCCAAACAGAAGATAGATTATTTGTTATTCTTTAAAATAAGATTCCAATACTTCCGTCAGTTCTTTTATTTTATCCGTATATGGTTCGGTATCATTACGTTCCTTCAATTGTAGGTTCTCCAAGGCAAATTGATAAGCCACCATGGCTATAATTCTCTCCGGAGATATATTCTGATAATGTTCCCGATACGCATTGAGCCGGATATCTACCTGTTTGGCTGCTTCTCTTACCATTTCCTCATCCTCACGTTTAATTGTAAGGGGGTAGGAAGCTCCTGCCATTTGCAGGTTTATCTTTATCTTATCGTTCATACATCTATTTTCCTTTATTCATTTAACAAGGCGATGCATTTATCGACTTCACGCACTAATTTGGACAATCGCAGCTTCGTCTCTTTTACGTCACTGCCGTTAAGGCTGATTGTCGTAGCTGTTTTTAGGTTCGTGTAGCTCAACTCCAGCTCTTTATATTCCGCCTGTACCTTCTTGTATTCTTCCTCTTTATCTTCGAGAAGTTGCTTAAGTTCAGCATTTTCGCGCTTTAATTCATCATGCAGATAGATTAAATGTCGCAATCTGGCTTCAAAGGTACTTAATAGCTTCTTTTCTTCGTCTGTCATTACTACACCAAAATTGTACACAAAAATACAATTTAGTTGTAGATTACAAAAGCTTTTCAAGGAAAATATCTCTATAATGTCCGATTATTGCGCTTTTTTCTTTATTTCTTCATTTCTTTACCGCTTTTTTTCAATACAAAAAGTTTTTCATTCTTCATTGATATAAATCCTATTTATCTTATAACCGGTATAGTAGTGAATAAATCCATCTTCTTCTGTATGCTGATATAAACATCCTTTATGCTTGAAGTACCTTTCGTGCCTTTGTTTTAATTAGTCTTGTTTCTAAAGGAATTTTGTATCGTATGAAATTTATGTTTGTGTGATAGGTCGTTTATCGGAGACATCGGGGTAGTAGATATGTAGTGGTAATTGGTTTGATATACTTGATAAATTCTTTTGAGCCGTATTCATTACAGAAGATATGGGTGTTTACGGAATTTTTAACCGGACGGACGAAATGCCTGAGGTCATATGTTTTGAGATCAATTTGACAAATTGATCTCAAAACATTACTTATCATCCGCTTTTTGTTTGCTAACCACTTGTTTTGCTGACATGCCCGTTTCTCGAAAAGTTCGGGATTGTACGATTTAATGCATAAACATGCAACTCTTTTACCGAATGCCCACTGATTTCGTGTTTCCCAAAGGTAGGATATTAACTTCCGGCGCGAGGGATATTAACTTCCCGTGCGAGAGATATTAACTTCCGTCGTGAGGGATGTTGACTTCCCTCATGAGAAAGATGAAGATTTCTTCTGAAAACACTCTTTTTCTTCCGCAAAAAGAGCGCTTTTACATGGATAAACGACTATTTCCCGTCTATTAGGGTTGTATATATTTCTGTATTTCGCTATTCATTAGGAAGATACGGATTTTCGTTCGCATATTTCCGCTTGCACCTGCCAACGGGTGAAAATACGCTGTTCTCGGGATGCGGAAAGTGCAAAGTGTCAAAAACGTACGCAAGTAATGCTGAGGCTGTTTTCTTTAGGATTGCTGAAACAGGTGCATTTCCCCATTAAATCTCTACTGTATCCACTTATCTCATTTCCTGATTAAAAGAGAGTCTTTATTTGATTATTTAATAAATTAATTTATTGAATAGTTTGGTTTATAAAATAAACTACTTATCTTTGTATCGGAATCCGAACCCTGGATGTGTTTTTTAGTATATATGGTTTTAAAAAAGTATGCTTGTGAAAACGGTGGATCATTTCTTGATTTGTTTAATTTAATGCGATGAAAAATGGAAACTTGTTTTTTGTATTTGCTTATTGGTAATTGGGCATTGATGTTTTTTTTGATACAGAACACCTATGATGTGGAAAAATAAAATTAGTGAACTATGGAAGATAAAAGACTGAATGAGAAAGAGAGTTTAGAACTCATCGCTCAAATGATTCAAAACACGAAACAGAGGATGGCAAAGAATGCTGGAGCTCCTTTTTTAATATGGGGCTATACGACAATAATCATATCTTTGTTGGTTTGGTTCTTGCTGAAAGAGACGGGAGATTACAATTGGCAATGGCTGTGGTTTTTGCTTCCTGCGGTAGCCCTTCCCTTTACATTGTGGGCCACACGTAATCAGGAGAAGTTAGTGTTCACCTATATGGATCGCGTAGTAGGATATGTATGGATGGTATTTGGTATAGGGGCATTCTTTGTGTCGTGTGTGTCTATCATCTTTTGGAGTATGTCTGTACTCTTTGTCATTTTACTGATGATGGGGATGGGAACAGCGCTGACAGGGCTTATCATAAAGATGAAAGTGGTGACGGTGTGTGGAACCTTGGGTGCATTGGCCTCGGCTGGATGTGTTTGTGTGCATGGTTTGAATCAGATTTTGATTTTCGCATTTGCTTTTGTCTTTATGATGATTATACCGGGATATTATTTGAATGGTAAGGCGAGGAAAGCAATGGTATGATAAGGTAGAATATGGAAAGAAAACAATTGTTATGTTTAAAGAACTGAATCCTTTGCTCCATTCTGAACTGCGGCTTGCGGTGATGTCGTTGCTTATCAGTGTCGAAGAGGCTGATTTTGTCTATATCCGCCATCAGACGGGAGCGACAGCCGGAAATCTCAGTGTACAGATAGATAAACTTGGCAAGGCGGGGTATGTGGAGGTGACCAAGACATTCAAGGGGAAGATGCCCTGTACGATTTGTAAGATTACTCCGCAAGGAGTAGATGCTTTTGAAGAGTATGTTGAAGCGTTGAAGAGTTATATCATGAAATAATTATTGGGGAAAGTAATGAGATAAAGAATAGAAAGTATGAGAATTTTGGTTACTTATGCCGTTCAGGGCGAATTTACGGAACTGAAGTTTCCCGGTTTGATAGGGGAAGACGAGGTACAAATCGGTTATCTCCGTACTGGAGTGGGAAAGGCTAAATCTGCGTTTTACCTTTCGGAAGCAATCAGTCATGGACAACCGGATTTGGTTATTAATGTGGGTACGGCGGGGAGTATTCATCATCAGGTAGGAGATATATTGGTATGCCGTCATTTCATAGACCGTGACATGCAGAAGCTGGTGGATCTTGGTGTGGAATATGAGATTGAGTCAGCCGGCTTGTTGGTGCAGAAAGGTTATTGTTTACACTGGAAAGGTGGGGGGATATGTAACACGGGAGATACCTTCTTGACAGAATTATCGGATGTAAAAGGTGATGTTGTCGATATGGAAGCCTATGCGCAAGCATTAGTGTGCCGTGCTAAGAATGTGCCGTTTATTTCAGTGAAGTATGTGACGGATATTATCGGGCAAAATTCCGTGAAGCATTGGGAAGATAAACTTGCTGATGCAAGAAAAGGACTGGGACGTTTTTTTGAAGAAATTGGGGGAGTAGTGAGATCGTAAATATAGTCCGTTTATTTTAGTGTCTTGAACGACAAAATATGATATGTTGTTCCCGTGGCAATGAGTAGTAACATTACCTTCAGCCACCAATAGGGTAATATGAAAAATATGCAATATAGCATTGTTGTCCAAATGAGAGAAACGGATATGATTTTAGCTTTCAGTGGAATCGCTTTGTTTTCTCGGAAATTGCGTATGTAAGGACCCAGATATTTCTGGCTCAGTAACCAATCGTATAGGCGCGACGAACTTCGTACATAAAGTGCCGCTGTGAGTAGCAGAAATGGTGTGGTAGGCAGCAACGGAAGAAAGATGCCGATGATGCCTAATAGTAAGGAAAGAGTTCCAAGCAGAATATAAAGGACTTTCATATCGCAAAAATAGAAAAAATAACTATGTTTGCGGTATGAAAGCTTATTTTTAAGGTTTTTGAATGTATATGAATAAATAAAAGGCTTACGGATAAATCACGAGTTTTTTCTATTTTTGCAGTTGCATCGAGGTGACATTAGATGCAGGGTTATAATTATATAGTGTATTAATTAGCGTATTAAGAGTATGTATACAGTTATTAAGCGTATGGAAGTATCGGCTGCCCACAGCCTGGCACTTTCCTATCAGAGTAAATGTGAAAATCTACATGGTCACAATTGGATAATCACAGTTTTCTGTCGTTCCAAGGAATTGAATGGTGACGGAATGGTCGTAGACTTCAGCTACATCAAGCAGGTAGTAAAAGAAAAATTGGATCATCGTAATATCAATGAAGTGCTTCCTTTTAATCCTACGGCAGAAAACATAGCCCGTTGGATATGCGAACAGATACCTACTTGCTATAAAGTAGAAGTTCAGGAGTCTGAGTCAAACATCGCCATCTATGAGGAAGATTAACGAAATATTTTATAGTCTTCAAGGTGAGGGATACCATACGGGTACTCCGGCGGTTTTTATCCGTTTTTCCGGTTGCAATTTAAAATGTTCTTTTTGTGATACCCGGCATGAGGAAGGGGTTTTGATGTCCGATGATGAAATATTGGCGGAAGTGAAAAAGTACCCTGCGGTGATGGTGATATTGACCGGTGGTGAACCCTCTCTTTGGATTGACAGTGGTTTTATAGATCGTTTGCACCGGGTAGGCAAATATGTCTGTATTGAAACAAATGGAACCCGTCCGTTGCCGGATAATATAGATTGGGTGACTTGCTCACCAAAACAGGGGGTAAAATTGGGAATTACCCGTATGGATGAAGTGAAGGTTGTTTATGAGGGGCAGGATATCGGAGTTTATGAATTACTTCCTGCCGAACATTTCTTTTTACAGCCTTGTTCTTGCAGTAATACCGGCCAGACGGTGGATTGTGTAATGCGGCATCCAAAATGGCGGTTGAGTTTGCAGACACATAAACTGATAGATATTCGGTAATAAAAAAGAGCTGTAAGCAGATGCTTACAGCTCTTTTTGCACGGGAGGAGAGGCTCGAACTCCCGACACCCGGTTTTGGAGACCGGTGCTCTACCAACTGAGCTACTCCCGTGTTTGCGGCTGCAAAGGTAATGGAAACTTTCAAATATACAAGTAACCGGTGCGCATATTTTATGGTAGAAGTTACTTACAGCATTTGTAAGTCCTGATACATAATGCGATACGCAGCAGCTTTTTTTTCTAAAGAAAGTGGATAAGCTCTGGATGAAGAGGGCATCCGGTAGAGACGCATAGGGCGCTCTTCAAAAATAAATTCCGTATAGTTTCCTACTTTGGGTTCTTTCAAAGAGAATTGCTCACAAAGAGTATCGGTCGCCTTCTGTCCCGTAGTGACGATTGCCCTGCATTCCGGTAGTTGATGCAGCAAGGCAGAGACATCCGTAGGTTGCACCACTTCTAGGAACTTATCCGAAGCATTGTCCTGCAGGCGCCGGATGGCAGAGGCTGTATCGAACAGGGCAATCCCTTTTTCTTGTAAGAAACTGATGAGGTATTCTTTACAAAATGCTTTATGAGTTTTATCAACAAAATGATCTTTATCGCCAAAAAAGAGAAGTCCTACAATACGCCACATGTCGTTGTTCCAATTCGGGTAATAAAATTCCATAGACCACCGTTTTTTTTGTGGCGGGAAACTCCCCAGCATCAACAGACGGGCATTGCCGGGGAGGAAAGGCTGCAAGGGATGTTGTTCTATCTCCATACTTTCCTGTGGTTGGTTTTTATCTGCAAAAGTACGGAATATTTTAGAAATGTTATCCCGCTATCTCCAAATTACTCATCCTTTCGGTTATCCGGAAAGGAAAATCCGGATATTCATAAAGATTGAAACGAGATTCGGTTTTACCTTCTGTATAATTCCAGATAGTGGCATATTCTTCTACATCTTCACCCATAGCTTGAAGTTGGCGCAGATACGAGGCGATAGACTTATTTTCGACGATATAGACTTCTCCCATCCGATTGATAATCGGACTGTGACGTCGGGTACCGTCATGACCGAAACGTAGAATACGTTTACCTTCCGGGGTGATACCTACCATGTCGAAAGTCATACTTTTGCCGATGGCAGGCAGATTGAGTACGTTTCTGTCGGTGGCTAGAAACGGTAAATGGTTGATTTTCAGAAAATGCCGGATACAGGCAGCCGGATCTTGTGATGTCTCAAGTGCAACGGATAGATTATGGGCATCTTCTCTGGATAATTTCCCGAAACGTTTTTCTTCCATTTGTTCCTGTACAGAACGACTGTTTGGAGCGAACACCGCATGATTTTCCTCAAAGCCTTTGACGGAAAATGTATAATAACCGATTATTCCCAATTGATTGAGTACTTGACGCAGGCGTGTCGTGTGTCCCCGGCGTGACGCAGCTACGTTGTACACTAATTGATTATCGATGAGCCAGCCTGCCGATAATAATTTACGTATTCCTTCTGCAGCCTCGGGAGTTACTTCTAAGGGCGTTTGGAAATGGGTTTGGATAATAAATTGCCGGATACCGATGGTTGATGCTTTTTCTTTGAACTCTCGTAGAATTTCCACCAGTTCATCATTGATGCGCATCGGCAGATAAGCCGGTAAGCGTGAGCCGAGGCGAATGCGTTGCAGTTCTGCATATTTTTCTCCTTCCGGACGTTCCAAATTAGCTTTCCGTTTACGTACAGCCATACGATAAACTGCTTCCAGAATATGGTGTAACGTCTTGTTCTGGCTCATCAGGGCATCACCTCCTGTAATAAGAATGTCGCGTAGCTGTGTGTCTTCTTCAAAATATGCCATCAAACGGCGCAGTTTCTTTTCCCATGTTTCTTTGGGTCGCAAAGTATCAAATTCAAAATTGAGACGCTTACTTTGGAAATCGTACATGCGCTGGCAAGATGCACAAAGACCGCCACAGGCACGCCCCATGGTGTCAGGTATAAGAATGGCCACTTCTGGGTAGCGGCGGTGGATATTGTGCCCGTCGGGCAGTAGCCAACCTGCGGCATTAGGTTTGCCAGGTTCCACGATGTCTTCCCGTTCCCAGGCACGTATTTGTCCGTAGGTTTCGACCAATTGGGGAGAATAAAGGATATAACTACGTAAGGCATCATCGTTATATCCGTTACCGTTGCAATTCAATAGTGATAAGTAGTAAGGGGTGGCAAAGAAAGGCATTCCTTTCTTGCGCGCCTTCGAAAGCAAATACATGGTTTCGGCAGAAAGGGAATTGCCTAGGAAACAATTCAGTTCGGCCGGACTTTTAACTGCCATGGCAAGGTGAAAGCGGAAATCATTCCACCATTCACCCACCAATCGGAATTTCTCTTCGTAACTGATTCCTTTGGGGAAGTTGAAACGGGAAGCCGGATTTTTGCGATGTTCAATCTTTTGTACCAACGCATGCATGATGCGTTCTTTGTTTTTGATACGTACTTGCTGTACTTCCTCATCCAGGCCGGTTGCCCAACGTTCAGTGAGTGTTTTGATCTTCTGTGGTGAGGGCAGAGTAACGGCGGGTTGTTGGAGGAATTTGAATAGCTGGAATAGATCAATGAACAAATCTGTTTCGGTTTCTTCCTCCATAGTACCGATAAGGAAAGAATAGAGAGTTGATAAAGTTGATATAGTCAATTGTCTTTCGGTAGAAAGCTCATATACTTCTTGTCCGTCAAATTCAATCAAGAGTCGAATTTGCTTACCGGCCTCACTGTTCATTTCCGGATGTACGGCAATATATTTCGAAAGGCTGGTTCTGAAAGTTTCCGCATTGTCGCTTTGGGTGGCAATACATACCAACTCAGGGAGTTCGTGCCGATAAAGTTGTTCCAGTTGTGAAAGAGTGAGTGCAAGCATTTTCTTTTGTTTCATAAGCAGTTGTTTTTTTATTATTATCCTATAAAAATAATAAAAAAAGGCGAGGTCTTTCTACCTCGCCTTTTACCTTGTGGAATACTTTATGGTTCTTTTTGTTTTACTAACAGAATAGATAAGGGATTATTTCTTTTCCATTTCTTTATTCTTCGGTTCTTTTTTAGCCAACATCACCACATTATATACATATTCCGACATCCATTCTTCGGAGTATCCCAGGCGTTCTTTGTATTGGCGTACCGTAGCTGCTGTTTTGTGTACATCGTCTTTTTTCCAAACAGTCTTGGTACATACATCATGTACGGTTTTTGCAGTCATGCTGCGTAGTGCACCTTTAAAGATAGAAGGCACACGGAATTTCCATTGCATAAGGTTACCCATCAACATCATTAAGTCATTGGAAAATCCTTGATACATGAAGAGATACCCTTGTACATCATTTTGAGTCCGGCAATGTTTCTTTACAGAGATATCGATTTCTTTAAAAAAGTTTTCGCTGATACCATAGTCCTGCATCAACATTTTGCGGGAAGCCGTTTTTTCAGCTTGTCCCAAGCGTCCTCCCTGAGTAGGGATTTTGAATAAACGTTTGAAATTGGCTACATCCGGCACAAAACGGATATTGGTGATGCCCAGATTGGCAGCTATCACTGACTGGAAGTAAACACGTGTTAAAGACACGAAATCTTCCACGTTCCTTGAAGGAACTCCTTCGGTATTCTTTCTAAATAATTTGGTAAATATACCCATGATGAATTATAATTTACGAATTACAAACTACGAACCGCCATGCAGTTGCGGATGCAAAAGTACTAAATAAGTTGGTTTACACCAAAATTCGTAACTTGTAATTTACTTTAGTTTGAAATGGAACTTATGTCCTTCGAATACTGTCTCCACAATGTCGTAACGGACAAATTTTGCAAGAAGGTGTTCTGCCGCACGGCGAGAAAGATGGGCAAGACGGCAATAACGGTTCAATGATAACTGGTCGTTTTCTTCCAGTAAGTTGAGCAACAGTTGTTCACGTTCCGTATATTCCATCAGTTCACCTTTAGGACTTTTACTTTGTTGCCATACACGTAGATGTACAGGAGTAGCCAGGATATTTTCATCTTTGATACGGAGATAGGCCAAATACTTTCCGGTTTCATCTTTAGCATATACTGGCTTACGGTCACTTTCGGCAACTTGTATAACTAATACACTACGCCCTTCTACCTGATAAGTACACATACTGTAATTGACCTCCGGACGGCAGTAGATTTGTGCGGCGGCTTCTATCATATATTGTTCTTCATCTGAGCGTACACCTGCAATTTTTCCGTTATCTTTTACTCCAATGAGTAACCGTCCGCCGTCAGTATTTGAGAAAGCAGATAACGTTTTGGCAATCTTCCGTGCATCGGATATTTCGAATTTGAAATCCTGTTGCTGATGCTCTCCTTCGGCTATGAGAGCATGTATGTATTCGGCATCTGTAAACGTTTTCATGTCTGCAAAAGTAGATAAAAAACGTGTAAGAGCTTTTTTTTGCGCCGAATTTGGGCAATATTTCAAAAAAAATATCGTTTTTCTGTATTTATTTCAAGAAAGAGTGTATTTTTGTCGGACATTATTAACGAAGTAATTAAAAAAGGATTATGAAAGAATTAGTTGAAAAAGTTGCAGAATTGTATGCAGCATTTGCGAAAGATGCAAATGCACAGTTGGAAAATGGTAACAAGGCAGCCGGTACTCGTGCACGTAAGGCTTCTTTGGAAATCGAAAAAGCAATGAAAGAATTCCGCAAAGCATCTTTGGCTGCTGCTAAGTAAAGAAAAAACGCAGATTTAATGCTGTGAAAGACTGCCACGATAGGCGGTCTTTTTTTGTTTATATTGGTATTATTATTACATTTGGCACGAGTAATATGGATGAAAACGTACTTAATAAACTAAAGATACTGGCAGAGTCGGCAAAGTATGATGTATCTTGTTCTTCCAGTGGTACTGTGCGCTCCAACAAGGCAGGTATGGTAGGTAATACCGTGGGTGGATGGGGAATCTGCCACAGTTTTGCCGAGGATGGTCGTTGTATCTCTTTGTTGAAGGTGATGTTGACCAATTATTGTATTTATGACTGTGCGTATTGTATCAACCGTCGTAGCAACGACTTGCCGCGTGCCACACTTTCGGTCAGTGAACTTGTAGACTTGACAATGGAGTTTTATCGCCGTAATTATATCGAAGGCTTGTTTCTTAGTAGCGGTGTGATACGCAATCCCGATTATACCATGGAACGGCTGGTGCGCGTGGCAAAAGACTTGCGGACCATACATCGTTTCAATGGATATATTCATCTGAAAAGTATTCCCGGCGCAAGCCGTGAATTGGTGAATGAAGCAGGATTATATGCTGACCGTCTCAGTGTCAATGTGGAAATACCGAAAGAAGAAAACTTGAAACGCCTTGCACCCGAGAAAGATCATAAGAGTGTATATCTGCCGATGCGTTATATCCAACAAGGAGTATTGGAGAGTTCGGAAGAACGTAAAAAACATCGTCATGCGCCTCGTTTTGCCCCTGCCGGACAAAGTACGCAAATGATAGTGGGAGCTACCTCTGAAACCGATAAGGATATTCTCTTTCTTTCGTCCGCTCTCTATAAAGGTCCTTCGATGAAGCGCGTTTATTATTCCGGTTATGTATCGGTAAATACATACGATACTCGTCTGCCTGCTTTGAAACAACCGCCTTTGGTACGTGAAAATCGCCTTTATCAGGCGGACTGGTTGATGCGTTTCTACCAGTTCAAGGTGGAAGAGATAGTTGATGACATTTATCCTGATCTTGATTTGGAGATTGATCCTAAACTATCGTGGGCGCTGCGCCATCCCGAACACTTTCCGATGGATGTGAACAGGGCTGATTATGAAATGTTACTTCGTATTCCGGGTATCGGTGTGAAGTCCGCCCGCCTGATAGTGGCATCACGTCGTTTTTCCAAATTAGGTTTTTATCAGTTAAAGAAAATAGGGGTGGTGATGAAGAAAGCGCAATACTTCATTACTTGTAATGAGCTACCTATGTGCACAGTCAATGAATTGACCCCACAGGGGGTACGTAACTTGTTGATACAGAAACCCAAGAAAAAGGCTGACGACCGTCAACTGACACTTGATTTCGGAGAGGATTAAAACTGATGCCGGGTATGAAGATTGTCATAATTTATGTATGATATGTATGCTACTGATAACTAATGGCGTTTGGGTAAGAGACAATGGGTATACGCATGAGTGACATTTAGTATACGATTGAATGGAGGTATGTCGATGTTTCTGCTTTTATCTCTTTTGTAATGAATGTATGGTGATATTTGTTTTTGATAATACGTTTGAAGGTTTGCTGACTTCTGTTTTCGAAGCCTATGCACGTCGTATTTTCCCGGATGTATTACAGCCGGAAGGAGAGCTACTGCCTTTGTTCCATGATGAAGTTTTCACGGTGATTACCGATGAAGGGAAAGCGGGACGAGTATGGCGGGGATTACAGAAGAAACTTTCGTCCGGTGCTTTGGCCTGTCTTACGCAGAGTTGGCTTTCCGAACTGCCTGAGGTACCCATGTTATTGTTTCGTTACATCCGTAAAGCCATTGATACCCCCCGTTCCATTGAAACGAATTTTGCCGATCCTGACGTATTGGAACTCTCTAAGATATGGAAAAAGGTGGATTGGGAACGGATACGCATGTTACAGTTCGTTCGTTTTCAGAAAGCGGCGGACGGTACTTTTTTTGCGGCATTGGAACCTCAATTCAATGCTCTTCCACTTGCTGTTGAACATTTTCGTAACCGTTTTGCCGACCAACGATGGTTGATTTATGACGTCAAACGTGCATATGGTTATTATTATGACTTGAAGGAAATCCGTATGGTTACTTTCGATGAAGATACCCGTGAAGGACATTTTGTAACGGGAATGTTGGATGAAAGTTTGATGGACAAGGATGAAAAGCTTTTTCAGCAGTTATGGAAAACCTACTTCAAGGCTATTTGCATCAAAGAACGTCTTAATCCACGAAAACACCGGCAGGATATGCCGGTGCGTTATTGGAAGTTTTTGACGGAAAAACAGGATTAAATTATTGTCTGATAAGAAAAAATCCTTTTTTAGTTAATCACCCAATTCTTGTTATGGGGTACCGTCTGTTTCGGGTCATAGTACATTCCCGCTTGCGATGGTATTTTCAGTTCATACATACGACCGCTTTTATTCTGTAGTTCATGTTGACGTAACCAAGGATTGGCATCTTTCAGTTGGGCAAACGTGATACCTTGTTGACGGGCATATTCGGCAAGATTACTGATACCGGTAGTCACCGTTACTTTTCGGTAAGGAATAGGTGGATATAAATGTTCACGTTTCAGCAGAAATCCATATCGTTGAGGGTTGTTGATGACTGCTTTGGCAGCAAGTAGCCGGAACATATAACGTGAAGTTTCTTCTACCAACCAAAGGTCAACTGCTTGTGAGGCAAGTTGCTTCTGCAGTTCCGAAGAGATGCGTCCCTGTCCACCATTATAGGCAGCGGCAACGCAGAGCCAGTTGTTATATTTAGTGTAGGCTTGTTTTAAATATTTACAGGCAGCCAGCGTGGCTTTTTCAACGTGATAGCGTTCGTCGATATTGGCATTGACTTCCAATCCGAACTCCCTTCCGGTAGTGGGCATAAATTGCCATAAACCCACTGCACCTGCCGGACTGTGGGCAAGTGTATTCAGATTACTCTCGATGACGGCGAGATATTTGAAATCGTCGGGAACACCGTTGGCTTTCAGTATGGGCTCGATTATTGGAAAATACCGATTGGCACGTTTCACGGTAAGCATGGTTGTGGAGTGCATATAAGTAAATGACATCAACTCTCTGTCCATTCTTTCGCGATGATCATAACGCTTGAAGGTTATTACTTGTCCAGCAAAAGAAATTTTATCGGGAACAGTAGGGGGAGTAACACAATAGGGAACTTCTGATTTTATGGATTCTTGCTCATTGAGTTGTGTATTACTCAACAGAAATGGAAGAGTAGTACCTGCACAAAGAGCAATGGCAGCGGTAGCCAATATATGGATGGAATTCTTTTTCATTATCCTGTTTTTTGTTGGTTCTGCCGTCTAAGGTACGATATTCATATTAATTGTGCAAATAGGTTGCGAGAGGTGATGCCACTTTTAATTCTTTATAGGAAACCGTTCCCACAACCAGCGTGGAATGAGGCGCCAGAAAAAAACGAGTATCCGGTATCTTCCGTCAATGATGGTTATACGTTTTTTCCTATCCAGTGCTTTCACGATGTAGCGGGCTACACGGTCTGTTTGCATCAACATCGGATAATTCCCGTTCTTCAATAAATCTGTAGCAACGAAACCGGGACGTATATCTGTAAAGCGGATATTCAGATGTTCCATATGAGTAAGTTGTGCAAGGGCGTCGATATAAGTATTTTGGAAACGTTTGGTAGCAGAATAGGCGGGGGCTATACCTAAGCCTTTGGTACCGGCTATGGAACTGATTACTGCAATGTGCCCTCCTCCTTTTGCCTTGAAATAATTGAAAGCGGCGGTAGTCATCCTGATAAAACCTTCTACGTTGGTACGTGCCGTGTTAATCTCGACCTCTGGTTGCAAAGTAGGGTTCTGACTGCCTATACCTGAACTGAGGAGAAACAAATCCATCCCTCCTAATTTTTCTATCAATGTTTGAAGGTGTAGAAGGGCATCTTCACGGGTAATATCCAATGGTTGTATTTCAATTTGTCGGGGAGCAATCCGTTGAAAATCTCGTAATGCCTCTTCCCGTCTTCCTGAAACTCCTATATGCCAACCTTGTTTTACTAATAATCTGGCAACTTCTTGGCCGATCCCTGAGGTGGCTCCTATGATAATGGCTTTCATTCTATAATTTTTTTTGTTTCTGTCGTCCGGCTGGTTGCACTTGGCATGGGAATGTGATGGTAAATGTACTGCCTGTCCCTACGGTAGATGTAACTCCGATGCTTCCGTCCATTCTTTCCATGATGGACTTACAAATAGACAGACCCAGTCCGGCTCCTTGTATGAAGGAGTTTACCTTCTCGAACCGTTCGAATATCGTGTCGAGTTTGTCCTGGGGGATTCCGCGTCCAGTGTCGGTAATGTTGATTTTTGCTTCAGATCGGTCTATCTTATAGGAAACTTCGATGTAGCCGACGGTCGTATTCTTCAATGCGTTCGAAATAAGATTGTTCAGCACTTGTTTAATACGCATCAAGTCTTGTTCTATTAAGTAGGCATTTGCCGGATAACGGGTTCTGATTTCTACACCTGCCGGAGCGTTTTGTTTATACTCGGCACAACTTTCGTCGATCAGTTCCGACAGATTGAACCAGGTAGGATGTAGTTCAATGTGGCCGGATTCTATTTTCGACAAGTCCAGTACATCGTTGATAATGTTCAGTAGCAGATCGTTGTTACGGTTAATTAGTGAAATATATTGGTCGCGTTCGTTGGCATCGTCCACGTAAGGGAGCAGGCTGGAAAATCCGATAATTGCATTCAACGGTGTGCGTATTTCGTGGCTCATATTGGCGAGGAAAGCCGACTTCAGGCGATCCGCTTCTTCTGCTTTTTCCTTGGCTTGTATCAACATGAATTCCGTGTTTTTCAGGTGGGTGATATCGTAGTTGATGCAGATTAGTTCTATATTGTTCCGTTCGGGAGCGTATGTTTTCACTATCAGATTGACATGCGTCCATGAATAACTGCCGTCTTCTCTGAGAACGCGTATCTCTTTGTTGAATTTGTTCTCTGTCCCTTTTTTTGCATTATCCAGAAAGCCGAGTATACAATGGCGGTCTTCGGGGTGAATATGACCGTATGTTCCGATAATTTCGGATAGCGGTGTCTTTTCTTTTTCACCGATGTTGATATACCAACTTTGTTGGGCATTCCCTTCTTGGGTAAGCAGGTTGTAGTGGGCATATCCCACTTTGGCATAATTGCCTATCAGTTCGAAGAAACTTTCGAACTCCTGAATTTTGTTGTAGGCTACAGTCGTTTCGGTTTTATCTGCATTAATCAGCAGATAGTTGGTTGGAATATGATGCTCATCGTACAACGTGGTTACCTTAGTTACCAAATCTATCGTGCCTGTTTTCTTTTTTGAATTATAGTAAGTTCCTATTTGAGAGAAGTCATAACGAAAAGTAAAGTCTGCATTTTCATGTTTCTTCAGCTTTTCTTTCATTTCGTTTGGGAAGACGGGATTTTCGAAGATATTGATACCCAGCAAGTCTTCCTTCTGTTCTAGATGAAACATTTCCAACTCCTTGTCATTCAAGTCTATCAGTATCCCCTGGATGTTATAGAGTTCGATGCCTACCGGCAAATTCTTATAAATGTTGTGTAATAATCGTTCCTGTTGTTGCAGTACTTGTGAGGCAGATGACATGTTGGGACCGTCTTGTACTTCGGCTATACCATAAATCTTTCAGTTCCCGTTTTCATCTGTTTTCTGCATACAAACTTTACTACGTATCCACATAGGGCCTTTGATCGTATCAAGTAGATATACAATCTCTTTCGACTGTTGTGCGTTGTTAAAAGAATGAACTGTAGTAAGAGGATGTTCCTCTTTCAGAATTCGTTTATTGAAGTCTTCGAAACTGATAACCCCGTCTTCTTTTAAACCCAATAGGCTGGAAATATATTCGGAACAGATATAGTTTGCATTTTGTAAGTCTGCTTCCCAACAGCCTATGTTGGCATTAAGTATTATTTCTGATAGTAAGTTATAATCTAATTTAGCGTTCATACAGAAGTATTTCTGATAAATTAATACAGATGTATATGGTTACAAAAATAGAAATAATCCGTAGAAATGAAAAGAAATGGGAGATAGAAATGTATCTTTGTCACGGTTTATGACACTATTTATTAAATAAAACAAAAAATATATGGAAAAAGTAATTATCAACTCGTATGAAGATTTTGAAAAGTTAATAGGTCAGCAACTTGGTATTTCTGAGTATGTGCAACTTACTCAGGAGCGTATCAATCTTTTTGCCGATGCAACATTGGATCATCAGTGGATTCATGTTGATCCGGAACGTGCCCATGTGGAGAGTCCTTTCAAGAGTACCATTGCTCATGGTTATCTTACCCTATCTATGTTGCCTCATTTGTGGAATCAGATTATTGAGGTAAATAACCTGAAGATGATGATTAACTATGGTATGGATAAAATGAAATTCGGTCAAGCGGTATTGTCTGGACAGAGTATCCGTCTGGTAGCAACTTTACAATCTTTGTCCAACCTACGGGGAGTGGCAAAGGCAGAAATCAAATTTGCCATTGAAATTCAAGGCGAGAAGAAGAAAGCACTCGAAGGAGTAGCTGTTTTCTTATACTATTTCAATTGAAAATGTTCTTGCCATAAATGCCGGAGTGCTGCTATAGGATGGTATAGCAGCATTCTTGGCCCGGTAAACCGCATCACTTTCCGCATCTGTTCTTTCATTTCGGGTTTATAGCAATGAATGGTGCACAGTCTGCAGGTTGACTTTTTTTCTCCAAAAGGACAGCGGGATAATCTTGTATGCGCATATTCTATTAATTCCTTACATTGGGAACATAACTCTTTATTACCCTCTTTCTTTCTGCAATAAAGGGTAATCATTTGTTCTATCGTCTGTTGTTCTCGTTGAACGCGTGACATGGATTTGACCGTCATTTATAACAGAGTTTATTTTCAGAACAAAGATAGTGGAATAATGGAGAAAAACGATAATTTTATCTTTATAGACGTAAAATTTCCTTTTTAATGGTATTGAATGAGCCAAACAAAATCATTGGAATGCTGTTGATAACAGACTAATGATAAATTGTTTGGTCATGAATAAATTGAAATTATCTTTTCTGCTGTCAATGTTCTTTACATCAGTTTCGGTATTTGCCGGTTATACACCTGTCAATGTACAGAATGCTCTAAAAAAAATGTATCCTGCTGCTAATGATATCGCCTGGTCGCAGGATGGAAATTATTATGTAGCGGATTTTATGATGAATGCTTTTGATACCAGAGTATGGTTCAACTCGGATGCCCAATGGGTGATGAAGCAAACCGATTGGGTAACGATGGATGAGGTACCGGCAGCGGTATTCAATGCTTTTGCCGCCAGTCAGTTTGCTGGTGGTGAAGTACAGAATGTAACGTGGGTACAGTTCCCTAAATGGCAGTCGATTGTTGCCGTAGAGATAGGAATGCCGAATGTACAGACGAAATATCAGATATTATTTACTCCTGATGGAGGAATAATAAATGACCGGAATGTCACTTACTTGCATAATATTCTTGGAGCAAGTACTTTCTTATAGACGACATTCAGTTACCTGCCAAATAAATTATATCTTTGTCCTGAAAAAAGTTTTTCATGGACAAAGGTGCTTTTCAACAGGAAGTATACAATGTGGTTGCTGCCATTCCGTCCGGAAAGGTAGTAACCTACGGGCAGGTTGCCTTTCTTATAGGTAGACCTCAGTGTTCGCGTATGGTAGGACATGTCATGCATGATGTACCTTCGGAGTTGCATCTGCCCTGTCACAGGGTAGTGAACAGTCAGGGAAGGTTGGTACCGTTTTGGGTAGAACAAAGGGCTTTGCTGGAAAGTGAAGGTGTACAGTTCCGCAAGAGTGGAATGGTGGACATGAAAGTTTCTCAATGGAAATTTATAGAGGAATAATTGTTGAATTCTAAAATAGTATGGTTATGAAATATATCGGTGCACATGTAAGTGTAAGCGGAGGTGTGGAGTTGGCTCCTGTCAATGCCCACGAAATTGGAGCGAATGCTTTCGCCCTGTTTACCAAGAATCAACGCCAATGGGTGGCAAAGCCTTTGATGCCAGAAAATATCTCTTTATTTAAAGAGAATTGTGCGAAGTATGATTTTGATGCCTATTATATTCTGCCACATGACAGTTATTTGATAAACCTGGGACATCCCGAAGAGGAAGGCCTGATAAAAAGCCGTGCTGCTTTTTTAGATGAGATGCAACGTTGTGAGGAATTGGGGTTGAGATTATTAAATTTTCATCCAGGTAGCCATCTCAATAAGATTTCAGTGGAAGCATGTTTGGACAAGGTGGCAGAATCTATAAATATTACTTTGGACAAAACACAAAATGTGACGGCCGTAATAGAGAATACAGCTGGGCAAGGCAGTAATGTAGGTAATGAATTTTGGCAATTAAAGTATATCATTGATCGTGTGGAAGATAAATCGCGGGTGGGCGTTTGCCTTGATACCTGTCACACTTATACGGCGGGATATGACATTGTGAACGACTATGATAAGGTTTTTGATGACTTTAATACCATCGTTGGTTTCAATTATCTTCGTGGTATCCATTTAAATGATTCCAAGAAAGCCTTAGGAAGCAGGGTAGACCGTCATGATAGCATCGGAAAAGGATTGATTGGTATAGATTTTTTCAAACGCTTTATGAAAGACGAACGTTTTAATGACTTGCCCATTGTTCTGGAGACTCCGGACGAAACACTTTGGGCGGAAGAAATTAAATTATTACGTAGTTTTGAGTAAAGATTATTCAATTGTAGTCTTGATATTGAGTTGACGCGAACTAAAGAGGAGCTCCTTTCGTTATAATAATAAAATTAGAGTTATGAAAGTTGCAATAAGCGGAGCATCCGGCTTTATAGGGACGCATCTCATGGAATATCTGACAGAACATCATCACCAGGTTATTCCTATCGGAAGGGGATTTTTGCAGGAAGATGCTTTCCAGCAATTGGTAGAATCTTTGGAAGGATGTGATGCACTTGTTAATTTGGCAGGTGCTTCTATCAACCGGCGTTGGACTCCCAAATACAAATGTGAACTACGTCATAGCCGTATCGGAGTGACTTCCCGATTGGTAAAAGCTATGAAGGCGGCGCAGAAACGGCCTGAAGTGATGTTGTCTGTGTCGGCCGTCGGTTATTATCCTTCACGGGGATACTATAGCGAGCAGGATGACATGATTGCCGAGGGTTTCTTGGCTTCACTGTGCTGTGAGTGGGAAGCGGAGGCTCAAAAGTGTCCATCTGATGTCCGTATGGTCATCACTCGTTTGGGAGTTGTTCTTGCACCGGATGGCGGTGCTATGCAACAGATGGTTTTACCTTTAATTCATACAAAGTTCTCTGCCGTAATCGGTTCGGGCAAGCAGACTTTTCCTTGGGTGAGTATACAGGATGTATGCCGTGCCGTCACTTTTTTAATAGAGCATAAAGATACGCAAGGTGTTTATAATGTAGTAGCCCCACAATTTATATCGCAGAAACATCTGGCGCATGCATTGGCGATAGCCTACCATGCTTGGGCAACCGTGCCTGTGCCGGGTTGGGTTTTTCATTCTCTCTTGGGTGAAATGAGCAGTGTCCTGCTGAATGGACAGACGGTTTCGCCTTCCCGCTTGCTTGAAGCCGGTTTCACATTTTCCGTGCCTACCATTGAGTCATTATTGAAACTGCCGGATACACGGACGGTACCTTCTTTGGATGTTGCCCGTTATATGGGACTTTGGTATGAAATAGCCCGTTATGATAACTCCTTTGAACAAGGAATGACCGATGTAACAGCCACTTATTCCCTGTCATCCGACGGAAAGATACGGGTAGAAAATGCAGGTCTTAAAAATGGAGTGAAGAAACGTGCTGTGGGACATGCTTACCGTCCCGATGAAAAACAACCCGGTAAGTTGAAAGTCTCTTTTTTCCTTTGGTTCTATTTCGATTATTATGTTCTGGAATTGGATAAGGAGAACTATAGCTATGCCTTGGTAGGTAGCAGTTCCGATAAATATCTTTGGATATTGAGTCGTAATCCCCATCTGGCTGAAGATATCAAAGGTAAATTGATTGCTTCAGCCCAAAGGAGAGGATATAATATACGGAAACTGCACTTCTTACATGACTAATGTAGAATCTTTTTATAGCTTGGGATATATTTAAACCTTAAATACACATTCTATCCGGTTGCCGTCAGGATCAAGTACAACACTCTCAAAGTATCCGTCACCCGAAGTGCGAGGTTCACCTGCAATAGTATATCCAGCCGAACGCAGCATTTCAGTTTGTTGTAATATGTCCTCTTTACTGTCAAACGAGAATGCGAAATGAGTCAGTCCTAATCTGTTTTCTTCAACCGGAGTATTCTGTACATCGGGACGGCTCATTAATTCCAAATCAATTCCTCCTTCAAACCGGATAAAATAAGATTCGAATCCTTTTTTCGGATTGATATACTTTTCATTACTGATACCCTTGAAGTATCGGGTATAGAACTCTTTCATTGCTTCCAAACGGAAAGTCCAGATTGCTAAATGATGTATTCTCATACGATTATTAAATTTGAATTTGTAAATGTAAGATAGGAAAAGGATTACCTGTCGAATCTGTTGCATCCCTGCTTGCCACTTCGAAACCTAAATACAGATAAAATTGGAGAGCTTGTTCATTTTGCTCATTGACGTCCACCTTATAAATATGCTTATTGTGGATAGCGTACTTCATCAACCGTTTTCCATATCCTTTACCTTGTTCATCAGGGTGCACAAACAACATTTCAATGAGTTCGTCACTCAATCCCATAAAGGCGGTTATCTTTCCTTCCCGATTACGAATGATATATAAATCTACGGTAGGAAAATATTCCTCCCGTATCAAAGATTTATAAAAAAGTATATTCTCTTCGGTAAGGAAATGATGGGTACTTCGGACGGAAGCTTCCCATAACGCCAGCAGTTCGTCGTAATCCTTTGGAGTAGGTTGGGTTATCATAGATTTTGATATTAAAAATCGGCTTTTTGAGTTATCTTAATAGTTTCTTCTGTCACAGGATGTACAAACTCCAGTGCTTCGGCATGCAGGTACAGCCGTTCGGCCTTTCTTCCGTAAAGTTCATCGCCCATGATGGGACAGTGTAAACCAAGGGGATGGGCGGCATGTACCCTAAGTTGATGAGTACGCCCCGTACGTGGATAGAAAGCGACACGGGTATACTTATCTCTGCGTTCCAATACCTGGAAATCAGTGACAGCCGGTTTCCCGTATTCTGTATGTACCATCTGTCGTGGACGGTCCAGCGGATTAAGACAGAGCGGAAGTTCAATAGTGCCTTTATTTTCGGAAATCTTCCCTTCGAGCAAAGCAATGTAACGTTTCTTAACGAGACGGCTTTTGAATTGCGCTTGCAGATTTTGATGTACACGTTTGCTTTTGGCAATTATCAGTAAACCGGATGTGGCCATATCAAGACGGTGGACTATCATAGGTCCATCTGCTGCGGGATATTGTTTACGCATTATGCTGTAAACCGAAACTGTCTCTTTTTTTCCGGGTACCGATAACATTCCTGCCGGTTTGTTGACAACCACCAGCCATTCGTCTTCATACACCACCTCAAGTTTTTCCGTTATACTTTGCATACTTTTCAGCATAGGGTTTTCGTCCACCTCAAGTCCTTGCAGCATATGCTGTAAGATGGGTTCACACTTCCCTTTACATGCCGGATAGTAATGTCCGTGGTAGCGTATTTCTGTTTTAGGAGACGCTCCCCACCAGAATTCAGCCATTGCAATCGGTTTCCAGTCATGCAGATAGGCTTGTTGCAACAGTTTGGGAGCGGCGCATTCTCCAGCTCCGGCAGGGGGTGTTTTATGAACGGTCTGTTCAAAGATTTCACATAAGTCTTTAGACTCTCCCCGGAAATTGAGCATCTTGAATTGTTCAAATAATTGTTGCTGCAGGGCGGCAGAACGTGTTTTACGTTCTGTTTTCAACCGCTGTATCCGGCATTTCCGGTCATCAACCTGCCTTTGCAGCTTACCGGTTTCTTCTTTCCAAAAACGTTCCTGCCGTTTGTATTCTGCTTTCTGAAACTGACTTTCCCGTATCAATACCGCTTCTTCTTCCTTTGAGAGAATAGTTGCTTTTCTTCGTTCTTCCCGTTTCTCTTTGGCGGCTTTCATCTGTTGTTTCGTTCTACTCAATGCTTCTTGCGCCTTTAGCTCCAATACGGAAAGCTGTCCGGTCAACTCTTTGTATTCTTCCTCTTCTTCCAGTTCCCTGATATGCACATTGATTTGGGATATCTTTTCTTCCTCAATCTTGAAAAAGCCCTCCGGACATAGTAAATCATATATCGGCGGAACAAAAAAAGGATGTATGTTCTTTCCTGCCAGAATACCTGAAAAAGCAGCAAGGTAACCGGTTTCTCCTTCTTTAGTCTGTACTACCAATACTCCGAACATTTTACCCAATTTCAATTCCTCTTTCCACGCTTGTTGGTGTGAAAGATAATCTTGCACCTCTTTCGCAGCCAATACACAAAGCGGATGAGGCGTGTAACAGAACGGGTATGTAAATTTCTCGGGTAGGGGGATGTCTGCTATCGGAGTATGGAAGTGGTGTAACATGGGTATTCAATCATCAATGGAATAGTCATTGTCTGTATTGATGTGAAAAATATTCTCGCTCTCTTCTTCTGATCCGGATATGATCTCCTCATTAATATTTTCCTCTAACCGTGGATGGTGCAACACCTTTTTCTTTTTACTATGATTGCCATATTTACGTTCTCTTTCCCAAGCAGCTTTGCGTGCCTGGTATTTTTCATATTGATTTTCAAGATAATTATCTGCCATAAAATAACTGCTTTGGGAATAGATATTGTAAAGTTATCAATTATGCAAAGTTACAGAAATCTTGCCATTTATTGTTCTGCCAATTCATAAAATATTTATATTTGTTTCTTTGTAATAGGATGAATGATTAATCGGAGGTAAAATATTATGTTAGCATATACATACATTGAACACGGAAAATTTGAATTGTTGCAGAAACCGATACCAGAACTGAAAGACTCGCGTGATGCGATTGTGCGTGTAACACTGGGCAGTATCTGTGCCAGCGACCTCCATATTAAGCATGGTAGTGTGCCCCGTGCGGTTCCGGGAATTACGGTCGGACACGAAATGGTGGGTATCGTAGAGCAAGTGGGGCAGGACGTTACTTCAATAAAATGCGGTGACAGGGTAACTGTAAATGTTGAGACTTTCTGCGGTGGATGTTTTTTCTGCCGTCATGGATATGTAAATAATTGTACGGATCCTGATGGCGGTTGGGCTTTAGGTTGTCGCATTGATGGCGGTCAGGCAGAGTACGTCAGAGTTCCTTATGCCGACCAAGGCTTGAACCGCATTCCGGATACAGTGAGCGATGAACAAGCACTTTTTGTGGGTGATGTACTGGCAACTGGCTTCTGGGCAGCCCGTATCTCAGAGATTTCCGGAGAGGATACGGTTCTTGTCATCGGTGCCGGTCCTACGGGTATTTGTACTTTGCTTTGTGTCCTGTTGAAGCAACCTAAACGCATTATTGTCTGCGAGAAGTCTCCCGAAAGAATTCGTTTTGTCCGTGAACACTATCCTGATGTACAGGTGACGGGACCGGAAAACTGCAAGGAGTTTGTGTTTCAAAACAGCGAACATGGCGGAGCCGATGTCGTGTTGGAAGTGGCGGGTACTGAAGATACTTTCCGTTTAGCTTGGGAATGTGCCCGGCCCAATGCTGTGGTCACCGTCGTGGCACTCTACGATAAACCGCAACTTCTTCCTTTGCCTGATATGTATGGTAAAAATCTGACCTTCAAAACCGGTGGAGTGGATGGTTGCGATTGCGCGGAAATCCTCCGTCTGATCGGTGAAGGCAAGATTGACACTACCCCCCTCATTACCCATCGTTTTCCTTTGAACGAAATAGAGAAGGCGTATCACATCTTTGAAAACAGGCAGGAAGGAGTTATTAAAGTTGCCATAGAAGGTTTATTTGCCTGATCCTCGTGTACGGAGTTCCCAAAACGCTACAGCGGCAGCTGCCGCCACATTGAGTGAATCAACTCCGTGTGCCATCGGAATACGGACCACGTAGTCTGCTCCGGCTATTGTTTCGTGTGCGAGCCCGTCTCCTTCAGTCCCCATTATAATGGCAAGTTTGGTTTCTTTTGCCAGCGCGGGATGGTCTATGGAGATTGAATTGTCGGTAAGTGCCATGGCAGCTGTACGAAATCCCAAATCATTCAGGCGGTTGAGTGGACCTTCCATCCAAGTCCACGGAACAAGAAATACCGATCCCATGGATACTCTTACTGCACGGCGGTTCAGTGGGTCGCACGAGGTAGGTGTGAGCAGTACCGCATCTATCCCCAAAGCAGCGGCCGAGCGAAAGATAGCACCGATATTGGTAGTATCCACCACGCCATCCACCACCACGATGCGGCGCGCATCCCGGCATACTTCCTCAATGTTGCGTGGCTGCGGACGGCGCATGGCGCACAGAACACCCCGTGTGAGAGTATAGCCGGTGAGTGTGGCAAGTAATTCTCTGTCACCCGTATATACAGGTATGTCTCCACATCGTCCAATGATAGTGGCGGCATCTCCGGTGATATGCTTTTTTTCGCATAAAAGAGCAAGAGGTTCATATCCTGCTTCTAAAGCCACAGTGATAACCTTAGGACTTTCTGCAATAAAGATACCTTTTGAAGGCTCTATACGGTTACGTAATTGCGCTTCAGTGAGGGTGCTGAATATTTCTACTCCGGGGTGGGAGAGGGAAGATATTTGGATGATGGGCATGGTTGTTACAGTGTTTTTATTATTTTTTGGCAAAGGTAGAAACTTTTGTTCTGAATGTTTCGTCTTTTACATAATCTTTGGGAGGATGCTTGATTTGATGTCCTGTCATCATTTCTATCCCATGATGTTCGATGGATTTTTGTTGGCAAAGAGTAATTGTTCAGATAACTTGCCGTTTCGGGCAGCTTGTCAAATATCAAAATAAATGTAAGGCTTCACGGAGAACCGGACGGATTTCCTAGAGATTATAAACTTGGCATATCTATTTGTCAAATTGATTTTAAAATAGTACTTATGAGGCGATTCCTGTTTCTAAATCGCCCCTTTTACTGACATACATACTTCCCGTAAATTCCGAAAGCGTATGATTTTGTGCATGAATATACAATGTTTTTACCGAATACCCATCGGCTTTACATTTTCCGTGCGAGAGATGTTAACTTCCCACGTGAGGGATATTAATTTCTTACGCGAGAGTTGTTAACTTCTGGCGTGATGGATGTTAACTTCCCTCATAGGAAAAATGAATATTTCTACTGGGAACGCTCTTTTTCTTCCGTGAAAAGAACATTTTCGTATGGACAGTCGACTGTTTCCCGTTTATTTGAGTTGTACATATTTCTGTATTTTGCTATTTATGAAGAAGATACGGATTTTCGTTCGCATATTTTCGCTTACGTCTGCCAACGGGTGGAAATATGCGATTCTCAGAATGCAGAAAGTGCAAAGTGTCAAAAACGGGTATAAGTAATACCGGGGCTACTCTCTTTGGGGATTGTTGAAACAGATGTGTTTCCCTGTTAAATTTTTACTGGTTTTCGATGCAGTATACATAGCTGCCTGAATGATAGATTATTGCAATTTAATCGGTAGAAAAGTTGTTTTTGAGATCTCTGAGACTTGTTTTTGAGGCTGTTTTACACTCTTTTCTCAATGAATCAGAACCATGAGGAAATATTGTATCCTCAATGAAGTTCACCTATCTTCTATCCGACTACAAAGGTACAAAATTCCGTGATGTTTTCACCGATGATGTCAACTAAATGCACGATTTTCATGGATATTGTTTGCTGACCAAAAGAGAAAAAATCAGTCGAAGCCTTTTTCCATTTTCCCCTCTGTTTGACTTGACTTTATTGCCCGTGTATATAATAACGGCCATTAAAGTCAAGTTGAGAGTGGAGTTATATCTTTTTCTTTTGGCAAGCAAAAATTCAGTTATTGGAAATTTTCGAATAACTGAAAGTATTAAGCCACAATATATCATATAATATGCAAACAGGCGTATCTTTGTTTACTATATGATATATTGAGGCTTTAAAGCGTATTGCTGATTAGCTTACGCATTTCACAAGACAAGGTACTTACCTGAATCAAAACCATTGGCGATATGTTCGTTTTCAAAAACATATCCCATTTGATTGCACACAACCTTCGTACCGTCTATCTCAGCATCAATATTGGTGTGGGAATGTCCGTAAATCCACGCATCAATGCGATTGTCAGCTATAAGCTGGTTCAAATCGGTAGCAAATGCACTATTCAACACTGAATCTTTATGGTAAGGTGCAACGACCTCCAATGTGGGAAGATGATGCGTTATTACCACAATGTGTTTGGCGGTGGTTTCCACCAGACTTTGTTTGATGAAATCCAAACAGAAGCTGTGCATCTGATTGAACTCCTCTGTTTGGAGCAATTTGCCATTATACATTATCTGCCGAAAGTCATTCATGCCTTTCCACACAAAATACTCGTCAGGTGGAGGTATTTGAGACCACAAAGTGCTAATGATAAAGTCGGTGTCATCTATCCGCAGTACTTGATTCTGATAATATCCTACATTGTTCTTGAACAACCATTTCCATTGCAATCCCTTGTCCATCACATCACAATAATTGTAATACTCATGGTTTCCTGGCACAATGAACACTTGCCGATAATTTGCAGATGCCCATTTCCAAAAATTGCTCAAAGGTGCAGCCTTGTTTTTCAAATAGAATATATCTCCGGCAAGAACTAGAACATCACCCGTTACAGGCAATTCATTATGCTTCAACCACCTGCTGTTGTCACTGAACTCCAAATGCAGGTCGCTCATATATTGTATCTTCATAATCTATTTATGTTATTAACTTTTTGTGTAAATCAGTTCATAATACTCTGAATTTGATTCGTTGTTTATGATACTGCTACAGAAAGCAAATTTGTTGTACAGGTATTGGCAGTGTTCGAGTTCTTCTTCCTCAAAGTTTATTCTTTCATAGCATTCGTCTATCTCCTTGCTGATTCTACCGTACAAATTGACATTTGCTTTGGATATACGGACTTCCAACTTGGCTATATCTTCTTTATTTTTAGCAATAGCATTTTTGTAATTATCAATCTCTTCTCGGTAGAAATAAAGAATCTCATCAAGCAGGCCTTTGGTTAGTATACTCGGAGAAGGACTCCATGGAAGCATCGTCAACTCTCGGCTTGGAGTAGTGCTAAGATAAAACAATTTACATCCCAAAGACTTGGTGACTTGTTTGTTATATTCATCAATCTCACGATTGACTTTCATTAAATCTTCCTTAGATAGCTTTTGATATTCCTCATACGAAGGATGCTCTTTGTACTTCAACAAAAGTATCTCCTTGCATCTTAAATAAATGGTAGTATATTCACTCATTGTTAATCCTCCTTATCATTTATTCTTATTAAATTGTCCCACTTGATTTTCAATTATTCTCTTCACTTGTTGAAATGAAACAGGGGTAAAGTTGTTGTTATCTACTCCCACATCATACTGCGTAGGATAGAGATACTGAAGCCGGGCAGCGTCTATTCCGGTGTTGTTCTTTCTTGTGTGAACGTGTCCGAATAGTTGCCACACATCTTTATATCCGCCATCAAAGCATAGAAAGGGATAATGATTCAAATATATCCTCTGTTTGCCGATCTCTATGTGCATCTGCATTGCCACATATTCAAATCTGTCAATGTAGCCTTGGCGTATATTCTTCAAATCGTGATTACCCATAATCAGATATATCTTTCCGTTCAACCTGTCAAGGATTTTAGTCCATTCGGCTGAACCTCCAAGACAGAAGTCGCCCAAATGAAACACGATATCATCCTGCCCGACTGTATTGTTCCAATTGGAGATTATAGTCTCATTCATCACTTCCACATCCTTAAACGGTCTGTTGCAGAAACGAATGATATTCCCATGATAAAAATGGGTATCGGATGTAAAGAACACCTTACTGCCATCAAATTTATAGTTCATTTCTTTGCAATTTGTGTGCATCACTGCACGTTAATAATCTGGTTGCCAACAGCCCATCAGACGGAAATGGCAGAAGAGCATCACAAAGGCGACTGTCACAAATGGGCATATAACAAAAAATAGTTGGAAAGCTTGGTAAGGACTCTCCAACTATTCAGTTTCTTTTCTCTCATAGTACAATAATGTACTAACTATGTTCGCTGGAAAGTATTTACTCTACGAGGTTCAATGCGTGAAACATGAACACTCGACATAGATTCAGTGCGTTTGTTGCTCTGAATTGCGGTTGTTGTTAATATGTTCATTCTGTTTCTTTGCATTGTTAATGTTTATATTGTCTCAAAAGCATTGCAAAATTAGCAAATAAATACCAATCTCACATCATTTTTCATTAAATTCTTTTGCCAAAACACTATGATATAGGATTTTATTTTTTCGATCATGCTCGCAAACCAAATAAAATATGTAACTTTGCATTTGACGCAATTTATAATTGAATATAATATGGCGAATTTGAACTGTATAAAGGCTGTATTAGCTGAGAAAGGCATTATGAGTAAGTGGCTTGCTAAAACTTTGCAGAAAGATCCGGCAACGGTGTCAAAGTGGTGCAATAATCATTCGCAACCTGATTTATACACATTGGCGCGGATAGCAGAAGTGCTGGATGTGGATATTCACAGATTGATTTGCCATACAAAAGAAAAATAGAGGATATGAAATATACAATAGAAGAAATACGGCAGATGCAGGAAGGTCAGACTTTTGACTGTAAAAGTATCCTCATTGAGCCTAAACACCTTGCCACTATCATAGTCGCTATGGCGAATGCAGATGGTGGAATGATTGCTGTGGGTATATCCGATAAGACTCGCAGAATAGAGGGTGTTAACCAGGACAAGGAACATCTCAATGATATATTGCGGACACCTTTGGACTTTTGTGTTCCATCAGTTTCTGTCACTACGGATTATGTGCCTTGTACGGATGCTGAGGGACGTGATAATCGTGTATTGTTGATGCACATTCCTGCAAGTCCGCGACTTCATGCGAATCAAGCTGATGAAGTGTTTTGGCGTGTAGGAGACAAATCACGCAAACTGACTTTTGATGAGCGTTTGCAACTCATGTACGACAAAGGGGAACGCTATTACGAGGATTCCACAGCATACGATGCCACCTTTGATGACATAGATATGGATGCAGTCAAAGCCTACATGAAGCGGATTGGCTATGGCAAGTCTGCAATGGAGTATCTGCAAGAGAACAAAGGTTTTGTGACCTATAAAAGTGATGTGCCGCAAGTCAGTGCAGCTTGTATATTGCTTTTTGGCAAGCATCCTCAGACATTCTTTCCTCGTGCAAGAGTGCGTTTTATCAAGTATTTCGGTACAGAGGAAAAGGTGGGACGTGAAATGAATGTCATCAAAGATGTTACTTTCGATGGTCGTATTCTTGAACAGATCCAGAAAACTGTTGAATACCTTGAAACGCAGGTTAAGGAACATTCCTATCTCGGAGAGGACGGTATCTTCAAAACCGACCGTGAATATCCCAAGTTTGTGATACAAGAGATGGTGGTAAACTCTGTTTGCCACCGTGATTACAGTATTAAGGGAACAGAAATTCAGATAAAGATGTTCGATGACCGTCTTGTGTTCGAAACACCGGGCAAGTTGCCGGGCATCGTTCGCACTGACAATATTCGTCATACCCATTTCTCTCGCAATCCGAAAATTGCGGAATACCTCAAAGCATACGACTATGTAAAAGAGTTCGGTGAGGGAGTTGACCGTATGTGTCGTGAGTTGTCGGCATTGGGTGTCAAAGAACCGCAATACAACTTAGTTGCCTTTATCATGAAAGCAACTGTTTGTGCGAAGGTTTTGGAAGAAAGACAAGGAATTAACCATTCCGACCAGAAACGACCAGAAAGCGACCAGTTAGGGCATAACAAGGGCATAACAGGGGCACAACAAGGGCATAACAAGATACTTTCTCTTATAGCTGAAAACCCACAAATCAGTATTTCTGCATTGGCGAAACAATGCGAAGTCTCGGAGAAAGCAATGAGGATAACACTAGAGCGCATGAAAGCTGGGGATATTATAAAACGAGTTGGGCCAAGTTATGGGGGGCATTGGGAAATTATAACATCTAAAGATTAGCATATAGTTATGGCAAAGAAAACAAATATAAAAAAGGAAGAAGTAATCAACTTGGATACGATTTTATTCAAGTGTCGCGATATATTGAGACAGGCAAAAAATTCAGGTTCGTTTTTCGAGAAGCGTGACATGATGCTGACATTGATTTTTCTTCGATTTATCGGAGAAAAATATGAAAATGGTGTAGCACATCTTCGCACTCAACTTATAGAAGACGGACTTGACCCTGATGACGAAAATATCATTTCTGCATTTTTTGATGATGCCACTTTTACAGATGGTACATACAATCTTCCTCCCGAAGCGCGTTGGAACATGATTATCAATACCCCCGCTCCGGGGCTTAATGTAGCTCTTGATACGGCCTTGCGTAGTATTGCAACTACGACTCCTGCTCTCAAAGGTTGCTTCATCGAGGGTACATTTACCCAGCGCAATTTAGCCGGGAATGATATAAAAAAGATTGTGGATGAGGTCAATAAGATTTCACACAAAGCCTTTGGCGAGGAGAAAGATTTGATAGGGCGTGTATATGAATACTTTTTGAAGGAATTTGCCGTAAATGCTACAAAGGAGGAGGGGGAATATTATACTCCGCACGATATTGTGCAGCTTATTGCCTCTATAATAGAACCATTTGATGGTACTATTTATGACCCTTGTTGTGGCTCTGGCGGTATGTTTATTCAGAGTGCCGAATTGGTAAAATCCAAGCAGGGTGACATCAGTAAAATCAATGTTTATGGTCAGGAAAAAGAGGCGGCTACATATCGTCTGGCCAAAATGAATCTTGCCTTACGGGGAATCAGCCATAATCTTGGAGCAGAAAGCGACAGCACTTTTACCAACGATTTACATAAAGGGCTTTATTTCGATTATATTATGGCTAATCCTCCTTTCAATCTCAAAGGATGGTATAATGACAATCTTGAACATGATGCCCGCTGGAGCGATTATGACACACCACCGGAAAGCAATGCCAACTATGCCTGGATTCTTCACATGCTCAGCCATTTGAAACAGTCAAACGGAGTGGCCGGATTTCTGCTTGCCAATGGGGCTTTGGGCGATACTGACGCACAGAATATCCGTAAAAAACTGATTGAAAATGACAAGGTAGAGGCTATCATTGTGTTGCCTCGCGAACTGTTCATTACCACGGATATAAGTGTAACCCTTTGGATTCTTAACCAAAACAAAAAAGGCGGAATGTATCACGGACGAAATCTTCGTAACCGAGAACACGAAATCCTGTTTATGGATTTGCGCCAATGGACTGAAAACCCTGTTAAAGGCGAGCAGAAAAAGAAAGTTGTGTTGAAAGATAATCAAATCAAGCGTGCAACTGATATTTATTTCCATTGGCAGGCTGTCGGTACTGACGGCACACACTATGAAGAGCCTGAACTCTATCGCTCTGTTGGAATCAAAGAGATAGAAGAAAACGGTTTCTCGCTCGTTCCAAGTCGATATATCGAGTTTGTTGACCGTGATTCTGATATTGACTATAATAAGGTGCTGACAGAAACGGCATCGGCTGTATCTGAACTTCTCAATCGTCAGAAAGAGAATGACGAAAAATTGCGTAACGCTCTAAAACAGTTGGGATATGAGTGCAAGTAAGATAAAATGGGTTCGGCTTGGGGAGTATATCGAGCAGTGTGATGAACGTAATAGCGAAAGTAAATATACTATTAAGGATGCTATGGGCATGACCATAACCAAAGAAATTATCCCAACAAAAACAAATCTTCAGGAGAATGATTTGTCTAAATTTCTCATTGTTAAACCTAAAGAGTTTGTTTATAATCCGCGTACTCATGGAAAGAAAATAGGTCTCGGTTTTAACAATACAAATAAACCTTTTATAATCAGTTGGAATAACATTGCTTTTCGAATAAAAAACACAGACTTGTTACTTCCTGACTATTTGTATATTATTATATGTAGAGAGGAATGGGATCGCAATGCTTGCTTTCGTTCTTGGGGTTCATCAACAGAAGTGTTTTCTTGGAATGAATTTTCTCTGATGCTAATTCCTCTTCCCTCAATAGAAGTACAGCAAAAATTAGTTGATACCTACAATGGGTTGAAAGCACTTGCAGAGCAAAACGAAGCTCTTATTAAACCTCTTGGCAAGGCTTGCGAAGCATTTGTAGCAGACTGCAAAAACAAATATCTGGAAGTAAAAATCGGAGATTATATTGAACTTTTTGATAAGCGCAATACAGGCGGATGTAACTATCCATTTTGTGGTATAAATAAAGACAAGACTTTTATGCCTACTGTTGCTGATACCAATGATTTGGATAATTCTAAATATAAAATTGTCAATAAGGGTGATTTTGTTTTTAGTGGTATGCAAACAGGACGAGATGTCTGCATCAGAATCGCACTTTATGATAAGACAGAACCGATAATTATTTCTCCTGCCTATACAACTTTCAGGATAAAAGACGAATGCAAAATCATTCCACAATATCTTTTTCTTCAATTTAAGAGATTTGAAATGGATAGATATGGGTGGTTTTTAAGCGATGGCAGTATTCGTTCCAATTTGGAGTGGGATAGATTCTGTGAAGTCAAAATACCACTCCCTCCGATTAATGTACAGCAGTCAATAGTGAATATATACAACTGCCTTGAAGAGGCTAAAAAAATAGCTTCAGAAGTACGGGAACAATTAAAAACTCTTTGCCCTGCATTGGTCCAAAGAGCAGCGAACTCATAAAATGTAAAAGTGATGAATTTTAAATACTACGATGTTTTATCCAGACTTGTTGCTGGATATTTGTTTTTAGTTGTTGTTCTGTACTCTCTTCAAATAGAGTATAACAATGACTATACTGTGGCATATTTAGCGATAGCATTCTTATGTGGGTATGTTATAAATGCTATTGGAAGCCTCCTTGAACCGATTTACTATTTTACTATTGGTGGCAAACCGTCAAATCGGTTGCTTGACAAACAGAATAAGAAACATTGCTGTATTTATCGCTTATTCATACCGTCAAACAAAGGAATTAAAAAAGTTCGTTTTCACGAAACGATGGCTGTGCGAGAAATTTTACAAAATGGAATAAAGGAGGAAAACCCTTCGGAAGAAAGATTGTTTTGCAAGGCAATGAGAGCTGTAAATGGCGATGAAAAATCGAGAGTTGCTGATTTTAATGCGCAATATGCCTTATCAAGGACAATTCTCACAACCGTCCTAATTTCTACTATCCTCATTATTGTATTATATCCATGTTTTTGGCAATCATATTTGACAATAGCTATATTGCTAATATGCTGGAACAGATACAAAGAACGGGCATATTATTATGCAAGAGAGGTTCTTAATGAATATTTAAAGAAAAATAAACAATAATATCATGGCAAGACAAGCAACAATGACAGTATGGGATGTACAACTTGGATTGGCTGTACATGTCAAAGCTCCTAATGGTAAATATATAGTGATTGACCTTGGAACAGGTACATACGAGAGTGGTAATATGTCACCTCTAAGTAAACGATCGCGTGATAACATTGCATATATGATTATTACACATCCTCACCTTGATCACATTGATGACATACTCAATTTTAACTTGAATGAGCCGAAGATACTTCAAAGAGCAAAATCTTTGAGTAATAATGAGGTGATGAAAGATGTCAGATATTGTGATAGAGCAAAGTTTGAGAAGTATTGTGAAATCAACGATCGATATAATTCACCAGTTACGCCACAAGATGAAAATTATACCAGGAATCCCAATAATTATGGAGGGTTGGAAATTCAAACCTTCTCCACAGATGCTTGCGACCATTCCAATTTTAATAATTTCAGTATAATTACAGTACTTTGTTTATCTGGTATTAAGGTCGTGATATGTGGTGATAATGAAACGGAATCATTAGATAAACTGATGAATAGAATTGATTTTAAGGAGGCTGTCAAGAATGCTGATGTATTAGTAGCACCACATCATGGTAGAGAATCAGCATATCATTCTGATTTTGTTTCTTTGGTTAATCCAAGGATGACTATTATTTCTGATACAAATAAGAGTGATGCAAGTGCCTCTGATAAATATACACGCATGAGTAGAGGATGGAAAGTTAATGGAACTACTCGTTATTGTTTAACAACGCGTAACGATGGAAATATTACAGTCGAGTTTGGTGAAACGGATGATCCAAATTATAGCGGAGTATTAAGCATATCAACTTCAAAATAGATTTTTAATAATTTGGAGAGTACGCAATGTCAAAAAACAAACTTATAAATTATAACGGCAGATTCTGCGAGACTGATTTTGAGAATGCTTTTATATCATTCTTGGAAGCAGAGAAGTGGATATATTTGTCAGGAGATAAGATTGTTCGTCCGAATCAAAAAGAGGTTCTTATAGCCGATGATTTAATTGAGTTTCTGACCAAGAATAATCCTGACCTTGATACCGACGAGGTACAGCAGATTGTGGATAATGTGCGCCTTGTGGGAGCTGAAACCGACTTTGCCACACTTCATAAAGTGTATGGCTGGATGGTGGACGGCATTAATTTTACCCTTAAAAACGGAACGGTAAAGGATGTTGCCCTTATAAATTTTGACACTCCAAAAGATAATATATTCCGAGTGGTAAACCAATTTACAGTGGAATATGTCAATAATGGCCGCACAAAGAACCGCCGTCCGGACATTATACTTTATGTGAACGGTATGCCACTGTGCATTATGGAGCTGAAAAATCCTGCCGATGATAAAGCTACTATAGCAGATGCATGGGAACAGATAAACATACGGTACTGGCGCGATATTCCCCATCTGCTTCACTATTGCCCGTTGGCTTGCATCAGTGATGGGGTGAAAACTCGTCTTGGTACAGTGCGTACGCCATACGAACACTTCTACGCTTGGCGCCGAGTCAATGATGATGACAAGATTTCCACATCTCCGTTTGACGAAATGCGTACTATGGTCAAGGGTGTGTACTCGCCTGTAAGATTTCTTGAGATATTCAGAGACTACATCTATTTCCAAGATAAGGAGTTTGACGACAAGGAGAAAGAAATCGTTTGTCGGTATCCTCAATTTTTTGCAACAAGGCTTCTCCGTGACAGTATTATAAAATCGGTAAAAGAGCGCAGTGGAAAGGGTGGAACATATTTTGGTGCAACCGGCTGTGGCAAAACATATACTATGGCATTCCTTGCTCGCCAGCTTTCAATGCGTTGTGCTTCAAAGATTGGCTCTCCAACAATCTTGATGATTGTTGACCGTGAAGATTTACAGAAACAAGGCAGTAAATTATTTACAAAGAGTACGGAGTTTTTGGGTTTGGGAGAAGTGTGTGTTGTGCCCAACAGAAAAACATTGCGTGAAGAATTGGCAGCCCGAGAAAGCGGTGGCTTTTATATCTGTACTATCCAGAAATTCTGCGACCGGGAAGATGACCCTGTCGGATTGATTAACGAGCGTTCAAATATTATCTGTTTCAGTGATGAAGCCCATCGCACGCAGTTGGAGAGTGCCAAGAGAATAAAATTCAGCAAACCTAATGAAGATGAAAAAGAACATCTTGCTCCAACTGAGGAGAACATGAAGGCACTACTGTCAAAGCCGTATGCCAAAGTGCTTCGTGAAGCATTGCCTCATGCCACATTTGTAGGTTTTACAGGTACTCCCATTGCAGAGACATATCAGACTTTTGGTGCTGAGATTGACCGTTATACTATGGATCAGGCGGTTGCAGACGGCATAACAGTCCCTATCAAATATCATCCACGCATTACCAAAGTGCTTTTCGATAAAGAGAAGATAAAAATGGTGGAAGATTATTATAAACAGTGTGCTGAAGATGGTTCGACAAGAGAAGATATAGAAGCCAGTAAAAAAGCTATGAGTTCACTCCAAGTGATTCTTGGTGAACCACAACGGTTGGAACGCTTGGCGGTGGATATTCACGACCATTATGTGAATGCTTGTAGTGGAGACCCTGATCGTGTACAAAAAGCTATGATTGTTTGTTCTAAACGTGAAATAGCTTATAAATTGCTTACTATCTTTCAAGAAAAATATCCTGAATGGTTTGTGTTGCGAAAATCTCCGGAAGGTGTTGTTTGTACCGATGAAGAATTAAAAGAGCTTACGGAAATGCCTACCATGGCAATGGTGGCAAGTGTCGGTAAGAACGATCAAAAGGATATGTATAATTATCTTGGAGGCGTAACAAACGACAAGCGTTCCGAAAAATTAGATGCTGCATTCAAACAAGAAAAAAGCAATTTCCGCATCGTAATTGTTGTGGATATGTGGATTACAGGTTTTGATGTTGAGTGCCTGACATATCTCTATAACGATAAGCCTTTGCAGAAACATACGCTTATTCAGACTATCAGTCGTGTAAACAGAAAATATCCACGCAAAGAGTTTGGACTTGTCGTCGATTATATCGGTATTCGCGATAATATGCGTGAAGCGATGAAAATGTATGGCGGAGGAGGAAATACTTTTGCCCCTACAGATGATGATGTGGAACAGGCTACAACTGTTTTTATCGAACAATTATTCATACTTAAAGACTTGTTTAAGAATGAAGATTTAACTCCATTTCTCAATCCTGAAACTGATGCTTCTTTGCGCTATACATTGTTGGCCAAGGCTGCTGAATCTGTATTCAAATCGAATGAATTATTGAATTTAGCTTCTGACGATGGCAAAAAGGTAAAGAGGGTATCATTCAAGACATACTTTTTGAACATGGTAAAGCGAATGCGTATTGCTTACGACATCTGTCAGCCATCGGGAAATCTCAATGATGAGGAATCGGCATTGGCGCAGTGTTTTATGGCTATTGCCGGTTTTGTTCGCAAGATGAGTGGCACTGATGCACCTGACACAGAAACCATGAATAGAAAAGTGGCGAAAATGGTGGAAGAAGCATTGAAATACAATAAAGTGGAAAGCATCTTGGATATAGGCGAAGAGGAAGATATATTCAGTCCTGAGTATTTTGAAAAACTGTCTGATGTGAAAATGCCTGCATCCAAACTGGAACTGTTGGTAAAAATGCTACGCAAACAGATAACTGAATACAGCAGAACAAATCAAGCTGCTGCAAAAAGATTCATGGAGATGCTTGAAGAAACAATCAGGCAATATCATGAACGCCGTAAGCATTTGAGCGCAGAAGAAGCAGGAGAGACTCAGGAAGCGACATCGGAAGAGATTATCAAAACTGCCACAGAACAGGCATTGCAGATTCTCCAACATATGCAAAAGGATAGAGATAGTTTCAGAAAATTGAATCTCACTTTTGAGGAGAAAGCATTTTATGACATTCTGATAATGCTCCGTGACAAGTTTAACTTTGAATATGGTGAGGATAAAGAGTTGGATGGTGTAGTTATCAACGAAAAATGTCAGATATTGGCTCGAAAAATTAAGGAGATTATTGACCTTAAATCGAGTGTAGCAGATTGGCTTAACAACCAAAATGTACGCGAACAGCTAAAATATGACATTAAAGTATGTTTGGTAAAAAACGGCTACCCGCCACAATATTCTCCTGAAGTTTTTCGCCAAGTGATAGAGCAAGTGGAAAACTTTAAAGAAAATGACATTGAATTACCTGAATGTCAACACGCTTCCAATAAGGCAGATAACTCTGAATCGGTTACTGCTTCTCGTATCATTGATATGGCATCAGCGGGACAACAATTTGTAACTCATTTGCCATATTATTCAAGTATTAAAGCAGCTTGTCATGACCTTTCTGAGATAGATGTTCCATGCGAAGATGTGCAGTGGATTGACGTATCAGATGAAATGTCACGTTTGGATGAATCAATGTTTGTGGTTAGTGCAATGGGTGATAGTATGCAACCTAAAATCAATGATGGCGACTATTGTGTGTTTTCACATTATACGGGTGGAAGTCGTGAAGGAGAAATTGTATTGGTCGAAAGTTATAATATCAAAGACTACGATAGTGATAATATCGCCTGTACCATCAAAAAATATCACAGTGAAAAGCGAGCTACAGAAGATGGTTGGGAACGTACACGCATTGAGTTGATACCTCTTAATAAAGAATATGAGTCCTTTAGTCTTAACCCTGAAGATGAGGGATTTAAAGTATTGGGAGTATTGAAGAAAGTAATAAGAAAATAGAAAAGATTTTAAGTTATGGCAGTACAATCAAATGATACAGATTTAAAAGACTTGTTGCTTCAAGTTCAGAAAGGTGAATTGCAGCTTCCAGAATTTCAACGTTCGTGGGTTTGGGACGATGGAAAAATATGTAAGTTGATAGAAAGCATTACAATGGGATTTCCTATGGGGGCAGTAATGTTTTTAGAAACAGGAGGTGAGGTTAATTATAAACCACGCTTGTTCACAGGAGTTGATACAAAGATGGTAGGTGTAAAGCCAGACTATCTTGTTCTTGATGGCCAACAACGACTTACTACACTTTTTCAGGTATTTATGAGTCAAAATCCTGTTGAAACGTGTTGGGAACGCAATAAAAACAATACCATCTACAGATTTTATTATATTGACATGGTTAAGGCTCTTGACGAAAATGTAGATAGAGAAGATGCAATAATATCTATTTCTGATAAGAAGGTAAAGACATCAGATATCGGTAAGATCATTACCTTAGATTTGACCACTAGAGAAAATGAATTTGAAAACCTTATGTTCCCTCTTAATTTGATGTTTGATCCAACAGAGTCAATGAATTGGTGTTTGGGGATGTTGCGTTATTATCAGAATGATCCTACAAAGCTGTCTCTTTATCAAAAATTTAATACAGATATTATTTCATCTGTTATTGCTTATAAGCTGCCAGTTATTAAAGTTTTGAAGAATACTTCTCAATCGTCTGTTTGTCAGATATTTGAAAATGTAAATCGTGGTGGAGTTCCATTGAATGTCTTTGAACTAGTTACAGCCTCACTTGCGGCTGATGGAGTTGAGCTACGTCAGGAGTGGAAGTCGATAAAAAATGAATTTTCTAAATTTGATGTATTAAGAGATATTGACGGCACTGCGTTCATTACTTCAATGACTCTTTTGGATAGTTATGAGAAATCGGTTGTATCTGGTGGAAAAATAGGAGTGAAGTGCAAAAAGAAAGATGTAATGGCTCTACGTAGTTCAGTCTTTAATCAAAAGCGAGATATTCTTAAAAATGGATTTTTTGAAGCCGCTCGCTTTTTGATCAAACAGGGTGTTTATTCTGCTGATAATTTGCCTTATAATACACAATTTATTCCATTGGCTGCTATTTTTGCATATGATTTAAGTCATCAGCACTTACTTACTAATTTACCAAACTTAACTAAGTTATCTAAATGGTATTGGTGCGGAGTATTTGGTGAGTTATATGGTAGTGCCAATGAGACGCGTTATGCTTCTGATATAAAAGATTTCTTTTTATGGTTGTCTGATGATAATATATTGCCAGATACAGTTTCTCGTTCTAGCTTCCATGCAACACGTCTGCTAAGTCTTCAAACAAGAAATTCAGCTGCATATAAAGGGGTTATGGCTCTTCTTCTTCAAGATGAGCCTCTGGATTTCTTGACAGCAGGGAAGATGACTGTAGCAACTTATACATCAGAGAATACAGACATTCATCATATATTTCCTGCTAATTATTGCGAAAAGCATAATTTACCACGTGAAAAATGGAATTCTGTTGTTAATAAAACAATGATATATGCTTCAACAAATCGTTCTATTGGAGGCGTAGCCCCAAGTAAGTATATACAAACGATTCTTAATCACAAAATCAATAAGGATGATTTAATCCATGCCATATCTACGCACAAGATAAACTTTAATTTTCTTAATGAAGATAATTTTGACGAATTTATCATAGACAGGGCGATTAAACTTGCTGATAGAATTGAGAGGGCTATAGGTAAATCAATATCAGGAAGAGATAGCGAAGATACAATCCGTGAATTTGGTGTTAGTTTGACATGATGTTGAACATTATATAAGCGACCACCTACATTAGTATGACTAAATGAAACGATAAATGGATTTAGGGAATGCTTTATGGCAAAGAATATAGAAATACGAAATAGTACAGCAGAGTTTCTCATCTTTATGCTTGAAGGTCAAGAGGATGGGATTCAAGTGATGTATAAGGATGAGACCATTTGGGCAACCCAAAAGGCTATGGCGCAGCTTTTTGATGTGGGAGTACCTGCAATCAGCAAACACCTTAAAAATATTTTTGAGAGTGGAGAGTTGGGCGAAAATTCAGTTATTTCCAAAATGGAAACAACTGCAACCGATGGTAAAAATTACAACACGACCTTTTATAATCTCGATGCCATTATCAGTGTCGGTTATCGTGTAAATTCTGTCCGGGCAACCCAGTTCCGGCAGTGGTGTACGTTTGTACTCCGGCAGTTTGCCATTCGTGGATATGTGCTTGACCATAAGCGAATGGAGAACGGGGCTTTCTTAGGTGTAGATTACTTTGAACATTTGCTTGCCGAAATAAGGGAGATAAGGCTGAGCGAGCGTCGTTTTTATCAGAAACTGACCGATATTTATGCTACGGCAATAGACTATAACAGGGATGCTCCGACAACCCGTCTTTTCTTCAAGAAAGTACAGAATAAAATGCACTATGCTGTGCATGGGCATACAGCTGCGGAATTGATAGTTGAACGAACTGATGCAAATAAGGAGCACATGGGATTGACCACTTGGGAAAATGCTCCGAATGGAAAAATTGTCAAAACTGATGTGTCTGTTGCAAAAAACTATTTGCGAGAAAAAGAATTGGAAGAAATGGGCAGAATAGTCAATGCGTCCCTTGATATGGCAGAAAGTATGGCTATGCGTCATATACCTATGACAATGGAAGATTGGGCAAAGCGAATAGACAAATTCATTAATTTATTTGAGAGCCCGATATTACAGGATAGCGGAAAGGTTTCTGCCGAATATGCCAAAGAGTTTGCTGAATCAGAGTTTGAAAAGTACAGGATCATTCAAGACCGTCTTTTCCAATCTGATTTTGATAGATTTGAGGATAATAGTTTTCCTCCATTGGATATGGAATGATTATGATGACATCTATAATTCCTGTTTAGCTCTCAACTCAGATGCATAAAATGTCAAATACCTTACCAATACGATGAATCTTCTAAATATAAGAGAAGGAAGAGTGGTGAAAAATTACGGAACGTGAATATTAAATAGATTATTATGTTTGATGGACGAAATATAACTTCAGGATTGCCTGATGAACTTGTTAAAGTTGTAGACTTTTTAAATGAGAAAGCGTCAGCATGTGAATTTGAATTCAGTGATTCTGTATCCTATTGGGAAAACAATGAACATATTATCAATCCATCTGACTATAATATGTGTGAGTGTTATTTTGCTGTCGCTCTCGCATATATAGTACATCTAAAAGGTGGTAATCTTATTTTCGATGAAACTAATAATATTTGGAGATGGGCATGGGCATTTCATCTTGTTTCCGGAGTCTCAAGTTGGAGTCCAGAATTTATGAAAAACGTTATTCTGTCATTTGAGAGTAAACAGGATAATACTGAAAATCTAATTCTTTGGGCTGTTCAAAAATACGCTAGTGCTTATTATGACAATGCCGTTGTATTAATCTCAATATTGCCTCAGTACAAAACGAGCTGCCTTGCTGGTCTGATGGAAAATGATTTTGATAGGTATTGCATTGAGTATCCTCCTGAAGATAATATGGAGGAGTTTGCAACTGCATTTGTGAAAATAAATCAAATTTCGAAGAATATTGTTAATAAAGCCTTTGATATAGTTGTATCTAACACTTGCTTTAAATCAAATGCGGCAATGGCTTTTTTCCTTTTTACGCTAAGTGGTTTGGTTGACCAAAGAAAAGAAACATGTGAACATAAGATCCTAGAGATGTTGCAGGGAGATGTGCCACAGTACATTAATCTTATATGTGGCTGGTTGTCTGTGCAACAAGAAGTTAGCCCATTTATAGAAAAGAGTGTTATATTATTGATCAAAGGACTCAGAAGTGAGAATAAAGAGACTGCGCTCAAAAGTATTGATAACTCAATACATTTTCATTTTAAAGATGCTGTGTTTTTGACAAATATTTTCGTAGAAATCGCAAATTCTTTGACCCCAATGGATATCCTAAAGATGGAAGGAAGTCTAAGGTCTTTACATGAGAATGAGGAGAACTTCATAAACTTTGTATTATCATTTATTTTTCATCCCAATGGATTGTATCGTGTTGTCGGGCGAAGATTGTGGGATGATTATCATTTGGAATCTTCAAATTTTGACCCTCAAAAAGACTTGGATGAGAAATTGCAATGTTTATTGATTATAGAATTGCTTCAGGATTATGGCAATCCTGAGACTAGACTTCCGAAGTTATTGCCTCTGATTGAAAGTGAATTACCGAGCGTACGTAATGTTTTGATGAGTCAGTTAGTTCCATATTTGGATGAATATATGGGTCATGTAATCAAAGCCTTTGAGAAATTAAATATTGATAATGAGTATGTAAAGAAAATCAATCAGTATTTTGAGAAAAGGTCTGATGCAATAGATAAAAGAAGATCTCTTAAAGAAATGTCACCCAAATACGGTTATATGATAGAGTATCAAGAAGCTTTGAAAACTCAAAAACAACATTGGCAACAACAGATGAAGAAAGCTGATGAAAATCATAAGAGCCTTTTAAGTAGTATGATGAAGCACGTTACTTTAGCAAGAGGAGGAGGTTGGAGAGACGAAAATGGAAAAGTACAACACTTGGGATGCATACAATTTTCAATGCCATTAAGGCAATTGGCTCAGTCTATGATGCCAATGGAACAAGATAAGTGGATTAATGATTTATTAGTTGATTGGAATGAAAAGACGGGAAATAATTAAACAATATATTGAGTCTTTGAAAGAGGATCAAGAATTAGACTATATCTTTCCTATACTTTTGGAAAGAATGGGATACAGAGTCCTTTCTACACCGTGTCAATCAAAAGGACAGTCACAATATGGACGTGATGTAGTAGCTATCAAAGGACAAAATGGGCAAAAAACACTTTTCTTATTTGAACTCAAGGGGTTCGGTGCAAAAGATATAACAGACAGGACTCTTAATGAACCGGATGGATTAATAGAATCTTTAAGGGCTTCTAAATACACGGAGTATGAAGACCCTTCTATTCCAGGCCTATCAGAATTTCCAAGGTATTATGTTTTTGTTCACAATGGCTTGATTGACGCAAATGCAAAACCTACATATTCTGGCTTTATCAAGAAAGAATTTCCTGACGGAAACTATGAAGAGTGGGACATTGAGTTATTGACTACTTATTTCTCAGATTTTTTGTTTGATGAAACTTTATTGACTGATGACGAGAGTTATCGTTTATTTAAAAAAATACTTGTTTTATTAGACGGAGAGGGTAACAACTTTAAAGACATATCGACACTTGTACAACTCCAATTAAAGAAAATTTCATCAGCAAAGAAGGAGAACAGGAGATTAATCCTTAATACGTTCGCCTCATTGCGCCTAATTGCCCATATGGTTCATTATTACTCTGTTGAATGTCAGAATTTACTACCGGCCAAGTATTGTATTGACACTATAGTTCTAAAAACTTGGGCATGGATTCTTAAATCAAAAAAAGAGAATAAAAGCTCAATAATCAAACACTTTGATAGCCTTGTATTGTTGCAAATTCAGATATACGAAGAATATATTAATAAAATATTACAAGTAGTCTTATTTCCAAAAGGACTATATAGTTTTGAATCCTCAGATACCGAGTATATGTTCTATCCGCTAAGATGCTATGATTTTCTTGGTGATTTAGTATATTTCTATTTTTTTACAGAATCTTATGCAGAGATTTCTGAAGATGAACTTCGTAATAGGTTGAATATCTTAAAAAATGTCATCGAAAACAATAATGCATGTACAATGCCTTTGCTTGATACTAATTCTATTGTCATTCAGATGGTATTCAAATATATGTATATGCATGCTGAGAATCAGGATGACATAAATAGTTTAGGTAAGTATCTGCTTTGTACAGTTATCAATCTGATGAAACGGTATGACAAACAAAAGATGTGGCCGGAAACGAATGGAGATAGAATGGCTTTAGCCAAGAGCATCTATGAGAAAGATGATGACTATCACTGTGATTCCTCTTTGCTTTTAATAGTGGTATTTGAATTGTTGGCATACATGAATATGCCTGAGTTCTACTCTGCTCTTAAGAAGAAAGTAGATGAGTCTGATGTAAATTTGCAGGTTGCATATCCAATCACCGATGAATTTGATATAGAACAGTTACTCTTTGAAAAAAGATTAAATAATGAATTGGCCGTACAGACTGGTATAAAGTTACCTGAAACATTGAAAGATTTTCAGAGCCATTTTGAAAAGAAATACAAATCTATTGCATATAGAACAGATAAGGTTGGATATTGGTTTTTGCGTGTGTTGGCTCACAAGTACTATGAAACGGATTTATTTCCTGATTTTCTAGGAAGAGCGTATTGTACGGAATAAGTATTAATAGTTAACACCTTTGGTGAAATGTCTTGTTGAATTTAGTTCAGATACTTCAGAATCTCATATGATTCATTGGACTTGAATTATGGAAAACGATTCCTAAAAGAGTTCGTGAAAGCGAGTCAATAAATTTATAAACTGAGTTCCCAAACACGCAAAAAAACAATGGGCAATTTGTTTAAACTCATTGGAGTACTGTCCAGTCTTACATTTTACGCAGTGGACTGCATATTTTTACGCACAGCAATGATGATAGTTTGTTATCTGTTTCATGATGCCATTCTGAGGTTGGCAAAATATTCATAGAGATATGGCAGATTCGTTTCGGTTAATTGGCAAGGATTTGGACAGTAATACCTGCATCTGGTTAAATGTCGTATTTCTGAATTTACCTCAGATGCTTTATATTTTCCATCTGTTCCTATTTTAATGAGAGATGTGATTCATTGTCTTCGGGGGATAGATTTTTGTCCCTCGCATCCTTTTCGGGGGACAATTTGGGAATAAAATTACGAAAAAAATATAAAAACAGACAGAAAGTATGGAGAAAAAGAGAAAATACAAATTCTCATAAAATCATTGATTTTTCGCATTTTACGGATTTGTATTTTCTCTTTTTATGCTTTTCTTTAGGTCACTTGCCGATGCAGAAATGTTCAAATATATTCCCTAACACCATATCATTTGTTACCTCCCCTGCAATATCACTCAAATGGAATATGCATTCCCGGATGTCTTGAGAAACGAAATCTCCGGAAAGATTGTTGGCTAAGCCTTCCTGAACTCTGTGAATTGCTTCTAGTGCATTTGTCAATGCCTCGTAGTGGCGGATATTGGTAACGATGACATCGTTTGAGGTGACTGTAGGAAGGTTGGCGGCAGCTATCAACAGTTGTTGAAGTTCTTCGATATGCTCACGCTTTTTTGCTGAAATGACGATAGACTTTACGTTATCAGGGAAGTCTATGGGGGGGAAGTTTTGGATGTCTGATACTAAGTCGGCTTTGTTACATACAAGGATCAGTTGCTTACCTTCACAACGAGGAAGTATTTGTTGGGATAATTGTACGATCTGGGTAGTCACATCTGTGGCATCTATCATCCAGAGGACGATTTCAGCTTGTTCCAGTTTCTGGAATGTACGTTCGATACCAAGGTTTTCGATCGTATCATTAGTTTCGCGGATACCTGCCGTATCAATAAATCGGAAAGTGATACCGCCTATATTAACTGTATCTTCTATCACATCACGGGTAGTGCCATGAATATCACTGACAATGGCTTTTTCTTCATTGAGCAAGACATTGAGTAAAGTAGATTTGCCTGCATTTGTTTCACCGATGATGGCTACAGGAACACCGTTCTTGATAGCATTGCCTACACTGAAAGAATCTGCCAATCGAGAAATAACTTTTTCAATGTTGTCCGCTAACCGGCAAAGCTCTGAACGATCGGCAAATTCCAGTTCCTCGTGGTCGCTGAAATCCAGTTCAAGTTCGATGAGAGAGGTGAAATGTAGTAACTGATCACGCAAGGAAGTAAGTTCTTTACTGAAACCACCACGCATTTGGCTCATGGCGAGGCGATGGGTGGCAGCGGAGGATGAAGCGATAAGGTCGGCAACGGCTTCTGCTTGACTTAAATCCATTTTCCCGTTGAGGAATGCACGCTGGGTATATTCACCCGGTTGTGCCATACGGCAACCATTGGTAATGAGTAATTGCAAAACTTTTTGCAGGATATAGACTGAACCGTGGCAGGTAATTTCTGTGCTGTTTTCTCCCGTATAGGAATGAGGGGCGCGAAACAAGCTGACAAGTACTTCATCAATAATTTCGGATCCTTCATGGATTCGTCCGAAGGTGAGGGTATAAGGTTTGCTGTCTTTCAGCTTCTTGCCCATTGCGGCAGGAGTGAAGATGCGGGAAGTAATTTCGATGGCTTCCGGGCCGGATACACGAATACATCCGATGGCTCCTCCTTGAGCGGTGGCTATGGCACAAATAGTATCTTGGTTCATGATTTTCAGCTTGTTTTATTTGAAAAAGATAATAGTTTCCTTACAAAATAAATTTATGCCTGTGTCAGTTATTGGCTTTTATCGTAACCTTATATAAACCAATAGGCATGGAAGGCAGTATGAATGAGATTATTACTAAGTCTTATTCATTAGGCCATCTGAGGAAAACGGTATAGACTTTGTCGCAAGGTGTTTAAATACGATCGAGTACTTTCTGAATAAGATGGTCGATCGTATTTTTATATCCTGTATTAGCTTCTTTTATCAGGCGGTTTGCGATTACCATGCATACGGTCATAGCTTTGTGTCCCATTAAGCGGCTAAGTCCTGCCAAGGCAGAACTTTCCATTTCAAAGTTTGTGATGTGGCAGCCGTTATATTCAAATTTTTCAATCTTGTCATTTTGATGTGGATCAGCCAATGGCACGCGGAGTTCACGTCCTTGAGGACCGAAGAAACCGCCGGCAGCAATTGTTACGCCACGTACCATATCCTCTTGCGCAATGCGGTCTATCAATTCAGCATTGGAATCGATGACGTATGGGGCGGGGGCACACATGTTGCCCGACCATCCCATGTAATTCAGGAATGCACGTTCAAAGGGAAGATCACACACCGAATTACGCCCGGCATAGAAATTCAGAAGACCATCAAAGCCAATGGATTTTGTGGAACATACGAAGGTTCCCACCGGAGTATATGGTTGTAAACCGCCACACGTGCCGATGCGTACCAGTTCCAGTTGGCGTAGTTGCGGTTTCTCTTCGCGAGTCTTGAAATCAATGTTTGCCAAAGCATCCAGTTCATTCATCACAATGTCGATATTGTCACAGCCGATACCTGTGGAAACAACCGTGATACGTTTGCCTTTGTAAGTACCGGTGATGGTCTTGAATTCACGGCTTTCTACCTCACATTCTTTAGTATCGAAATGAGAAGCGACTAATGCTACTCGTCCGGGATCACCTACTAAGATAACCTTATCTGCCAGCCATTCAGGTTTGACGTGGAGGTGGAAAACTGAACCGTCTTCATTGATAATCAGTTCGGAAGATGCAAAATACTTTTTCATATCCATAGTTTTAATTCGTTGGTTTATAAAAAAACGCCGGAATGCGGTTTCTGTTCACCGGTTCCGACGTTTCTATAAGTTTGTTTACCGGTTTATTTACTTAGCGGTTGTGTAGAAGGACCGGTGGTCGGTTTGGCAATATTTTCACGCATGGAAGTATCGGCTTCAATATTTTTCATCCGATAATAATCCATGATACCCAGATTCCCGCTACGGAAAGCTTCTGCCATGGCCTTAGGTACTTCTGCTTCTGCTTCGATTACTTTGGCTCGGGCTTCCTGTGCTTTGGCTTTCATTTCCTGCTCACTGGCAACTGCCATAGCACGACGTTCTTCGGCTTTTGCCTGTGCAATATTCTTGTCAGCATTCGCTTGATCTATTTGCAAGGCAGCACCGATATTTTTACCTATATCAATGTCGGCGATATCAATGGATAAGATTTCAAAAGCGGTACCGGCATCCAGACCTTTGCGGAGCACAAGTTTAGAAATAGAATCTGGATTTTCCAATACTGACTTATGATTTTCGGAAGAACCGATGGAAGATACGATACCTTCGCCTACACGGGCGAGGATAGTATCTTCACCTGCACCACCCACCAGTTGACGAATATTGGCACGTACCGTTACACGCGCTTTGGCTATCAGCTGGATACCGTCTTTTGCAACTGCGGTAACAGGAGGCGTATCAATAACTTTCGGGTTTACTGACATCTGTACAGCCTCAAACACATCACGGCCGGCAAGGTCAATAGCAGTAGCCATCTGAAACGGCAGTTCGATGTTGGCTTTGGAAGCTGATACCAGTGCGTGCACTACCTTTTCAACGTGACCGCCGGCAAGGTAGTGAGCCTCCAGTTCGTCACGGGTTATGTTGCTCAAGCCGGCTTTGTGCGCTTCAATCAGACCCGGCACGATGATGTAAGGAGGTACATTACGGATACGCATAAGGAATAGTTGTACCAATGATATGTTAACTCCTGAGACTTTGGCGGACAGCCATAGGAAAAATGGTACATAATGGAAAAACAGTACCAGAAAAATGATACCTCCTATGATAAGGAAGGCGGTCAGATACATTGTGCTTGGATCCATGTGATTTAGTTATTAATTATTTAATATAAAATATTTACTTCTCAGGGTTTGAACTTTTCTACCAAGATAATTCCATCTGTAATACGGTTTACGATCACCGGAGTTTTCTCATTCATAAATCCGTCTGTAGATTTCACTTCTACGATGTCACCGTTGATTTCAGCATAACCGATAAGTGCAAGCCGGGTAGTAGTGATACCGGTATCTCCAATTTTAACTTTATTTTCTGCACTACGGTCTACTTTCGAGGTGATATTCTTTTTTAATGCTATCTTGTCCAAAGTTTTGGAGCGCATAAACCATACCAATGATCCGATGCAGGCGATAACCGATACGGCGAGAGTAATGAAACCTGCTACCGGTCCCATGTAGGCAAAGGCATAATAGTTGGCATAAATGATACATCCACCTGCCAGGATACCTGCAATACTGATACCCGGAATTATAAATAATTCCACTAAAAACAGAATGACTGCTGCAATGACCAGTACTACGATAATAAGTATGTTCATAGTTATACTATTTAAAGGTTTGCTTCTCTTGATTACGTGCCTTTACACCTGCTTGTTCTGTTTCGACGGCAAGCTGTCGTACCCGTTTTTCGAGGTCAAGGATGGCAGGAGCCATCTTTTCCTTTTCACTCTTAGTTGCACGGATATATTGGTTACGCAAATCTGTAAGTTTATTTTGTTGTTGGTTATAACTCTTTTCCAATTGAAAATATTTTTCGAAAAGAGTTTTAGCCTGTGGAGAACGAAAATCATCTGCTTCGTGATAAACGTGTTCGTCGTCAATCACAAACTCAAAATCATGAGTTTTCTTTACTTGAGGTTTCTGTTGGAAAATTTCTTTTAAACGTTGTTGCGCTTCTTTCACTGCTTTGGAGTCAGTCCAAGTATCTTTTATTGAATGAATTTGAGCAAGCTGAATTAGTTTGTTGTTATCTATGTTTTCATAATTATATACCTGTTTGGAGGAGTTAGGGATGAACACATAGATACAAACTTTTCCTTCGGGCTGATAACGGTCAGAAGCAAACCAACCAAGGTTGTTGAATTCGTCAATGACATACATATAGTCGTTATATGGAGAATTGAAAGGCATACCTACATTTTCTGGAGTCAGATAACTGTCTGTATTTGTATTATATCGTGTGACAAAGATGTCATATCCTCCTATGGAACCGGGACCATCCGCTGCATAATAGATAGTGACACCGTCCGTCAATACATATGGATAATTGGCATTTATCGCTTCATTGATACTACCGGGCAATGGATTTCCTTTACTCCATTCTCCCTGCATTTTGTTACTGGATAGAATGCTTAATGTGCTGTCTTTCTGGAATTTACTATAATAGTTTTTATTACCCAGTTCTGTTTCATAAACAGTACCGCCCTTTCCATTGGGTGTTTGGAAATATTCATCGTACATGAATAGTTTGCCCGACTCCGGACTGATTTTGTAAGCATTGAGAAAATTCTTTTTGTCTACTACAAAACTATCAATGAAACAAACCTGTTCCACTCCTTTTAACATACGGAGGTTGGTTTTGCTCTTTTCAAGAAGTTTTTCTGCTTCATCGGTAGATCGTTTTCTCTTAGTGAGATCAGTGATATATTCTTCATAGTTTTGAACAGCATCCTCGAAACGATAAATGTCATTATATGCCTGTGCCAGATAGAACTGGCTACTTGGAGTACGCCTTTTTACCGCATTTTCCAGATGTTTCACGGCAATTTCCGGTTCCCCGGTTTTCAGGCAACAAACGCCATACCACAAGTTGTAGTTCCCATTGGAGGGTTGTGATTTAACGAATTTCTTGAAAGCGGGTTTGGCTTGCTCATATTGTCTTTTATCATAGAGCGCTTTGGCTTGTGCCAAAGTTTGTGCCGAAGCACCTATTGCAAAAATACAGAAGAGCAGAAATAGAATATATATTTTTTTCATACGATAGTTTGCTTGATTTTTCAGAAGTTCAAAAATACAAATTAATCGTGAATAATACCGTATTCCATAATTCTATTATGTTAATTCTTCTTTAAATCATACTTTTCAGTTATTTTTGCAGCTGTTTATTACAGATTATGTGAATAAACATTAATATGAGTAGAACTGAATGACAAAATATACAGAAGAGGAAAAGACGCTACGCCGCATTGAAAAGAGATTAATGAAAGGGGTAGTAGAATATGGCCTGATAGAAGATGGAGATAAAATCCTTATCGGACTTTCTGGTGGCAAAGATTCATTGGCACTGGTAGAACTGCTTGCACGGCGTGCCCGTATTTTCAAGCCGAAGTTTTCGATAATGGCGGTTCATGTGGTGATGCGGAATATTCCTTATCAGAGTGATGTGGAGTATTTGAGAAAATATGCGGAGTCGTGGGGAGTATCTTTTTTGGTATATGAAACGGAGTTCAATGCAAGTACCGACATTCGTAAGTCTCCTTGTTTTCTTTGTTCCTGGAATAGACGCAAGGCCTTGTTTACAGTTGCTAAGGAACAGGGATGTAATAAAATTGCGTTGGGACACCACATGGATGATATTCTGGAGACCTTGTTGATGAACATTACTTATCAAGGAGCATTCAGTTCAATGCCGCCTCGTCTGGTTATGAAGAAATTTGATATGACGGTCATCCGGCCTATGTGTCTGGTACATGAGACTGATTTGATTGAATTGGCGCAGATGAGGGGATATCGGAAACAGGTAAAAAACTGCCCATATGAGACGCAATCAAGCCGTAGTACGATGAAAGGGATATTGCGTCAATTGGAGGAGATGAATCCGGAAGCACGCTATAGTTTGTGGGGAAGTATGAGTAATATTCAGGAAGAATTGTTACCTATCTCTCATGTTTCTAAAACAGAAATGGAATAGTCTATACTATAAATCATTAAACATTAACTATAAATTATTAATATGAAAGTATTTTATACCATTTTGTTATTGATAGTGTCTAACGTCTTTATGACGTTTGCGTGGTATGGGCATTTGAAGTTACAGGAAATGAAAGTTATATCTAATTGGCCTCTTTATGCTGTCATATTGTTTTCATGGGGAATTGCCTTAGCGGAGTATTCTTTTCAAATTCCGGCGAACCGGATTGGCTTTATAGGCAATGGCGGTCCGTTTTCACTCATGCAACTAAAGGTTATTCAAGAGGTTATTACGTTGATTATCTTTACGATATTTACAACGGTACTCTTCAAAGGAGAAGCACTGCATTGGAATCACTTTGTAGCCTTTGTATGTTTAGTACTGGCGGTGTACTTCGTGTTTTATAAATGACAATTTATTTGATTTATGGTTTCATGAGTAGTTTCAACTGTACCTCGCACCTCGTCAAATCATAAATCAAATAAACTCCTATTTTTTTCCTGTATACTTTTCCATCCCTTTCGTGAAGAACGTTTGGAGTTCTCCTTTCTTATTGGTGTAAATAAAACAAGCATCAATATCCGGATGTGCATCAGCAAAGCGTTCGGCTTCTTTTAATCCCATCACCATAAATGCTGTGGCGTATGCGTCGGCACTCATACAGTCCTTGGCAATGACGGTGGCGGACAAGATGTTGTGTTGAATTGGATAACCCGTACGCGGGTCAATGGTATGGGCATATTTCTTTCCGTCTTTGTAATAGTAATTACGGTAATTACCGGAGGTAGCTATACCTACATTGGTGACTTCCAGCACAGTTTGTAATTCTTGATTTATGGCCAGTGAATCGTCAATCGGTTTATTGATACCGATACGCCAGAGATTGTTTTTCGGATTTTTTCCATGGACTACAACTTCCCCGCCTATATCTACCATAAAATTGTGGATACCTTTTTCCTGTAGGAGTTGTGCGATGATATCCACCGCATATCCTTTAGCCACAGCGCTGCAAGAAAGCATGATACGCGGGTCTTGTTTCATTACTTTTCCTTCTTCAGTCAGTACAACTTTGGCGTATCCGGTAATATCTAGCAAGCTGTCTATCATAATAGAATCAGGAAATCTACCTTTTTTGAAACCGAACCCCCATGCATTTGCTAAGGGGGCTACCGTTATATCGAAAGCACCGTTCGTTTCTTTGGATATCTCCATACTTCGACGGAATACATTGATAAAGAAAGTATCGGCAACGATGTTTTCATTACGGTTGATACGGGTAATGGTTGCCGTATCGTTAAAAGGGGATAGAGAACCATCGAAACGTTTGAGCTCAGTTTCGATTTCATCTTTCAGATTTCCATCATATTGATAAGTGATGTTATAAATCGTGCCAAAAATCAATCCACTGGTAGTCTGATAAGGAACCATGTGGTTGTGGCGCGCAAGTATCCAAATTGTACCCAATGCCAATAGGGCAATCCATAAAAAATTTCGTTGTACTTTCTTATCCATAATTGTAATATCTGAGGAAAAGTTAGTTAAAGAATAAATGCTCAATTAATATTTTTGTTCCGATAAGGACAAGAATAATTCCTCCCCATAATTCTGCATGTAATTTGCGAGCAATGCCGCAACCAAAGCGTATTCCGAAGAATAGACCTATCATAGACAAGATAAATGAAACGAAGCCAATGACGCCGATGGGAGAAAGTATGCCCGATATTCCTTTGATACCAAGAAAAGCGAATGATACACCTATTGCCAATGCATCAATGCTGGTAGCTACTGCCAAAGCTAGAACTACTTTTAATTGGGTAGGGTCATACTCGTGTTTACAGTTATCATCTTTAAAGGATTCTTTTATCATACGTCCGCCTAGGAAGGCCAGAATTCCGAACGCAATCCAGTGGTCTATACTTTCTATCAAATGACTGAAAGTGCTGGCGCAAATCCATCCTAACAAAGGCATAAGGGCTTGGAAGAGACCGAAAAAAAATGCCATTGTCAACATTGATCGCATCTGAATACGTTTCATGATAATTCCGCTGGCTATGGAAACTGCAAAACAATCCATCGCAAGTCCCACGGCAAGCAGCCAGATTTCTAAGTTAGTCATTGTCTGATTTATTTTAGAATGGTAGTTTATACGTTATGGTGTAAGTCACTCCCATTGTGTTTCCGCTATATTTTCCATATCCTGGTACATACCAAGGGTCACCATGTTCATAGGTGGAAGATGACATACGAAATTTAAAACGGATAGCCCATCCCATGTACAACTCTTTCCATATATGCGCCCTTATACCGACACAAAATTCAAGCCATTGCATGGAACCTTTCATTCCTTTGTAGTTGAAGGGCATGCTGCTTCCCCAGATATTATCTTCCAGATTAGGATTACCTATACTTCCACCATATGCAGGGTCATTTATGGCAAGCGACTCTATATCATATTTAAAGCTACTTACACCATAACGTAGTCCGACAAGTAACTTATGTTGAAACTTCTTCTTGAACAATGCATTATAGTCCATTCCGATACGGAAATAGGGCGCTCCGCTTTTGTAATGTATACCTTTGTCGCTCCAGGTATCTGTTGAACCATATCCAATTTCTGCAATAGGAAAAAATCTATTTTTAAGGTTAACATCCAATACTACTTCCGAACTCAAAAAGTCACCTCCTATAACTTTACTACCCAGTCCCCATAAATCCACACCAACAGAAACACCATTGTAGAGCGGATAATACACTTCTTCCTTCGCGTCCTTCTTTTCCGTAGGAGGCGGTACGCTCTTTGGAGAGGAGGAAGTGTTTCGGTTCTGTGCCCATAACGGGAAAGACATCAGCAAACAAAGTGCCAGACTAATAGAATAGTTTAAGATTTTCTGTCCCATAAATACTGGCTTCTTTATTTAAAAGATAGACGGAGTCTAATTTGTGATAACTACATTTTACTCTGTTGATAGACTGTTTCATCTGATATCCGCAATCCATTGACAGGAAATAGGGCGTGTTGGTCTGGTAAATGATGACCGTATCCGTCAATGTTTTGCTGTAATGGAATATAAGTACGGTTGAATCGGCTGTATATCTTAACGGTAATGACAAGTCTTTTACCTTTTTCTGGTTATTGATAATGATAGAATCTGTACCGTATGCAGTTATCGTTAGTGAATCAAGAGTATCTTTGGATACTACATCTGTTTCTTTGTCGATAGTATAGAGGTAACATTGCATCATGGCACGTGTTGCCATAGAACAATCCGCTTCTTCTGAACATGATACGACTACACTCAGCATAGGGTATAGGATAGCTCCGAATATGATAAATCTGATTAATCTTTTCATTGTTAAATCATTTTCTCGATTTGATACTTGTTACGTTCGGGGGCGTTACGTGAAATCAACTCACCGAGGAAACCGGCAACGAATAATTGTGTACCGATAATCATGGATGTCAGTGACAAATAAAAATAAGGAGAGTCTGTGACGAGCCGATAGGGTAATCCATTGTACATGTGATACAGTTTGCTAGCACCTACAATAACGACGGATATGAAACCGAGCACGAACATCAATGAACCCAATAGACCAAAAAAATGCATAGGTTTTACACCGAAAGCAGACAAAAACCAGAGTGAAATCAGATCCAGGTAGCCATTGACAAAACGGTTCAGGCCAAATTTGGTTTTCCCGTATTTACGTGCTTGATGATGTACTACTTTCTCACCTATCTTACTGAAACCGGCATTCTTCGCTAAATAGGGAATGTAGCGGTGCATTTCACCGTATACTTCGATATTTTTTACGACTTCTTTCCTGTAAGCTTTCAGTCCACAGTTAAAGTCGTGCAGGTTCTTGATACCGGATACTTTACGGGCGGTTGCATTAAACAGCTTGGTGGGCAATGTCTTTGACAACGGGTCATACCGTTTTTGTTTCCAGCCGGATACCAGATCATAGCCGTCCTGCATAATCATGCGGTAAAGTTCCGGTATTTCATCCGGGCTATCTTGCAAGTCAGCATCCATTGTAATTACCACGTCACCTTGAGCTTGCTCAAAGCCACAATAAAGTGCCGGTGACTTACCATAATTGCGACGGAACTTGATACCCCGTATTTTTTCAGATTTAGCTTGTAATTCTTCAATTACCTGCCAGGAACGATCGGTACTTCCGTCATTGATGAAAATCACTTCGTATGAGAAACCATTGGTTTTCATCACCCGGTCAATCCATGTGAACAGTTCCGGAAGTGATTCTTCTTCATTATACAAAGGAACGACAACTGAAATATCCATCTGTTTATTAATGATTTTATGGTTTACAATTGAAATAGGTTATTATTATTGTCATTTTTTCGTAATTCATTTTTCTTACGTCTCATAACAAACAACGCTGTAGGGATGCCCAATAATGAACCACAGAAAACATTCCATGAAACCAATTGCATGGTTATATCTATCGGAGTGAGAGATCTTGCCATATTTAAAGTATCTCGGAATACATCGGTATAAACTTTCATTTCGGGAATGTTGCTTTGGGCGAGAATGTCTATCTGCGATTCGTAGGCATTGATTACAAAGCCATGATCGATGAAACGGAAATAGATATAATGTGCCACAGCAGTCAGCAGTGCAGCAAACATATACATAAAAACCGTGAATACCCACGCGTGCAGGAAGCTGATGCCGCCTCCGCATACCTGATTGCGATACATTCGTGTGTAATAATATCCCATAAAAGGAACACATAGAGTAAGTCCCACGAAAAGGAAAGATAGAAACGGTACTGTCAAACCTAAAGGAAACAGAACGAATTTTAAAATCCAGTATCCTCCCATATATGTACCGAACAGCATTGCATATCTTTGCATGTAACCTTTATTTTCTGTCATTTTTCTAAGAAATATGCTGCAAAGTTATAAATAATATTGGTTGTAACGCTTTGTCTACCTGTTAAAGTTGAAAAAAGTTGGAGTAGGGTATTGCAGGTTTAAAAAAAATGCCTACCTTTGCACCCGCAAACATGGGTAAGTCCTATACGGCCAGCTCCCTTCAAATCCTCCAGGGCTTGATCGCAGCAAAGGTAGTTGGTTGTAGCGGCGCGATATAGTAAGCTTACCCACCTCTGCCTCTTTAGCTCAGTTGGCCAGAGCACGTGATTTGTAATCTCGGGGTCGTTGGTTCGAATCCGACAAGAGGCTCAGAAAAGAGATGTATTAGAAATTGTATTTCTCTTTTTTTATCAACAAAAAGAGGTGGCAGATCCGAAGGAGCTGCCACCTCTTACTTTTCACTAACACATGTTTATCTACTAACCTTCAAAAATGCACTTATTTTATTCTTGTATACCCATATGCTGCATTACTGCCAAGCTCTTCTTCGATGCGCAGTAGTTGATTGTATTTGGCCATACGGTCTGAACGGCTCAATGAACCAGTTTTGATTTGTCCGCTGTTGGTGGCGACTGCAATATCGGCAATCGTTGCATCTTCTGTTTCACCGGAACGGTGGGAGGTAACAGTGGTATAGCCGTGGCGATGAGCCATTTCAATGGCATTCAAAGTCTCTGTCAGAGAACCGATTTGGTTTACCTTAATCAAGATAGAATTGGCACAACCTTTTTCAATACCCATAGCAAGGAAATCTACGTTAGTAACGAAGAGATCATCACCTACCAACTGACAACGGTTGCCAATACGTTGGGTCAGTTTTTCCCAACCTTTCCAGTCATTTTCACTCATACCGTCTTCGATGGAGTCGATCGGATAATTATTAATCAATTCTTCCAGATAATCTATCTGTTCATCGGCGGTACGTTTCTTGCCCTTTTCACCTTCAAACTTAGTATAATCGTAAATACCGTCATGGTAGAATTCGGAAGAGGCGCAGTCCATGGCAATCATTACATCCTTACCCGGTTGGTAGCCTGCTGTCTTGATAGCTGCAATAATCGAGTTCAAGGCATCTTCCGTACCATCCAATGCAGGTGCAAACCCTCCTTCATCACCTACGGCAGTACTAAGCCCTCGGTCTTTCAGGACTTTCTTCAGCGCATGGAATACTTCGGCTCCGATACGTAACCCTTCATGGAACGATTTTGCACCTATAGGACGTATCATAAATTCCTGAAAGGCAATAGGAGCGTCACTATGTGAACCACCATTGATGATGTTCATCATAGGAACCGGCATCACATATGTATTTGTTCCACCTATATAGCGGTAGAGAGGCATGTCAAGATAAGCAGCCGCAGCTTTGGCAACAGCCAGTGATACGCCAAGTATAGCATTCGCGCCGAGGTTTGATTTCGTTTTTGTACCATCCAGGGCCAACATGGCATGATCAATGCCCATTTGGTCGAGGGCAGACATACCGACTATTTCAGGAGCAATGATATCATTTATATTGTTTACAGCTTTCAGAACACCTTTGCCACCATAACGATTTTTATCACCATCACGTAGTTCCAATGCTTCATGCTCACCGGTAGATGCGCCAGATGGGACAGATGCGCGGCCCATAAATCCCGATTCTAATATTACATCAACCTCAACGGTTGGGTTACCTCTTGAATCAAGAATTTCGCGTCCGATAATCTTTTCTATTTTCATATTGTTTTATTTTTTAGTATGAATTCTACGCTTATAACAAACGAAAACGGAAAATTGTTTAGCTGCTCAGACTTTTATTACAATTCCCAATAAGGAAGTCAGATCCATGGCTTGCATTGTGTTGACGATAGCTCCACGTATGTCGGGAAGATTGACACGAATACCTTCTATATGCGAATCGCTCAAGTCAATACCTTTTAGCGGAGTGTGTGAAAACTCAGTCTCAATTAGTTCGCAATTACTAAAGGCGATGGAGGTCAGTTTACAATCGTTTATGTCGCTGTTACGTAAATCACAGGTAGAGAAACGTGCCTGGTTGATCTTGCTCATGGAGAGGTTAAGGTAGTGGGCGTTGCAATCTTTCATAAAAAGATGGTTCAAGGTACTTTCTGATAGATTGGTACCCACCAGCTTGCAAGAAACGAACTCAACGCGAAACAAGGAACTCTCAACAAAAGAAATATTGGATAAATCACAATTTTCAAAACATACATCCGTGAAATGGGTCGATTTCAATTTGCAGGCATTAAACTGGATGTGGCTGAAAGTACAATTTTTAATAGTCTTATAAGAACAATTAATATCTTTCTCCGCCTGTTGGCTGAAATGGATACCTCTGACGGTTTCTTCCCTTTCGAGCCACTCTTTCAAGGACTTATCGCTTTTGATTTGTCCTTCCAAAGTGGGAGGGACAATCCGTACAGGGGGCATGATGTGGAGTCTGTTTGATTTTGGCATTTTTTTTGAGTATCGGATTGTTTAGAAATAAATCGGTGTAGCCTGTTCAACGCCCTAGGACTCCTCCTGTAAAAGCTGCCATAATGCTCAATAGGACACTTAATAAGATATATAGGAAAAACTCACCATAAAATCCTTGTTTCAACATTATCAGTCCGTCATTGCTGAAAGTGGAGAAAGTGGTGAAACCGCCGCATAAACCGGTAGTGAGCAACATACGTATTTCAGTGGACAAGTTGAAACGAGCCGACCAAGCATAAAATAGTCCGATAAGGAAACTGCCAAGAATATTGACGGTGAACGTTGCCCACGGAAAAGCGTAGGGTACTATTCGTTCGTGTAGCGCCATTTGCATGCAATAGCGCAACAAGCTACCTGTACCACCGCCAAGAAATATGCATATCAGTATTTTACTCATAGATTGTCTGAATGATTTTCTGATTGCAAAGGTAATGAAGATGGAGGGATTTTTTTCAATAACAGTTGAATTTATTTGTAATGTGAATTGGCTAAAGATACTTTTTAAGCAGTGGGTAGTTATAATATATAACTTTTGACTCAATACCGATATAAACGTTTTTCGTACCTATATAGAGTATCTTTCGTACTCTTATAAACTTAGAACGAAGATTTCATTTATGGAAACGAAATCTTCGTTCTAAGTTTGTCTTACCTCTAAACAGATTTTATATCTTATACAGTTTATGTTTGTATAGAGAGTTGCTTGTCTTGTTGTCTGATCAAAAGAAGCGGTGATTAAAATGTGTTTGTTAAAGCCTTTATTTATTATGTTAATTGTTAACTTATTTATGGTTTTGCTAAACCATGTTATAAGACGAGGCTATTGTTTCTTGAAATTTGGAGATTTTCCAAAAGTTCGTACATTTGCATTGTGTTTTTCATAGTATTAGATTTAAGGTTAACAAAAAGATTGGCTGTCTGTGATAGATAGCCTTTTTTTGTACTTTTATGTCTTATGCAAACGTTTGCCGACAAATCGGATATCTTTTCACTTTATTACTTCTGATATTGTTTCTTTCCTACTTATATTTGCATCACGAACATTATTTTAAACCATAGCATGAAAAACATGAAAGTAATTTGTACTAAATTGGCCTGCTTTCTGCTTGTATTGTTTATAAGCAGTACGGCAATGGCAGAGAGTATTACCTCTCCCAACGGACAACTTCAACTGAACTTTTCGGTAAACGATCAAGGCGAACCTGTCTATGCACTTTTCTATAAAGGAAAAGCTGTAATCAATCCTTCTAAACTTGGTCTGGAACTGAAAAATGATCCGGGACTGATGAATGGATTTACTCTGGCTGATGTCAAGACCGTTACGCTTGATGAAACGTGGGAACCGGTATGGGGCGAAGTTAAGAAAATCCGTAATCACTACAATGAACTGGCTGTGACTCTGAATCAAAAAGCTCAGGATCGTAATATGATTATTCGTTTTCGTCTTTTTGATGACGGACTTGGTTTCCGTTATGAATTTCCTTTACAAAAGAACTTGAATTACTTCGTTATCAAGGAAGAACATTCTCAGTTTGCCATGACCGGTGACCATACGGCATTCTGGATACCGGGCGATTACGATACTCAAGAATATGATTATACTGAATCCAAATTATCTGAAATTCGTGGCCTGATGAAAGGGGCTATTACTGAAAACTCTTCACAGACACAATTCTCTCCTACGGGGGTTCAGACTTCTTTGCAGATGAAAACGGCCGATGGTCTGTATATCAATCTCCACGAGGCTGCTTTGGTTGATTATTCTTGTATGCACTTGAATTTGGATGATAAGAATTTTGTTTTTGAGTCTTGGCTTACTCCTGATGCGGTGGGTGATAAGGGATATTTGCAAGCTCCTTGTAAATCGCCGTGGCGTACGGTTATCGTTAGCGATGATGCTCGTGATATCCTTGCTTCTAAGATTACTCTGAACTTGAATGAGCCTTGTGCCTATGAAGATGTTTCTTGGATTAAACCGGTGAAATATGTCGGTGTTTGGTGGGAAATGATTGCAGGTAAAAGTACTTGGGCTTATACAGATGATTTGCCTTCCGTTAAATTGGGTGAGACTGATTATTTGGAAACCAAGCCCAATGGCCGTCATGGTGCTAATAATGAAAATGTAAAGAGATATATTGACTTTGCTGCCGAACACGGTTTTGACCAAGTATTGGTAGAAGGATGGAACGAAGGCTGGGAAGATTGGTTTGGAAAATCAAAAGATTATGTATTCGATTTCGTGACTCCTTATCCCGATTTTGATGTCAAGATGTTGAATGCATACGCTAAGAGTAAAGGCGTGAAACTGATGATGCACCATGAAACTTCTTCTTCTGTACGCAATTATGAACGTCACATAGACAAAGCCTATCAGTTCATGGTGGATAATGGATATAATGCCGTAAAGAGTGGTTATGTGGGAGATATCATTCCTCGCGGTGAACATCATTACGGACAATGGATGAATAATCACTATCTCTATGCAGTGAAGAAAGCGGCTGACTACAAGATTTGTGTAAATGGACATGAGGCTGTACGTCCTACTGGTTTATGCCGTACATTTCCTAATCTGATTGGCAATGAATCTGCCCGTGGCACTGAATATGAAGCATTCGGTGGCAGTAAACCGTTCCATACTACTTTGCTGCCGTTTAATCGCCTGATTGGTGGCCCGATGGACTATACTCCGGGTATTTTCGATACGAAATTGGATTTTATGGGTGACAGACCTCACGGGCAGGTACAAACGACCCTTGTCAAACAAATGGCTCTATATGTTACTCTCTATAGCCCATTACAGATGGCTGCTGATTTGGTGGAAAACTATGAGAAGCATATGGATGCTTTCCAGTTCATTAAAGATGTAGCTGTAGACTGGGATGATAGTAAGTATATTGAAGCAGAACCTGGCGACTACATCACCGTAGCTCGTAAAGCAAAGGGAACCGGTAACTGGTTCGTGGGTGGTATTACAGATGAGAATGCACGTGTGGCCAACTTTACTCTTGATTTCCTTGAGCCGGGTAAGCAGTATGTTGCTACCTTATATGCAGATGGTAAAGATGCAGACTACAAAGATAATCCTACATCTTATCAAATAAAGAAAGGGCTTGTGACTCATAAAACAAGGATGTCTGTAAGAGAAGCCCGTAGCGGTGGTTTTGCTTTAAGTTTGATTGAAGCTACTCCTGCTGATAAAAGGACTGTGAAGAAATGGAAATGATCAAGGTAAAAAGAGTTTTTGATTAGGCATTAGTTGGCTCCCCACAGATTTTAGTTCTATGGGGAGTTTTTTATGGAAACTTCTTTGTACCTTTGCACTCGTTAATAAAATAACTAATAACACAAAGAACTTATGGGAGGTTTTTTCGGAACAGTCGCCAAGGTAAGTTGCGTGGCAGACTTGTTTTACGGCACGGATTATAATTCGCATTTAGGGACAAAACGCGGTGGATTAGCAACATACGATGCAGTAAGTGCAGTATTTACGCGTTCCATCCATAATTTGGAAAGTACTTATTTCCGCACAAAGTTTGAAGACGAACTGGATAAGTTCAAAGGAAATGCCGGTATTGGAATTATCAGCGATACAGATCCTCAACCCCTTATTCTGAACTCTCATTTGGGTAGATTTGCTATCGTGACGGTGGCTAAAATTGTGAATTTGCAGGAACTGGAAACTGATTTGTTAGCACAGAATATGCACTTTGCCGAATTAAGTTCCGGAAAGACTAATCAAACAGAGCTTATCGCATTGCTCCTTATTCAAGGCAAGACGTTTGTGGAAGGAATAGAAAACGTATTTAAGCATATCAAGGGGTCTTGTTCCATGTTGTTGCTTACGGAAGATGGTATTATAGCTGCTCGTGATCAATGGGGACGTACACCTATTGTTATTGGTAAAAAAGAAGGTGCTTATGCTGCAACAAGTGAGTCAAGCAGTTTTCCTAATCTTGGTTATGAAATAGATCGTTATTTGGGACCGGGTGAAATCGTCCGTTTGCGTTCTGATGGGGTGGAGCAGATACGTAAACCTGATGAAGAAATGCAGATTTGCTCGTTTTTGTGGGTTTATTACGGTTTTCCTACGTCTTGTTATGAAGGTAAGAATGTAGAAGATGTTCGTTTTACTTCGGGTTACAAAATGGGACAGAGTGATGATTCTGAAGTGGATTGTGCTTGTGGCATTCCAGATTCCGGTGTAGGTATGGCCCTAGGTTATGCTGAAGGAAAGGGGGTACCTTATCATCGTGCTATATCTAAATATACGCCGACTTGGCCCCGTAGTTTTACCCCCAGCAAACAGGAAATGCGTTCGTTGGTAGCCAAGATGAAACTTATACCTAATCGTGCTATGCTTGAAGGCAAGCGTTTGCTGTTTTGTGACGATTCTATTGTACGTGGTACGCAGTTAAGGGATAATGTGAAAGTACTCTATGAATATGGTGCCAAAGAGGTACATATTCGTATTGCATGTCCTCCGTTGATATACAGTTGTCCATTTGTCGGTTTTACGGCTTCTAAGGGTGATCTTGAATTGATAACCCGTCGTGTTATCAAAGAGTTGGAAGGTGACGAGAATAAAAATCTTGAAAAATATGCTACCACCGGTTCGCCTGAATATGAGCGGATGGTAGAAGTGATCCGTGAACGTTTTGGTCTTTCTTCTTTAAAATTCAATACTTTGGAGACATTGGTTGAGGCTATCGGCTTGCCTAAATGTAAGCTTTGTACACATTGCTTTGACGGTAGCAGTCATTTTTAAGTGACAAAATAGTCGTTTATGAATAAAAAGGGGCGTGAATTGCTTGGCAATTCACGCCCCTTTTTTTACCTTTACAGCAATATAAAAATGAACCAATTTTGATTGTAAATAGTTAAATTGTAAATAATATGACTTTAGTAGAACGTTTTTTAAAGTATGTAAGTTTTGATACCCAGTCTGATGAACTGACAGGGCTTACTCCAAGTACTCCCGGACAAATGCTATTTGCCAAGTATCTCAAAGAAGAATTGACATCTTTAGATTTGGAAGATATAACGTTGGATGAGAACGGTTATTTGTTTGCTACCCTTCCTGCCAATACGGATAAATCTGTGCCTGCTATTGGTTTTATTGCTCATATGGATACAAGTCCTGATATGAGTGGTAAAAATGTATCGCCTCGTATTGTCGAAAATTATGATGGTAAGGATATCGTGCTTTGTGCAGAAGAAAAAGTTATCCTTTCTCCATCACAATTTCCTGAATTGCTTGATCATAAAGGGGAAGATCTCATTGTGACTAATGGAAAAACTCTACTTGGTGCCGATGACAAAGCTGGTATTGCTGAAATTGTTTCGGCCATTGTTTATTTGCAGGAACATCCCGAAATTAAACATGGAAAGATACGTATCGGTTTCAATCCTGATGAAGAAATCGGTGAAGGTGCTCATAAATTTGATGTCGCGAAGTTTGGTTGTGAATGGGCCTATACGATGGACGGAGGTGAAGTAGGTGAACTGGAATTTGAGAACTTCAACGCTGCCGCTGCTAAAATTACTATCAAGGGACGTAATGTACATCCGGGTTATGCTAAGCATAAGATGATAAATTCTATTCGTCTGGCCAATCGTTTTATTGCCATGTTGCCCAGTCACGAGACACCTGAACATACCGAAGGATATGAGGGCTTCTACCATTTGGTCGGTATTACTGGTGGTGTGGAACAAACTACTGTCTCTTATATCATTCGCGATCATGATCGTACCCGTTTTGAAGGGCGTAAAAAAGAAATGGAACATCTTGTTCGTAAAATCAATGCGGAATACGGTGAAGGCACTGCCTTGCTTGAGCTCCGTGATCAATACTACAATATGCGTGAGAAGATTGAGCCGGTGATGCATATTATTGATATTGCTTTCAAGTCCATGGAAGCTGTAGGAGTAGAACCTCATGTAAAAGCTATTCGTGGTGGTACGGATGGTGCCCAGCTTTCTTTTAAAGGATTGCCTTGTCCCAATATTTTTGCCGGTGGATTGAACTTTCATGGAAGATATGAATTCGTTCCCATCCAAAGCATGGAAAAAGCAATGAAAGTTATTGTTAAAATTGCTGAGCTGGTTGCTGCTAAATCCTCTTTGTAATTCTTAAACTTAAAATATAATAACCATGAAAACCACTCCCTTTACAGAGAAGCACATCTCACTCGGTGCTAAGATGCACGAATTTGCAGGCTATAATATGCCTATCGAATATTCCGGTATTATTGATGAACATCTTACGGTTTGCCATAGTGTAGGTGTTTTTGATGTTTCCCATATGGGCGAATTTTGGGTGAAAGGACCACATGCGCTGGAGTTCCTTCAGAAAATAACTTCCAATAATGTAGCGGTTCTTACTCCTGGAAAGGTACAATATACTTGTTTTCCTAATGAAGACGGTGGTATAGTAGATGATTTGCTTGTCTATCATTATGAGCCGGAGAAATATCTCCTTGTTGTGAATGCCTCTAATATTGAAAAAGACTGGAATTGGTGTCTTTCTCATAATATTGACGGTGCTGAACTGGAGAATGCTTCCGATCGTATGGCACAGCTTGCAGTACAAGGACCTAAAGCTATTCTTACCTTGCAAAAACTTACTTCCATAAATTTGTTTGAAATGCCATATTATACTTTTACGCATGGTGAATTTGCAGGTGAAAAGGATGTGATAATTTCTAATACAGGTTATACGGGGGCAGGCGGTTTTGAACTGTATTTTTATCCTGAAGCAGCCATGAAAATATGGAATGCTGTGTTTGAAGCTGGAACGGAGTTCGGTATTAAACCTATCGGATTGGGTGCTCGCGATACGCTCCGTCTTGAAATGGGATTTTGTCTTTATGGCAATGATCTTGATGATACTACTTCGCCTATAGAAGCTGGACTCGGATGGATAACTAAGTTTGTGGATGGAAAGAATTTTACTAACCGGTTGATGCTTGAGAAGCAGAAAGCTGCGGGTACAATACGTAAGTTGGTTGGTTTTGAAATGATAGACCGTGGTATCCCTCGTCATGGCTATGAATTGTATAATGCTGAGGGTGTGTCTATTGGGGGCGTTACTTCCGGTACAATGTCTCCTACGCGTAAGATTGGCATTGGAATGGGGTATGTGAAGCCTGAATATAGTAAGGTAGGTACTGAAATCTTTGTCGATATGCGTGGACGTAAACTGAAAGCTGTAGTGGTGAAACCGCCGTTCCGTAAACTTAATGACTGAAGTGATAAATGTATGTAAATCAGAAGTATGGGCGATGTAAATAAGAAAGGGAGTCTTTCAAAAAACTCCCTTTTTTCAGTTATCGAAAACCGAATTATTTCTTACGGTTACCGTAACGGCTCATAAACTTATCAACACGACCGGCAGTGTCAACCAATTTAGACTTACCAGTGTAGAAAGGGTGAGAAGTACTAGAAATTTCCAACTTTACCAACGGATAAGTTTCACCTTCGAATTCGATAGTCTCTTTCGTATTACAAGTAGAACGAGACAAGAACACGTCACCATTTGACATATCTTTAAATACTACCGGACGGTAATTTTCAGGATGAATACCTTTTTTCATTTCAATATTTGTTTATAATTTATATTCTGTTACTATTTTGGTAATAAATAGTGTAATGGTCTTTTTCAGGGTGCAAAGATAATGTATTTCTCCGAAATAGAAAAAAGTTTCAGAAAAAAATAGGTTTATACTTTTTTATTTCTGATTTTTGCAACGTACTAATTTTGTTGATTTATGAAGAAACTACTAATTTTATTCTTTTTCTGCCTTTGTATGGTAACATTGGGAGCGCAGAACTCCGAACGTAATTTGTACAGTGTCGCTTTTTACAATCTTGAAAACCTGTTTGATACTATTCACGATAATGGTAAGAACGATTATGAATTTCTTCCGGACGGAAGTTATAAGTGGACAGCAAAGAAATATGAAGCAAAATTGCAAAATCTCTCTAAAGTATTAAGTTCTCTTTCGCGGAATTTAGTACCCGAAGGTCCTGCCGTGATTGGTGTCGCAGAAGTTGAAAACTGTCATGTATTGACTGATTTGGTGAGCCAATCAGCTATCTCCAACTATAAATTCGTTCATTATGAAGGTCTCGATAAACGTGGTATTGACTGTGCATTGTTGTATGATCCGGAACAGTTCACTGTAACAAATTCCCAACTGGTACTTTCAACTCCTTATCAGGGGGATACTGTACATTTGACGCGTGGCTTTCTGATTGTAGACGGTCTGTTGGCGGGTGAGCGCGTTTGTTTTATAGTCAATCACTGGCCTTCACGCGGGGCTCAATCACCGGTGCGCGTACATGCTGCCAAACAAGTGAAAGCGTTGAAAGATTCGTTGATGCGCAAAGATAAGAAACTGAAGCTTATCGTGATGGGGGATATGAACGATGATCCTATGGATGAAAGCATGCAGGAGTTGGGTGCACGTAAGTATGTAAAGCAAGTGAAAAAGGGTGAATTTTACAACCCTTGGTGGGAAACGTTGGAAGATAAAGGGGTAGGAACGTTACTTTATCGAGGTAAATGGAATTTGTTCGACCAGATTGTTATATCAAAACCATTGTTGAAAGTAAAAAAAGGATTACGCTATGATCATAATGAAGTGTTTATCCGTGATTATCTTATACAGCAAGATGGAAAGTATAAAGGTTCTCCTTTGCGTACACATGGAGGGCGGACATGGTTGAATGGTTATAGCGATCATTTGCCGACAATCATTTATCTGAGAAAATAGATATGTGATCATGAAAAAATGAACATATAATAATGTGTAAATAGCTACCGGAAAGTAAACTTGCTTTCCGGTTTTTTGTTTTTGTAAATGAATACGTAAAAGATGAGTGAGGGACATGAAAATGAAAAAGAGTTTGTAATATAGAGATTACAATATTCTGCTGATTATAGTCAATAGCTTTAAAATAGAATAGCGTTGACAGATAAATATAGATATTTTATTCTTTTCCCGACCTTCTTTTTAAAGGATTATGCTTACTTTTGCGTAGAATTTTTATTCACTAACAATAAACTTTAAACAAAATGGTTAATTACAAAGATTTAGGCCTTGTAAACACAAGAGAGATGTTTGCTCGTGCTATTAAAGGTGGATATGCAATCCCTGCATTCAACTTCAACAATATGGAACAAATGCAGGCTATCATTAAGGCTGCCGTAGAGACAAAGTCTCCGGTTATCCTCCAAGTTTCTAAGGGTGCCCGTCAGTATGCTAATGCTACTTTGTTGCGTTACATGGCTCAGGGTGCTGTAGAATATGCAAAAGAATTGGGTTGTAAACATCCTGAAATCGTTCTTCACCTTGACCATGGAGATACTTTTGAAACATGTAAAAGCTGTATTGACTCCGGCTTTTCATCGGTAATGATCGACGGTTCACATCTTCCTTACGAAGAGAACGTTGCTTTGACTAAGAAGGTTGTTGACTATGCTCATCAATTTGATGTAACGGTAGAGGGTGAACTTGGCGTGTTGGCCGGTGTAGAAGATGAAGTTTCTGCAGAACACCATACATATACCAATCCTGAAGAAGTGATTGACTTTGCTACTCGTACAGGTTGCGATTCTTTGGCTATTTCTATCGGTACTTCTCACGGTGCATATAAGTTCAAACCGGAACAATGTCACGTAGACCCTGCTACCGGTCGTCTGGTTCCTCCTCCATTGGAATTCGCTGTATTGGATGCTGTCATGGAGAAACTTCCGGGATTCCCCATCGTGCTTCACGGATCGTCTTCAGTTCCTCAGGAAGAAGTTGATACAATTAATAAGTATGGCGGTAAACTGGAGGCTGCTGTAGGTATTCCTGAAGAACAGTTGCGTAAGGCTGCTAAGTCTGCTGTTTGTAAGATTAACATCGATTCAGACTCTCGTTTGGCTATGACTGCTGCTGTCCGTAAGGTATTTGCAGAGAAACCGGCTGAATTTGACCCGCGTAAGTATCTGGGGCCGGCTCGTGACAATATGGAGAAGCTGTATAAGCATAAAATCATCAACGTGCTTGGTTCAGATAATAAATTGGCTGAATAAGTTACCAGATTAAATTGAATAAAGTAGCCCCTGCAATAACCAGATATTGCAGGGGCTGTTTCTTATGAGTTAAGATACTATTAAAGCTCAATTACTAGGGATTCCCGTGGTTGCATCTTCAATTCTTTTCCAAAGGTGATTATTTGGCCACTTAGAATATCTTTTCCTTGTTTGGTATGTTTCAAAATTTCTTTGTAGAACTTCAGAGATACAGTGGTTGAAGTGTCTGTTCCATTGAGCATTACAAATACAGTTTTACCTTCGTATTGTCTGGCATAAGCATATACTCCGTTTTGTACCATAAATTGCGTCATACTGCCTTTGGCAATAACGTCATTACCTTTACGCCAATTCAAAAGAGTTTTGTAGAAGTTATAACAATCATTTTGTAATTTGCTACGTCCCGCAGCTGTAAAAACAGTCTCTTTATCGTCATCCCATCCACCGGGGAAGTCCTTGCGTACATAACCGTCACTTTTACTCTTTACACCGTTCATCATGATTTCCGTACCATAATAGAGTTGCGGAATACGACGGGTAGTAAGCAATAGGGTGGAGGCTTGTTTCAGCATTGGCAGATTATCACCGTCGCCAAGGAAACGGTCGGTGTCGTGGTTTTCGATGAAGGCCAATACGGAAGCCGGGTTAGGATAGAGGAAATCGTATACAAAACTATTGTATACACGATCAAGTCCTTTGAACCAAGTTTCGCTCTGTTCGTTCTTGGCTGTATTGATTTTATCGAAAAAGCTGAAGTCCATTACGGTTTTCAGATTACTGTTCTTTGGGGCAGACAACTTAGAGTCTTTTTGCCACCAAGCTGTATAAGCCGGTTCGGTTACCCAGGTTTCGCCTACAGTATTATAATTAGGATATTCCTCATTCAATTCCTTCATCCAGTTACTCATGGCATCATAGTCGGCATATGGATATGTATCCATGCGGATACCATCTATATTGGCATATTCAATCCACCAGAAACTATTTTGGACAAGATAACGATATACATGCGGGTTCTTCTGGTTAAGGTCAGGCATAGCGGTAACAAACCAACCGTTATTCATTTGGTCAAAATCATACTTTGATGCATATGGATCTACATGTGGAGTCAATTTGAAAGAAGTCTGTACAAAGTTTGTTTCATGGTTAGGATTGTTAAACCAATCCTTACTCGGCATATCTTTTATCCAAATGTGGTCTACACCACAATGGTTGAAAATCATATCCATTACAATTTTAATGTCACGGGCATGAGCTTTCTCTATCAGTAGTTTATATTCTTCATTGGTACCGAAGCGTGGGTCTACCTTGTAATAATCGGTAGTGGCATATCCATGGTAAGATCCTCCGCTCATATTATTTTCCAGTACCGGGGTAAACCAGAGAGCAGTGACACCAAGGTCTGTAAAATAGTCTAGATGCTTTTCAATACCGGCTAAGTCTCCACCATGGCGTGCATTAGGATTGTTACGATCCACCTTACTATCCATCATACCTTCAATATGGTCGTTTTCTGGATTACCATTGGCAAAGCGGTCGGGCATTAACAGATAAAGTGCGTCGGATGCATCGAAACCTTTGTGTTCACATCCTTTCTTTGTGCGGATTTTCAACTCATATTCTTTGACCAGTTTCTTTTTACCTTGTGTAAAGGTCAATGTCATCTTACCCGGCTTTACGTCTTTGTCCAGTTTTAGATAGACCAACAGATAATTATCGCTTTCCAACTTGACGGTACTGCTCAAGAAGACACCGGGATAGTTAACAGATACCGAAGCATTGCCGATACCTTCACCATATACCATTAGTTGAAGCTCGGGATTATGCATACCGGCATACCAAAACGGAGGGTCGATCTTGTTAATGTTTATGGCTGCATACGTGCTAAGAGAAAGTAGGAATACTCCTAGAATAAAAAATGACTTTTTCATGATAGTAACTTTTCGGTTATTTATTTCGTACTAATGTAAAACAAATAACGGAGAAAGTTGAACCTTCTCCGTCATAATCATTTATATACTTTATGCAAACGTTTTCACTATCTGTTGGTAGCTTTAAGATTATTTTTTTTCTCAGGTACTTTACCCTTGAAGAAGTCTTCTGTTTTTTTATGTTCCCTGATATCTTTTAACCAGGCTTCTGCGGCATTATAATAATTGGTTGTGCCTAGAATGACATTTCCTGCATCATCTGTTTCAGGTTCCTGTTCTTTGTTCTGTAAAGAACGTGTTTTTAAGAAGGCTTCCAGGCTGCGTATAGCATTTGGAGTATCTTTTAAGCTATAATAGTAGACAAAAGCAAGGTCGTAAAGCAGTTTATGATTGTTCCGGTCATATTTTTCATAACGTTCTTTAATGGATTGTATCTGCTCTTTAAACATGAACGCCATTTTATAGCAGTCTGTCATTCCTATATAAAGTCGTATCATACTACTATCCTTAGGTACGGAAAGTTCTATGGCATCTTGCAGATAAGCGACCCCTTGTTCCTTCCATGATGTTTTGGCGCAAGAGCGTCCCAGATAATATAATAGATTGACATTTTGAGGGTCATATTTTCTGGCTATCTCTAACATGTCATGTGCACCATAATAGTTCTCTTTTGCATAATAACTGATACCTAAGTAATAACAGGTATGGAATGAACTGTCTCCTTGGTTTACTAGATATTCATAGCGTTGTATAGCGGTAGAGTAGTCTTTTTTCAAACAGTAAGCCAGCGCATTTTGACGGTTTACGGCAATATTTGTAGAGTCTATCTTTCGGTATTTTTCAGTAGTTTCGATTGCTTCATCATAATATTTCCCTCCTATAAAGAGACTACCTAGTTTGGCTGCTGATAGAAAATCATCCGGATATTTTTCTTGAATGATTGAGTAGCAACCTGCAGCTGGAAGTGGCTGATTGGTTCCCTCAAAACTTTGTGCCTGTAAATGTAGTGCGATGGCAGAACTGTCTTTTTCGGTTAATAAACTACTTTCTCCCAATGCTTCCTGATATTTTTGTAAATTTAGCAATAAGTTGATATATTGAATACGTGTATATTTGTTGTCAGGGTTCAGGATGAGTGCTTTTTGGTAATAATCCAATGCTTGATTTTGTTTAGCCAGGCTTTTATAACATTCGGCTACCTCAATGTATGCACGTGGATTTAAAGAGTCCTGTACTACTATTTTTCGAAATACTTCAAGTGCTTCCAAGTTGTTGCCCAATCCTTTGAGGGCTCTCCCTTTTTGGTAAAGCAAAGGGATGGTAGGCTCTTCTTGATTAATAAGTGATAAGGCGGTTTCGTAATCGTAGTTTACCATTGCATCTTGAATTGGGTTTGTGTTTTGTGCTATCAGGAAAGAACAGCAAACACATAATCCTAGAGAGATAAAAAGTTTTTTCATGCCATATAAACTTTAATGAATTGCTAATATGGGTGCAAGTTACTAAAAAGAATGTGTTTACGAAATTATCGTAGGTATTTTTAAATAGATTAACGGATAAAAAAACGCTCTTCCATAATAGAAGAGCGTTTCATATTGAGATTTTTTAATTCAGAATGAATTACATCAAGAATCCTAGCAAAATACCGGCGGCTACTGCAGAACCGATAACACCTGCTACATTTGGACCCATAGCATGCATCAACAGATAGTTTGTCGGATCATATTCCAAACCTACTATCTGAGAGATACGTGCGGAATCGGGTACGGCGGATACACCGGCATTACCAATTAATGGATTAATCTTGTTACCTTTCTTCAGGAAGATGTTGAATATCTTCACGAAGAGTACACCGGAAGCTGTAGCAACGATGAACGAGAAGGCACCCAAACCGAAAATCCATAATGAATCTGTAGTCAAGAATTCAGATGCTTGGGTCGAAGCACCTACTGTAAGACCTAGCAAAATTGTGATTGTATCAATTAGTGGACCACTGGCTGTATTTGCTAAACGACGGGTTACACCACTTTCTTTCAGTAAATTACCAAAGAATAACATACCAAGCAAGGGCAAACCGGACGGAACGAGAAAACAGGTGAGTAACAAACCGATTATCGGGAACATTACTTTTTCTGTATGAGAAACAACACGCGGCGGTTTCATACGAATAAGGCGTTCGTGCTTGGTGGTGAGCAGACGCATGATAGGAGGTTGTATCACTGGTACCAGGGCCATATATGAGTAAGCCGATACCGCGATGGCCCCCATCAGATTAGGAGCTAACTTAGATGAAAGGAAGATAGCTGTTGGACCGTCGGCACCACCGATGATACCGATAGCACCGGCTTGCATCGGATCGAACCCGATAGCCAAAGCTGTCATGTAAGCACCGAAAATACCAAACTGTGCGGCTGCACCGATCAACATCAATTTGGGATTCGATATCAATGCGGAGAAATCCGTCATGGCACCGATACCCAAAAAAATGAGTGGAGGATACCAACCGGAAGTCACTCCTTGATATAAAATGTTGAGTACAGACCCTTCTTCATAGATACCAACTTTTAATCCGGCGTCCATATTGAAAGGAATATTGCCGATCAACATACCGAAACCGATCGGAATCAATAACATCGGTTCAAATTCCTTGGCAACTGCCAAGTATATGAAAAACAAACCTACCAGAAGCATTATCACGTGTCCGCCTGTTGCATTGGCAAAGCCCGTATAGGTCCAAAAGTCGGCAAGGTTGTTTCCTAAAAATGTGATAAATTCTCCCATATTATTCAATAATTACGAGGTCGGTACCTTCGAGAACAGAATCTCCTTTATTAACATTGATGGCGGTAATCTTTCCGTCTTTATCGGCATTGATGTTGTTTTCCATTTTCATGGCTTCCAGAATGATGATGACCTGACCTTTTTTCACGGTATCACCGACATTAACCTTGATATCAAGGATAACACCTGGCAATGGAGACTTCACACCAGATTTTCCGGTAGAGGCTGTAGCCGGTTTTACTACCGAAGTTGGAGGTACTGCCGGAGCTGTAACCGCTGGACGTACCACAGGTTTAACAACTACTTTAGGAGCTTTTTCCATTTCAACATTATAAGGAGTACCGTTCACTTCTACGTGAGCGATATTGTCTTCAATATCTCCAATGGTAACCTTATATACGTTACCGTTAATTTTATATTTATATTCTTTCATCATTTTATTTTTTAAAGGGTGACTTTACTTTCTCTGAGGAGTTTCACGCAATGTGTAAATTTTGGAACTCCATGGTGAATAGCTACGTTTTACACGAGTAATAGTAAGGACTGTGTCTTCCACATCGTGTACATTGCTTTGCATCTCGTGCATAGCCATTGCAATGGCGGCAAATACTTCACCCGGAGCTTCTCCTAATTGTTTCTCTTTGGCTTCTTGTTTATTAGTGATACCTTTTACTCTCATGGCGTTACGCTTACTGAGGTTGACAGATATTTTACCCACAATTTTGAAAGAGATATAAAGAAGAATCAATCCGCAGAATACTACACTCATGGCAGAGATAGCCATACCAATCCCGGCACTATCATGTTCCTCAAACTTTTCCATCTTGGCATTACTGTTGATGGTTTGGTTGTTGGTACTTGGGGTAACGTATTTGTCAGCACTTTCTCCTTTTACTTCCCATTCTTCGGATGCGTCACTGATACGGGCATAAGACTGATTAGCTTTTAATAAGCCGACAGGTACTGTTATCTGGTCAAGCAATTTTTTACCGGAGTCATACAAACCAATCCAGTTGGCATTCAAAGTATCTAACTTGAAATTGGTATGGAAAGTTCCACGATTAGGTTCCTCGTCAGCCCAGAACAATGCATGCTGACGGGGTTTTATCAATGTCAGTACGTCACCTTTCGGGATGAAATATGTAGCGGTATCACCAGGTTGGCTACTGAACTTCAAATAGCAGCCTGCAAGGTCGGCACTACCATACGATTTATTGAATATTTCAATCCATGCGCTGTGTACACCGTAGTCATCCTGAAAGTTACTTTCATTATCGATTAGCACTTCATTCAACAACAGTTTGGCGTTCGATTTCTTTTCTCCACAAGAAGAACAGAACCCCAACACTAGCATCAATGAAAGGAATATTCCAATTTTTGTTTTATTCATAAATTTAAGTTTTTGAATTAAAGAGGAATATTTCCGTGCTTTTTAGCCGGGTTAGTCAGTTTCTTGGTTTGTAGTTGTTGCAAGGCACGAATGATACGGAAACGTGTATTACGTGGTTCAATGACATCATCAATATAACCATATTTAGCCGCATTGTAAGGATTAGCGAACAGCTTAGTGTATTCGGCCTCTTTTTCTGCCAAAAACTGAGCTGGATTTTCTTGCTCTTTGGCTTCACGTGCGTACAGAACTTCTACAGCGCCTGCACCACCCATAACAGCTATTTCAGCAGTAGGCCATGCATAGTTCATGTCGCCACGGAGTTGCTTACAGCTCATCACGATGTGTGAACCACCGTAGGACTTGCGTAAAGTGATAGTAACTTTAGGTACGGTAGCTTCACCGTAAGCATACAACAATTTGGCACCGTGCAGAATAACACCATTATATTCCTGACCTGTTCCCGGAAGGAATCCTGGTACATCTACCAATGACACAATAGGAATATTGAAAGCATCGCAAAAACGAACAAAACGTGCACCTTTACGTGATGCATTACTGTCCAAAACACCTGCCAAATATTTAGGTTGGTTGGCTACAATACCCACGGACTGACCGTTGAAACGTGCAAAACCAATAATAATGTTTTTGGAATAATCTTTCTGGATTTCGAGGAATTCACCGTTGTCTACGATAGCGCCGATAACTTCGTACATATCGTAAGGCTTATTCGGGTTATCAGGAATAATATCGTTCAGAGAATCTTCTAAACGATCAATTGGGTCTGTACAATCTGTGTATGGAGCCTCTTCTAGGTTGTTTTGTGGAATGTAACCCAACAACTTACGGATAAGTGCTAAACCTTCTTCTTCGGTTTGAGCTGTAAAATGAGTGACACCTGATTTTGTAGAGTGAACGCTTGCACCACCCAGGTTTTCTTGGCTAACGTCTTCACCCGTTACAGTTTTCACAACTTTTGGGCCTGTGAGGAACATGTAAGAAGTTCCTTCCATCATCAATGTGAAATCAGTCAAAGCTGGAGAATAAACGGCACCACCGGCACAAGGACCAAATATACCAGAGATTTGCGGAATAACACCTGAAGCAAGAATGTTACGTTGGAAAATCTCGGCATAACCAGCTAAAGCATTGATACCCTCCTGGATGCGTGCACCACCTGAATCATTTAATCCAATACAAGGCGCTCCCATCTTCATGGCTTTGTCCATAATATGGCAAATCTTCAGGGACATGGTTTCTGACAAAGAACCAGCAGATACAGTGAAGTCTTGAGCAAAAATGTAAACCAGACGTCCTCCGATAGTACCGCATCCGGTAACCACACCATCACCGGGATAGTGTTTCTTTTCCATTCCAAAGTTTGTACACCTATGTTCAACGAACATATCCATTTCTTCAAAACTACCTTCGTCAAGAAGCATAGCTATACGTTCGCGAGCTGTATATTTTCCTTTCTCGTGTTGCTTGGCTATCGCTTTTTCACCACCACCCAGACGTGCTGCCGTACGGCGGTCTATAAGCTCTTTAATTTTCTCAAGTTGATTACTCATCTTATTATTTCCGATTTAATTATTAACTATTCCGATTAATATTACCTGTCGTTTACGGCTTTTCGCAAAGTTCAGTCAATACACCCAAAGTTGATTTAGGATGTAAGAAAGCGATGTTTAAACCCTCGGCACCTTTACGAGGTGCTTTATCAATGAGGCGTATACCTTTTTCTTCCACTTCAACAAGCGCATTGGCTACTCCATCTTCCACAGCGAATGCCAGATGGTGCATACCACCGTTACCATTGTTTTTTTCGATAAATTTGGCAATGGTGCTTTCGGGAGAAGTCGGTTCCAGCAACTCGATCTTTACGTCACCCACTTTCAGAAAAGCGGTTTTTACTTTTTGATCCTCTACAGTTTCAATGTTGTAGCATTTCAAGCCTAATACGTTTTCGTAGTATGGCAGAGCCTCTTCAATGCTTTTTACGGCAATGCCCAAATGTTCAATGTGTGAAATCTTCATAACTTTATTTATTAATGTTGGTATCGTCTTTCATGCCAAAATATAAAATCGTACAAAATAAGGTATTTCTAATTAAATAAAGAAATTTTTCGTCAATTAAATGTGCTGTAATTTGTCTGTCTTTCATTGTGGACATTTCGTGTTTATGTAGGCAATACTTTTTAGAATAAACAGATGATGGAGGTATTGGTGGCTATCGACCAATTTAGTGACCGTGACTTATCCGATAAAAATGTAGATGACGTTAAGTCTGATTTCTCTATTCTTTATCATGGAACAGCTTGTGAAACTTGTGAATTCTTCTATAGGTAAGTATTTGTATGAGGCTTATCTGAAGAATTTGATGGATGAACAAAAAATTGAAATACAGGAAACATTAGGAATATAAGGCTAGGTAAAAAAGTTTTTTATGCCAATAATCGGTTAACTTTTGAAGTGATATAAAATTTTACTTCTATTTGTTGTATCTTTGTTACCAAAAATACATTTGAGCAAATATTATGTCACATTTAGCTCCTTTGATAGCCGATTTGGCTTTGATTTTGATTTGTGCCGGCATCATGACGCTGTTATTTAAGAAACTAAAGCAGCCATTGGTTTTGGGATATGTCGTGGCAGGTTTTCTTGCCAGTCCGCACATGGCATATACCCCTTCGGTGATGGATACGGCAAATATACAGACTTGGGCGGATATTGGCGTTATCTTCCTTTTGTTTGCCTTGGGGTTGGAGTTCAGTTTCAAGAAAATAGTCAAGGTGGGAGGATCGGCTATTATCGCAGCTTGTACTATTATATTTTGTATGATATTGCTGGGAATAACGGTTGGAACCTCTTTTGGCTGGAAGCGGATGGACTGTATCTTTTTGGGAGGTATGATCGCTATGTCTTCCACAACCATTATTTATAAGGCATTTGATGACCTGGGAATGCGTAAGAAACAATTCACGGGATTGGTGTTGAGCGTGCTGATTTTGGAAGATATACTTGCGATAGTCTTGATGGTCATGCTGTCTACCATGGCTGTGAGTAATAACTTTGAGGGTACGGAAATGTTAGGTAGTATTGCAAAACTGCTGTTTTTCCTTATCCTTTGGTTTGTAGTGGGGATTTATCTGATCCCTGTTTTCTTGAAGAGATGCCGTAAACTGATGAGCGAAGAAACGTTGTTGATCGTTTCGTTGGGGCTTTGTTTCGGAATGGTTGTCATGGCGGCACATACCGGTTTCTCTGCGGCGTTTGGTGCCTTCATTATGGGGTCTATTCTAGCAGAGACGGTGGAAGCGGAAAGTATAGAACATTTGGTAAAACCAGTGAAAGATCTGTTCGGTGCCATTTTCTTTGTGTCGGTGGGGATGATGGTAGATCCGGCTATGATAGTAGAGTATGCAGGTCCTATTGTCATCATAACATTGGCTGTAATTATTGGACAGTCATTATTCGGGACTTTAGGTGTACTATTGGCTGGACAACCGTTGAAGACAGCCATGCAATGTGGGTTCAGTTTGACGCAAATTGGTGAATTTGCTTTTATTATTGCTTCTTTGGGAGTATCTTTGCATGTTACAAGTCATTTCTTATATCCTATTGTGGTAGCGGTATCTGTAATTACCACTTTTCTTACTCCATATATGATCCGTTTAGCGGAGCCGGCATCGAACTTTGTTGATGTACATTTGCCGCAGAAATGGCGGAAGTTCCTGATGCGCTATGCTTCTGGAACGCAGACAATGAATCATGAGAGTTTGTGGAAGAGACTGATATTTGCTTTGGTACGTATCACGATGGTCTATTCTATTATAAGTGTGGCAGTGATAGCCATTGCCTTCCGTTTTTTGGTGCCGTTGTGCCATGATGCGTTGCCCGGAGTGTGGGGTTCATTGTTGGCTGCTTTTATTATTATTTTGTTTATTGCTCCTTTCCTTCGTGCCATTATGATTAAAAAGAATCATTCGGTAGAGTTTGTTACACTTTGGCATGATAACAGGGGAAATCGCGCCCCTTTGGTGGCTACAATTGTACTACGTATCTTGTTGGCGGTCTCATTTGTAATGTTTGTTATTGGCGGACTGTTTAAGGTCTCTGTTGGTTTGGTCTTAGGAGTTGCGGTGTTGTTGGTTATTGTAATGATACTTTCTCGTCAATTGAAAAAACAATCTATAATGATAGAACGGACTTTCTTTCAGAATTTGCGTTCTAGGGATATGCGTGCAGAGTACTTGGGAGAGAAAAAACCAGAGTATGCAGGACGTCTGCTTTCTCGTGATTTACATCTGACCGATTATGAAATTCCCGGCGAATCGGCTTGGGCAGGTAAAACATTAGCAGAATTGAATTTTGGTAAAAAATATGGTGTGCATGTCGTATCTATTCTTCGTGGGCGGAAACGAATTAATATTCCAGGGGCTTCTGTACGCCTTTTCCCTCAGGATAAAATTCAAGTTATTGCCACAGATGAAGAATTGAATGTATTTGGTGATGAAATGGGTAAGGTTTCTTCAATGGATACGGATGTGGTAGAGAAAAGTGCGATGATATTACGTCAATTTCGAATAGATGAGAACTCGCCATTCTTGGGTAAAACGTTGAAGGAAGTCGGTATTCGCGAAAAATATCATTGCTTGATAGCCGGTGTGGAAAGAGGAGAAGAAACTCTACATGCCCCTGATCCTCATGAGCCTTTTGTAGAAGGTGATGTCGTTTGGATAGTTGGCGAAAATGATGATGTATATCAATTAGTTGGTAAAAATGATGAAATAGTAGACATGTAATACAGTGGAAAAAGTTATATTTGTTTCGTAAACATAAACGTTAATAAAAAGAATATTATGAAAAGTGATCCGAAAGAATGTCTGTATTGTCAGAATAATGAAACATTGCACAATCTGATGATTGAGATTGCGCAGTTGAGTGTGTCGCGTGTTTTCCTTTTTAAGGAACAAACTTATCGTGGACGTTGCTTGGTGGCTTACAAAGATCATGTTAATGACCTGAATGAATTAAGTGACGAAGAACGTAATGCTTTTATGGCTGATGTGGTCCTTGTGACACGTGCTATGCAAAAAGCATTTAACCCGGAAAAAATCAATTACGGCGCTTATTCAGATAAGCTTTCTCATCTCCATTTCCATTTGGCTCCGAAATATGTAGATGGTCCTGATTATGGGGGCGTTTTCCAAATGAATCCGGGAAAGGTATATCTGACGGATAAGGAGTATGAGGAACTGATCGAAGCGATAAAAAGAAATCTTTGATTAGGTGTAAAGTCAAGTATAAACTATAAGGTATAAACTATATGGAATTATGGTATAGTGATTAATGCTTTATAGTTTATACCTAATTTATAGTTTTCCTAGTATCTTATCCATTACCCAATTTGTCAGAGTAGCGCTTTCGCCGTCGCAACTGCAAACGGATTTTCCTAGTAGATGGTCTACTACAGCCTGAATAAGTGGTTGCTGAACGTATATTGGATTTTCTACGGGAATTTCTTCTCTTCCTCTTTCTGTATGTAGCGCAATAGGATCGTAGGTAAATACAGAGAAACAAATCATACCTTTATCGCCTATAATTTCGATACGGTCTTCACGGGCTGATTCGTGGGCAACAAAACACCATGAACCACTACCAACCAATCCATTATCAAATTGGAAACAGGCGCTCAATGTGTCTTCTGCCGGATAAAGTCCACCGCGATTACTCTTGTATCCATTGGCTTTGAGTATACAACCGAACATGTCTTGTAAGATATCTATCTGATGAGGAGCGAGATCGTAAAAATAACCGCCTCCCGCAATATCAGGTTGTACACGCCAAGGTAAGTTCTCTTTATTGTAATCTAGGTCTCGTGGAGGTTGGGCGAAACGGATCTGAATGTTGATAATATTTCCTATCGCATTTTCTTCTACTAAAGATTTGACTTTTTGAAAATAAGGAAGATAACGACGATAGTAAGCCACGAAACAGGGTACTCCGGTCTCTTGTGAAATACGGTTTATGCGGCAACATTCTTCGTAGGTAACAGCCATTGGTTTTTCTATGTATACCGGTTTTCCCGCTTTCATTGCCATAATAGCGTATGTCGCATGTGAAGAGGGAGGGGTAGCGATGTATACGGCATTTACTTCTTCGTCATCAATCAATTCTTGCGCATCGTCATACCATTTAGCAATATCTCTTTCTTTGGCATATGCTTTGGCTTTAGAGACGTCTCGACTCATCACTGCTACTACTTCGGAATGGTCTATTTTCTGGAAGGCAGGTCCACTTTTATATTTGGTCACTTCTCCGCAACCGATAAATCCCCATTTTATTATTTTTTCGCTCATAATTTGATACTATTTGAGTATTATTCTTCAAAGTCGAAGTCGAAATCAAAGTCATCTATAAATTCCGGAGTAGTGAACTCATCCAGAGTGCGTCGATCTTTCTTAGTGGGGCGTCCAGTTCCCTTTGCTCGGTTAACGAAACCACTGACATGACTCATTTCCAATAGTTCATATTGATCAGGAGTGGTTACATTTTCCATCATTTCGGCAACAAGTTTGGCTCCCACGCGTTTTTCAATGGGCTGTAACACTTTGAAAGAATAAGTGATAGGTGGTTTCCGTACTTGTATTACATCTCCCGGTTTTATCATACGGGCAGCTTTGGCTAGTGTACCGTTAATGCTTATACGTCCTTTTTTACAAGCTTCGGCAGCTATAGTACGAGTTTTGAATATACGTACAGCCCACATCCATTTATCTATTCTTGCTTCACTCATTTCTTATTAAACTGATTCATTGTGATATCAATTCCTGCCAAACAAAAACTTTTTATGATTTCACCGGCAGTTTCCAGACATTCATTCATTGTTTTTAAATCCTCGTCAGTAAAGTGTCCGAGTACATAGTCAATCTGTCCTCCACGAGGAAATTCGTTACCGATACCAAAACGTAAGCGAGCATAACTTTGTGTTCCTAAGGTTGCAGCGATATGTTTGAGGCCGTTGTGCCCGGCATCACTTCCCTTACCTTTCAGGCGTAATGTACCAAAAGGTAATGCCAGGTCATCTACTACTATCAATACATTCTCTAACGGAATATTTTCTTTTTGCATCCAATAGCGTACGGCATTACCGCTAAGGTTCATAAAAGTAGAAGGTTTCAATAACAATAGTTGGCGACCTTTGATGGATATGGTAGTAGTAAAACCATAACGTCCGTCAATAAAAGTTGTACCTGCTGCTTTTGCTAATGCATCTACTACCATAAAACCAATATTATGGCGAGTTTCATGATATTCCGGTCCTATATTACCCAATCCCACAATTAAATATTTCATTATATAATGATTTGTGATTTAATAAAGAACGCGAATTACCGCAGTAGTCCGCGGATATAAAATCTGCGTCACCTGCGTTAATCCGCGTTCCGAATATTTTCTTACTAAAGAAGTACTGATTAATTTGCAGCAGCTGCAGCAGCACCTCTTGCCGCACGAGTCAACTTAACTGCGCATACAACAGCTTCTTTGGCATTCAGTAATTCTAAACCTTCATAGCTTAATTCACCGACCTTTACAGTCTTACCTAGGCCTAAATGAGAAACATTAACTGATAATTTCTCAGGAATTACGTTATACAAAGCTTTTACTTTCAATTTACGCATTTGCAGAGTCAATTTACCACCGGCTTTTACACCTTCAGCCAAACCTTCCAACTGTACCGGAACTTCCATTACGATAGGTTTAGCTTCATCAATTTGATAGAAGTCAACGTGCAGGATAGTATCCTTTACCGGATGGAATTGGATATCTTTCATGATAGCGTTTACTTTTTTACCATCGATAACCAAGTCTACTACATAGATGTGCGGAGTATAAACCAAGTTACGCAATCCTTCTGCCGGTACTGTGAAATGTATATTTTCACCTGCTCCGTAGAGTACACAAGGTACACCGTTGTCTTTACGAATAGCTTTCAAAGCTCTAGCTTGTTCTGAAGAACGTTCTGCAATAGTTCTTGCAGTTCCTTTGATTTCAATTGATTTCATTTCTTTAAAAATTGTGTTACTCTAAATTAAGTATGTTTTTGCTTAATTCACCATCACACGATGCGATTAACCACACGATGTTGCAAAAAGCGGTGCAAAATTACAGCTTCTTTTTGAATTATCAAAGGGTTGGCTCTTAAAAATCAATATCAATTTTGATTTCGCCGGTCAATGGAGATTCTTTTCCTTCTTTGTTTGCTATTTCCGATGGTTCACTACTTGTTTTTCTTTCGCTATCATTATCTCGAGCATAGCAACCTTGTTGCTCTTGGATAAAGCTGATAGCTTGTTGCAGACCATTCATGAATTTATCAAAATCTTCTTTATACAAAAAAATCTTGTGTTTTTCAAAACTTACCAGGGAATCGTCTCCTTCACCCATTATCACCTTTTTACTTTCAGTAATAGCAAGGAACATTTCATCCTTCCTGTTCTTCTTTACGTCTAAATAATAGATGCGTTTGCCGGCCTTAATGGATTGGGAAAATACAATCTCTTTGTCGTTCATATCCATTCCGGTTTTCTTCTTAAAGTCTTCCATATAATATAGGTCTCAATTTGATGTTAACTTGTAGCTCGTCATTTATGGCTTTGCTTATCGGGTCCAAAATTGACGATTTTTTTTAAACTGTCAAAAGAAAAAGCTCGGATAATGCTTATCTACATTAAAAAATGTGATTTATTTATGTAAACTCATTAAAAATGCATACTTTTGCAACTCGTTAAAACACCAGTATTTACTTTATAATTATGATTAACAGAGTTCTTATTCGTCTTAAGATTATACAGATTGTATATGCTTATTATCAGAACGGTAGTAAAAATTTAGACTCAGCGGAGAAGGAATTATTCTTTAGCCTGTCCAAGGCTTATGATCTTTACAACTACTTGCTTATGCTGATGATAGCTTTGACGAACTACGCACAAAAGCGCATTGATGCGGCAAAAGCTAAATTAGCTCCTACGGCCGAGGAGCTGTATCCTAACATGAGATTTGTAGAAAACAAGTTTATTTCTCAATTGGAAGTGAATAAGCAGTTAATGGATTTTATCACTAACCAAAAACGTACTTGGGCCAATGATGAAGATTTTGTCAAAGGGTTGTATGAAGAAATAGTTGCTTCTGATATATATAAGGAATACATGGCTTCTTCGGATAAGTCTTATGAAGTTGACCGTGAATTGTGGAGAAAGATATATAAGACGTATATTTTTGGTAATGAAGCATTGGATGTATTACTTGAAGATCAAAGTCTTTATTGGAATGATGATAAGGAGATTGTAGATACTTTTGTGCTGAAAACGATTAAGCGTTTTGAAGAAAAGAATGGAGCCAATCAAGAGTTATTGCCTGAGTTCAAAGATGATGAAGATCAGGAATTTGCTCGTCGTTTGTTCCGCCGTGCTATTTTGAATAGCGATTATTATCGTCATCTTATCAGTGAAAATACACGTAATTGGGATTTGGATCGTGTCGCTTTTATGGATGTAATAATTATGCAATGTGCATTAGCGGAAATTTTGAGCTTTCCGAACATTCCGGTCAGTGTTTCGTTAAATGAATATGTAGATATTGCTAAAGTATATAGTACGTCAAAGAGTGGTAGCTTCGTTAACGGTACTTTGGATGGAATAGTTAAGGAATTGAAAAAAGAGGGCAAGTTGGCTAAAAACTGATACCTTTGTTGAATAATAAAAATTAAAACTGAACATTTATGAATTTAATGACTGTATTCTTCTTGCAAACTTCTGGAGCAGCTCCAGGTATGGGCGCAGGTGGTGGTAGCATGATGTGGATAATGTTAATAGCAATGTTTGTTATTATGTATTTCTTTATGATTCGTCCACAGAATAAAAAGCAGAAAGAAATTGCAAATTTCCGCAAATCTCTTCAGGTAAATCAAAAAGTTATTACTGCTGGTGGTATTCATGGTATCATCAAAGAAATCAATGATAATGATGTAGTGCTTGAGATTGCTTCTAACGTTAAGATCCATATTGATAAAAATTCTATTTTTGCCGCAGCTGCTGATGCAAACAGTAGCCAGGCTGCTAAATAAATAGGGATGAAGGCCTATGTTTGAACGTAGGAACATAAAACATATTTATTTGAATATAACTCGAAAAATAAAGAACTTTCTGCTCAGTGAAAAGAGTAGAGAGTTCTTTGTTTTTTTATTTTTTTTCGTTGTTGCCGGAGGATTTTGGTTATTGCAAACTTTGAACAATGACTATGAAACTGAATTTTCTATTCCCGTTCGTCTTAAGGGAGTGCCTAATAACACAGTTATTACGTCGGAGCCAGCTGCTGAACTACGTATAAAGGTAAAAGATAAAGGAACTGTATTACTTAATTATATGTTAGGTAAAAGTTTTTATCCGATAACTCTTGAGTTTTCTGATTATAACGGAAGCAATAACCATGTACGTGTATATGCATCGGAGTTTGAAAAGAAAGTTCTTAGTCAATTGAATGTTTCTACCCGTTTGGTTTCGATGAAGCCTGATACATTGGAATATATTTATTCAACGGGGGTATCTAAACTGGTACCGGTGAGGTTGCAAGGTAGTGTAAGTGCAGGACGCCAGTATTATCTATCCGATACGATTTTTAAACCGGATTCTGTTCTGGTATATGCTCCTGCTGGGGTACTGGATACGATAACTGCCGCTTATACGCGTCAGATGAAATTAGAAAATATTTCAGATACTTTGAAACAGCAAGTGCCTTTGCTTACTCGGAAAGGAGTCAAGTTTGTTCCCGCTTCTATTGAAATGATACTCCCTGTGGATATTTATACGGAGAAGACTGTTGAGGTACCTCTGCGTGGTATAAATTTTCCTGCGGATAAGGTACTTCGTGCTTTTCCTTCGAAAGTTCAAGTTACTTTCCAGGTTGGGCTTAGCAATTTTCGTCGGATTACGGCAAGCGATTTCCATCTTAATGTTTCTTATGAAGAACTTCTGCGTCTTGGTTCGGATAAATATACTGTAAGGTTGAGAAATATTCCTGAAGGTGTAAGCCAGATACGTTTTAATCCGGAGCAGGTCGATTTTCTTATAGAACAAGTTTCTCCCAAATATGTCAATTAAGATAGGTGTTACCGGTGGTATCGGTAGTGGAAAAAGTGTGGTATCCCATTTGTTGGAGATAATGGGAGTTCCTGTCTATATATCAGATATTGAAACTAAACGGTTAATGACAACGGATATTCGTATCCGGCAGGAATTGAAAGCTTTACTGGGGGAAGAGGTGTATAGGAACAGTGAGCTAAATAAGCCTTTGCTCGCCACTTATTTATTTGGGGATGCGGAACATGCCAGACAGGTGAATGATATCATTCATCCCCGGGTAAAGGATGACTTTCGTCAATGGATACGGCAGCGGAATGAATTTTCGATATTAGGTATAGAATCTGCAATTCTGATTGAAGCCGGTTTTTCGGTGGAAGTGGATACGGTTGTGATGGTATATGCTCCTGAGGAGATACGTTTGCAACGTGCAATAGAGCGGGATGCTTCTACACGCGAATTGGTAGAAAAACGTATTTGTAGCCAAATGAATGATGAAAGAAAACGTATGTTGGCTGATTTTGTGATAATGAATGATGGTGAAACACCGTTAATTCCTCAGGTTTTGGAGTTAATCACTTCGCTGTCTCAAAATAATTCCTAACTTTAGATAAGGTAGACATCGCTTTCACAATAAAAATAGGTGAGCTTATTTTGTATTGTCTTTGGCTTGCATTATCTTTGCTCACCGAAAAAATAACTACTAATTACAAAAAAAGAATATACTATGTTGAAGACTATTTTGTCTATCTCCGGTAAACCGGGATTGTATAAACTTATTTCTCAGGGAAAGAATATGTTGATTGTAGAATCGCTTGTGGACAAGAAACGTTTTCCTGCTTACGGTAATGAGAAAATTATTTCTTTAGGCGATATTGCTATGTATACAGATACTGAAGATGTACCTTTGAAAGATGTATTGCTTTCTGTAAAGCAGAAAGAAAATGGGGCTGTTGTAACTATGGATCTAAAGAAAGCTACAGCCGATGACTTACGCTCTTATTTGGCAGAGGTGTTACCTGCTTTCGATCGTGATCGTGTTTATCCGTCGGATATCAAAAAATTGATTTCATGGTATAATCTGCTTGTGGCAAGTGGTATTGACTTTGAAGATGTTGCCGATAAAGAAGAAACAGAGACAGCGGAATAAACGTTAGTTTTGAAATATGATAAAAAACGGAGAGTGAATGTCCGGAAACTCTTGACGTACTCTTTTTAGATTGGATTACACGGATTTCGCAGAATAAATAAAAATAGCGAAATCCGTGTAATTTGTATTTGGAATTATTGTATTATACAAGAAGAAGATAAAACCTCAAGTATCTTTTGGGAGAATTATGATATCTTTTGCTAAGTCAGATATTGTCTCTGTATTCCCGTGGAGAATGTCCTGTTTCTTTGGTGAATAACTTTGAAAATTGTGAAAGGTTGGGTATACCTACAGTTTCAGCAATTTCTTTGATGCTCAACCGGGACGCCAGTAATAGTGTTTGAGCACGCTCTATCCGTTTCGCCTGTATGTATTGAATGGGGCTCATGCCGCTTACTTGTTTGAATATGCGGGTAAAATGATCAGAACTCAAGCACATTTGTTCTGCCAAATCGCTGACATGAATATTCTGATATAAATGATTATCAATATAACTGAAGATATCCGTTAGTCGTTCATATTGATTCCGTGATTTAGATTCCAATAATTGTGTATTTCCAAGAAAACGGGAAAACAACTGTAATAAAATACCGTTACTTTCTATTTCCTGACTCAGATTATAATTCACTTTATTTTGATTTATCGTATAGATATCCGGTATGTTGTCATAAGTCTTGGGATCGGGATTTTGTATAGCGCAGTTGGGGTTCAGTTCTATGAAACGGAGCATGAGCATACGGTCCATTTCGTTTGCCGGAAGTTGGTAATGGATTTGAGTATTATCGAATAGACTTTGTCCGCCTATCAGTTGGTCAAAAAAGCATATATAATAATGATTCATGAAATTGTCGCACTCGTACATGTGAAAAGTGAATTTTGGGATAATGAATAATTCTCCTGCTGATATATAATACTTTTTTTTGTTCATATACACTGCCGCTTCTCCTTCGTCAATCAGATACATGCGGGAAAAAGGACTGATGACATTCTTGTAACACCATTCCTTACCAGCCATATGATAACCTGCATAAAGCATTTGTAAAGAGAGTGTGTTTTTTTCGTTTAGTATCTTCATATTCCGGGTAATAAACTGATAATTTAGCAAAAATATGATTATTCCGATTGGAAATATCGTTTTTTGCAAAGTTTTGCACAAACTTTTATGTCAGTAGAAAGCGTTATATCGTTTATTTTTGCAAAATCAATAATATAAAACACGTAATACTATGAGACACTTTTGTTTATTCATTTATCTGTTGTTATTAGGTAGCATTACTTCTTCCGTTTTTTCACAAGGATTGGAATATCGTTTGAAATTTTATCAGCCGGAGAAATTCCGGGCCACTGTCCGTTCGCTTCAGCAGACACATAAATTTGCTTATCAACCTGCCAAAGGTTGGGAGGAAGCTATCAAGGCACTTGAGGATAATCGAGTATCTCTGATTGAAGGAATAACAAAAGGTGACAAAAAAGCAATCCGGCAAGCAGAAGAAATATTGAATACGTTGGATGCAACTTTATTGGCCAATCCGTTGATAAAGGGAAAACAGATTGTTACTATCCGTCGTATATTGGGCAATAAGGCACGTACTGCTATTCGGGGTGATTTGGGAATTGTTCCGGCTAATTTTCATAATAACTTTGCAATCCCCCATCCTTCGAAGGACTGGAATAATGAATTCGTTTCATTGAATATCATTCCGGGGAAAATACAATATAAAACATTGTATAGACCAACTGAAGGGGTTATCATTTCCGATCCGGAGCCTCATTTTGATGGTGAAAGGTTGATGTATTCTTCCATAGGTACCAATAATCACTGGCATTTGTTCGAGTTGAACCTGAAAGATGGGGCAACCAAACAACTTACTCCCGAAAGTTATCGTGATTTCGATTCCTTTGATGGGTGTTATGCCCCTGATGGGAGTTATATCTTTTGTTCTACCGGTACATTCCTAGGATTGCCTTGTACGGACGGAGGAAGCCATATGTGCGGACTTTTTCGTTATGATCCTGCTACCGGAGATACTCGCCAACTTACTTATGATCAGGATAGCAATTGGGGACCGGTAGTTATGGATAATGGGATGATTTTGTACCAACGTTGGGAATATGCCGATATTCCACATTCAAACTCACGTATCATGTTCACAATGAATCCTGACGGTACAAATCAACGTGCTTATTACGGTTCCAATTCCTATTTTCCTACATCTTACTTCGATGCACGTCCCATTCCCGGAAGTTCGTCGGCAATGGTGGGTATTGTTACAGGGCATCACAGTATACCTCGTAGTGGACGGCTCATTCTCATTGATACCAGTAAAGGGCGACAAGAAGTGGACGGCGTTATCGGTGAAATTCCCTATTCGGGTCGGAAAGTACAAGCCGAAATCAGAGATCGTCAGGCAGATGGATGTTGGCCGCGCTTTCTACATCCTTGGCCATTGAATGATACTTATTATCTTGTTGCAATGAAAGCTACCCCCAATTCGTTATGGGGAATTTATCTGGTAGACACTTTCGATAATATGACACTTATTACAGAAGAAGAAGAGGTGGCTTATTTGTCTCCGGTATTGGTTGAGAAACGTCGTACCCCTCCTGTTATTCCCAATATGGTGACACCGGAAGCTAAAGATGCTACTATTTTCATTCAGGACATTTATATCGGTGGCGGGCTGAAAGATATTCCCCGTGGCAGTGTGAAGAAACTTCGTATCGGTACTTACGACTTCAGCCCCTGGAAGCAGGGCGGGCTGTTGGGAACCATCGGCATGGATGGACCATGGGATATCAAACGTATTGTAGGTGAAGCCGATATAGAAGAAGACGGTTCAGCTCTATTTAAAGTACCTGCCAATACTCCACTCTTTATTCAGCCGCTTGATGCTGAAGGAAAAGCTCTACAAGTGATGCGTAGTTGGTTTACGGCTATGCCAGGTGAAGTACTCTCTTGTATAGGTTGTCACGAAGATCGTAATATGATTGTCATTCCACGTAAAACGAAAGTGTCCGACAAAGCTCCTCAATCCATACTGCAATGGCAGGGAAGGGAACGTGGATTTAGTTATCGCCATGAGGTACAACCTGTTCTGGATCGTTATTGCGTAGGATGCCATGACAGTGAAAATAATGGTCGTCCCTATTTGAAAGGAGACAAATGGATTACTGACTGGAGTTCTCAGATCTCAGGTAGAGCCAGTTCCTCCTATGGCGGACATTTTACTAAATCCTATGTCGACCTTCATCGTTATGTACGTCGTCCTGGTATTGAAAGTGATATGCATATGCTTGTTCCCATGGATGTACATGCCGACCAGACAGAGTTGATACAGTTACTTAATAAAGGTCATCATAATGTGAAACTTGATTCAGTTTCTATTACCAAATTGGCTTGTTGGATTGATTTTAATGCGCCGTTCCATGGAAGACGCAGTGATATTGCAACTTACGACAGAACCAAGCAAAGCCGTGAACTCCGTGCCTTGTATCGTGATATGTTCGGTGCACCGGAACAGGACTTGGAGTGGCTTCCTGAGATACCGGATGATATTGAATTCCGGGCTCCTGTAAAAGTTATGGTAGAAAAAGGTGATACTTTGCTTAAGGGGTGGCCAATACCGGGAAAACAAGTACTGAATATGCAATCTAACCAGATGAATGACTATCAGATGACTTTAGAAATATCCAAAGGTATAAACTTGAAACTCATCAAAGTACCTGCTGGTAAATTCATCATGGGAAGTACTCGTCAGACAGATGAAATGCCACAAACCGCCGTTACTATCGAGAAGCCTTTCTGGATAGGGCAGTTTGAGATTACCAATCGTCAGTTTCGTGCTTTCGATCCCACGCACGACAGTCGTGATGAACATCGTCATGGTTATCAGTTCGGACGTAGAGGATACTCTATGAACGGTGAAGAACAGCCGGCGGTCCGTGTTTCGTGGAAACAGGCGATGGAATTTTGTGAATGGTTGTCTAAAAAGACGGGTATGCATTTTTCCTTGCCTGACGAAGCGCAGTGGGAGTGGGCGTGTCGTGCAGGAAGTAATACCGATTTTTGGTTTGGTAATTTGGGAGTAGATTTCTCTCCTTATGCCAACATGGGTGACATCCGTTTAAAAGAATTTGCTGCCTGTACTGCTTATAAGTTCTATGAAAGTGCACGAATCATACCCAATCCCAACCAATACGATGATTGGATTCCACGTGATACTACCTATAATGATGGTGGATTCATATCTGAAGAGGTAGGAAGATACATCGCTAATCCGTGGGGGGTATATGATATGCACGGCAATGTTTGGGAGTGGACTCGTTCTGTTTATAAACCCTATCCTTATCGGGCAGATGATGGACGGAATGATGTGGCTATTACTGGCGAAAAGCGTGTAGCCCGTGGTGGTTCGTGGTATGATCGCCCCTTCCGTAACACTTCTTCATTCCGCCTTCCTTATCGTGATTATCAAAAAGTATATAATGTTGGTTTCCGGGTTGTAATGACAGAATGATTGTATGAAAAGACGTAACTATCTATTTTTCTTTATATGCCTTCTGTACTTGTATGCCTGTTCCATACAAATACAGGGGCAAGATACTTCGTTTTCCTTTTTTCGGAAATATGGAAAAGAGAAGTTGTTGATTGCAGGATGCGGGTGGAATAAAGTGGCTGTGGTGGATAAACGAACCGGTTGTCTGGACTGGGAACATCTTTTAGGGAAAGGAGAAGACTGTAATGATGTGGAGTTGACCAAAGAAAAAAACATTCTGTATGCCTATACTTCGGGAGCCAGACTCATCACTCCTTCACAACAAATTGTGTGGGACTATGAAGTGAAGGTACGTGAAGAAGAGTTGTTTACCGCTACTCAACTCAATTCCGGCGGTTATTTACTTGCTATCTGTGGGCATCCTGCGCGTATTGTCGAATTGGATAGCCAGGGTAATCCATTAAAAGAAATACAATTTGAAACCGGTATTAAGCGCGTACATAACCAGTTCAGGCAAATAGAAAAAACCAGATACGGTACGTATCTGGTTCCTTTATTTGCTACTGGAAATTTGATAGAAATTGATGCTACTGGAAAGATTATCAATCAAGTACAAATAGGTGGAACTCTGTTTAGCATTAAGCAACTGAAAGATGGAAAGTTGCTTGTTGCCTGTGGTGACGGACATAAATTGGTAGAAGTGGACACTAATATCTGGCAGGTAGTTCGCACAATTTCATCAGATGATATCCGGGGGGTATCCTTACTCTTCGTTGCGGAATCTTGCGTTTATCGTAAAGGACGAATTTTGATATGTAACTGGAACGGGCACAGCGGAGATAAATCTCAGCCCAAACTTGTTGAGATTGATCATAAAAACAGGATAAGGTGGACGTTGAACGATCATGGTGAGGTAAAAAATATTTCTGCAGTTTATCCGTTGCCTTGAGTTTTTTACGTTTTTCTTCAGTCATGTCAAGTGGTGCTTTATGGACTTAAGCGGTCATATCGGTCGTTCGAGAAATATCCGTATAGTTAATCGCTATACAAAGTGTTTCTCGGGATCTTTTCTTTTTGATTGTGTTGTTGAACAATAAACATGAAACCGAAAAATAGAGCAGAAATCGTGTGACTTTTTTTGAATATGGATATAACTTGTAGGTATATAATGAAAATAGGGCTATCCAATAAAGATAATTGGATAACCCCGGATAATATGAAAAGCCGTTCGTACTTTTCTTGAAGTGTTTTTTATGCTGTTATAGAAGTTAACATTGTACATCATAATAAGTTAACTTCCTTGTTCGTATTTAGTTAACTTGTTATTATGTATTTAGTTAACTTCTTATAACCAATGATGTTAACTTCTTGTTGTGTACCTTAATTTTTGAATATCAATCTGTTCTTTGCTGTATTGGCTTCCACTACAATAGGTTTGTTACGGTCTACTTCCTGTGCCAATAACTTTTTGGATAAATCATTCAATAAATAGTGTTGTATGGCACGTTTTACCGGACGAGCACCGAATTCAGGATCAAATCCTGCATTGGCTAAAAAGTCTATGGCAGAATCAGTTAATACTAAGTCCACACCATTGCCTGCTAACATTTTCTGTACACTCTTGATTTGAAGAGCTACAATTTGTTTGATTTCCGTTTCCGTCAATGGCAGGAACATGATAGTTTCGTCAATACGGTTTAGGAATTCAGGTCGAATGTTTTTCTTCAGCATATTCATTACTTCCTTCTTGGTTTCTTCTACAATCTCTTCCTTGTTGGAGCTGTTTAATTTTTCCATTTGGCTTTGAATGTATCCGCTACCCATATTGGAGGTCATAATAATAATAGTGTTCTTGAAATTTACCGTACGTCCTTTATTGTCAGTCAAACGTCCGTCATCCAATACCTGCAACAAGATGTTGAATACATCGGGATGTGCTTTTTCAATTTCATCGAATAGAACGACAGAATAGGGTTTACGGCGTACAGCTTCAGTCAATTGTCCCCCTTCGTCATAACCGACATATCCCGGAGGAGCTCCTACCAAGCGGGAAACACTATGTTTCTCTTGGTACTCGCTCATGTCAATACGTGTCATCATGGTTTCATCGTCAAACAAAAATTCAGCTAAGGCTTTAGCTAATTCTGTCTTACCTACACCGGTAGTACCCAAGAACAGGAATGAACCAATCGGACGTTTCGGGTCTTGCAAACCTGCACGGCTACGACGTACTGCATCAGAAACAGCTTCAATTGCTTCGTCTTGACCGATAACTCGTTCATGTAATTCTTCTTCTAAGTTAAGCAGCTTTTCTTTTTCGCTTTGCAGCATTTTGCTGACAGGTATGCCTGTCCAACGGGATACTACATCAGCAATGTCTTCTGCATCAACTTCTTCTTTAATCATGGCTTTGTCACCCTGCATTTTATGAAGTTTCTGTTGAGTGTCCTCAATCTCTTGATTCAATGCTTGTAATTTACCGTAACGGATTTCGGCAACCTTTCCATAATCGCCTTCACGTTCAGCTTTTTCGGCCTCAAACTTCAGATTTTCTATTTCAATCTTGTTTTGCTGAATCTTGTTGACCAAAGTCTTTTCGCTTTGCCATTTGGCTTTATGTGAATTTTCTTGTTCTTTTAGTTCAGCAAGTTCTTTACCGATTTGTTCCAATTTCGGTTTATCATTTTCGCGCTTGATGGCTTCACGTTCAATTTCCAACTGCTTAATTTTGCGAGAAATCTCGTCCAATTCTTCCGGCACGGAATCAACTTCCATACGTAATTTGGCAGCGGCTTCATCCATCAGGTCGATGGCTTTATCCGGCAGAAAACGGTCGGTAATGTAACGGTTACTTAACTCTACGGCAGCAATGATGGCATCATCTTTAATTCGTACATGGTGATGGTTTTCGTAACGTTCTTTCAAACCACGCAGAATAGAAATAGTACTCAATGTGTCCGGTTCATTTACCATCACGATTTGGAAACGGCGTTCCAGTGCTTTGTCCTTTTCAAAATACTTTTGATATTCATCAAGGGTAGTGGCACCGATACTTCTCAGTTCACCACGTGCCAAAGCCGGTTTTAAGATATTGGCGGCATCCATGGCGCCTTCACCCTTACCTGCACCCACTAACGTGTGGATTTCATCAATAAATAAGATGATATCTCCCTCCGATTTTTTTACCTCGTTGACTACTGCTTTCAGACGTTCCTCAAATTCGCCTTTGTATTTGGCTCCTGCTACCAATGCACCCATATCCAATGAATAGACTTGTTTATTCTTTAAGTTATCGGGTACATCACCACGTAGAATACGGTGTGCTAGTCCCTCTACAATAGCAGTCTTACCTGTACCCGGTTCGCCTATTAATATGGGATTATTCTTGGTACGTCGACTTAGAATTTGTAATACACGACGGATTTCTTCATCACGTCCAATGACTGGATCAAGTTTACCGTTTCGGGCGGCTTCATTCAAATTGATGGCATATTTTTCTAAAGACTGATAAGTATCCTCACTGGATTGGGAAGTTACCTTCTCACCTTTTCGTAACTCATTGATTGCTTCCCGTAACTCTTTCTCCGTCATTCCTGCATCTTTCAGAATGGTGGAAGTGGTACTTTTCACGTTCAGTAATGCCAATATTATAGGTTCCAACGAAACAAATTCGTCACCCATATCTTTCGAGTATTGGGTAGCCTTTTGAAGGACTTCGTTGGTCTCGCGGCTCAAATACGGTTCTCCACCTGTAACTTTTGGTAGTGAATCTATCTGCTTGTCAAGAATAAGAGCTATCTGTTGGCCGTTCATGCCTAGTTTCTGAAAGATGAAGTTGGTGACGTTTTCACCTACTTTCATTACGCTTTGAAGCAGATGTACAGGCTCGATAGCTTGTTGCCCTCGGCTTTGTACCAAATTTACTGCTTCTTGTACAGCCTCTTGCGCTTTAATGGTAAAATTGTTAAAGTTCATATTTTGTTCTCCTTTCTATTTTTTACTTTCTCAATAACACCTTAATGGGCGCAAAAGATTTGCCAACGGTAGATTTACGCCAAAATTTCAGTTAAGAGAAGAGAATGAATGTCAAAATGGCTGATTTACAGCAAATAGTTTTTATCTGAAAAACTTTTCGTACCTTTACTCCCTCAATAAAGAGTATGGTTATGGAAGATAACAAGATAAAACTTTCCGAAACAGTGATGGTGATAGATGTCGCTTATCTGAATTTTGTAATAAATGATTTAAAGAATTATTTTGAACGTAAACTAGAGCGTTCGCTACAGAAGATTGATTTAGCTCTTTTCGCGATGTATTTGGCTATGGATGCTGGTATAGAAGAGGGTGAAAATGATGTGCAAATATTGTTGCTATATGATAAGGAATCGGAAGAGTTACATCATTGTATGCCATGTGATGTGAAACAGGAGCTGGATGGAGTTGCTTTCAGAGGTTCATTGGGTGAATTTAGTTTTATGGCTGTTCCTTCAGAGGGGTTTGTGTCTCGGGGTGAATTGTTTCTTGATTTGTTGCGAATAATCTTGAATTCCGCTGATGTGGAGAAAATGGTTGTGGTATCTTTTAATGAAGAATATGGTGAAGATGTTGAGGATATATTGAAAGAGTACATTGATAGGATGACCGAGGGGAATGAGTCTGAAAAAGATATTATTCAGTTTAGAATGGAAGAACCTGTGTCTCCGGTAGGATATCTGTGGAAAATGTTAGGATATCCATTGATGACAGCTTTGGGCATTAAGGGTGAAGAATTGTAATTTTTATTAATTATCTCTAATCTACTACTTCTGTGAGTGATTTCCGTTTAAAAGTGTTTCAATCGGTAGCGAAGAATTTGAGTTTTACCAAAGCCTCGCAAGATTTGTTTATCAGTCAACCTGCTATAACCAAACATATACAAGAGTTAGAGTCTACTTATCAAACTCGTTTATTTGACCGGCAGGGAAGTAAAATTTGTCTGACGGAGTCGGGAAAGTTATTACTGGAGCATTGTGAGAGAATTTTGGAAGATTACAAAAGGTTGGAGTACGAAATGCATTTGTTACATAACGAATATAAAGGTGGGTTGAAACTAGGTGCTAGTAGTACAATTTCCCAATATGTATTGCCCCCGTTATTAGCTAGTTTCATAAAGAAATTTCCCCATATCAGCCTGTCGCTGACAAATGGTAATACCAGAGAGATAGAAACGGCCCTACAGGAACATAATATTGACTTAGGATTGGTGGAGGGCGTTTTTCGTTTGCCTAATCTAAAGTATACAACGTTTCTGGAAGATGAGTTGGTAGCTGTAATTCGTACAGGAAGTAAACTTCCTGTAGGAGACGAGATTACTCCGGAAGAATTGCTGAACCTGCCTTTAGTGCTTCGCGAAAGAGGTTCGGGTACATTGGATGTTTTTGAACGTGCTTTACTTCAACATAATATCAAGTTAGCTTCCCTTCAAGTGTTGATCTATCTGGGAAGTACGGAAAGTATTAAATTATTTTTAGAACATACTGATTGTCTCGGTATTGTTTCTGTCCGTTCCATCACTCGTGAACTCTATTCAGGGCAATTACGGGTTGTTGAGATAAAGGGAATGCCGATGCTTCGTGATTTCAGTTTTGCACAGCCACAAGGACAAGATAGTGGATTAGCACAGGTGTTTATGCAGTTTGCGATGCATCATAACAGTAAATTGTGAGATTGTATTATTACTTTCCGTTATAATACATAATAAGATTTAAATAGGATGACGTAATAGAAAAGCGTACCTTTGCGACCGTAAAAGAATTGATATTATAACTCTAAATTAAGATCTATGTTCAATCGCGGAAACAGAGGCAATACTATGCATGGTATTTTACTGATTGCCTTATTCTCTTTTTCAGCTTTCTATATTGCTGAAATTCCATTTGTGAAAAGTCTGTCGTTTAGTCCTCTGATTGTAGGTATTATCTTAGGCATGTTGTATGCCAACAGTTTACGGAACCATTTGCCGGAAACTTGGGTACCAGGTATTAAGTTTTGTACAAAACAGATTTTGCGTGCGGGTATCGTTTTATATGGTTTCCGTTTGACCTTGACCCAAGTTGCAGAGGTTGGTTTACCGGCTGTCGTAATTGATACGATTATAGTTGCAGGTACTATCTTTATTGGTATCGGATTGGGTAAATTATTGAAACTTGATAAAGATACGGCTTTGATGACCTCTACCGGTAGTGCTATTTGTGGAGCTGCTGCAGTATTGGGTGCGGAGCCTGTCATAAAGTGCGAGGGGCATAAAACAGCTATTGCTGTATCTACCGTTGTGATTTTTGGTACAATTTCCATGTTTCTTTATCCTATTATGTATCGTGCCGGTATGTTGAGTGGGTTGAGCGATATGGGAGTAGCCATTTATACAGGCAGTACATTGCATGAAGTGGCTCACGTTGCCGGTGCTGGCAATGCAATGGATCCAACTGATATGTTAGGTATTGCCGGACCGGCAACGATTACAAAAATGATTCGTGTTATGATGTTGGCACCTGTATTGGTTATTATGAGTCTTGCTTTGGCTGGGCGTAAAAAGTACGATGCTGATGGAAAAGTAGTTAAGAGTAAAATTACAATTCCATGGTTTGCATTTGGATTTATTGGTATAATCTGTCTTAATTCTTTTTTACAATATTTGTGCGGTGCAGAAACCGTGAAAGATATCCCTTTGAATGGAACAATTGAATATATTGACACATTCATGCTTACAATGGCAATGACAGCATTAGGTACTGATACAAGTATAGACAAGTTCAAGCAGGCTGGAGCAAAACCATTCGTATTGGCTTTCTTACTCTACATTTGGTTAGTGGTAGGTGGTTATCTTTTGACTAAGTATTTAGTACCTGGTTTAGTTTAATCATTGATATTACCTCACAATGACCTCCGAAGGAAGGACAGGATATTGCTTTTTCAATATTTGTATTTCCTCATTGGTTGCATATATAAATACACATCTCGCCATAGCTGGGATGTGTATTTTTTTTGTAGACACTTTCCATTGGCGACGAATAGAAGTAAATGGAAGATACGTAATTATACCCTGCTTCTCTAATATAATCTTTGTTTTTTGTTCGGAATGCGGTTTGGTTAATACGATATACCACGAACGTAGTTTATCCAAGTTTTCTTTTATATATTGAGCAGTCATAGCTAGTTTATTTGCGTAATACTTTTTTTCGTTTAAACTTTTGGTAATCACAATATGTCCATATTGCAATTCCCAATATACAAACTGGAATTGCAATGAGTATGTAGGTTACCAGTGTCATGGTTTTAAATCTTATTTGATTATTGAGACAAAAGTATTATAAAATTATTTATTTGACAAATAAAAGGTGAATATATAATAAATAAAAAATTGAATAATTAATTCATATTTAAGGCATATATTTTTCTTTATTTTTGTTGTTTGTGTAACAAAATTCTTTTATTTACGTCTATCAAATAGAAGCATTATAAATAGATTAGAAAGGTTCATGGACGCTGAAAGTTTAAAAAAGAGTTCCTACCTAATCATCGTGAGTTGTATTTTGTAGCTTATAAGCTATTGGAGAATGCAGCCGATGCGGAAGATTTAGTACAGGAGGCTTACTTGAAACTGTGGGTTAAACGGGAGGGACTGACAGTCATTAATAATTCTGAAGCATTCAGTGTTACTTTGGTAAAAAATATGTATTTTGATTTACTTCGTTCGAGTAAGTATATATTAAATAGACAGACTGTTGAACTGAATGCTGTACATGATATTCAACCGGTAGATAATCTGGAACTTCGAGATGAAGCAAGACAAATAAGACATATTATTACCCAGTTGCTAGAAGAGCGGCAACGTATAGTTACACTCTGGAAACATGATGTGTGTCCACCTACTCCGGAAGATACATTCTCTGATCCCCAGGATCCAGGATGCTTACGAAGTGCTTCAAGCTACTCTGTTGGAAGTTTCTGCGAACTCGAATAACGGTATAGAGTAGGTCAATGAAACGTAGAAAGATGTGAGAAAGATAAATAAGGAGGTAATCAAAGAATTTAAAAGATGAAATACGTATGAGAACAATGAAAATGATTTGGGCAGGTTTACTGTTAATGTTGCCTGTATTATGTCAGGCACAGAAAGATTTGTTTAATACATATAATGATGTGAAAGGAATATCATTCGTATATTTCGTAGGCAATGATAGATATGAATCCAAATTTTTTTACGAAAGATATCTATATAGGTAAGGTGGCCGGACAATTGAATAGTGTATACATACTTTCTACAATGGATAGTAATTTAAAACTCAATTTGAAGAAAGAATTTCGTGTATTGGTATACGACTCCAAATACGAGTTGTTGATGAAACAGAAAAGTACAGTTACCAGTTCTGAATTTTATATTAACCGGAAAGGAGATAAAGTAAAAGGGTTGATAATAATTATTGATGGCACCGCTACTTTGAAATGTGTATATTTGGAGGGAGAAATGACTTTAAAGGATATCCAGAACATCATGCTCTACCAAAATACGAGATTGAATGGGAATGTCTATCATATTCCAGGTATAGAATTAGCTGATACTAAAGTTTGGAAGCGTTTAATTTGATAAACAATTGGAAAACCTGGAAATAAAAGATATGAGGGAGAAAAAATAATAAATGGTGGACAATCATTGCTTATTGTCCACCATTTGTGTTTTGTGGTTATTTATCTTTTTTCAGTTCTGCAAAAATAAGTCCTTCCAACTCTTCAGCCAGTTCCGGATTATCAGCAATGACCTGTTTGGTTGCATCACGTCCTTGTGCTAATTTGGTATCATTGTAGCTAAACCAAGAACCACTTTTCTTGATAATTCCCATTTCAACACCCAAATCTACGATCTCACCTGTCCGGGATATTCCTTCACCGAACATAATATCGAATTCTGCTCTACGGAAGGGGGGGGCTACTTTGTTTTTTACTACTTTTACTTTGGTCTGTTTGCCCAGTACTTCTTCACCGTTTTTGATAGCCTGACTTCCACGGATATCAAGTCGTACGGATGCATAAAATTTCAAAGCGTTACCACCGGTTGTTGTTTCCGGGTTACCAAACATAACACCAATCTTTTCACGCAACTGGTTGATGAATATACAGGTAGTACGAGTTTTGCTGACAGCTGAGGTCAGTTTGCGTAAAGCTTGTGACATAAGTCGAGCTTGCAATCCAACCTTATTTTCGCCCATATCCCCTTCAATCTCGGCTTTAGGAGTCAAAGCAGCTACAGAGTCTACTACGATAATATCAATAGCAGATGAACGTATTAGCTGTTCAGCGATTTCCAATGCCTGTTCACCATTGTCCGGCTGTGAAATAAACAGATTATCTACGTCAACTCCTAACTTAGCGGCATAGAAACGGTCGAATGCATGTTCTGCATCGATAAATGCAGCTATACCACCGGCTTTTTGTGCTTCAGCAATGGCGTGGATTGCCAATGTCGTTTTACCGGAAGATTCAGGACCATAAATTTCGATGATACGTCCGCGAGGATATCCGCCTACGCCCAACGCTACATTAAGCCCGATAGAACCGGTAGGGATTACTTCGATATCTTCTATCTTTTCATCACCCATTTTCATGATAGAACCTTTACCAAAGCTTTTTTCTATCTTGTCCATGGCAGCTTGTAAAGCTTTCAACTTTTCACTTGATGCTGCCTTATTTTCGTTGTCGAAATTCAATTCGTCTTTTTTTGCCATCTTTATATTTTCGATTTAACAATTTACATGTCACAAAATTTGTGAGGCGTGTTCCTTAGTCTTTATTTCTTTCGGACCAATGATACGTTCTATTACCCCTTCCTCATTAATGATGAAAGTCGTACGGAAGGTTCCCATATATTTTCGTCCATACATACTTTTTTCTCCCCATATGCCGAATTGCTCTACGAGTTTTTTGTCTGTATCGGCAATTAAAGTAAAAGGAAGATTGTTTTTTTCAATAAATTTTTGATGCGACTTTTCATTGTCTACACTTACTCCTATTACTTCATATCCGGCTTGTCGCAGTTCTGAATAATTGTCGCGTAAGTTACATGCCTCAGCCGTACATCCGGAAGTCATATCTTTAGGATAGAAGTACAGTACAACTTTTTTCCCTTTATAGTCACTAAGGCGGATTTCTTTACTTCTTTCGTTAGTACCCAGTATTTCAGGGGCTTTATCTCCTATATTTATCATAACTCTAAATCTCCATCAATAACTTCGTGCCACGGTAAGCCTTGTTTGTTTAATTGTTCCATAAATGGGTCGGGATTGAATTCTTCTACATTCCACACCCCCGGTTTCTTCCAAATACCTTTTAGGAACATCATTGCACCAATCATAGCAGGTACACCGGTAGTGTAGCTTACTCCCTGCATGCCGGTTTCTTTGTAGGCTTCCTGGTGACTACAATTATTGTATACGTAATATGTACGTTCTTTTCCATCTTTTAGCCCACGTATGCGGCAACCGATGGAAGTTTCACCTTCGTAATTTTCTCCTAAATCTTGAGGATTGGGTAAAACAGCCTTCAAGAATTGCAATGGAACAATTTTTACTCCGTTGTAATCTACTTCGTCTATACGAGCCATACCAATATTTTGGATAACACGTAAATGTGTCAAGTATTCTTGTCCGAAAGTCATCCAAAAACGGGCGCGTTTGATGGTCGGAAAATTCTTTACCAGAGATTCTAATTCTTCATGATAAAGTAGATAAGAGTCACGCGGACCTATATTAGGATAAGTCAGATCTTTATGAATTTCTAATGGCTGTGTCGTTATCCATTCGTTATTTTCGTAATAGCGTCCGTTTTGTGTAATCTCACGAATATTAATTTCCGGATTGAAATTGGTAGCAAATGCTTTATGATGATTGCCCGCATTACAATCTACAATATCCAAATATTGAATTTCGTCAAAATAATGTTTAGCTGCATAAGCTGTATAAACGCCACTGACTCCTGGATCGAAACCACATCCTAGAATAGCTGTTAATCCGGCATCTTCAAAACGCTTTTTATAAGCCCATTGCCAACTGTATTCGAAATGAGCTACATCTTTAGGCTCATAATTGGCTGTATCCAAATAATTAACGCCACTTTTCAGACAGGCCTCCATGATGGTGAGATCTTGATAGGGGAGGGCTACATTTATAACGATTTCAGGCTTGAAGCTATTGAAGAGTGCCACTAATTCATCCACATTGTCTGCATCTACCCGGGCAGTTTTGATGGCAGGGTTACCAATGGCTTTCACAACAGCGTCACATTTGGATTTAGTACGGCTGGCAATCATAATTTCAGTAAACACATCAGGATTTTGAGCCACTTTGTGTGCCACGACGGTACCTACACCGCCTGCACCGATAATAAGAACTTTACCCATTTCTTCTTACTTACAAAAGATTTGATATAATTAATTTTTTTGGTGAGCAAATATAGGATTTAATTCTCAGATATACATTAAATTCTTACTAAATACTTTGGAGAAAGTAGTTCTACTCTCAAACAAACTGTTCATATTTTGGTTATTTCACATATATATAGGTTTGCAAATATAGTCTCCGTATCATCATTATGCGAATAAATTTGTTTCTGCAAGTAGTTTACACTATATTTGCCCTCGAAAAAATTAACTTAAACAACGAATAACAATGAAAAAAGTATTTGTTTCTCTTTGTATGGCAAGTGTGTTGTTAGGCTTGTCATCTTGTGCTTCGACCAAGAATGCCGCTACGATTTCTTCTATTAGTGGAGAATGGAATATTATTGAAATTAATGGTACTGCGGTAGTTCCCGCTCCGGGACAACAATTTCCTTATATAGGTTTTGATACAAAGACTGGAAAGGTGTTTGGTAACAGTGGCTGTAACCGCATGATGGGCTCTTTTGATGTCAATGCAAAACCTGGGATGATTGATCTTGGCGCTTTGGCCAGCACGCGGATGGCGTGTCCCGATATGACGGTAGAAAATAATATATTGACTGCTTTGGGACAAGTAAAGAAGTATAAGAAATTAGGCAAAGAGAATATCGCTCTGTGTGGTTCATCAAAGCGCCCCATTATCGTGCTACAGAAAAAGGAAACAGCAGTGGGTTTGTCCGAACTGAATGGAAAATGGATGATCAGTGAAGCCGGTGGTGTAGCTATTCCTACAGGTATGGAAAAACAGCCGTTTATTGAATTTAATATTTCAGAAAAGAGTTTGCATGGCAATGCCGGGTGTAATTTAATCAACGGTGGTTTCCAAACGAACGCCGAAAATCCCTCTTCCATCTCTTTCCCGCAGGTCATCAGTACTATGATGGCATGCCCTGATATGACAGTAGAAAGTCGTGTGATGCAAGCCTTGAACTCTGTTCAATCCTTTGGTAAGTTAGCGGGAGGTGGCATCGGCTTTTATGATGCCGATAATAATTTAGTGATGGTATTGGTGAAAAAATAAGGATTATTTTCTTGTAAAAATATTCTTTTTAAATAAAGGCTCTTGCAGATGATATCTGTTAAGAGCCTTTTCTGTGACGAGCGACTATTTTTTTCTTAACCCGGCTCGTATACGGCTTAGTGATTGCGGAGTGATGTACAAATAAGATGCCAGATACTTTAACGGTACGTCCTGCAATAATTCGGGGTTTTCTTCCATCAGCGTCAGATATCGTTCTTTGGCTGTTGGTGGAGCGCCATAAGCGAGTGTCGAAATGTCTACAGACAAAATTTCACGTTCAAAAATTTGTCTGCCGATATTTGCCATCTCGATAGAACGGGAGAAAAGTGTTTCTAGTTCGGTCTTGGATATACAGTATGCAGTACTATTATTTACCGACTCGATATTGATCTGAGAAACTTCTCCATTTACATAACCCCACGAGGAGAACCCTGCTTCTCCCGGGCCGACAAACCAAAGGGAATTTTCTGTACCTTCCGCCAGATAGTATCCACGCCATATGCCTTTCTTTATAAGGTAAAAGTTCGAATTTCGCGTTCCCGTTTCAACAATAAGTTCCCCTTTGGAAAAATTTACTTCTTTCATGTGAAACAGAAGTTCGAACAGGCTTTTTTCAGGTAACTTATACTTCTTGCAGAATTTCTTTATCATGGTTTCCATGCGACAAAGATAGCGAATTTTCCTTCTTTTTCTTTTTGCTATATATATAAATGATCAGTATAAAGAAGGTAGTCAGTAATTCTGCCAGCGGTGTAGCCAGCCAAATACCCGTATTACCTATCAAAAGAGGCAGGCCGTAGAAACAGGCGGTCAGCAAGATGAAACCGCGCAATAGGGTAATCACGGTAGCATACTTTGCACGTTCCACACTTTGGAAATATCCGATGGAAACGATATTGGCGGCAAAAAACACGAACCCCGTAGCGTATAGCGGCAATCCTTCTACGGCAATGTCGTATGCTGGATAGCTGCGGTCAATGAACATAGCTACAATGTCGCTACTGCAGAATATTGTAACCAGTGCAAAACAAGTACCGCAAATGATGGCGGTTTTCAAGGCAAGCAAATACGTGTGACGTACCCGTTGTGTCCGTTGTAGGCCGTAGTTATAACTGATAATGGGTTGTGCCGATTGGGCAATAGCGTTGTAAACCATGAATATAATAGGAAAAAAATAGCAGGCAATGCTGAATGCGGCCACCCCTTCCTCTTTCAGATAGTGGATGAATACCTGGTTACCTACGAACATCATGCAGGCAATGGCTATCTCGCACAAGAAAGCCGAAGAACCCAAACGGCACATATAACCAATATTACGTCCAATTAGTTTCATGCTGTTATGGCTGAGCTTTACAGGATAGAAACGAAGTGTGCACTGGGGACGTATCAGATAGAATACTATCATCAAGGCACCTACTGTGGTACCTATGGCACTTGCCAACGCAGCTCCGAGCATTCCCCAGTCAAAGGGGAAAATGAACAGATAATCCAGTATGATGTTCAGGATGGCAGCTACCACATTACACATCATTGCATAATTGGGTGAACCGTCGAGTCTCAAAAAGAACATTCCCGAATTGAGCAGTGCTGTGAACAGTGAGAAAGGGACAAACCAAAGCATATACTCTACTGCCAGAGGAGTAAGCCGTTCCGAACCGCCTAGTAGCTGTACTACTTGCGGGGCAAAAATACAGAAGATAGTGGAAGTACACATCAGCAGCAAGGAAGATATAACAACCGATTGTGTGATATTGATACGTGCCACCTTAACCTTGCCATGCGACAAATGGATAGATGCCACTACGGATGCACCTACGCCGAACATCAATCCGACACCCGTGGAGAACAGCCATAACGGTGCCACGATATTGACAGCTGCCAAGGCATCACTCCCGATACCTTTACCGACAAATATACCGTCCGTAATGACGAACAATGCTGAAAAAATCATTCCCAAAACAGTAGGGAGCAATAACTTGCGGAATAATGTTGCAATGTCCGTGTTCTTGAAGTCGATACTGTCTCTCATCTTTTCCATAATTCTTGTTTTATTAATAAGTGAAAACCAATCATTTCCGTTATAAGGGGTAAGGCTAGTTCCTTGCATACATTTATTACCCATGTATTGTTCTCTCTTTTACTAATCGGTCGGCAAAAGTAGAGCTTTTGTGTGGAATGAAAATTAACAAATGGTAATTTCCGACAGAAAATGCAGCCTTCCTTCTGCCAAACTGACAGACAAACTGTCATAAACATAAATTAGAGCGTGTCCTGAACAATTTGGCACGACGTTTGTCTTTTTATTGGCGTCTGCCGATGGGACAGACACCTATTTAAGAATAATAATAATAAAATAATAACGATCATGGGAAAAATTATTGGTATTGACTTAGGTACAACAAACTCTTGTGTTGCCGTTTTTGAAGGTAACGAACCTGTAGTAATTGCAAACAGTGAAGGCAAACGTACTACTCCTTCCGTAGTAGCATTCGTTGACGGTGGCGAACGTAAAGTAGGTGATCCTGCCAAACGTCAGGCTATTACAAATCCGACTCGTACAGTATCCTCTATCAAACGTCTGATGGGCGAAAACTGGGATCAGGTACAGAAAGAAGTAACCCGCATGCCCTACAAAGTAGTGAAAGGCGATAATAATACTCCACGTGTAGATATCGACGGACGTCTTTATACTCCGCAAGAGCTCTCTGCAATGATTTTGCAGAAAATGAAAAAAACTGCCGAAGATTATCTGGGACATGAAGTGACAGAAGCTGTTATTACTGTTCCTGCTTATTTCTCTGACTCTCAACGTCAGGCTACTAAAGAAGCCGGTCAGATTGCAGGTCTGGAAGTAAAACGTATCGTGAACGAACCAACTGCCGCCGCTTTGGCTTATGGTATCGATAAAGCACACAAGGATATGAAGGTTGCTGTCTTCGACCTTGGTGGTGGTACATTCGATATTTCTATTCTCGAATTCGGTGGTGGTGTATTCGAGGTTTTGTCAACTAATGGTGACACTCACTTGGGCGGTGACGACTTCGATCAGGTAATTATTGACTGGTTGGTTCAGGAATTCAGGAATGACGAAGGTGCAGACTTGACCCAAGATCCGATGGCTATGCAACGTCTGAAGGAAGCTGCAGAAAAGGCTAAGATTGAGTTGTCTTCTTCTACCAGTACAGAAATCAACTTACCGTACATCATGCCGGTAGGGGGTGTGCCCAAGCACTTGGTTAAGACATTGACTCGTGCTAAGTTCGAAGCTTTGTCTCACAACTTAATCCAGGCTTGTCTTGAACCTTGCAAGAAAGCTATGAGTGATGCGGGACTGACTAATGCTGATATTGATGAAGTAATTCTTGTTGGTGGTTCTTCCCGTATTCCGGCTGTACAGAAATTGGTTGAAGAGCTCTTCGGAAAAGTTCCTTCCAAGGGTGTAAATCCTGATGAAGTGGTAGCTGTAGGTGCTGCCGTACAGGGTGCTGTTTTGACGGATGAAATCAAGGGTGTTGTTTTGTTGGACGTTACTCCGTTGTCAATGGGTATTGAAACAATGGGTGGTGTAATGACTAAGTTGATTGAAGCTAACACAACCATTCCGTGCAAGAAGAGTGAAACATTCTCTACAGCTGCCGATAACCAGACGGAAGTTACCATCCACGTACTGCAAGGTGAACGTCCTATGGCTGCCCAGAATAAGTCAATCGGTCAGTTCAACCTGACAGGTATCGCTCCGGCACGTCGTGGTGTTCCTCAGATTGAGGTAACATTCGATATCGATGCCAACGGTATCTTGAAAGTATCTGCCAAGGATAAAGCTACCGGTAAGGAACAAGCAATCCGTATCGAAGCTTCCAGTGGCTTGAGCAAGGAAGAAATTGAAAAGATGAAAGCAGAAGCAGAAGCTAATGCTGAAGCAGATAAGAAAGAACGTGAAAAGATTGATAAGTTGAATCAGGCAGACTCAATGATCTTCACTACTGAAAATCAATTGAAGGATTTAGGTGATAAGTTGCCTGCTGATAAGAAAGCCCCGATTGAGGCTGCTTTGCAGAAGTTGAAAGATGCCCACAAGGCACAGGATTTGACTGCTATCGATGCTTCTATGGCAGAATTGAATACGGCTTTCCAAGCTGCAAGTGCTGAAATGTATGCTCAGAGTGGTGCTCAGGGTGGTGCACAAGCCGGTCCTGATATGAATGCCGGACAACAAGGTGGTGCTCAGGATAACAGCAAGCATGGTGATAATGTACAGGATGCTGACTTTGAGGAGGTGAAATAAGCACATAGAGAAATAAGAATACAATATCAAATGGAAAGCGTGTAGCTCAATGAGTTACACGCTTTTCTTGTTTTTGGCCGTACACAATAATATTGCTATCTTTGCGTTATTATTATAAACATCTGTACCTTATTTGTACCTGTAAGAAAAAGTAGATATGATGAGAAGAATAGATATTAAGAACTACAAAATGAATGAATTATGGCAGTAGCAAAGTATAAGATAGTACGGAAATGTCCTGTGTGCGGAGAAGAGTTCTTCGCAAGGACTTTGGAGTCCTGGTATTGTTCACCCAAATGCTCCAAGGTGGCGTGGAAGCGTAAGCATGATGAAGAAAAACGCCAACTTGAACTGGACAAGATTGTAAGCAATATGCCCAAGTCTAAAGAGTATATCAGCATAACGGAAGCGTATGCTATGTTTGGTGCAAGCCGCTCAACCATTTATAGGCTCATCTACATGAAAAAGATTTCCTTCATTGAGCCAGAGAAAGGAATACGACTTGTATGCAAAGGAGAACTAATGAATCTGTTTCCGTTAAGACAGTCTCCGCTTGACACCAAGCCAAGGAAACCAGTTACCATGTACCGCATGGAACCAGAGGATTGCTATACAATAGGTGAGATTTCCAAGAAATTTCATCTGGATGACAGCACCGTGTATGCTCATATACGAAAATACTCAATACCGACCCGGCAAATCGGTAATTATGTGTATGCTCACAAGGAATCAATAGACAAACTTTATAAAGATATAAAACCATTATGAAAAGATTAGATTATACTAAAGTCTCCGTCAAATTAAAGAAAAGTGAGTGGAGAGATGAGTGGTTCATCTATCTTGAAGCTTATCCTGTTTATGAGACGGGAAATGACAAACCCAAACGAGTGCGTGAATATCTCAGGAGGTCTATTACTACCCCTATATGGGATAAACGACGAAGCGAGCGAGCCGTTGCTGGTAGAATAAAGTACAAGCCCAAGCGAGATGACAATGGCGTTATTCAGTGTAAATCCAAGCAAGATATGGAAACTTGCCTTTATGCGGATGGCGTTCGAGTCCTGCGTCAAAAAGAGTACGACAACATGGCTCTCTTTACTGACCAGCAAATGGAAATGGCAGAACAAAGCGAACGCTCAAAATGCAATGTTCTGGAGTATATTGAGAAGTTAATCAAAGAAAGAGAGGAAACTGCGTCAGAATCGATAGTTGTCAACTGGCGCAGATTGCACACACTGTTGTCAATGTTTGCCAAGTGTGACTACATACAGTTCTCGCAGATTGACATGAAGTATATTGAGGCATTCCGTTCCTTCTTGATAAAGGCACCGCAGGGTGGTTCTAAGAAAGGAACTATTTCAAGGAATACGGCATCGACGTACTTCTCTATCTTCAAGGCGGCACTCAAACAAGCTTTCGTGGATGGCTATCTGAATTGTGATATTGCTGCCAAGGCTAAAAATATCATGTTTCAGAGTGCTCGAAGAGAGTATCTGTCACTGGAAGAACTTAATATATTGGCAAAGACTCCGTGTGATGATATACTAAAACGGGCAGCCTTGTTCTCTGCACTGACAGGAATGCGACATAGCGATATTCAAAAGCTTAAATGGTCAGAGGTTGAAGAATACAATGGTGGGTACCGTCTCAATTTCACTCAGCAGAAGACTAAGGGCGTTGAATACATGCCTATATCGCCACAGGCATACAATCTTTGCGGTGAGCGCAAGAAAGACGGAGAACTGTTGGTGTTTGCCGGACTGCCTGACCCTTCATGGATATCTAGGCCTTTGGAACGGTGGGTAAAAGCATCAGGGATTACCAAGCACATCACCTTTCATTGCTTCCGCCACACCTATGCAACGTTACAATTGGCTAACGGTACAGACATATATACCGTAAGCAAAATGTTAGGGCATACCAATGTAAAAACCACGCAAATCTACGCAAAAGTAATTGACAAGAAGAAAGATGAAGCTACAGAAGCTTTTAAGTTGGACATAGATGAATAGTGATTATCATTTGTAAGCACTTAGTATAGAAGACCACTTGTATCAATAAGTCCTTTATTGTACAGGTGGTTTTTAGTGCCTTTCATTTTCAACATTCTATGTAATGATGCTATTGTTTTGGCACTTTAACCTTTCGTGGAAACCAAACATTTATAACAATAAACAGATAAAAATGAAAAAAGACAGCCTTTTTTGGCTTCTCTCTTTTTGAAGAGAGCAAGCGTGTCCACAAACATGTGGAGTGTACAGAAGACTTCTACAGAGAACTGTATGAGTTGTTTGAGATCGCAAGAAGTTGGTATCTTCAAGCTGAAAAGAATCATATGAAGACAGAGTACTTCATAGAACTATTTGAGCGCAGTCACCAATATATTGACTGTGATTGTGCACGTTGTAAGAACTCGCGACAGATGGCAATTGGCATTATTGGTACTTTGTTTAGAGACTCTAAGTGTGTGTCAATAATCAAGAAAAAAGAAGATTATTCCAAGCAGGAACTTATTGAGTTGTTTCTTCAACATGTGGGTACTGGTCTGCCAATCCTTACCCGAAAGAAATCGTCCATCCTCACTTTGGGATGCCAATTGTCAGACAGACAGATGGATTTGTTGGTAGAACTTGTCCAAAGTCACGACATATTTGATTTTGCCGACAACAGTGATGTGCGTAGCGAGTTGTGTCGCCTATTCAAGTGCGACTTGGACGCATCTATCCGTGTAAAGAATGTACGTAATGTAGCCGTACTGTTTGACGCTATGGCTCAATACCATTTGATAAACAATAATTGGCAATATGTCATGGGAGAAGGTCGCTTCTTAACCAGTATCAAAAAGGATGGAACAGAGAAATTCATAACTTCAAGTTGTCTTTCCTCTTCTCTTTCAAGGATAAGAAGAAACGTTTCCATGACAGCAAGTCAATATGCCATCTGCAAATCCATCGAACAGATATTAAGAGAGGAATAAATCACAATAATTCTGCTAAATGAAAGTAAAAACGTGATAGTTTGGTTGATACTGCCTTACTATCACGTTACTTTTTCTATTTAGTGACAGTCTCCCCATAACTTTGCATCAAAAATCATAAAAAATAATTAGCATGGAAGAAAATAGTATAAGATTTGAAGATATTCCCAACGCTATAACGGGGGTACTGAAAAAGCTGTCATCATTAGAAGACAAGATTGATGGTATATATGAACTTGTTCAATCAGAAAAAGAAGAAACATGGTTTACGGTTGCTGAATTATGTGCTTATCTCCCAACACATCCGGTAGAGCATACCATATATTGCTGGACAAGCAATCGGGAAATACCGTTTCACAAGAGAGGCAAACGCATCATGTTCCTCAAATCTGAGATAGATGAATGGCTTCAAGGAACCAAGGGCAAATCGAAGAACGAGATTCAAAGAGAAGCAGAGGAATATGTACTATCTACACAAAGAAAGAATAGACGGCTAATATAACCGTGCTACTGTCTGTAAACAATTTAATTAAGGTACGTGACACATGAATGAAAGACATTTTAGACTCTATGAGCGAATTGTCGCAATAGAAGACAGTTTGGAGGCTTTGGGACCTATTGACAAACTAATAGAGCGAATCGAGGAATTGGAGAAGATGGTCAAGCAGACCAAAACCGTCTTGGGGTTTGACGAAGCATGTAAGTATATTGGTGTTTCTGAAAGCCTGCTATACAAACTTACAGCCGCAAAAGAAGTTCCACACTATAAGCCAAGGGGAAAAATGCTGTATTTTAATAGAGAAGAAATCGACAAGTGGCTGCTCCAAAACAAACAAGAGGTCATTGGAATGGTAACGAAAATAGAAATTGATAATCCGAAAGAATGAAAATGGAAGAAAATAACAAACATGTACAGCCTAACTCAAAAGAGGAAGGAGTACAGCGTCTCAATCGCATATTGAGCGAATCGTTGATAAAGGCAACAGATACTTATAAAACACCTCCTCAGATTATATGGGTTGATAATTCCAGCATAGCCACATTGGGCAACTTCAGTGCTTCTACTGGTAAGGCAAAGGCGAAAAAGACCTTCAACGTGTCTGCCTTGGTAGCCGCTTCCCTCGCCAACGGCAAGGTACTGAACTATCGCGCCAGTCTGCCAGAGGGGAAACGCAAGATACTGTATGTAGATACGGAGCAGAGCCGCTATCACTGCCATAATGTGCTGGAGCGCATCCTGAAGCTCGCTGGTCTACCTACAAGCATCGACAACGAGAACCTTGACTTTATCTGTCTGAGAGAGTACACGCCCTCCGTCAGGATAGAGGTCATAGACTATGCGCTTGCCCAAGACCAAAGCTATGGACTGGTCATCATCGACGGAATCAGAGACCTGCTTCTCGACATCAACAATGCGGGAGAATCGGTCGAGGTCATCAACAAGATGATGGAATGGTCATCAAAGTATGACCTGCACATCCATTGCGTATTGCATCAGAACAAGGGCGACAATAACGTGCGCGGGCATATCGGTACGGAGATGAACAACAAGGCAGAGACGGTGCTTGTCATCACCAAGAGCACCACCAATCCCGACATCAGCGAGGTGAAGGCGATGCACATCCGTGAGAAGGAGTTCAAGCCGTTTGCCTTTACAGTCAATGAGGAAGGGTTGCCAGAGATTGTCGAGCACACGCCGGAGAAGGAAGAAGGTGACAAGCAACCGTCAAGGTTTACTTACCAAGACTTGACATCCGAACAGCATAACGAGGCGCTGACGGCTGCATTCAAGGAGAAACCTATCAAAGGATTCGATCGCATGGTGGAGGAATTAACGCAAGCCTATGCAGACATTGGCTTTAAGCGTGGCAGAAGCGTCATCATCAAAATGCTGAAATACCTGATTAACGAGCAAAAGCTCATAGTGAAGCGGGATAATCATTACTATTTCGGATATACACCTGCCGAGATTGACCTGTTCCATGAAGAGGAATAAAAACAGTTCAGAAACCAGTTTAGTTTACGTCCGTACCTATATATAAGAAATAAGGCCAAAGTAAACCGAAATCGGAGGCTGAATTGGGAAGCGGAAAAGTAGTTTAGCAAATGGTTTAGTTTACGGGTGTGCCTATATAGGAGAAAGGGTAAAGTAAACTGTTTCCATGGACAAAGTAAAACCGAACAAATGAAAGTACAATGAATATTGAACAATCGAAGAAACTGAGCATTATAGACTTCTTAGACAAGGAGAATGTAACGCTGAAAAAGAAGAAGGGCAATGCCTACTGGTATCTGTCACCCTTCAGGGACGAGAAGACCGCATCGTTCAAGGTCAGCAAGAAGGAGAACCTGTGGTACGACTACGCCATTAAGGAGGGCGGTGACCTTGTGGAGCTGGTAAAGCGTATGTATAACAAACAATCCGTTTCCGATGCCCTTGCCTACCTTGCGTCCAAGAGTATTGCCACTGTGGATAAGGCAATCGAGACCGCTATCGCAGCCAAGGAATACACGACAACCAAGATGAACGATGTGAAGCTGCTCCCACTGAGCAACCATTCTCTGCTGTCCTATTTCAGTAGCCGACGGATAGACATCACCATTGGCAGGATGTATTGCAGGGAGATACACTACAAGGTTGAGCAAAAACATTACTATGGCATTGCCTTTGGCAATCTGAGTGAAGGACATGAGGTGCGCAATCCCTATTTCAAGGGCTGCATCGGGCATAAGGACATCACCCTGCTTGCCCATACGTTCAACGAGTGGCAAAACGGTTGTCTGGTCTTTGAGGGCTTCATGGACTTCCTTGCTTATATGACCCTCGTTAAACAGCAAGACCGATGGTTTGTCGTTGAAAGCCCTTGCGACTATATGATACTGAACTCAGTCGCCAACCTCAAACAGGCATTGCATTACCTTGACCGTTACACCCACATCCATTGCTTCCTCGACAACGACCAGGCAGGACGCAAGACGGTTGAGAGCATCAGCAATGTATTCGAGTACAGGGTGACGGACGAGTCCTTCAGATATGCCGACTACAAGGATGTCAACGACTATCTGATGAGGAAGAAACGAACGGCATCTGAATGACATTATAAAGACGAAAACACCATCATTTGATGCAAAAATGGCTCAAATGCATTGAAATTACATATCAAATCTGCACTTTTTCGCCCAAACATGCTTGATTCTCAATTATTATCCTTATTTTTGCATCGTTTTAATACATTATTAAAATGTAGCAGAATGGAATTGAAAAAAGAAATAAGGATATTGGGCAGACGCTTTGAGGTGGAACCTCGTGCCAAGGAAAGCCTGAAAGGCATCACGGTTGGCGAGAAACTCTCATACCGTTTCTATGATGGCACATACCAAGGCACGCCCCTGCTGTTCGTTGAGCCCAAGAAGGGCAATCCCTCTCCACGGACTTGCGCCATCACGGGCAAGCGGTTGACCGAAGCCCTGGGACTGCCTGCGGTGTTTATCCTTGCGCCCGGACCCACCTACGAGCGACACAGACTGGCAGACAAAGGAGTCTTCTTTGTCATGTCCGAGGAATATGCCCATCTGCCAGGCATCATAGCATTGGAGAAGACAAGCAACAGGAAGATTGCCGAAGTATTGACCCCTGTGGCGCAATACATACTACTCTATCACCTACAGGTGGGCAGTATTGAAGGAATGTCGCCAAGGGATATTGCACCGTTGCTTCCATATTCTTACGAAAGCGTCACGTTGGGTGTCACCTGTCTTGAAGATGTAGGACTGTGTCAAAAGATTCAGAACGGACAGCGCAGCAAGGTGGTACACTTCGAGTTGAAGGGCAAGGAACTGTGGGACAAGGCTCAGAACGTCTTGCTGTCACCTGTGGAGAACCGCATCTTTTGCGATGACATACGCTTGGATGCGGAATACCCCGTATGCGGCATCAATGCCCTGGCACATTATTCCATGCTTAATCGTGACCGGGAAGAGATGATAATGATGACAAGCAAGGAATATCGTGCCGTCAAGTCGGCTGATGTCATGGAGAATCCCAACATCTATGACGGCAACTATATCATAGAGGTATGGAAATACCCTGTTGTCAGCAAAATGGGCGACAAAAGCCAGTGGGTTGATCGCCTTTCCCTTGTCCTTTCGTTGAGAGATGATGATGATCCGAGAGTAGAAAAAGAAGTAGAACGAATAATCAGTGAACAGAAATGGAAGGATTAGTCAAGTTCCGTGAAGCATTTGCGGAATACTCAGAAAACTATGTGGTGATAGGCGGAGCAGCCTGTGACATCACCATGACCAATACCGTGGTGCGTCCACGCGCCACACACGACATCGACATGATAGTCATCGTAGAGAACATGACCGAGGCTTTCGCCAATCGCTTCTGGCAGTTTGTGCGGGAGGCTGGCTATCGACCTGAAAAGAGGAAACAGGAGGCTGGTGAGCCACCAAGGTATGAAATGTATCGTTTCCTTGATGGTAAAGACGGCTATCCCGAGATGATAGAACTGCTGTCACGCCACCCCGACGTGCTTGGAGAGCCAAAGGGATTTGTCATAGAACCTATCCCGACCGATGAAGATGTGTCGAGTCTTAGTGCCATCATCATGGACGATGATTACTATCACTTTACTATCGCACACAGCCAACTGACTGATGGCATACGCCATGCCAATTCCGCTGCCTTGATAGCACTGAAGGCAAGAGCCTACCTAAATCTCATGGCAGACAAGCGGGACGGCAAGCATGTGAACACCAAAGACATCAAGAAGCACCGTTCGGACATCCTGAAAAATGTGGTCATAATGACTGAGGACAACATTGAGGCTCCTGCTTCAATAGTGGCATGTATAAGGGAGTTTGTCGCCTCCATCAGAGCCGACTGGTCAACTCTCGCAGAACCATTGTCAAAGTCACTCGGTCAAGACGAGGCATTTGTGACCGGACTGTTAGATCAACTGGATGAATTGTTTATAGAAGCATGACCAATATGAAGATACAATACGCATCCGACCTGCATCTGGAGTTTGCCGACAATTGGCGGTATCTGAAAGCCCACCCCTTGGAGGTGACGGGCGACATACTGCTGCTTGCCGGCGACATCGGCTATCTCGGCGATGACAACTACTCCAAGCATCCCTTTTGGGACTGGGCATCGGAGAACTACAAGGAGGTGCATTGCTGCATGGGCAACCATGAGTTCTACAAATATTATGATGTGGCGACACTGCCCGACGGCTATCTCTTGGAGGTACGTCCCAATGTATTCAGCCACTACAACGGTATTGCGAGGATTGGCGACACCGACATCATCCTCTCCACCCTTTGGTCGAGGATTCCTTTGGAGGACGCTTACTTCACCGAGCAAGTGATAAGCGACTTCCGCCGTATATTATATAAAGGTGAGCTGATGACCCATGCCCAATTCAATGCTGAGCATGAACGTTGCCTCACCTTTATCAAGGATGCAGTGGCATATTCGCAAGCAGCCCATAAGATTGTTGTCACCCATCATGTACCATCGTTCCGTATGCTCCACCCAAAGTTTCAAGGCAGCAAGGCAAACGTGGCGTTCACCGTAGAGTTGGAGGACTATATCACCGATAGCGGCATAGACTATTGGATATACGGACATTCGCACACCAACATCGATGCCAGGATAGGCAACACCCAATGCTTGTCCAACCAGTTGGGCTATGTTTTCTCTAACGAACATCAGGACTTCTCCCATGGCAAGTACCTGACCATATAGCCATCCACATTTTTTTCATCCACCCTCTTTACAAGCTCTTCCCTATCGGAAGGGCTTTTTTTGTGCCTTTCGAGTTTGATTTTTGAGTATGATTGCGAGTGTAATCAAAATTAGAGTTAAGATTTGGCTCCGCGGAAAGTCATTTCGGTTTAAGATTGAAGAAAAGGTAGTTCCTTTGCATCGGCAATAAGCCAAACCATAGTAAAATCAAACTTGAAAATATGAAGTCATTTGTAATATTCGCCATTGTCGTGACCATAATCTATGTCATCTACTATACGGTCATCATCGTGCAGGATCTGTACGGAAAGCCCAAGGACGAGAAGTCACAGGGCGAGTCGTTTGATGTCAGTGACATGACCGACGAGGAAGAGTCGATAGCGGTCAGCGAGAGCGACGGTGGTTTCAGCGTAGGCGACAACCAATATGAGACAGCCTACGAGGAGAAGCAGCTTGCAGAGCCTACAGAGGAGGCAGCCGCCACTGCGGAAGAGAGCAAGCCTCATGTGCTTGAAAAGATACAAAGCGCAATCGAGAAGAAGATGGAGGAAGTGAATACCACCTATTCCGACCCCATGTATTCGGAAGAATTGAACAACACCATCATCGCCCGCGGTCTTCGTCACAATGGACGTGACATGGTCAAGGTGGAATCACTCAATAATGAGATATGATGTCAAAAACAAGAAGTGCATTTCTATCATTATATGCCGCTTTAACCCCAGCTCTGGCCAGTGCTAAGTGTGGCAACGTGGACTACAGCTGGGGAGCGGACGCACTTGCGAGTGCCCATGACTATGCCGTGACGATGATGCTCTATATCGTTTATCTGTGCTATGCAGTGGCGGGCATCGTGGTCATAGTCAGCGCCTTGCAGATATATATAAAGATGAATACGGGCGAAGAAGGAGTGAAGAAGAACATCATGATGCTGGTGGGAGCCTGCCTGTTCCTCATAGGAGCGACCATCGTCTTCCCCGCTTTCTTCGGTTATCAGATTTGAGATACAGGTGATACGAGATAAGATAACTCAAAGTGTAACAAATTAAAAGGTAAAAAGAATGTTTGAAAGGATTAACAAGAAGGTGAAGGGATTCTTCTCTTCACAGCGCATGAAAACGCTCGCCCTGATGTTGCTTGTCGGCACCACCGCAGCAATGGCACAGAACGCAGCCGGCGACTACTCGGCAGGAACGACCGCGCTTACCACAGTGACGGAGGAGATTGCCAAGTATGTACCTATCGTGGTGAAGCTCTGCTATGCCATTGCAGGTGTCGTTGCAATTGTCGGAGCCATAAGCGTTTACATCGCCATGAACAACGAGGAACAGGACGTGAAAAAGAAGATCATGATGGTCGTCGGCGCATGTATTTTCCTCATTGCAGCAGCCCAGGCACTGCCTCTGTTCTTCGGCATTGGAGGTTAAACGCAGCGTGAGATTGTGAGTATGTAGAACGTTAAAACACTGACAGTTATGGCAGATACAAAGCAAGAGCGTTTTCCGGATTATCCCATTTTCAAGGGACTGCAACGTCCATTGGAGTTCTTCGGGTTGCAGGGACGCTACATCTACTGGGCGGCAGCCACCGCAGGAGGAGCCGTTGCGGGTTTCATCCTCGGCTACTGCATCTTCGGTTTCGTGGCAGGACTCGTGCTGCTAGTCCTCGCCGTAGCTGTCGGTGGCGTTCTCATCGTCATGAAGCAGCGCAAGGGCTTGCACAGCAAGAAGAGTGACAACGGCATATTCATCTATGCCTATTCAAAGAAAGTGTAAAACAAAAAAGAGAATCCATTATGTCCAAGTGGAAAGCTATCAATGATTGTAAGTGAATGGAGGTGGGGGCATCACGCATGAGGGTGCGCCCGCCTTTTTGCGATTAAAAAAGAAAAAGAACAATGACCCTATACATCATACTCATATTCTCAGCCATCTGCGTGGGCATGGCCATCAGTGTCAAGGCATTCGGCACGGGAGGGAAGCGCAAGCGCATCTTCCAGGACATCTACTTCTCCATCGAGGAAGTGGATGGCATCGGCGTGCTCTATACCAAGACGGGCGAATACTCCGCTGTTCTGAAGATGGAGAACCCTGTGCAGAAGTATTCCGCCAACATCGAGGCCTACTATGAGTTCACCCACCTCTTCGCCGCCCTTGCCCAGACCTTGGGCGAAGGCTATGCGCTGCACAAGCAGGACGTGTTTGTGAGGAAGGCATTCAAGGAAGAGAACGGTGGAAATCATGAGTTCCTGAGCGAGAGTTACTTCCGCTATTTCAACGGCAGACCCTTTACCGACAGCGTCTGCTACCTCACCATCACACAGGAGAACAAGAAGAGCCGTCTGATGTCGTTCGACAACAAGAAATGGCGTGACTTCTTGGTGAAGATACGCAAGGTGCACGACCAGCTGAGGGATGCCGGCGTGAAGTCCCGATTCCTCGGCAAAACGGAAGCCTGCGAGTATGTGGACCGTTTCTTCTCCATGAACTTCCGTGACAAGGTGGTGTCGATGACCAACTTCAAGGTCGATGACGAGACCATCGGCATGGGGGACCGTAGCTGCAAGGTGTATAGCCTTGTGGATGTGGATTATGCCAACTTGCCGTCGGTCATCCGTCCCTACGCAAATATCGAGGTGAACAACACCAGTATGCCCGTTGATCTCGTGAGCATCGTCGATAGCGTGCCCGGAGCCGACTGCGTGGTGTTCAACCAGATGGTGTTCGTGCCCAACCAGAAGCGTGAGCTTGCCCTACTCGACAAGAAGAAAAACCGCCATGCCTCCATGCCCAACCCCAGCAACCTGATGGCTGTAGAGGACATCAAGCGTGTGCAGGAGGTGATAGCCCGTGAGAGCAAGCAGCTCGTCTATACCCACTACAACCTCGTGGTGGCAGTGAGCGGCGACACCGACATACAGAAATGCACCAACCATCTCGAAAACTCCTTCTCGCGCATGGGCATCCACATCAGCAAGCGGGCCTACAACCAGTTGGAGCTGTTCGTCAACTCTTTCCCCGGCAACTGCTATGGCATGAATGCCGACTACGACCGATTCCTCACCCTCGGCGATGCCGCCACCTGTCTGATGTACAAGGAGCGCATCGTGCATAATGAGGACACCCCGCTGAAGATATACTATACCGACCGCCAAGGTGTGCCCGTAGCCATCGACATCACAGGAAAGGAGGGAAAGGAGAAGCTGACCGACAACTCGAACTTTTTTTGTTTGGGTCCTTCGGGCAGCGGCAAGTCGTTCCACATGCATGTCATATGGACTAAAACGCATCGAAAAGAACTCCAAACAAAACTTAGAGAAACGTCATAAATAGCTCATTTTCAATACATATTCATTAACATAACGCTCCAACCGCCTATTGCGAGTTTCATCCGTTTATAGTAATTTTGTACCACGGTTGTACCATGGGCAGAGGGACACACGGTTCTTAATGAGGGTTCTTATTTCCTCTTATTTCCCCTTGTTTCCTCTTAAAAGTTTCCGTCAAGGACCATCCCCCATGAGTCACTGCAAAATTCAAAAATAACGGTAAAAATGAATACTACAACTCGCATTCCAATCGTGCTGATGTCCGTAGAGGAAACAGCGCAGGCAGTAAGCATCAGCGTCAAGACAGTACGCAGTCTTATTCGTCAAGGCAGGCTAAGAGCCGTAAATTTCGGTACACGCATGACCAGGATCTATTTGCAAGACCTTCTTGAAATAGCCAAGGGACAAGGTTATCAGGTGGTTCTCCCTTCTTCCCTATCGTTAGAAGGAGCAACGTCCAAGAAAGCACAGAGGCTAAAAGATGCCGAGACTGGCTCAGTCAACAAGTTGGCAAAGTGTCGCAAGACTCCCAGGGCTGGTGAAAGAGCACCTGATGGAGTAACCCACGACACCCATTACACAATGGCAGAGGTGTTGAGCACCTTTAATATCAAGTATGGAAGATTCTATGAAGTCCGCAATCGTTACCAACTCCAGTCAGTTCACGCATGGGGAACGACCTGCTTCAAGAAAGAAGACGTGGAAAGGGTTATCGGGCTTTATAATGAAGAACAGGGTAAGAACATTTCCGATGACTGGTACACCTGCTTCGACATCATGAAACTCTACGGATTAGGCAAGACACAGGTACGCAGATTTGCGGAGACCCATGGAGTGAGAATCCGAAAGTTCAAAGGCGGAAGAGCCAACTACTATCTGAAAGCAGACTGGGAGGCTGCACGCAAGAAGGCAGAGAAAAGCAGTACTACGACCAAGGCAAAACGGAAGTGAGACACAAGTCAAGAGATGGTTCAAACAAACTCATATACGACCCATGCCGTTGCAATTGCTATGCAGCACCCATCCATGTCGGTCGAAACAAACCCACAACGCAGAGTAACGGATATAAGACAAAAAACGCATCCAATACCTGCTTTTAGTCTGATTTTGAGCGTAAAATCATACTCAAAAGCAAATTCAGGTTAAATTCTGGCTGTATTTGAAGCCATCTTTGCTTTTCTCTTTTCACGGCAATCTAACTTTGCATCGGATTTGAGAGTTAAAGCGTTGCAGCGAAGGCTATTCGCATCCACAGATATATATCATAAACAATAATACAATAGTAACAATATGACAAACATTTGTACAAAGGTCACCGTGCGGAAACGACCTATCAAGAACGGACAGACTTCCCTCTATCTGGATTTCTATCCTCCAATCCGCAACCCGAAGACAGGCAAGCTCTCACGCAGGGAGTACCTTGGTCTTTACATCTACACCAACCCTGTTGAACGCTTTCAGCAGGAGTACAACAAAAGTATGATTCAGAAAGCGGAAATCATCAAGTGCCGCAGGACTGAGTCCATCATCAATGAGGAGTATGGCTTCCTCGACCGCAACAAGGGCAAGGAGAGCTTCTTGGAATATTTCAAGAACCTCATGATTGAGCGTGGCAGCAGCCAGAACTGGGCAACCGCCTACATGCACTTCCACAATTACACGCATGGCGAGTGCCGCTTCTGCGACCTTACCGTTCCGTACTGCCAGGGATTCCTCGACTACCTGTTGTCGGATGCCTGTATGCACAACGGCAAGCGCATGATGGGAACAACAGCCAACAACAACCTTACCAAGTTGAAGTGCATCCTTGCCATCGCATACGAGGACGGACTGCTCAAAGAGAATATCGCCAAGAAACTTGTGCGTGCCAAGGCTCATGGCAACAAGCGGCAGTTCCTCACCAAGGAAGAGTTGTTGCAGTTGTCTCAGACTCCTTGCAAGAGTGATGTCCTTCGCCGTGCAGGTCTCTTCTCCTGCCTTACAGGTCTTCGCCTTTCTGACTGCATCAGACTCCAGTGGGAGAATATCGTCAAGTTGGCTGATGGCGGCTGGGGAATGGACATTATCACAAAGAAGACTTCCACCGCTGCAATCCTGCCTATCAGCGAAGAGGCTTTGCAGCTCTGTGGCGAGCGAAGCACTGGACAGGTGTTCAAGAATCTCACGAACAGTACAGTGGCATTGTATCTCAAACCGTGGATAAAGGCTTCCGGCATCGAGAAACACATCACCTTCCACTGCTTCCGTCATACCTTTGCCACCTTGCAGTTGGCAGAGGGAACGGACATCTACACTGTGAGCAAGCTGCTTACCCATAGCAATCTTGCCACTACTCAGGTGTATGCCGATGTGGTGGACGAGCTTAAACGTGATGCAGCAGAACGTATCTCTCTCAAGATGCCAACCAAAGCAGAGAGTGACCAGACATAAGTGAATAAAATAATCAGGATAACAAATGGAAGAAAACAAATCATTATCGTTCGACCAGCTGCCCACTGCAGTTGGCGAACTTCTGACCAAGGTCAATACGATGATGACTCGTCTTGATGACATTGGTCAGAGAATAGGCAATGTTCCGTGCGAGAATGACCATGTTCTTATGGACATCAGAGAAGCAAGTGCCTTCGTCCGAAAGAAGGTCTCATCGCTCTATGCTTACACATCTGAAAGACGCATCCCATTCTACAAGAGAGGCAACACGCTCTACTTCTTCAAAGACCAGTTGATAAAGTGGATTGAGTCAGGTGGCTCTTGGGACAAGCCTTACGAACCGACCCAGGAGGAACAGGCAGACTTCGAGGCTCATCTGGCAATGTTACAGAAGAGCAAGAAGAACAAGCCTGCCTCCATGAAGAGGGACAAGGATGAGAAAATTCCTAATGGGGAAAGAATGACATGACGGATAAGAGAATCATGTAATCTACTTTTTACGAAAGGGAAAAGAGAAACTATTCATTCTTTCTTTGCTGAGTAATCCGTTTCACTTATAATCCGTTTTTCAAGATGAGTAACCAAAGCATAAAATACGGAATCCTGCTGACCAAGGAACAGCTCGATTTCTTAAAGGATGACAGGCAGGGTTTCCACCGCATGACTGCCTTCGACACTTTTGTATCAATGGCTTCCACCAAGCCAAGTGTTTATCAGAAGACAGGCTTCTCCGCTTCACTCTCCATCGGGCAGTTTGCCATCTCAACCGTTGAACTGTCTGCCCTTTGGAAGTGTGACCGCAAGACAGCGGCAAAGGTGGTGGAACTGTTCAATCAGGTGGGCATCCTCTCAACCGAGAGGAACAACCGCACCTCCATACATACGATACTATGCATCGCCTTCTGGTACGTTGACGGCATCAAGGAAGCCATCAAGAACCCCTTCTACAACCGTCAATCCGTGACTTCCGCCACCCAAGAGGAATCGGTGTCCAATGTCCCATCCGATACCGCTTGCTCTTCGGAAGGCAATCTTTCCAATGGCATAGGTCAGCAGAAAGACAGCAGCGTCAATCCTGCCACTACTGACATTCTGCAGCCCCATGTTCCTGCCTCTTATAATACCTCTTCCCCTTTCGTTAATTCTCATGTTATCGGGGATGGACTTTCAGATCCTTCTCCGATACCACAAGACTTCAAACAAAGGGAAAAGGAAGGTGATGACCATTTTGAGTATGAGGTTGGACAGCCGTCAGAAGATGACTGCAATCAAGGAGAAGGGGCATCACCCATTGAGTTGCTGCCGTCTCCTGTCTATGATGACGAGGGCAACCTCTTGCAGCCACCGCCCCATGAAGGACGATGCGAGGATCACACGGAGAGACATGGCGCGCATATCACCCCAAGTCACTCATGATGTCATCTCTACTTTTCCCTTATTTCGACTATTGACGTTCCCGACAGGCAAGCTATCCAGAAGCCGCTACCTCTATTAGCCGTAGTTTTTTTTCGGAGGTCTAAACAAGAAGTACCAGTGTCAGACGGTTTCGCTTCGCCCACCGCTTCCTACTGGCATTCTTGAATGTTCGCAGGCTCACATTGGCTGTCCTGTTATATCAAGTATAAACTTTATAAACCCCATCTACAATGACAAAAGACAAGAATAACAACACGGAGAAAACCTCAAGGAAGAGACCTCCGAAGACCAGACACATTGACGTTCGTTTCACAGAAGAACACTACGACTTGGTAGTACATAATGCCCGACTGTCAGGCAGGAGCAAGAGCACATATCTTCATGACTTAGGCATCGGACACAAGCCATCCCTACCCATGACCGCAGAGCAGGAGGAAGCCTTGAAGGGCTTAATCGGGGCAAGGTCTGAACTGGTTTATGTGCGCAATGCGCTTCATGCCCTGCCACAGACCGAGAGACTAAAACTCTTCAAGAGAGCCGACTTCATGGAACGTTGGCTTCAAGGCATCAACACCCTGATAGAGGAATTGAGCCGCATTAGAGACAAATTCTTGGATATGTTATGATAGCAAAAGCGTCAGCAATTCAGCATGGTCAGGCAATGACCAATTACGCAACCAAAAACAATCGCGCGGACATCGTCAAGACCAACCATCTCAGCGAGGGTCTGCCGCCGATGGGCATGTGGGACGAGATGGTGCTGCATCAGTCCATGTTCAAGCAGAGGTATGCCAAGAAGCCCATCGAACTGACGTCCATCCGCTTTGAGCTTTCCCCATCTGAGGAGGAGGCACGTAACTGGACTATGGAGGACTGGAGAAGATTCCTTGACGAGTTCATTCGTGAGATGGATGGTATCTCCAAGGTGAACCACATCGGCAAGAAGAAAGGCAAGGCTGCAACTTCGGTCAAGCCGACCAACATAGCCAACTCCCAATATTTTGCCGCCCTTCACCGTGACTCCAAGAGTGGCATTCCCCACCTGCATCTGGTGGTGAACCGCATCGACATGGACGGTAATCTCAATGATGTGAAGTTCATCGGTGAGCGTGCCGTGATGGCTGCGAAAGCCATCAATCAGCGTCATGGTTGGAAGGATGCCATGGATATTCGTCAGGAACGCATTGCAGAGGTGACCAAAGCCTGTATGGATGTGCTGCGTTCAATGCCGTTCTTTGATTGGGATGAATATGCCGACCGATTGAGGGCAAAGGGATATGACATCGAGCTTATCCGTGACAAGAATGGTCAAGGCAGGGTGCATGGCTACCGCTTCAAGTTCGGAAAAACTACCATCAAGGCTTCCGAACTGGGTGTAGGAAGGAATCTCACCGCATCGAAAATCGGGAATACCTTCCGCAAGCTGCACCCTCAGCCAACACCTGTTGCAGTTGGTCAAAGACCTTCTCCTTCTGTTTCAAACGCTACCACATTGGACAGCAGAAATACGGCATCGCAAGGTGGTCTGTCTCGTACAAGCAATGTTGCCAAACCTGACCTTCCTGCCGGATTGAGAAAGATTATTGAAGTCGATGGTGAGCGTTTCAGCATAGTCATGCCGAGAACTGCTTACGACACGATGAACAGTTGTATCGAAGTTCCCGAGAATGGATCCGCAAGCCACACTGACATTCTGAATGTAGCCATGCTGCTCTTCATGAACTACCTTGATGCTGCCACATCGATGTCTGAGTCATGTGGTGGCGGTGGCAGTCCTGGCAGTGGCTGGGGACGTGATAAGGACGATGATGACCGTGAATGGGCAAGACGTTGCGCAATGCAAGCAAACACACTCTGCAAGCCGATAAAGAGAGGCATGAAACGATAACTTTTCAAACAAGAACGGTATGGGAAGAAACAAGAAAGATGCCACACAGGATGTGCTTAACCTGTACAATCAGATGCAGGAGGACGAGAACATCGAGAGTGGCAAGGAAGAAATCAAAGTGACCCTGAAAGAGATTGAATCAGCCAAGAAAGCACTCTATGAGGCAAAGGAGGAACTGGGCAATGCCTATCGGAGGTTGGAATCAACGAAAGTGGCACTTATGGCTGCCCACAGGAGCACGGACAACATCGTGGATAGTATATGCCATGCCATAGTCAAGGCAGAGCAGAGCAACCTCAAAGTCGGCATCAACGATGAAGGAGTTGCCCAGTTGGATAAGCGGAACAACACCGCCATTTCTGCTTTCAAGCAAGCCCTTGACGAGCATGAGAAGCGGATAAACGACCTGTTCACTCACCAGCAGAAAGAGCTTAAACGAATCCGCAATATCGAGGAGGGTGCATACTTCAACGGTAGCACCTATGCCTGGATGTTCGGCTTGGCTTTCCTAAGTTGGTCTATCATCTTTGTTGAAATCACCATTTGGATATGCATCACACTTTTTTAGAAAACTCAAAACATCAGAATCATGACAGACAACGAATACAGCAAGGCAAGAAAAGCCGCTGTTGATGCCCTTATCTACTGGGCAAAGACAGGCATGAGAGAGTTCACCATGCGTGACGCAGTAAACGACTATCTGGAGGCGAGCGGTGCTAACCGCCCCTCCATCGGTGGCGAATAGACCATCCTTGCACACAGAAAAAATGCAGCCAACCGACTGGCGATTGACTGCATATACAATTCATTTTGCAATAAGATTACTTACTTTCCCTCTTTTCCATCGGTTTTATTAGATGAGTTTGTTTTTGTAGTTGCTGTTTTTGATGAGGTTGCTCGTGGAAGAAGAGTTGGATTAGAGCCTATTGACCAACGATTATTCTTCGGTTGCGACGGAGGAACATTTGTGTTTGTGCGACTGGTTTCTTTTCGCTTTTGTTCCGCTTTTCTTTTTTCCTCTGCTCTTCTCCTCGCATTTTCCCGTTCTAAAGCAATGCGATTACGTTCATTAATCTCATGAAGACGTTGATTGTTTATCCTTTGTTGCTCTTGTTGGAATCGTCTCTCATTTTCTTTTCTAATTTGTTCATTACGTTCTTCTTCAAGATATCCTAAATTCCGCAGCATTTTAGTTTAACTTATTTTATAAGTACCTGAGCAACAAAAAGTTGCTCAGGATTTTGCTATGTCAGATTTTTCACCTATCTTAGTGTTGCAAATCAAAATATGTATCAAACCCGACAGACATGGCAAAGGTAGCAATAAAATCTGAGAACCTCTCTCCTTTTGAAGGAATTTTTTCAATAATGGAGCAATTTGACTCCAATCTCTCATCTGTAATCGACTCAACCCTCGGTATGAGATGCAGGCTGTATGGTTATCAATACAGCGAAATCATCCGTTGGATTTTATCCGACCGTTTCTCGCCATGACAATGCCCGAGCAAGCTCATCATTGCTCATCTGGCTTAACGAAACCGTTCGCTTATGAGCGTTTATTTCTGTGGCGGCTCATGCATAGAGGATGTCACCACTCATCTGATGTACCATCTCTCGCTTCATCCGACACTTCGCACATGCAGTGCCGACACGATTCTCAGAGCCATAAAGGAACTTACCCAGAATGACTTTGGATGACACCGACAACTTATGGTCGTGATTTTGCGTATTGCCTCAAGTCGCATGGTGGGGTAAGGGGCATTTATATGTCTTTATGGTGACTGCACTGTGCCCCCTTTTACTAACGATGCAGATTCTTTTCGCTTCTGTATCATTTAGGCGCGTAGTTGCGGATTTGAGGTTGAACTTTTGTGCAATGTTGAAGATTAGTAATTCTATTCAACATTTGTGCTAAAAGTCGGCTCCATCGCCAATTTGCCAGCCGTTATGCGGCAGCTTAAAAAAAGACGACACCAAACCAAAAAAATCATCTTGACAACCACCCGACTTTGAACTACGAAGGATGAAATTTTTCAGGGACAACTTCCAGCATTTCCAAAAAACAGTTTAACCATTGACTTGGAGACAAACAAACAATTTGAGCATTAAGGTTTAAACCGAATTTTTCCGAAATTGACCTGACCTGACTTTTCCTGAAAATCGACTTTAAAGCTGTTTTTACAGATAAATCAGGTTTCTCTAACAGACAGGAAATAAATGCTAAGTATTTGGCTTTAAACTTAAAATCAAAAAATAAGTGTTTTCTTTTAATGTTTAACAGGGCTGATTTGACAGTTGGCGGTGGCAAGAAACTTTCAGGACCTACCTCATAGACAAGTTTCAAATCAAAAAAAGTATGATAGAAAACGGTATATGGATTGTAAAGCTTCCTCGAAAATAACTTTTGTGCAGGTTCTAATTGAAGGACAATGGAACCTCCCAGAAAATTTCCAAGACTCTCAAACATCAGGATTTTGAAAATATCGGAAGTAATGCCATAAGGAATATTTGACACCACTTTGAAAGGAAATTTCGGAACTGCAAAATTCCTAAAATCACAACCGACAACTTGAACATTTCGGGCATCAGAAAATAATTTTCGTAAATGTTCAACCAAAGCTGTGTCGTTTTCAATAGCAACAACATTGTTGGCGATTTTTAATAAATGAACAGTAAGAAACCCCTTGCCTGCCCCAATATCTAAAACCGTATCCTGATTACTTATATCTGCTTGTCTTATTGCATCTTTTATTAGCACTTTATCAATAGTAAAGTGCTGACCCGTAAAACGAACGGGCAATTTCTTTTTTGTCATCCTTAATTCCGCAACACTTTGATTTAACTTTATTTATAAGTACCGGAGCAAGTTCTGCTACAAGTACCATGACATGTGTTGAAGCAACTGTTCATACAACGGTTGTTACATCCTGCGCATGACATTGCATTTGCAGTTTCTGACAAGATAGGACTTGACAGGAGAGCTGCACCAGCCAAAATAGGCAGAGCACCTTTAGCGGCTCTCTTAAAGAACTCACGACGAGACTGAAGTTCTTCATTCTTACCATTTTTCTTCATAAAATAAAAAATTTAAATTAAACAATATGCCTTTCGGCATTATTTGACAATCTCAATAAAATCAGTAGGAATATACGCAGTAGCGACAAGGCACAATCCCGAGATCTCAACAACAATTCTTTGTTGTCCTGCTATTCTGGCAACTTTTCCAACCACTCCCTTGAAGTCACCAGCTATTACTCGTACTTTATCTCCACTTTTATAGTGACACTGTTCCGCTGTAACAATGCGTACATGCTCACTATCAGTACTTGTTGCTTTGATAAAATTTATCATTGCATTGTATGGTATAATAAGCGGAGGATTTTTACCGTTTGCCTCTGGAGGAAGCGTCTTATCCAAATAATATTTTATAAAAGAGATTGGGGCATCAACTGTCTTTTTCACAAAACTGTCTGATTGTTCCCTTGTGGCGTATATAAAAAGAAAGTTGGGAAGAAGAGGCTGTTGTATTCGCTTCTTCTTCCCAGCAATCACTTTTAGTACATAGTGCATCGGCACGTATGTCTTAATATCATTCTTCTTTGCTTTCTCTACGGCTGCATTTACCCTGTTATAAGTAGCACGAAGAACAAACCAGTTGTAACCTTCCTGCTGGACATATTCCGAGGACACCCCTGTTTGTGAGCTTTGGGCTTCGGGGGAGACATTGGAGGCAAATCCAATGTGAGGAGGTGAATCGCAACCTCGTTTGGTATGCGCATTAAGCAATGCGTTCATATCGGCTTATATGTCGTTGCTCGTTAATAGCAATATAGACATAAAAAGAGCGTGGAAACGTCTGTTGTCTATTCCACAGTCTGAGGCTCTAGCAATTGCCTATCATAGTTGAACAGACAACGTCAGAGCCCACGCCGATATGAATAATCATTTCCATTAGGAGACCATAATAAACAATTGTTGTGCCCGAAAAGGTACAATCCGTGCTTACAGGTCTCCGCAGGAGCGATATTATCACACCCGGGACATCTACCGTTGGCTTTGCTCAAGACTATGATAACTGTTAATTTGCTAGATTACAGACTGTCTTAAACAGAGCGTTAGTAAACGCCTTCATTATGTCTGGACTATCTTTCCCACCCAATGCCCGCTTTGTACCGCTTTGTCATTATGACTCCGCCATACTCAGCACGGCGTAGGCTGCCTTGTATGCCATCACGAAAGAACACGTCTAACCTCAATGGCTATAAACATGGCGATAATAGTCCGCTGCAAAAGTACAAAGAAAATCTCAATACAACCTCATTTTGTTATGGAAAAGTATGTATAAACCTTAAATTTAACCATAATTAACTAAATTCTTGCTCAAATCTCGTATATTTTGTGTAAGGAAATGGCCTCTTATTGGCGTAAAAAGCAAAAGACAGATGCGAATGTCACATCTATCATTATTGTTGTCGCACATGTCTTTCTTGAAAGAAAGCCTATGGCTGGTTTATTTCAGAATGATTTTCTCCTTTGCTGGATGACATAAGGAGAATGTACTTTTGCCGTCTTTGTTTGTATAGCAGAAGTCGCATGAATTTATAATATCCATGCCAATCACCACATCATAGTCTGAATTGTCGTTAAGCAGAGCCTGAACATTCAACTCTGCTGTTCCTGTTGGAAGGATAACATGAACAAGGTAAGTCCAGGATTCGACATCACCTCCTGCACTCGAAATAAGAGCCTTGTTCTTCGGTTGTAACCCTAAAGCATTTACAACTTCCTGTGAAATCAATGTATTGGTCGCTCCTGTGTCCCACAATACATTTTCAACTTGGCAATGAACAGGAACAGCCACGTTTGCCGACAAATCTACGGCTGGACAGATAATGACGTTTGTAAGAATAGCCTCTGGCTGGGATTCGTATTCTTTTGTATATACAGCCATTCCTACCTCAACTCAATTTTTCCCGTATATGAAGTTTGTTGAGGAACAGGCTCGTCAGTGATAAGGCGAACCAAACGGACATAACCTGTCCGTGCAGCTCTATTTCCGTTAATGACGGGAGCCTGAACTGCGGTTGCAAAATCTATTGTCTTGTTCTTTATAACTTTCATATACCTACAATTTAAAAAATGTCCCGCTGGGTACGCTGTTCTTATGGGAAGCGAGCGGGATTTGTCAATGCAAAGGTAGGCATTCAATTCCAAAAAACCAAACAATTGGAAGAAAAACTAATCTAACTACCCTAAATTTAACATTTTATCAGGAAAACTACTAAACAATGAATACGTCTTTCAAACGCTATTCTATTGCCGCCGAATTATTAACCTGCATTGTATATCAGCCATATATGCCGACTGAAATACAACCAAGGTACAAGACACCCACTTTTGACCCTTTTTGCAGTCCTCCTGCAAGGCACTCATACCCCTCTTTTTCTTTTTCGACTGTCTCACTCTTTATGGATAATGAGAATGGTACTTTTTACCAAAAATGCGCTCTTTGGATAGCAATCAGTCAAAATCGTCCAAAATATTTTCATAAATAATCTTAAATCTACTTTTTGCCCCTGTCATAGTTTTTTCTCTTTGGTGAGTGCTTTGAATGACTATTTTTCCCTTGTTCAATATTTGTACCGTTTAGATTTTATTGTTTTTATGAAAGTGTTGTGGCTCAGTATGTTATGCTATATATAAAGGCTTCCACATGAACAGCGTGGTGCGTCAGTTGTGGGAGCAGAACACCGACATCGTCATGGTCGATACGGGTAACTCGTATGAGGGACTCTGCGAGTATGTGGGCGGCAAGTACATCGCCTATACGGAGGACAAGCCCATCACCATGAACCCCTTCAACATCAGCAAGCGGGAGCTGAACATTGAGAAGATAGACTTCCTGAAGAACCTGATACTGCTGATATGGAAAGGCTCGGAGACGCAGATACCCGAACTGGAGTTCCGTGTCGTGGAGCAGTTGGTGACGGAGTATTACGATTTCTATTTCAACGGTGTGCAGCCCTATCCTTCCTCACAGAAGGAGACACTGAGAAAAAACCTCTCCACCATGGAGAAGCGGCGCGGCACGGAGCTGACGCAGATACACGACAAGGTGGAGAAACTCATCAAGGGACTGGAGGAACGGCGCATGGCATTGAGCGTGAAGACCCTCTCCTTCGACTCATTCTATGAGTTCGCCTGTGAGCGTCTCGACCAGATCTGCATCGAGAACAACATCACCACCATCGACTGCGACAACTTCGCCTATATGCTCCAAAACTTCTACCGTGGCGGCAAGTACGACAAGATTCTCAACGAGAACGTGGATAGCACCTTGTTCGACGAGACCTTCATCGTCTTCGAGGTGGATGCCATCAAGGAGAACAAGCAGCTCTTCCCCATCGTGACGCTCATCATCATGGACGTGTTCCTGCAGAAGATGCGCCTGAAGAAGAACCGCAAGTGCCTTGTCATCGAGGAGGCATGGAAAGCCATCGCCTCGCCGCTGATGGCCGAGTACATCAAGTACCTATACAAGACAGCCCGAAAGTTCTGGGCGAGCGTGGGCGTAGTGACACAGGAGATACAGGACATCATCGGCAGTCCCATCGTGAAGGAAGCCATCATCAACAACTCCGACGTGGTGATGCTGCTCGACCAAAGCAAATTTCGTGAGCGATTCGACGAGATCAAGGCGATATTAGGATTGACGGATGTGGATTGCAAGAAGATATTCACTGTCAACCGCTTGGATAACAAGGAGGGAAGAAGTTTCTTCCGTGAGGTGTTTATCCGACGTGGATCGACGAGCGGAGTGTATGGTGTGGAGGAGCCGCACGAGTGCTATATGACCTACACCACCGAGCGAGCTGAGAAGGAGGCATTGAAACTCTATAAGCATGAACTGAAGTGCAGACATCAGGAGGCTATCGAGCGGTATTGCAGAGATTGGGATGCCAGTGGCATCGGGAAGTCGTTGGCATTTGCGCAGAAGGTCAATGAGGCGGGGCATGTGCTCAATTTGACGGACGATGGAGCCACTCGCCGCTGACACGGCGAGCACGGGGGCTGATTGATGGAAACGGAAATCCCGGAATAGACGTAAAGCCCAGATGCCCGAAAGCAAAACTTTCGGGAACGGTGGCTGGGTAGTATTTACGATTAGTAGTAAATACGATTAGTAGTGAATACTACCAATAGTAAATACTACAAGTAGTAAAGTAGTGGAATAGTAGAAACTGAAAGTAGTAAAAACGTAAAGTAGTGAAGCAATGAGACGTTTATACCTTATTATAATATATATGTGTCTTACACTTGTCGTGGGAAGGGTTCATGCGCAGTATTACAGCGTGAACTACGACAAGCAGATCGTTGCCGCCATGGCTGCCGCATTCGGTGCTGGAGCTATGGCAGAGAGCTATTATAACGAGCAGGTGGGCGAAATCTTGAAGCACTACAATGCCGCAGAGGTTGCCACTGCCGGCATCTTCGCTGCCAAGTTCTTGGAGCGCAAGGCATTCACCGACCTCGGCATTTGGAGCAGTAGCACGGAGAACTACTATTACCGCCGCATCCACAATATGGTGGCGAACAAGATTATGCCCAAGATATGGACGGTGGCAGGAATGATGCTGAAAAGTCCGCAGACCGCCCTCTACTGGGGCAGTTACCTGATGAAGATATGCGCCGACACAAAGTCGCTGTGTATGCAGTTTGAGAGTGTCGTGACCAACAGTAGCTTGACCTTTGCCGACATTCAGTTCTTGGAAATCAACCAAGAGATAGCCGCCATCCTCAAACTCTCGGAGATAGGCAATGTAGATTGGCAGCAGCTGTTGGATGACATCGCCAGTGTGCCCGGCAACTTCACCGTGGAGAACCTCACCGCCGACATCGAGACGCTTTACAATATGGGAGCATCGTTGGCGACGGCAGGTATCAACGGGGCATCAGGCGCACTCTTGCAGCAGAGTGCCTTCAACGACCTTTTCAATGGCAAGGTGAGTAAAATCATCGACATCTATGACAACTACCATGACCTCTATGAACAGGCAGAGAACGGCATCGGCAGCACACTCCTTAGTCTGGTGGGTGGCGAGGACAACGTGGCAGCCCTCTTCGACCTCTCCAACTACAACATCACCTCGTGGATGACAGACTATCTGAGCGAGACGCAGGGCAACTACTATACACAGCGTTGGTACATTGCCCGACGAGACCAAGGCAGCGTAAGCCTCTGTGACTACTATCCGCCGACCGATGACAACAGTATTCTGAACGGTGACCATTGGTATCGTATCAACACCTCCGACCCCAACTTCTACCCTAACAGCACGCAGCGAGAGCAGATACTGGCCAACTCGGAGAACCATGCCGGATGGAGCCGCAGCCGTGTGCAGCAGCTCAACGCCCAGAGCGACGGCTTCACCTATACGATGAACTATTGGATGTCGTCGTACATCATCAGCCGTGGCGGCAAGCAGACCAAGAAGGCCTACGCCTACGAGATACACGTTACCAAGAGCTGGAACAACGTGGAAGAGGTGTATGAGGATGTCTTCGACTCCTACAGCATGGACTTGAATACCTTCAAGCGTCAGTTGCAGGCACGTCTCTCGGAGTATAACGACAACGAGGAGGGCTATGTCTATTACATCGGCAGTGACGCACGCCGTTACTATCAAGCCACCGATGCCGCCAAACTGAAGGGCGTGGAGAGCGTGACCATCAGCGTCACCTGTTCGGACGGTGTCACCCTCGGACAGGGCAGCACGCAGTACAAGTGCCGTGAGTGCGGCGGTTCGCTCAATGCCCACAGCAAGGAATGCGCCATGAGGACAAGCGTATCAGAAAATAATCTCGACCTATCGGAACTGGACGAGAAGGAACGTGAGGCGAATAGCAAGATAGCCCTGTTGGAGGCGCAGATAAGCCAGTTGGAGACAGAGAACAGGAACCTGCTCACGCAGATAGCCAATGCCTCTGTGGAGGAAGCCCCTGCCTTGCGGCAGCAACATAATGTCAACAAGACGAAGATAGACAACCTGAAGAAGGAATTGGCGACATGGCAGCAGCAGTTGGCAGACATACAGAATGCCAAGAGCGAGGCGGCTAACGACAATGCCACCTCCACCGATGACTACTACCGCATCCCTGCCATCATGCAGGATGTGAAGTCAGCCTACAATCTCACGTGGCAAGGTGCCGGTTCGTGGAACGGCTACACCTACGTCCGAACTGCCACCATGCCCAACATCAACGGCATTATCACCTTCAAGGCGACACTGTCCATTGCAAGGAAGCCCAAGTACTTCCTTGGCATCAAGATACACCGTGCGATACTGCAAATATCGTGGGAGCTGACCTCGGAATACACCGACACACAGGTGGTGGATGTGCTGACCCTTGACCCGAATGCCTCTGACGAGGAGAAGACGAGGCAGGTGAACAGCCGTATCTCGGAGATAGCCCAGGAGTTCCCGTCGTGCAGCATCACCACAGAATATGCCAAGAGCGAGGCAACCCAGACCGCCGACAATGACGATGTAATACACCTGCTCTGGTCGAGCGACCGTCTGGAGATAGCCCGTGAAGTAGATAGCCGTATCACCAAGATTTACGCCGACTTGGTATCATTAGAAAAAATGATGCACTACAAGCGCAGCATCATTGACGTGCTGAAGGACATTCTTCCTTCAATCGACGCAGACCAAGGTCGCAGAAGGACACTCATTGAAGAGTGCTACGAGCGATGGAGAGAGAATGCAGACCCTAACAGAGGGAATGGTGAAGATAACGAGAACGAAAACTGAGGGAGGAACGGAGAATGAGACATACCATCATCATAGCTCTCCTGCTGATTACCCTCTTCCCCAATACAGCCTTGGCGCAATGGGGATTCGATGCGGTATCGGTGGAAGCATACATCAACGACCACAAGAAGCAGCGCAGCCTCTTGCTGGCACGCAGCACTTTGGAGTACAGCAATCAACTGCTGCATGAATACAGCAGTGAAGAGGTGGGCAAATACAAGGAACTGAATGTGGATTTGGACAAATACACCCGGGCCTTCGACATCATCGATGTGATGTACCAGTCGTTGCGCACGGTGCTGAACGTGAAGAGCACCTACCAGACGGTGAGCGACCGCATCAGTGACTACAAGAACCTGTTGGAGGACTTCAATGATAAGGTCATCAAGCGGAAACACATCGAACTGACTGACACGATGCTCATCAGCATCAACAAGAAAGCCATCGACAACATATACAACGAAGGAAGCCAACTCTACCATAGCGTCAACGACCTCGTGTTGTATGCCACAGGAGCGGCAGCCTGTTCAACTTCCGACCTGCTGATGGTGTTGGACAATATCAACAATTCGTTGGACCTGATAGAAAAACATCTGAACCAAGCCTACTTCCAGACATGGCGGTATGTGCAGCTGCGCATGGGCTATTGGAAGGAGAAGGTGTATCGGACGAGGACGAAGGAAGAGATACTGGAAGATGCCTTCAGCCGATGGAAAGTGGCAGGAAAACTTGACTATTGACGGATTGTAAACAAAAGAAGAACGGACATGAAGAAGACAATGATACTCATCATGGCGGTAGCAACCACCATCAAAGCCACAGCCCAGAGCGTGACCTACAACCACGACTCCTCCAAGCAGAACCAGATAACGGTGATGGAGACAGGTGGCGGTTCTCTCACCCCTGAGTTCTATTATTGGCTGTTACATAACAACTATAAGAAGACAGCGGCAGAGAAGAACAAGTTAGGTTTCCGCACTCTTGCCGGCATCAACCTCTACAACCAAGTAGATGATGCGGAGAAGATAGACTCTGCCCTCACCAAGCGTGCTGAGGTGGAAGCCTTGAACGTAGCCGACCGACAGATAGACCTCGCCTGGCTTGCCGAAAGCAGCAAGATCAACGGTCAGTTGGACAAGATGAAGGCGAACATAGACCATATCATCCCTACAGGAGGCACCATCAACGACAAGCGTCGGTGGGAGGAACTGTACAATATGTACCAGTGTGCCGTGAAAGCCACCAAGGATGCCTATATGCCCAATGCACAGAGAAAGCGGCAGTATCTTAGCATCTATGCCGACCTGACGACACAGAACGAGACACTACTGAAATACCTTGTGCAGCTCAACACCCAAAGCCAGACTACCGCCCTCTTGGCAGCCACCAACGACCGTGTAGTACATAAAGGCAGCATCATCAGCGATGCCAAGAGCCGTTGGCAGGAAAACATGAAGGGCGTGAGGAGCTCGACAGGCACTGACGGCGATGATGCCAACAGCGGTGAGGGTGAAGAAAGTGTGAACAGATAGAAATAAGGGAAGAGAAGAAATAATCACAAAACAGCATAGAGATATGAACGATATTCAGATTTTCAACAACGAGGAATTTGGAGCAGTCCGAACCACAGGAACACCAGAGCAACCCTTGTTCTGTTTGGCTGATGTGGCAAGAGTTCTTGGACTAAAAACCAGCAAGTTGGTACAACGACTTTCGGATGATGTACTTTCAAAGTACCCCATCTCGGATAGTCTTGGAAGAGAACAGGTTACAAACTTTATCAATGAAGACGGACTGTATGATGTCATCCTTGACAGTCGCAAACCCGAAGCCAAACGTTTCCGCAAGTGGGTGACATCGGAGGTGCTCCCCTCTATCCGCAAGCATGGTGCCTATATGACACAGCAGACCATCGAGAAGGCATTGGCAGAGCCAGACTTCCTGATACGGTTAGCAGTCAATCTGAAGGAAGAACGACAAAAGCGTCTGCTTGTCGAACAGGAGTGTGAACACCAAAGGACACGCATCGTTGAGTTGGGATCCAAGGTGGATGACCTGCAACAGGAGGTGACGGAGATGAAGGACAAGGTGAGTTACCTTGACATCATCCTTGCCACGAAGAGCAGTGTCCTGGTCACACAGATAGCACAGGACTATGGCGAGTCGTCCATCCGCTTCAACCGACGTCTGAAGGAGATGAACATCCAGTATCAGCGTGGCAAGCAGTGGATTCTGTATGCCGACTACAAGGACTGCGGTTATGTGACCAGCGAGACCTACCTCATTAAACACAAGGACGGTACGGAGGATGTGCGCATGAACACCAAATGGACACAGAAAGGTCGCCGCTTCCTCTATGAGAAACTGAAGAGCGTGGGAGTCATTCCTGTTATCGAAAGAACATAAAATAAAGAAATAGCTATGGAATCAATATCAAAAATACAGTTACGTCTCTATGCCGCCAAGAGGAAAAACGGCAAGTGGCAGTTGGAGATGTCAAGGATGCCGAAGCGAATCAGCGTTATCGGCAGGACACCCATCGTTGATGAGCATTATATGCCATCTGATTTAGAGGTAGTTTCAATGTCAAAGCTTCACAAATATGTCGGAAGTTACTACGGCAAGATTGTGAAGACCCTCAAAGAGGAAGGCATCATCACCAAGGAATATGGAATGTGGAAACTGCGTGAAGACCTTCAGGACAAGGGCATTGCGGTATATGTCACAGGCAGGATGCGCTGCTTCTACCACTTCTATCTGTCATGGACACCGAAAGGCATAGAGTTTATCAAAGAGATTATCAACAATAGAACCAGGCACTGATGGCAGACAACATACTCAGCGATTTCGGCATCAACATCCTCGAAGAGGAGATTGACGATGTGATATTCCAGACCAACGAGTTCCTGACCGATGCCACCTTCACAGGCTCACAAGGGCCGTTCTGGTGGATCCTCCAAATGTGTATGGCATTGGCGGCACTGTTCTCTATCATCGTGGCGGCAAGCATGGCCTACAAGATGATGGTGAAGAACGAACCGTTGGACGTGATGAAACTGTTCAAGCCCTTGGTGGTGAGCATCATCCTCTGTTGGTGGTACCCACCTGCTGACACAGGCATGACCAACAGCGGCAGCAGCTGGTGCGTATTGGATTTTCTATCCTATATTCCCAATTGCATCGGCAGTTACACCCACGACCTCTATGAGGCAGAGGCGACCCAAATTTCCGACAAGTTTGAGGAGGTGCAGCAGTTTGTATATGTCAGGGACTCGATGTACACTGACCTCCAGGCACAGGCAGACGTGGCGCATAAGGGCACATCAGACCCCAACCTGATAGAGGCGACGATGGAGCAGACGGGCGTGGACGAAGTGACCAACATGGAGAAGGATGCCAGCAAACTGTGGTTCACCTCACTGACGGCAGGGGCCGTGGTGGGCATCGACAAGATAGTGATGCTGATAGCCCTGATCGTGTTCCGCATCGGTTGGTGGGCGACGATATACTGTCAGCAGATATTGCTCGGAATGCTCACTATATTCGGTCCAATACAATGGGCATTTTCGTTGCTGCCCAAGTGGGAAGGAGCGTGGGCGAAGTGGCTAACCCGTTATTTGACAGTTCATTTCTACGGAGCCATGCTCTACTTCGTCGGTTTCTACGTCCTGTTGCTGTTTGATATTGTGCTCTGCATACAGGTAGAGAACCTGACGGCCATCACCGCCAGTGAGCAGACGATGGCAGCCTATCTGCAAAACTCGTTCTTCTCGGCAGGCTATCTGATGGCAGCGAGCATCGTGGCGTTGAAATGCCTGAACCTCGTGCCCGACCTTGCGGCATGGATGATACCAGAGGGCGACACCGCCTTCTCAACCCGAAACTTCGGCGAGGGCGTGGCACAACAAGCCAAGATGACGGCTACGGGAACCATGGCGACCGTGATGAGATAACATGTGAGTGTGCGGTGAGTCACCGCACCTCCTATTGAAACAAATAAAAGTAACCATCAAGAAAAATGAAAGCAAAAAATGAAATTGAGCGTTGGCTCAAAGATGAGAAATTCATGGCGTTTGCCAACAAGCGTGCAAAGGAAGAGTTTTTCAATTCCGAAAACAACTACATCGACCCACAGTATGAGGAGATGGCAGAAGGCTTTGAGGATAACGACGAGTATGTAGTGCCTATGGTAGATTACCTGAGTTATCGCTTGCATCGTGCCAAAATCTACAGAAATCGACGGAGACGTGAACGTGACATCTGGTGGGTGTGGATCCAACTGAAATACGAAGGCATCTACGTAGAGGCTTGCATCAAGTATTACGCCAAACTGGTGGAAGAAGTTGAGAAGGACATATACACCATCCTGCACCGTGAATATGTGAGAATGAAGAGAAATCAGACCTCAAACAAGCAGTAACGTATGGTAATCAAGAACTTAGAAAACAAAATCATGCTGGTGGGCATCATCTGCTCTGCGTTCCTCATGGGCTGCATCATCATCTCGGTGTCGAGCATCTGGACGGCGCGCTGCATGGTGACGGACGCGCAGCAAAAGGTGTATGTATTGGACGGCAACGTGCCCATACTGGTGAACCGCACCACGATGGAGGAAACGCTGGATGTGGAGGCAAAGAGCCATATCGAGATGTTCCACCATTACTTCTTTACGCTTGCTCCCGATGACAAGTACATCCGCTATTCGATGGAGAAGGCGATGTATTTGGTCGATGAAACTGGTTTGGCGCAGTACAATACGCTGAAGGAAAAGGGCTTTTACAACAATATCATGGGTACGAGTGCCGTGTTCAGCATCTTTTGCGACAGCATCAAGTTCAACAAGGAGAAGATGGAGTTCACCTACTACGGTAGGCAAAGGATAGAGCGAAGGAGCAATATTCTGATGCGTGAATTGGTGACGGCGGGACAGGTGAAGCGCGTGCCGAGGACGGAGAACAATCCTCATGGACTGCTCATCACGAACTGGAGAACCTTGCTCAACAAGGATATTGAGCAGAAGTCGAAGTCAAACTTCTAATATCCTAGCGGTATGAGTGTAAAAGGAATCAGACGGATGCTTGTGGGCGAGGATATGCCCGACAAGAACGACCCCAAGTACAAGAAGCGGTATGAGAAGGAGGTGGCGGCAGGGCGCAAGTTTGCCAAGACCGCGAGGATAGACCGTGCGGCGGCTAAGGTGCAAGGCTTTGCCAATGCCCACAAGACGCTGTTTCTCGTCATCGTCTTCGGCTTTGTCGCCACGTGCTTCGGCATCAACATCTACAGGATGGTGCGGTATTACGGTCATCGGACGGAGGCTGCAAGTGCCATCGAGCGGCAGGAAGGGCGCATGAAGCAGATGATGAATGCAGCCCATTGCATCACTCCTCCCGTGACGCATCGAACCAACGAGGAGAATCGAGACAAGTCAGTAACATCAAAATCAGACAGCGATGAGAATAACAGATAAGATAAACTTCCGTCAGCCGAAGTACATGCTGCCAGCCATCGTGTACATCCCGTTGATTGCCACAGGCTATTTTGTCTTTGACATGTTCAATACGGAGGTGGCGGAAACGCAGGACAAGAACCTGCAGACCACCGAGTTTCTGAACCCCAACCTGCCCGGAGCGCAGATTAAGAATGGTGACGGCATCGGTGGCAAGTATGAGAACATGGCGAAGTCGTATGGTCGCATAGCAGACTATTCGGCTGTTGATAACATTGAGCGTGACAACGAAGAAGAGAAAGAAGCGTATGAATCCAAGTACACAGAAGAAGACCTTGCGGAACTCGTCCGTCAGGCAGAAGAGAAGGACGATGCAGCCGAAGTGGCCGATGCCAAGGCGCGAGAAGCGGAAGCACTCGAAGCACTCAACAAGGCACTCGCCGAAGCGAGGCTGAGAGGACAGGCGGCAGTTGCCCCCGTGGCCCAGGATACCACACAGGCTGGGCCTCCCAAGGAGCAGATTGAGGTGAAAGGTCAGATTGCCGAGGACAGCAAGGCGGTGAAGGCACTGGACGAGGAGGACAAGGCACAGGAGGTGGTGAAGAAGGTGAAGGTGACTTCGGACTATTTCAACACCCTGACGCAGAACGAGCATGAGCCAAAGCTCATCAAGGCCATCATTGACGAGGACGTGAAGGCTACGGACGGGTCGAGGGTGCGGCTGAGACTGTTGGACGATATTGAGATTGGTGAGACCGTGGTGAAGAAAGGGTCGTACCTCTATGCCACCATGAGCGGTTTCGGTTCGCAGCGAGTGAAGGGTAGCATCAACTCCATCCTTGTGGATGACGAGCTGATAAAGGTTTCGCTTTCGCTTTATGACACGGACGGACTGGAGGGACTGTATGTCCCCGGCAGCCAGTTCCGTGAGACCACGAAAGATGTGGCGAGCGGTGCTATGCAGAGCAACATGAACATCGACCAGAGTGGAGCGAACAACAGTTTCTCGCAATGGGGAATGCAAGCCGTGACCAATGCCTACCAGAAGACAAGCAATGCCATCAGCAAGGCTATCAAGAAGAACAAAGTGAAGCTGAAGTATGGGACGTTTGTTTACCTTGTAAATGGGAAAGAGAAAAGGAAATAGACACTGCCCGACAACGGAATTGTCGGGAACGGTGGCTCATAGAGTATAAACATCAAAAAATCAACTAATATGAATTGTTTTCAGAAAATGAATGTCTGTGCATTGCTTTCGCTGAGCGTGCTTTCAGCCAAGGCGCAGACCACCTACATGGAGATGGAGCAGCTGACGGTCAACGACCAAGTGACCACCGTCATCACCGCCTCCGAACCCATCCGCTTTGTCGATATATCCACAGACAAGGTGGTGGGCGACCAACCCATCAACAACACCATCCGCCTGAAGCCGAAGGACAACGTGTATGCCGACGGTGAGGTGTTGGCGATAGTGACAATCGTGACGGAACGCTACCGCACGCAGTATGCACTGCTCTATACCACGAGGATGCAGGAGGCAGTAACCGATAAGGAAATAGAATGCTCGGAGCGCAATGCCTACAACAATCCCGCTGTAAGCCTGTCCACTGCCGACATGACCAAGTATGCACGTCAGATATGGTCATCGTCTGCCAAATACCGCAACGTGGCGACGAAGATGCACCGCATGGTAATGCGCCTGAACAACATCTACAGCGTGGGCGAATATTTCTTCATCGACTTCTCCGTGGAGAACAAGACCAACATCCGCTTCGACATCGACGAGATGCGCATCAAACTATCGGACAAGAAGCAGAGCAAGGCTACCAATGCGCAGATAGTGGAACTGACCCCATCTCTTGTGTTGGACGATGCGAAGACCTTCAAGTATGGCTATCGCAACGTGATTGTGGTGAAGAAGATGACCTTCCCCAACGACAAGGTGCTGACCATCGAGCTGTCGGAAAAACAGATAAGTGGACGCACCATCTCGCTCAGCATCGACTATGAGGATGTGCTGTCTGCCGATTCGTTTAACCATATACTGTTGGAGGAGGAATAATGAGAATTAGGAATGAGGAATTAGGAGTGAGGAATTGGCTTGTGCATACCTTACTCGTTGTCATCTGTTTTATGGCAAGCATGACTCCGGCAATGGCGCAGCAGAATAGCGACCGCATATCCTTGGGGTTCGGATGCCTGTATGAGCGAGGACTGGACGTGACGCTGTCCTACGAGTATGAGACGAAGTACCACAATGCGTGGGAGTATTTTGCAAACGGATATATCAAGTGGAACGAGTGCGCATCGTGCGGTCATGTCTGTCCTGAGAGTTTTTGGAACAACTACCGCAGTTATGGTTTCGGCTTTGCCTATAAGCCCTGTGTGGCAAGAGGACGCAACCACCATGGCAACATGCGCATAGGAGCATCGGCAGGTAGCGATACTGACAGGTTCTTGGGTGGCATCCACCTCGGCTATGAGCAAAACTATACACTCAGACACGGCTGGAAGCTCTTCTGGCAGGTGAAGACCGATGTGATGATCAAGGGTGAAGACCTGTTCAGAACGGGTATTGTCCTGGGTGTGAAACTTCCTGTAAAATGACTATGCGTATGAAGAAACTGTTTTCAATCTTGGCAGTTGCGGCAACGGTGTTGCTGACTGCCTGTGACGAGCATCAGGACTTTCCCGACACAGCCATGAAGGTCACCCATATCTTGACCACTGACGGCAAGGTGATGCCCTACGAAACCTACGAGCAATCGTGCAAGCAAGCCATTGCAGTGGTGTTCAACGTCAATCAGAGGGAAGAAATGGAGGGAAACGGATATGCCGTCTATCTGTGGGACATCGCTCCCGAAGCCTTTGCTGACAGTATCGGTGTGGAACAGGACACATCCTGTGACCTCACCGCCTACGACGGCAACAAGAACACTTTTGCCCTTTATGGCACGACCGATGTGAAGTCGCCTTTGGCTGAGCGTGTCTTCGACATGTGGCGTTACGGGCAAAGTGCCTATATCCCCAGTGTGGCACAGATGCGTCTGCTCTATCATGCCAAGGACATCATCAACCCATACATCCTGAAATGCGGCGGCACACCTATCCCCGATGAGGATGATGACTGTTGGTATTGGACTTCAACGGAGGTAGAAGGACAAGCGACCGCCAAGGCATGGCTTTACTCACTGGGAAGCGGTGCCATACAGGAGACTCCCAAGTGGCAGCCGCATAAGGCGAGACCCATCATCACGATTATGGATTAGCCCATATACAGACATCGAGTATCACCCGTATCATCATCAAAGTACAACAATTAAAAAAGAAAAAGCATGAAAAAGAATTTGTTTCTAATGTTGGGACTTGGAGCCATGCTCCTCACGTCCTGTGACCAAGACATCGTCAATGAGATTTACCTGCCCGGTGGCGGAGGTTCTGTGGTCGTGACCGACAGCACATCAACCAAGCAGCTTCAGGTATTCACCAATCTGGAGATGCTGCAACCTGCCGTTTCCACACGAGCCGTTGACAACCAGTGGGAACTCAATGATATGATTGGCATCTCTTCCACAGGGATGATCAACAATATGAAGTTCACCCGAAGCGGCGGCACGAATCAGTTTGTGTCAGCCAACAAGGTGTTTTTCACGGACACAGACACTCACACCTTCAATGCCTACTATCCCTATACGGCAAATCCTACCAACGACCTCATAGAGTTCCAAGTGCCGGAGGCAGCTGTACAGAGTGAGCAGAAGGTCAATGATTTTCTGTTTGCCAGTGGAGCGGCATCATACGCCAATCCGAGCCTTACATTGAACTTCACCCATCAGATGGTGCGTGTCATCATCAAGGTCTATACCTCACCAGAATACGGTTTCACCACCAATGATTTTGCAGGAAGCCTACTCACGTTCGTCGGTTATTTTGACAGCGGTACTTTCAACATCAAGACCGGAAAGGTAGAATGCAGTGACGAGTCGGTGACGACCTATTATTTCGGCGACCCACAAAGTGACCACATGGAATATACGCTTTATGTTCCTGCACAGGTTATGCCAGACATGACATTGCAACTCAGCAATGGGGAGAACTTCGTATTCCTCACAAACGACACGTGGAAAGCGGGTCATTCCTACAGCTATTCATTGAAGCCTGTACGCAACACCTTGGAGGTCATATCTGCAACTATTTCTCCGTGGACAGTAGAGTCTGAGAAGACCATCAACGGCTACGAATAAAACTCATAAGAGGATTGGAGGGTGTCCACCGTGGCATCCTTCATCTTTTCTCATTATCACCCAACATCATCGTAAAGTAAATGGAAGAAAGCAAAGAGTTACAGGGTTTTTACAAGATATTCAGGGCGGTGATTTATGTCTCCATCCTGATGGAGTTCTTCGCCTACGCACTGGAGCCGGAGCAGTTGGACTTCTTGGGCGGCGTAGTGACGGATATCCACACTCGCATCAAGCGGTGGATGATTTACCATGACGGCAACCTCGTGTATAGCAAGGTGGCTACGTTCCTGCTGATATGTATCACCTGTGTGGGAACGCGCAACAAGAAGCATCTGGAGTTTGACGCTCGCAGGCAGGTGCTCTATCCGCTGCTGTCGGGAGTGCTGCTGATTGTGCAGTCCGTATGGCTGTTCGGTCATTCGATAATGCCCTGTTTCTATACCCTCCGTTTGAACACTTGGCTCTATATGCTCACTTCCATCGTCGGTGTCGTATTGGTGCATATCGCCCTCGACAATATCTCTAAGTTCCTGAAGGAAGGGCTGCTGAAAGACCGCTTCAACTTCGAGAATGAGAGCTTTGAGCAATGCAGGGAGTTGCAGGAGAACAAGTACAGCGTGAACATCCCTATGCGCTATTATTACAAGGGCAAGTTCCGCAAGGGATGGGTGAACATCGTCAATCCGTTCCGTGGCACATGGGTTGTGGGTACTCCTGGTTCTGGTAAGACCTTCTCCATCATCGAGCCGTTTATCAGGCAGCACAGCGAGAAGGGCTTTGCCATGGTGGTGTACGACTATAAGTTTCCCACTCTCGCCACCAAACTCTACTATCATTACTTGAAGAACAAGAATGCCAAGGACAGCAAGATGCCCCATGGCATGAAGTTCAACATCATCAACTTTGTGGATGTGGAGTATTCGCGCCGTGTGAACCCCATCCAGTTGAAGTACATCAACAACCTTGCCGCAGCGAGCGAGACCGCCGAGACCCTGCTTGAATCCCTGCAAAAAGGCAAGAAGGAAGGCGGCGGTGGCAGCGACCAGTTCTTCCAGACCTCTGCCGTCAACTTCCTTGCCGCCTGCATCTATTTCTTCTGCAACTACGGCAAGGAGCCCTACGACAAGGACGGAAAGATGCTGATTGCCGAGCGGCGTGAAGACCCAAAGACGAAAAGGCTGATACCCACAGGACGGGTGTTCGACCATTCGGGCGCGGAGGTGCAGCCCGCTTATTGGTTGGGCAAGTACAGCGACATGCCACATATCCTATCGTTCCTCAATGAGAGTTATCAGACCATCTTCGAGGTACTTCAGACCGACAACGAGGTAGCCCCCTTGCTTGGCCCGTTCCAGACTGCCTTTGCCAACAAAGCCATGGAGCAGTTGGAAGGTATGATTGGCACGCTACGTGTCTATACCTCCCGTCTCGCCACCAAGGAATCTTACTGGATATTCCACAAGGACGGCGATGACTTCGACCTGAAGGTCAGTGACCCGAAGAATCCAAGTTATCTGCTCATTGCCAACGACCCCGAGATGGAGAGCATCATCGGTGCACTGAATGCCTTGATTCTCAACCGCCTTGTAACGAGGGTGAATACAGGACAGGGCAAGAACGTTCCTGTCAGCATCATCGTCGATGAGTTGCCGACCTTGTATTTCCACAAGATAGACCGACTGATAGGCACAGCCCGAAGCAACAAGGTGAGCGTGGCACTTGGCTTTCAGGAACTTCCGCAGTTGGAAGCCGATTATGGCAAGGTGGGTATGCAGAAAATCATCACCACCGTGGGCAATGTGGTGAGCGGTTCGGCAAGAGCCAAGGAAACCCTCGAATGGCTGTCGAGTGACATCTTCGGTAAAGTAGTGCAACTCAAAAAGGGCGTGACCATCGACCGTGACAAGACCTCCATCAACCTCAATGAGAATATGGACAGCCTGGTGCCTGCAAGCAAAATCTCCGATATGCCCACAGGTTGGATATGTGGACAGACCGCCCGTGACTTCGTAGTCACCAAGACCGGGATGAACGGAAGCATGAACATCCAGGAGAGCGAGGAGTTCAAGACATCCAAGTTCTACTGCAAGACCGACTTCGATATGACGGAAATAAAGAAGGAGGAATCGGAGTATGTCCCTCTCCCTAAGTTCTATAAGTTCAAGTCGAAAGAAGAGCGAGAGCGCATCCTCTACAAGAACTTCGTTCAGGTTGGGGAGGACGTGAAAGCCATGATTAAAGAGATTCAGCAGTTCCGCACTATGATGTAGTGATATTGATTAGAGTGCGGTGAGACATCGCACCTCCTATATAAAATAATGTAATGAGAAGATACATCATCGTACTATTGAGCATGTTGGCCATCTGTAGCGTGCCCTGTCAAAGCCAAACCATTGACAGGGCACTGTTTGAACGGATGGTAGCCATTACCAAACACTTCGAGGGTTGGCACGACCCAAAGACCACACCGGGCTATGTGGGCTATGGTCACCAGCTACAGAAGGGAGAGCGTTTCCCGAAAACACTGACACGTCAGCGTGCAGATTTGCTGTTACGGACAGACCTCCTCCGGCACCTGCGCCTATATGCCCGTTATGGCAGGGATGCTTATCTGCTTGCCACCCTCTCGTACCAGATTGGACCAGCCAAGTTGTTAGGCAATGGACGATACCCGAAAGCGTCCCTGCTCACCCGATTGGAACGTGGCGACAGGGACATCCTGCCACTCTATCTGAGCTATTGCAAATGGAGGGGAAAAGCAGTGGCATCCATTAGGAAACGGAGGTGGGTGGAATATCAGCTGTTGTATGCCGAGCGGTGAGGCACCATCCCTCCTATACCTGTTTGTCTGTCACTTATATTATATATAAAGGTAATAATTGCAATTTCAATGTTAAAGTCAGAGCATTATGGCATCCATCAAATTAAAGTTCAGAACATCATCTGTTCAAGAGAAAGAGGGTCGCCTGTATTATCAGGTGATACACAATCGTGTGGCACGTCAGATCCATACAGAGTACAGAATCTATTCCTCAGAGTGGGATGCGGACCATTCAAACATCATTTTGCCAACTTCCGTCACTCCACAACGTCAAGCCTATCTTCTTTCCTTGAAAGATACATTGGATGCTGACAGGAAGAAACTGCTGTTGGTCATTGCACGGTTGGACAAGGAAGGGCAGTCATATACAGCAGACACCGTCGTTGACAACTTCCATGAGGGAAAAGAATTACATGGCATTATCGGCTATACGCTGGAGTTGAACGAAAAACTGAGACGCATCGGCAAGAAGCGGATGGTAGCAAGGTACAAAACCACCCTCAACAGCCTCCAGCGTTACCTGAAAGGAGGCGATGTGCCATTGGAGGAAGTCGATGGGACAACGATACAAGGCTATGAACAGTGGCTGAAAGACAGCGGACTGTGCCGCAACACCACCTCTTTCTACATCCGCAACCTGCGCACCATCTACAATCATGCCGTAGATGACGGACTGGTCATCTCTTCCTCACCGTTCAAGCATGTATATACCGGCATCGACAAGACCGTCAAGCGGGCACTCCCCTTGGAAATCATCAAGCAACTGAAAGAGCTGGACTTGAGTCTGAACCCCCGTTTGGAGCTTGCAAGGGATATGTTCCTGTTCAGTTTCTATACCCGTGGGATGTCGTTCATCGATATGGCACAACTTACACCAAGCAATCTGCATGGCAGTACGCTCATTTACCGCCGTCAGAAGACCTCACAACAGTTGCACATCAAATGGGAACCTGCCATGCAGGAGATAGTGGCGAAGTACAAAACAGATGATTCTCCCTACCTGCTCCCTATAGCAAAAGGAGAGGGAGCCATATTCTGGAGACAGTACAAGAATGCCTATAGCCGTATCACCAAGCAGTTGAAGAAAATCGGAGAAATGATAGGCCTGTCCGTACCCCTGACCACCTACGTAGCCCGCCACTCCTGGGCAAGCATAGCCAAGAGCAAGAACGTGCCCGTATCTACTATCAGCGAGGCATTGGGGCATGACTCCGAGAAAACCACACAGATATACCTCTCCTCATTGGACACCTCTGTCGTTGACAACGCCAACAATCTCATCATCAATTCTCTTTAGGAGGTGCAGCGTCTCACTGCACCTTTATTTCAATATTTATAACTATTGTATTGCGGTGTGATACCGCAACTATAATAAAAAAGTCGGGGATTGTTGAGCAAAAAGGTGTTTCTCTCTTTAAGAGAAACTCTTCGGGATGCAAAAATATGAAAATAACTCCAATTCACCAAATTATATAGCGACTTTTTTACAAAAATGCTAAAATTTGTTGATTTCCGTCAAGCAATTGTTGAGCAAATATGTCTTTTACGATAAAATGATACCTCAATATCAACTGTTTAGCAAAACGATATTTCTCTTAAAGAGAGAAACATCTTTTGCATACCTTTTCCGACCGAATTTTTATGTCGTAAAGAGGGGCTTTGCAGGGGGTGGACTCAGAAAGATGAGAATAGATGACTATTGTAGTTGAAACACATAGAAAGTTGCTGATATACAGACCGATACGCATATCGGGATGAACCATGAGTACGTTCTTTTCTCGAAAAACACATGTCAAAACAGTATGGTGAATGTATTGGACAAGGATAAGATACTGTGGTATGTCATGCGGGCCTACAAGAACGAGAATACTGCCGAAGATCGGCTCTCTAATGAAACGTATGGCTTAGAGTATTTCATACCCAAGCAGAAAGTCCTTCGCACTGTCAAGGGCAAGAAAGTCTTTTTCAAGGAAATATATATCGAAACCGAACGAATTATCATTCGAAATTTCAAACAGAAGGATGCCGAAGGGTTGTTGGAGTATCTTTCCCATCCGCGTGTGAATTGCTTTGCCGGAGACCGCCTTTGTTCCAGAGAGGCGGCATGGGCATATATGCAGTATTCCCCGAAAGACATGCTGCGCTATGCGGTGAGTCTGAAAAAAGATGACCCTAAAATCCGCAACTATCATTCAATACACGATTAAGGGTAGATTTATGAATCGTTAGTAGCAGCTTTCAGTAAAAAGCAACAGCACAACATCAATATGTAGCCACCATCCCCTTACCCCACGATGCGACTTGAGGTAATACGCAGATTCTAACCGGAAAGAAAGGATTCTTATCCGAATTCTGTTTTGAAGGGTTTTGCATAAGCGCGGTTTTCAGTATAGATATTCAGCACGTATTGCCTTGCTGTCATGATCCACTTGGCAGGTACGGAGATGAATCTGAAGACAAAAGCCTTTATGCGACTCGTTTTCTTGAGCCCAAAAGCCTTGGTGTCAAGCCTGCTCATGATGGTCTTGTAGAAATTGTGTATCAATGCAGTAAGCAGAAGAAAGACAGTATTCTCCGCCATGAATGACTTGGGGAGCCTGCTCCAACCGAATCCGTTGTTCATGTCGTCAAAGATACGTTCCTTGCCGCCACGCAGATTGTAGAATTCAACAATGTCCCTTGTCGATGACTTGTAATCGTTGGTCAGAATACAACGGTAAGTGTATTCGCCTTCCCACAGGTCAAGGTCGCCACTGTTGCGTCTTTGTCTCTGGATGACAAGACGATAGCACTTGCCTTCCCATTTCTCAACGAGAATGGAATTGAGTTCGAACTGGATGCCGTTAATCTCCTCCGTCTTCCATCCTCTCAGAGCAAAGATGTCATTGTAGAGCGAACTGCATCGGTTGGCACGGATGTAGAAATGTTTGCAATGCTTCTCTATCTCACTGACGATTTCCTTCGAGCAGGAACCGCAGTCTGCCCTGAAGCGATTTACACGGATGTTCTGGGATTCCAGAAGAGCGAAGAATCTCTTATGGGTGTCTGCCTGATGAAAACGCACATTCGTGTTACCATCGCTGTTCTCGATATAGACTATCTTGTCACCGATAACATATACGCCAGGCCTGTAGCCGAGGAACTTTTTGTAGGTCGGTTTTGCATCATACTTCTCCGTTTCAAGGAACTGATGGTCAAAGTCAACATCGTATTCCTCAATTTCCTTCAACTCGCCTGTAGAAACCAAAGCGTTTATAAGCAATGTGTTGAGTTTGTCTGCAGTATTGAAATCATAGGTCTTGCCTTGGTCGGAAGTATAGGAGATGTTTTCCTGTGTCAGTTCCTTGATGGCTCTGAGGATGGTATCAGAGCTGCATGTACGAAGGGTAGGATGATACGAGAGATGGCGCATCAGTTGTGACGTTACATCTTCCACGCATGAGCCGCCACAGAAATAAACGCTCATCAGCGAACGGACTATCTCGCTGAACTGATATCCGAAGATACTGCTGCATCTCTGACCCAGTGTTGAGTCGATAACGGGTGAAAGCATGGAGTCAAATTTCTCCATGATTGAAAAAAATCCTCCAAAAGGTGTGAGTTTCTCAGATTTAATTTGTATTTTTGCCATGTCATATTAGAGTTTTGCTTGTTTTCTTTTTGCAACACTAAGATAAGTGAAAATTCTGACATGGCAAAATCCTGGGCAACTTTTTGTTGCTCAGGAACTTATAAATAAAGTTAAATTATAGTGTTGCGGAATTAAGGAAAGTTAAAAAATCCTCCAACTTTTGTTAGATATATTTTTTTTGTGTAATTTTGTAATCATTATGCGGCAGTAATAATATACATATTAATACGAGTTAGTAATCCTGTAGTTC
>NZ_QSTJ01000020.1:0-427 GCF_003438665.1 Bacteroides sp. OM08-11
CCAGAGGGTTCCACTCACCAGTTTTCATGCCACATCGTGGTCCTACAACCCCAGCCATGCCGTAACATGACTGGTTTGGGCTATTCCCCGTTCGCTCGCCACTACTAGGGGAATCATTGTTTATTTTCTTTTCCTGCAGGTACTAAGATGTTTCAGTTCCCTGCGTTAGCCTTCTGCTATGCAGAATAATATCTCTTCAAGATATTGGGTTGTCCCATTCGGAAATCTCCGGATCAAAGGTCATTTGCACCTACCCGGAGCTTATCGCAGCTTATCACGTCCTTCATCGCCTCCGAGAGCCAAGGCATCCGCCATGCGCCCTTTCTTACTTTTTGTCTTACCGATCACATAGGGTCGATATATACTTTCAGCTTTTAACTTTACTTTTTTTGTACATCATGTCAAAGAACGGTTTTCAAATGAAGTA
>NZ_QSTJ01000020.1:437-880 GCF_003438665.1 Bacteroides sp. OM08-11
AGTCTTACCGACAACGTATGGTCGATATATACTTTCAGCTTTTAACTTTACTTTTTTTGTACATCATGTCAAAGAACGGTTTTCAAATGAAGAATGAAGAGTGAATAATGAAGAATTACCATGCGGAAAATTCTTCGTTCTTCATTTTTAGTTCTTCATTTAAAAGAGTGGAGAATAACGGATTCGAACCGTTGACCCCCTGCGTGCAAAGCAGGTGCTCTAGCCAGCTGAGCTAATCCCCCTCATTCGGAGTAGTCCCAGGCAGAGTTGAACTGCCGACCTCTACATTATCAGTGTAGCGCTCTAACCAACTGAGCTATAGGACTGTCAGTCAAACCCTCGCCTTACGGCTCGGCTTCTTCTTTCTCTTATATTTTAATAAACAATTACTCGCAGCACAAGAGGTTCTTATGGAAGCATAACGACAAGAACCAACTTTTATC
>NZ_QSTJ01000021.1:0-713 GCF_003438665.1 Bacteroides sp. OM08-11
AATCATCTCAAGGAAAGAAAAGAATTTAAGTTCTCTTGGAACTTATGAACTTATTTTATCTTTTCTATCAGATATTCATGCATTCTTCCTCTTACATACGATGATACATTGAATATAGTTACTTCACAAGAATACTTTATTTATGATATTACATTCGGGTATAAATCGAGTATCCGATTGGACTTTATAAAGGAGAACGGTAATTCAATCAATATAGGTTCGTAGTGAAGAAATACAGGCTATAATGTATCAGCTATATAATTATCATCTCAATGAAAATATATGCTAAAATAATTAATATTCTATAAGACTGATACTACTGTCCATCGGCATATGTATTTCTATAACAAAGAATATATCTACGGGCTATTTATTAAATATTTCATATATAAAAGATATATTTATCGACAAACAAGAGATATATACCGATATTTTTGTATATTTCATAGATATATTACAAGAAAAATAAAGTATATATATTTATATCCAAATCTTTTTAAATAGTTAAATAATATAAATACAGTAAGAATATGTTTATTTTCCTTTCATTATTTAACTGATCTTAATATATTTGTACCGCCTTAAAGTTCTAAATGCATTAGATATTTGAATAAATCAAAAGCCTATGAAGAATAATCTTAAAGAAAAACATTATCGGCATATTCCTTATGCCAAGTTTCCAACCCTTAAGTTCATAAGTTCCAAGAGAACTT
>NZ_QSTJ01000022.1:0-561 GCF_003438665.1 Bacteroides sp. OM08-11
AGTTCCAAAGCTATTACAGATTTGCAAAAACTGATGTCTGAGATTGAAGACATCAGTTGCAATAATGAGTGGTGTCATATTAAAGGGAAAGTTCCATTAAATACAAGTAAAGACTATGCCTCAGAAGTAAGTTCGTACACTAAGGGCTTAGGCATTTTTATGGTTAAGCCATGTGGGTATCAAATAACAAAAGACGGTTATTCTGATAATATCCGCATGAACGAAAAAGATAAACTTTTATTCATGTTCCAAAAATCAATGTCATTAAAATAATGGAGCGGTCAGGAAATTTCTATAAGGCAATACGGTTGGGATATATACTTATCTCCATTCTTATCGGATGTATGGCATATAATAGCCTCTATGAATGGCAGGAGATAGAAGCATTAGAACTTGGCAATAAAAAAATAGACGAGCTCCGAAAAGAAATAAACAATATCAATATTCAAATGATAAAATTTTCTCTATTGGGTGAAACAATACTGGAATGGAACGATAAAGATATCGAGCATTACCATGCACGGCGTATGGCAATGGACAGTATGCTCTGCCGTTTCAAGG